>NZ_JBIMQP010000002.1:0-577908 GCF_043945315.1 Enterobacter cloacae complex sp. 2024EL-00227
CTGGAGGTTCATCAGGCGCGGAACTCATCAAGGCGCGGGAATAAAATCCCATTCAGACGCCGGATAGATTCAAGCAAGCCAACTTGTCGTCAAAATCGGTGTTGCAAAAACGGGAGTGACCATAGATTCCGTTTATATCGTTATGCGTTAGTAAATGTAGCTTATGAATCAGTGACAAGGATTGGCGATTGCGGGGGATTGCCGTAGAATGTCCGCCCTCATTACGAGTCACCAAGGTGGTTACACACAAACCCCGCTTCAGTCTGCTGCCTGAGGCGTCTATATGGGACAGCGCAAAAATTGAATACACAATCCCGTTCACGTTCACCGCTGGTGCAACTGGAACGAATTCGTAAAAGTTTTGATGGCAAAGACGTCATTTCCGACCTCACTCTCACCATCAATGACGGTGAGTTTCTGACGCTGCTTGGCCCCTCCGGCTGCGGCAAAACCACCGTACTGCGCCTTATCGCCGGGCTGGAAAGCGTCGATAACGGCCATATCCATCTTGAAAGTCAGGACATCACCCAGGTTCCCGCCGAAGACCGCCACGTCAACACTGTCTTTCAGAGCTATGCCCTCTTCCCGCACATGACCGTGTTTGAAAACGTGGCGTTTGGCCTGCGGATGCAAAAAACCCCGGCGAGTGAGATCGAACCGCGCGTCACCGAAGCCCTGCGCATGGTGCAGCTCGAGACGTTTGCCCAGCGAAAACCGCATCAGCTTTCCGGCGGCCAGCAGCAGCGCGTGGCCATCGCCCGCGCCGTGGTCAACAAGCCGCGTCTGCTCCTGCTGGATGAATCCCTCTCCGCGCTGGATTACAAGCTGCGCAAGCAGATGCAGAACGAGCTTAAAGCCCTGCAGCGCAAGCTCGGCATTACCTTTGTCTTCGTCACCCACGACCAGGAAGAAGCCCTGACCATGTCCGACCGCATCGTGGTGATGCGCGACGGCAAAATCGAGCAGGACGGCACGCCGCGTGAAATCTACGAAGAGCCGAAAAATCTGTTTGTCGCCAGCTTCATTGGTGAGATCAATATCTTCGACGCCACGGTGATTGAGCGTCTGGATGACCAGCGCGTTCGCGCGTGCGTCGAAGGACGCGAGTGCGCCATCACGGTGCATTTCCCCGTCGAAAAGGGACAAAAGCTCAACGTTCTGCTGCGCCCGGAAGATCTGCGCGTCGATGAAATCCACGGCAATGCCGAGGCCGAAGGGTTAATCGGCTATATCCGCGAGCGCAACTACAAAGGGATGACGCTGGAGTCTGTCGTCGAGCTGGAGAACGGCAAAATGGTGATGGTCAGCGAGTTCTTTAACGAGGACGACCCGGACTTCGACCACTCTCTCGACCAGAAAATGGTTATCAACTGGGTAGAAAGCTGGGAGGTTGTACTGGCTGATGAAGAACACAAGTAAGTTCCAGAATGTGGTGATTGCCACGATCGTCGGTTGGCTTGTGTTGTTTGTCTTTTTACCCAACCTGATGATCATCGCCACCAGCTTCCTGACCCGTGACGACACAAACTTCGTTTCGCTGGTTTTTACGCTGGACAACTACGCGCGCCTGCTCGATCCGCTCTATTTTGACGTGCTGCTGCATTCGCTCAATATGGCGCTGATTGCCACCATTGCCTGCCTGGTGCTGGGTTATCCGTTCGCATGGTTCCTCGCGGGTCTGCCGCAAAAGGTGCGTCCGCTGCTGTTGTTTCTGCTGATTGTGCCGTTCTGGACCAACTCGCTGATTCGCATCTACGGGCTGAAAATCTTCCTCAGCACCAAAGGCTACCTCAATGAATTTCTGCTGTGGCTGGGGGTGATTGATACGCCGATCCGCATCATGTTTACCCCGAGCGCGGTAATTGTGGGTCTGGTCTATATCCTGCTGCCGTTTATGGTGATGCCGCTCTACTCCAGCATTGAGAAGCTGGATAAACCGCTGCTGGAAGCGGCAAAAGATCTGGGTGCCAGCAAGTTCCAGACCTTTATCCGCATTATCATTCCGCTGACCATGCCCGGCATTATCGCGGGCTGTCTGCTGGTCATGCTTCCGGCCATGGGTCTGTTCTACGTTTCGGACCTGATGGGTGGCGCGAAAAACCTGCTGATTGGGAATGTGATCAAGAGTCAGTTCCTCAACATTCGCGACTGGCCGTTCGGCTCCGCCACCAGCATTACATTGACGGTGGTGATGGGTCTGATGCTGCTGGTTTACTGGCGCGCCTCACGGCTGCTGAACAAGAAGGTGGAACTCGAATGATCGGTCGACTGCTTCGCGGCGGTTTTATGACCGCCATTTACGCTTACCTGTATATCCCGATCATTATTTTGATCGTGAACTCGTTTAACAGCTCGCGCTTTGGGATTAACTGGCAGGGCTTTACCACCGACTGGTACAGCCTGCTGATGAACAACGACAGCCTGCTGCAGGCCGCACAGCACTCACTGACGATGGCGATCTTCTCCGCCACCTTCGCCACGCTGATTGGTTCGCTCACCGCCGTGGCGTTGTATCGCTACCGATTCCGCGGAAAACCGTTCGTCAGCGGTATGCTGTTTGTGGTGATGATGTCCCCGGACATCGTGATGGCGATTTCGCTGCTGGTGCTGTTTATGCTGCTGGGCGTTCAGCTTGGCTTCTGGTCACTGCTGTTTTCCCATATCACCTTCTGCCTGCCGTTTGTGGTGGTGACGGTATTTGCACGCCTGAAAGGGTTCGACGTGCGTATGCTGGAGGCGGCGAAGGATCTGGGCGCCAGCGAGATGACCATCCTGCGCAAAATCATCCTGCCGCTGGCGATGCCCGCCGTGGCGGCCGGATGGCTGCTGAGCTTTACCCTGTCGATGGATGACGTGGTGGTCTCCTCCTTCGTGACCGGGCCGAGCTATGAAATTCTGCCGTTGAAAATTTATTCGATGGTGAAAGTCGGCGTTTCACCTGAGGTGAACGCGCTGGCGACCATTCTGCTGGTGTTTTCGCTGGTTCTGATGATCGCCAGCCAGGTTATTGCTCGTGATAAAACAAAATCTCAGGGGACAATGAAATGAAAAAAATGCTCGCCGCTGCGGCGCTGGTGCTTGGTATGGGTGCCGCACACGCTGATGACAGCAAAACGCTCTACTTCTACAACTGGACCGAGTACGTGCCGCCGGGCCTGCTGGAGCAGTTCACCAAGGAGACGGGCATCAAGGTGATCTACTCGACCTACGAGTCGAATGAAACCATGTACGCCAAGCTCAAAACCTACAAAGATGGCGCGTACGATCTGGTGGTTCCGTCCACCTATTTTGTCGACAAAATGCGCAAAGAGGGCATGATCCAGAAGATCGACAAAACGAAGCTAACCCATTTTTCAAACCTCGATCCTGAGATGCTCAACAAGCCGTTTGACCCAAATAACGACTACTCCATTCCGTATATCTGGGGGGCAACCGCGATTGGCGTTAACAGCGAGGCCGTCGATCCGAAATCGGTGACAAGCTGGGCCGATCTGTGGAAACCGCAATACAAAGGCAGCCTGCTGTTGACCGACGACGCGCGCGAAGTCTTCCAGGTGGCGCTGCGCAAGCTTGGCTACTCTGGCAACACGACGGATCCTAAAGAGATTGAAGCGGCATATGCCGAGCTGAAAAAGCTGATGCCTAACGTGGCGGCATTCAACTCTGATAACCCGGCAAACCCGTATATGGAAGGCGAAGTAAACCTGGGGATGGTGTGGAACGGCTCCGCGTATGTGGCCCGCCAGGCCGGTACGCCGCTTGAGGTAGTCTGGCCAAAAGAAGGCGGGATCTTCTGGATGGACAGCCTCTCCATTCCGGCTAACGCGAAAAATGTGGATGGGGCGCTGAAGCTGATTAACTTCCTGCTGCGCCCGGACGTGGCGAAACAGGTTGCCGAGACGATTGGATACCCGACGCCAAACCTGGCCGCACGCAAGCTGCTGAAGCCTGAAGTGGCTAACGATAAGTCGCTCTACCCGGATGCGGAAACCATCAGCAAAGGTGAGTGGCAGAACGATGTCGGCGACGCCAGCCGCCTCTATGAAGAGTATTACCAGAAGTTAAAAGCGGGCCGCTAACCGGTATCGCGCTCTTCCTCACGCCGCCTGCGCGGCGTGAGGAAGGATTAACTGACCGTATTCTCTCCAGCCCAGAGCGTCGCCTTTCGCATCGCCTCAACCACCTCTTCATCTGACAGGCCCAGCGCCTGACGAACCCGGGTCGCCTCGTCCCACCGCTGCTGTTCATAGTAACGGCAGAGGTTAATCATGTCGGCTAACCGTCCCTCCTGGTGGCACAGCGCGTTGCTCACGCTCTGCGGTACCGCAATTTGCTTCATCAGCTCTGCCATCGGAAGCTCCAGGAGGGTATCGAGCAGAGAAAACAGGCCGCACATGAACGCATTTTCAGCCAGAGTAGGTTCGTTCATCGTCTCAGCCAGCAGTTCGCAAAATTTGCCGCGCATCATGCTCAGCGGGTAAAGCTCGCTGACGGTGTCATTGCCCGCACTGGCGAGGACCACGACGGCAACAAACCGTCGGAGCTGGTTTTCGCCAAGATACCTGAGCACCTCGCTCAGGGTTAACTTACTGAAATTACAGGCGCCGACATGTTTAAACGCCGTATGCTTCATATAGCGCATGATTTTATAAGAGAGCGTGAGATCGGTTTTTATCAACGACTCGATGATTCGAAAATCAGGTTTATTGCGTCCGACCTCCATTTGCAGCCGAAAAATCGCCAGCTGATTTTGCGACAGCCGTTTATATTTAATGACCTCTGGACGGCAGAAAAAATAGCCCTGAAAAAGGGAAAACCCCTCGTCTCTGTATTGGTTGAATTCCTCTTTAGTCTCAATTTTTTCAGCAAGATATTTAATATGACCGGTCAGATGTTTACGTACTTTCAGATACGCTTTAATTTGCGCTAAGGTATAATTTCTGACGTCGAATTTCAGGATTGAAATATAGGGTAAAAAAACATCCCATTCTGGCGCAAGGGTGAAATCATCAAGCGCAAACTGATAGCCGTGCGCATTCATCTCCCTGACGGCCTGCAGCAGTTCGGCCCCCGGCACAGCATCTTCAAGGATTTCAATCACCACGCTCTCTTTATCAAGCGCTTCTCCACTGCGGTCAATAACCATCCTTGAAGGGAAATTAATAAACGACGTATGTGCCCCGGCAATGCGCTGGGACGGCACACATAAGAACTGATCTGATATCATCCTGGACGTGGCATATTCTGCCGACACATCCGGAAAACGATTTGTCATCCCGTCTCTGAAAAGCAGCTCATAGGCTACGGTATTCATTTCAGGGTTAAAAATGGGTTGTCGCGCGATAAATCCGTACATATCCCATCCTCCTCTACCACTTTATATTTATTAGCATCCTCTTTCTACACGACGATAACGAGTTTTATCGAGCACTATTTTGATTGAATGCACAAAATAAAAGCATCCACACTAATTAACAGGAATTAACCGTCTGGATTTAAATTAAATATATCCTTCGCTCTACAGAAAGGGGATGAAATATCCGATAAGTACTTTGTGCCTGCCCGACATGCACGACATTACGGGAGATGAGAATGAAAGACGCCATGGTCCGAAGACAAAAAATAAGAGTCAAGACGTTGATGCTATTGTCCATTTTCCTCACCGTGACGGTGGGCTTTACGGCAACGATCGGGTTTATGATGTGGCAATGGATGGCGCAGCAAGAGGTGCTGGCCAAAAACCATATCCGCCAGATAGCCGAGGTACACGCTTTACAGGTCAGCAAACAGCTGGATTCTGCCCTGACTGCCGCCCGGGATATGGGCAACAGCGCCCTCGCGCTACGCGAAGCGGGCATTTCCGACCGCCAGAGCCTGAACCAGCTGCTCGTCCACTTCCTCTCGGCTCACCCGTCGTTTCTCTCCATGTCGATGGCCTTTGAGCCCAACGCGTTTGACGATAAAGATGCCGTCTTTGCCGGTCAGAGCGGCGAAGATCCTGCCGGGCGCTACGCCCGCTACGTCGACCGCGATGCCACCGGCAAACCGACATTGCACCTGCTGACGGACATCGAAACGCCCGGCAGCGGTGATTACTATCTGTTGCCGAAACAGCGGCATAAAGATGTGATCATCGAACCCTATATTTACCCCTACAACGGCGTGGACGTGATGCTCACCTCAATTGCCGCCCCCATCATGCGTGACGGTCAGTTTCTGGGCTCAGTCACCTCTGACTTCTCGCTCGCCACGCTGCAGTCCATGATTGGCGCCATTAAACCGTGGAACGGCACAGGCTACGCCCTGCTCCTGTCTGCGGGCAATAACGTGGTGTCCAGCCCGGACAAAGGTGCGGCAGGCAAGCCTTACGCGGGTCAAATTGCAGGACATGACGTCACCCGGGTAAACGATCCGCTGCTGAAAGAAGAGGTATTTATCACCTGGCAGGCGATCGCCGTCGGTAATAGCCAGACGCCGTGGAAACTCGCCATCATCACCCCGGTCAGCGAAGTGATGGCCGAAGCGCGCGCATTTTTACTGAAGGCCATCGTCATGATGGTGTTAAGCATCGTTGCGGTTAGCCTGGTGATGGCCCAGATTTTTACCCGCAAGGTTGATCGTCCGGTGGGGGGAGAACCTTCCGAGGCCGCCGGGATCGCCCTGGCCGTCGCCCGCGGGGATCTGAACAACACCATCCCGGTGCGATCCGGGGATACCCACAGCATTTTTTATGCCCTGCACACCATGCAGACGCAGCTCAAGCGCATCGTCGACAACATCAGCGAAGCCAGCCACTCCGTGCACGGCGGGACCAGCGAAATTTCGGCGGGCAACCTTGACCTCGCCTCGCGTACCGAGGAACAGGCGGCGGCGATTGTTGAAACCGCTGCCAGCATGGAAGAGATTTCGGTTACGGTGAAGAACAATGCCGACAACGCCCACAAGGCGACCACCCTGACCGATCGCGCCGCGAGCCTTGCCGGGCATGGCGAAACGCTGGTGAACGACGTGGTCGTGGTGATCGGCGAGATTGATGAGAGCGCGCGCAAGATCGGTGAGATTAACAGTATCGTCGATGGCATCGCCTTCCAGACCAATATCCTGGCGCTGAATGCTGCCGTTGAAGCGGCGCGCGCGGGTGAACAGGGACGCGGTTTCGCGGTAGTCGCAGGTGAAGTACGCAACCTTGCGCAGCGAAGCGCCAACGCGGCCAAAGAGATCTCTCAGCTGATTGCCGAGTCCTCAGGCCGCGTCAGCAAAGGCGTCGAGCTGGTCAATGAAACCGGCGTAATGATGAAACAGGTGATTGAGGCGGTGTCGCACGTGCATCTGGTCATCAACGACATTGTCCAGGCGCTGGACGAGCAGAATCGGGGGATTAGCCAGGTCAGTACCGCCGTTAACCAGATGGACAGCACCACCCAGCAGAACGCCTCTCTGGTTCAGCAGATCTCTGCGGCGGCGCTCTCGCTGGACGAGCAGGCTAAATCGCTGGAGAAGACGCTGGCGTTCTTTCATTCTTAAATAAAAAGGCACCCGTCCAGCGGGTGCCTTTTCACGCGATTCGCGTTACAGACCTTTCAGCAGCTTGTCGACAAACTCAGGAACAACCGTGCTTGCCAGACCGTAGTGTTTCTCTTCAAACTCGCTGCCCACCTGGCTTGGCTCAAGATTGAGTTCAACGGTATGCGCGCCGTGCAGTCGCGCTTCGTGGACAAACCCCGCCGCCGGATAAACATGGCCGGATGTGCCGATGGCGATAAACACGTCGGCCATCGCCAGCGCGCTGTAGATCTCATCCATTCCCAGCGGCATTTCGCCGAACCAGACCACGTGCGGACGCAGGCGCGACGGGAACTGGCAGCAGTGGCACTTATCCTCCGGCAGCACGTCCTCTTTCCAGTCCAGCACCTGACCGCTCCAGGCGCAGCGAACCTTGAGCAGCTCGCCGTGCATATGGATGATGTTCTTGTTGCCGGCCCGCTCGTGAAGGTTGTCGATATTCTGCGTCACCAGCAGAAAACGATCGCCCAGCGCCTCTTCCAGCTTCGCCAGCGCCAGATGCGCGGCATTCGGCGCGACGTCAGGCTGCTGAAGCTGACGACGGCGGGCGTTGTAAAACGCCTGCACGAGATCCGGGTCGCGGGCAAAGCCTTCCGGCGTGGCGACATCCTCCACGCGGTGCTCTTCCCACAGCCCGTCCGCCGCGCGGAAGGTTCGAATTCCTGACTCGGCGGAGATCCCCGCCCCGGTCAGCACCACCACTCTGGGTTTATCCATCGCTTCTGGCATCATTCTGTCTCTGAAAAAGATCCGCTGGCGCAGACGCTCACGCAAGCGGCGTTTGTTTTTGCGAAAACGGCTGAGTCGACCCTGGCGACGCGACAGCATAGAAACCTCGTAAACTAATCGGTGAGATGAAGGAATGCGGCTCCGCGCATGCCTCCTGCGTCCCCGTGTCGCGCGCGTTCAATACGCGGCACGCGGGCAACCGGCAATAAATGTCGGGGCAAACGCCCGGACAACCGTTCCGTAATCGCGGTAAAGTTTGAGAGCCCTCCCCCAATCACCAGCAGATCCGGGTCGACGATAGTGAGAATATTGCCCAGACACACCGCCAGCAGATCCAGATAGCGCTCGACGTGCTCACGCGCCTGCGCATCCCCTTGCTCCCACAGGGTAATGATTTGAGGGGCCTCAAGTTTCTGATGATAGAAGTGTTCGTAAAGCCATGCAAACCCGCGGCCTGACAGGTAGTTCTCAATACAGCCGTGCTGCCCGCAGCCGCAGCGGGTCAGCGGGAAATCACGGCCAACGACCTCCAGCGCATCCACCGGCAGGCGGATATGACCAAACTCGCCGGTGATGTAGCTGCGGCCGGTGATGGGCTTACCGTTGATGACGATTCCTCCGCCGACGCCGGTACCGAGGATCAGCCCCATCACCAGCGGATATTGACGGAACTCATCATCCCAGGCTTCGGAGAGCGCAAAGCAGTTGGCGTCGTTATCTAAACGCACGTCGCGTTCAAGGAGCGCAGAGAGATCGGCGCGCAGCGGTTTACCGCTGGCGGCAGGCACGTTGGCCGCGTAAAGCGTACCGTCGTCGGTTTCGGGCATGCCCGGAATACCAATGCCGACGCTGCCTTTCACGCCAAAGCGTTCATCGGCCTGCGCCACCAGCGCGGCAATGGCGGTTAAAAATTCATCGTAGCTGTCGCGCGGCGTGGGAACGCGGGTTTCCCACTGCAGTTTGAGGTCTTTATCAAACACGCCGAGCGCAATCTTGGTGCCGCCAATATCAAATCCATAATACATAACGCATTCCTCTTTCGATCTGGCGACCCGAAAGCCGCTAGATCGTGACGTAATTACTGGCCACTTAATACCCTCGCCGGATCAATTCGGCTTGCGCGACGCGCCGGATACCAGCTTGCCAGCAGACTCAGTAAAAGTGCTGTAAGCAGCACATAAAAAACATCCAGCCAGTGCAGTTCAGACGGCAGGAAGTCAATAAAATAGATATCACCCGACAGGAACTGGTGACCAATAAGCTTTTCAATCCCGTTGATAATCGGCGTTAGCTGCAGGGAAACCACCACGCCAATCACCACGCCGCACAGGCTGCCGAACAGTCCTGCCAGCAAACCGTACCAGACGAAAATGGCGCGAATAAGACCGTCTTTTGCCCCAAGGGTACGCAGCACGGCGATGTCGCCGCTCTTGTCTTTGACCGCCATCACCAGCGTCGAGACGATATTAAAGCACGCGACACCGATCACCAGCACCATCGCCAGATACATAATGGCGCGGATCATCTGGATATCACGGTACATATAGCCGTAAGTGCCGATCCAGCTTTTGATGTAGACATAGTTATTGGTCACGCTGCCCGCGTCGCGCACCAGTTTGTTAGCGTTAAAGACGTCGTTCACCTTAATGGCAATGCCCGTCACGCTGTCGCCCATGTCGAGATACTGGCGTGCATCCTCCATCGGCACCATCGCAAAGCTGTGGTCAAGCTGACCGCTCAGCTGAAGAATACCGGTAACGTGCAGGCGCACGCGCTTTGGCTGCTGCAGTTTGTGATCGGCGCTGGCATTCGGGATCATGATTGACACCCAGTCGCCCTGCTTCACCTTCAGGGCATCAGCAACGCCTTTACCCATGATGATCTGCTGCTCGCCCGCCCTGAAGTTGGCCCACGCGCCGTTCTGCACGTAGTTCGGCAGCGCGCTGAGGCGCGCTTCCTGCGCCGGGTTCACCCCTTTCACCTGAATGGCGCGCAGGTTTACCCCGCTCTCCACCAGCCCGGTAAAGTTAATGTAGGGCGCGGCCGCAGCGATGCCCGGCACTTTTTCAACTTTGGTGAGCGCATCGCTCCAGTTCGTCCACGGCTGGTTAACCGGTTCGATCTCCCCGTGCGGCACCACCGCCAGAATGCGGTTATTCAGCTCGCGCTCGAAACCGTTCATGGCGCTTAAGCCCACGATCAGCACCGCCACACCCAGCGCAATACCGATGGTCGAGATAACGGAGATCAGCGACACCATGCCGCCGCGACGGCGGCCGCGGCTAAAACGTAAACCGATGAGTAACGATAACGGTGACGCCATTACTCTGCTCCCATCAGGGTCAGTTCCGCGTTCAGATGGCCGTCGCGCATCTCAAGCTGGCGCCCCATGCGTTTTGCCAGCTGCAGATCGTGGGTCACCACCAGAAACGCGGTGCCCTGCGAGGCGTTCAGCTCGCCCAGAAGCTGGAAAATACTGTCCGCGTTGCGCGCGTCCAGGTTACCGGTAGGCTCATCCGCCAGCACCAGACGCGGGTTGTTGACCAGCGCACGGGCAATCGCCACGCGCTGACGCTCGCCGCCGGACAGCTCCGACGGACGGTGGTTTCCGCGATGGCCCAGCCCTACCGCTTTCAGCATGTCGCTGGCGCGGGCGTTAATTTCTGCCGGTTTCTTTTTGCCAATCAGCAGCGGCATCGCCACGTTTTCCAGCGCCGTGAAGTCCGGCAGCAGGTGGTGGAACTGGTAGATAAAGCCCAGCTCGCGGTTACGCAGCTCGGCCTTCGCTGCTGAGGACATTTTGCTCATCGGCTGGCCGGAGAAAATCACGTCGCCGTTGGTTGGGGTATCCAGCCCGCCCAGCAGATGTAATAAGGTACTTTTACCGGAGCCGGAGCTGCCGACAATCGCCATCATCTCGCCTTCGCCCACGCTAAAGCTCACATTGTGCAGCACGTCGGTTTGCACAGTGCCTTCCTGATAGCGTTTGGACAGGTTGTCGCATTGCAACAGGATCTTATTCATAACGTAAAGCCTCAGCGGGTTGAGTGGCGGCAGCGCGCCAGGAAGGATAAAGCGTAGAAAGCAGCGCAATGGCCATCGCGGCCAGCGCAATACCGACCACCTGCAGCGGCTCGATGGCCACCGGCAGCGCCGCGCCGTCAAGCAGCGCGCCGATGATCGGCATTAAATTGTTGAGCTGGCTGGCAAGCAGCGCACCCAGCACCGCCCCGAGCAGCGCGCCGATGATACCGGCGCTGGCCCCCTGCACCATAAACACGGCCATGATCTGCCGCGGCGTCAGCCCCTGGGTTTGCAGGATAGCGACCTCGCCCTGCTTCTCCATCACCATCAGCCCTAGCGAGGTGATGATGTTAAAAGCAGCCACGGCGACGATCAGGCTCAGCAGCAGCCCCATCATGTTTTTCTCCATCCGCACGGCCTGGAACAGCTCGCCTTTACGCTCGCGCCAGTCCTGCCATTTGGTGCCGTCCGGCAGTTTTTGCTGGCTGAGGGTATCGACCTTCAGCGGCGCGTCGAGCCACAGGCGCCAGCCGGTGATATTGCCGGCCGGGTAGCGCATCAGGCGTGACGCGTCCTGAATGTTAACCAGCATCTGGTAGCCATCGACTTCGCTGTTGGCGGCAAAGGTCCCAATCACGGTGAACAGGCGCTGGCTTGGCAGGCGCCCCATCGGCGTAAACTGGCTGGCTGAAGGCACCATCACGCGGAGCTGGTCGCCGCGGTTAACGCCAAGCTGGCCGGCAAGCTGCTCACCCAGAATCACATTGTATTTTCCGGCTTCCAGATCGGTCTGCTTCACGTTAACGAGATACGGCGTGAGCGGATCTTTTTGTGCCGGGTCAATACCCAGCATCACGCCGACCGCCACGCTGCGGGCGCTTTGCAGCACCACGTCGCCGGTGGTCAGTGGCGCAACGCGCGTGACGCCCTGTAACTTCGCCGCGCTTTCCGGCAGCTGCTGTGGGTTAACCGAACCGTTAGTGGATGAGAGTACGGCCTGCGGCATCAGCCCCAGGATGTTGTTTTGCAGCTCGCGCTCGAAGCCATTCATGACGGAAAGCACCGTCACCAGTGCCATCACGCCAAGCGTAATGCCAATAGTCGAAAGCCAGGAGACAAAGCGACCGAAGCGGTCCGCGGCGCGCCCACGCATGTAGCGTAAGCCTATGAAGAGTGCGACAGGTTGATACATGAAGTCCGTCTGTTTGCTGATAGCAGACCCACGAGTATATAAGCGAATCCGTTAAGCGTAAATGACTGAAACCGTAAGCTTTGGTAATCATTTTTCCGAAAAATTCAGATAAATCAGGGTACTAATATCTGAAACCGCACCTCGTAACCTCCACCTTTTCCGAAAAACCTCCTGATACAGACTGTTACCCATTACAGCCCGGTTTCGTTTAACAACAATTGCTCGTTCGTCTATGGCAATAAGGTAGTTGCGAACAATGAAGCAAAAAGCATTATGGATTAACCAGATAAAAGGGCTGTGTATCTGCCTGGTGGTTATCTACCATTCAGTTATCACGTTTTATCCGCACCTGATCGGGCTGCAACACCCGCTCTCTGGCCTTCTCGCCAAATGCTGGATCTATTTTAATCTCTATCTCGCCCCCTTCCGTATGCCGGTCTTTTTCTTTATCTCCGGCTATCTGATCCGTCGTTATATTGACGAGGTGGACTGGCGAACCAGCCTCGACAAGCGAATCTGGAGCATTGTCTGGGTTCTGGCGCTGTGGGGGATTCTGCAATGGCAGGCGCTGACCCACCTGAACGCCTGGCTGGCGCCCGATCGCGAGGTTGCCACCTCATCAAACGCGGCCTACGCCGATTCGCTCCTGGGATTTGTGCAAGGGATGCTCACCGCCAGCACCAGTCTGTGGTATCTGTATGCCCTGGTGGTCTACTTCACGTTGTGTAAACTGCTGAGCCGCTGGAAGCTACCGATGCTGGGACTGCTGGCGCTGGCAAGCATCGCGATCAACTTCCTGCCGCTGCCGTGGTGGGGAATGAACAGCGTGGTCCGCAACATGATCTACTACAGCCTCGGGGCGTGGTATGGCGCTGAGCTGATGGCATGGATGAAAAATCTAAACCTGCGCCGCACCTGGCTGGCAACGGGCGCTTTCGCCGCCGTCTCCGTGGTGATGTGGTTTGCTAACGTTCCGCTGCTGCTCTCCTTGCTGTCGATTGTGCTGATCATGAAGCTGTTCTACAGCGTTGAGCAGCGCTATGCCGTTCACCCTGACAACCTGCTGAACGTGATTGGCTCCAATACCATTGCGATTTATACCACCCACCGCATCCTCATTGAGGCCTTTAGCCTGTTCCTGATTGGCGAGATGAATGCCGCGTACTGGCCGCTCTGGGCTGAACTCACCTTAATTCTGGTCTACCCGTTTGCCAGCCTGCTTATCTGTACCCTGGCCGGGCTGGGGGTGCGTAAACTCTCCACCGCGCTGTTCGGGGACATTTTCTTTTCTCCGCCTTCGACGCTTACGCTCTCGCCGACCACCCGTTAATGCCCTCTCCGCCCCCTTTCGGGGGCGTATAACCCCGCCGTGCGGTTACGATTTGCTTATGTAAAACGATCGAGGATAATAAAGACATTGCGTATCAGTGATATGCCCCAATACTGTTGGTATATCCATAAGAGACTCTGACATAGCCATGCCTGAACACTATCGTTATTCCTTGCCTGTCAAAGCGGGCGACCAGCGCCAGCTGGGTGAACTCACGGGCGCAGCGTGCGCCACGCTGGTGGCGGAAATTGCTGAGCGTCATCCTGGCCCGGTGATCCTGGTTGCCCCGGATATGCAAAACGCCCTGCGCCTGCACGATGAAATTCGCCAGTTCACCGATAATCTGGTGTTCAGCCTGGCCGACTGGGAAACGCTGCCCTATGACAGCTTCTCTCCGCACCAGGAGATCATCTCCTCGCGCCTGTCGACGCTCTATCAACTCCCGACCATGCAGCGCGGCGTGCTGATTGTGCCGGTAAACACCCTGATGCAGCGCGTCTGCCCGCACAGCTACCTGCACGGTCACGCGCTGGTAATGAAAAAAGGTCAGCGCCTGTCCCGTGATGCCCTGCGGGCGCAGCTTGACGGCGCCGGGTATCGCCACGTGGATCAGGTGATGGAGCACGGGGAATATGCGACCCGCGGCGCGCTGCTCGACCTTTACCCGATGGGCAGCGACCAGCCGTATCGTCTGGACTTTTTCGATGATGAAATCGACAGCCTGCGCGTCTTCGACGCCGACACCCAGCGCACGCTGGAGGAGGTCGAGTCCATCAATTTACTGCCCGCACATGAGTTCCCGACGGACAAAACTGCTATCGAACTATTCCGCAGCCAGTGGCGCGATAAGTTCGAGGTGAAGCGCGACGCGGAACATATTTATCAGCAGGTCAGCAAAGGCACGCTGCCTGCCGGGATCGAATACTGGCAGCCGCTGTTCTTCAGCGAGCCGCTCCCTGCCCTGTTCAGCTACTTCCCGGCGAATACCCTGATTGTTAACACCGGGGATATCGACGCCAGCGCCAGCCGCTTTGAAAGCGAAACCCGCGCTCGCTTCGAAAACCGGGGCGTTGACCCGATGCGTCCGCTGCTGCCGCCGGAAGCGCTGTGGCTGCGTACCGACGAGCTCAACGCCGAGCTGAAGCGCTGGCCGCGGATGCAGCTGAAAACCGATTCGCTTGCCGATAAGGCCGCTAACACCAACCTCGCCTTCCGGACGCTGCCGGACCTGGCCGTCCAGGCGCAGCAGAAATCCCCGCTGGATAATCTGCGCAAGTTTCTGGAGTCGTTTACCGGCCCGGTGGTGTTCTCCGTTGAGAGTGAAGGCCGTCGCGAAGCGTTAGGTGAGCTGCTGGGACGCATTAAGGTGGCGCCGAAGCGCATCCTGCGCCTGAGCGAAGCGACCGGAAACGGCCGTTACCTGATGATTGGCGCCGCCGAGCATGGGTTCATCGACACGCTCAACAACCTGGCGCTGATTTGCGAAAGCGACCTGCTGGGCGAGCGCGTCGCGCGCCGTCGTCAGGACAGCCGTCGAACCATCAACCCGGACACGCTGATCCGCAACCTGGCCGAGCTGCATCCGGGCCAGCCGATTGTGCACCTGGAGCATGGCGTTGGGCGCTATCAGGGCATGACCACGCTCGAGGCGGGCGGCATTAAAGGTGAATACCTGATGCTGACCTACGCGAACGACGCCAAACTGTATGTCCCGGTGTCGTCCCTGCATCTGATCAGCCGCTACGCGGGCGGGGCCGAAGAGAACGCGCCTCTGCACAAGCTGGGCGGCGACGCCTGGGCGCGCGCGCGCCAGAAGGCCGCGGAAAAAGTGCGCGACGTGGCCGCCGAGCTGCTGGATATCTACGCCCAGCGCGCGGCCAAAGAGGGCTTCGCCTTTAAGCATGATAAGGAACAGTATCAGCTGTTCTGCGACAGCTTCCCGTTTGAAACCACGCCGGATCAGGCTCAGGCTATTAACGCCGTGCTGAGCGACATGTGCCAGCCGCTGGCGATGGACCGTTTAGTGTGCGGCGACGTCGGCTTCGGCAAAACCGAAGTGGCGATGCGCGCCGCCTTCCTTGCGGTGGAAAACAACAAGCAGGTGGCGGTGCTGGTGCCAACCACCCTGCTCGCTCAGCAGCACTTCGACAACTTCCGCGACCGCTTCGCCAACTGGCCGGTACGCATCGAGATGCTGTCGCGTTTTCGCAGCACCAAAGAGCAGACGCAGATCCTGGAGCAGGCCAGCGAAGGCAAGATTGATATTCTGATCGGCACCCATAAGCTGCTGCAAAGCGACGTGAAGTGGAAAGATCTGGGGCTGCTGATCGTCGACGAAGAGCACCGCTTCGGGGTGCGTCATAAGGAACGCATCAAAGCGATGCGCGCCGACGTCGATATCCTGACCCTGACCGCGACGCCGATCCCGCGAACCCTGAACATGGCAATGAGCGGCATGCGCGATCTGTCGATTATTGCCACGCCGCCGGCGCGCCGTCTGGCGGTAAAAACCTTCGTCCGCGAATACGATAATCTGGTGGTGCGTGAGGCCATTCTGCGTGAAGTGCTGCGCGGGGGTCAGGTCTATTACCTGTACAACGACGTGGAAAACATCCAGAAAGCCGCCGACAGGCTGGCGGAGCTGGTGCCGGAAGCGCGCATTGCTATCGGTCACGGGCAGATGCGCGAGCGCGAGCTGGAACGGGTGATGAACGACTTCCACCATCAGCGCTTTAACGTGCTGGTGTGTACCACCATCATCGAAACCGGGATCGACATTCCGACGGCGAACACCATCATTATTGAACGTGCGGATCACTTTGGCCTGGCGCAGCTTCACCAGCTGCGTGGCCGCGTCGGGCGTTCGCACCATCAGGCCTACGCCTGGCTGCTGACGCCGCATCCAAAAGCGATGACCACCGACGCGCAAAAGCGTCTGGAAGCCATCGCCTCGCTGGAAGACCTCGGCGCAGGCTTCGCGCTGGCCACGCACGACCTTGAGATCCGCGGTGCCGGTGAACTGCTGGGTGAGGACCAGAGCGGCTCGATGGAGACCATCGGCTTCTCGCTCTATATGGAACTGCTGGAAAACGCGGTTGATGCCCTGAAGGCCGGGCGCGAGCCGTCGCTGGAAGATCTCACCAGTCAGCAGACCGAGGTCGAGTTGCGTATGCCTTCCCTGCTGCCGGACGATTTCATTCCGGACGTGAATACCCGCCTGTCGTTCTACAAGCGCATCGCCAGCGCGAAGACGGAAAGCGAGCTGGAAGAGATTAAGGTTGAGCTGATCGACCGCTTTGGTCTATTGCCCGATGCGGCGCGAAATCTGCTGGATATCGCGCGCCTGCGCCAGCAGGCGCAGAAGCTGGGCATTCGCAAGCTTGAAGGCAACGAAAAAGGCGGCGTGATTGAGTTCGCCGAGAAGAACCACGTCAACCCGATGTGGCTCATCGGTCTGCTGCAAAAACAGCCGCAGCATTTCCGTCTGGATGGCCCAACGCGTCTGAAATTTACCCAGGAGCTGACGGAGCGCAAAACCCGCATGGACTGGGTGCGTAGCTTTATGCGCCAGCTGGAAGAGAACGCGATCGCCTGACCTCCCTTTCCCCGTTAGCCCAGCGCTAACGGGGGACAATTTACAAACTCTTTGCACTTCACCCGATCTTCCCGACACACCCATTCGCCATAATTATCGTTAACGCCTTATAAAACAATAACCTTATCATTTATATGGACTATGGTGATGATCTCTTCGCGTATGACTCGCTGGTTAACCCTGTTTGCGCTGGCAGCCACCGTTGCGGTTGCGCTTCCCGCTCGCGCAAATACCTGGCCCCTTCCTCCGTCCGGCAGCAAGGTGGTGGGGGAAAACCGCTTTCATGTGGTTGAAAATAATGGCGGTTCGCTGGAAGCCATTGCCAAAAAATATAACGTTGGTTTTCTGGCCCTGCTGCAGGCGAACCCTGGCGTCGACCCCTACGTCCCGCGCGCGGGCAGCGTATTGACTATCCCGTTACAGACTATCCTGCCGGACGCTCCGCGTGTGGGGATCGTCATAAATCTGGCGGAGCTGCGTCTGTACTATTACCCGCCGGGTAAAAATGAGGTGACCGTCTACCCGATTGGTATTGGTCAGCTGGGCGGCGACACCCTGACGCCGACGATGGTCACCACCGTCTCGGATAAACGCGCGAATCCAACCTGGACACCAACGGCCAATATTCGTGCCCGGTATAAAGCTCAGGGCATCGATCTTCCAGCCGTGGTGCCAGCAGGCCCGGATAACCCGATGGGTCACCACGCGATCCGTCTGGCGGCCTACGGCGGCGTTTACCTGCTGCACGGCACGAATGCGGACTTTGGCATCGGCATGCGCGTCAGCTCCGGCTGCATTCGTCTGCGCGATGACGATATCAAAACGCTGTTTAACGTCGTTACGCCGGGTACGAAAGTCAATATTATCAATACGCCGATCAAGGTTTCTGAGGAGCCGGGCGGCGTGCGGCTGGTTGAAATTCATCAGCCGCTATCGAAAAACATTGGCGATGACCCGCAGACGCTGCCCATTAACCTGAATGCCGCGATGGTAAGCTTTAAAACGAATGCGAATACCAACAGCGAGGTGATGGAGCGCGCAATGGAGGCCCGCTCAGGCATGCCGACCGACGTCACCCGGCATCACGATGTCATCCAGCAATCGATGTAAATCATAAATAAAAAAACGCCCTGCTAAGCAGGGCGTTTTTTATTGCAGTGGCATAAATGAGGGTTTATGCCCGGCTTATTTGTAGATGACGGCGGTGCCGTGCAGGGTGTTAGGACCGGTCACAGAGGTGATGCGGTAAGATTTTGCACCCATCTCTTGCGCTTTTTGCGCCAGCTGATCTTCCAGTGAACCCAGGTTAGTCCCGGCAGAGGCAGAGATCGTCCCGACTTTATGCTGATCGGCCGGGGTGGACTGTACCTGTACAGCCGCAAAGCTTGCGAAAGAGAGTGAACTCAGGACAGTAGCAGCGATGAGGGTTTTTACGTTTTTCATGATGTTTACCTTTAGCAGATGAATTTGGAGGTCGTTAGCTATTTAGTTAACGATCGATAGGTAAATCATAAATGTGATCCATCTCACACGTCAACATAATTTTATAATGGTCGTTAACTTAATTTTAAAGTCGTTATTTTTCATACTCATATGATTAATTTATTTTTAAGCATTCAGCGCTGGTGGTGACTTGCGTTTATTTTTATAATGGTCATTCAACAAACCAACAGAGGACCAACGGCACATGACAACCGACGTCACGAGTTGTGCAAAGAAAAGCCGTGGCCGACCAAAAGTGTTTGACAGGGATGCAGCGCTTGATAAGGCCATGACTCTCTTCTGGCAACATGGGTATGAAGCAACCTCGCTTTCCGTTCTGGTAGAAGCCACCGGCGCCAAAGCGCCGACGCTCTATGCCGAATTTACCAATAAAGAGGGGCTGTTCAGGGCAGTGCTGGACAGATACATTTCGCGCTTTGCGGCGAAACACGAAGCCCAGCTGTTTTGTGAAGAGAAAAGCGTCGAACAGGCGCTTCGGGATTACTTCACCGCCGTCGCGACCTGCTTTACCAGTAAGGACACGCCTGCGGGCTGTTTTATGATTAACACCTCTGCCACCCTGGCGGCGTCCTCGAAAGAGATTGCCAATACGGTGAAATCGCGTCATGCCATGCAGGAGGAGACGCTGAGCGCCTTTCTGGCTCAGCGGCAGCAGCGCGGTGAAATCCCTGCACAGTGCAACCCTCAGCTGCTGGCGCAATACCTGAGCTGTATTTTGCAGGGGATGTCGATCAGCGCCCGTGAAGGGGCAACGCTGGAAAAACTGCAGAATATTAGCGACACCACGCTGCGGCTGTGGCCTGAGCTCCTCAAAATCTGAAGCAAAAAAAAAGCTCCTCAGCCTGAGCGCATGAGGAGCTAAATTCAGAGAACATCTTTTTTACACTTTGTTATTCAGAACCAGCTGGCCATTTCCATCGAGTGGAATTTGCGTGCCCGGATCTTTATCCATGCGGATTTTGCCCTGCTGATCGCCAATTTTGTACGTCACGTCATAACCCAGCATTTTTTCCGACTTGTCGTAGACGGTTTTGCAGCGTTGCTGAGTCGTGGTGTAGGTATCGTTATCCTGCATCGCGCCCTGCACCTGGTTACCGGCATAGCCGCCACCCAGCGCGCCGACCACGGTCGCTACATCTTTACCCCGGCCGCCGCCAAACTGGTGACCAATCACGCCACCCGCTACCGCACCCAGAACAGAACCGGCGATACGGTTTTCATCCTGCACCGGACGACGATGCGTCACGGAGACGTTACGGCACTCCTGACGAGGCGTTTTTACCGTTTCTTTAATCGGTGTAGCAGAAACCACCTGCGCATACTGCGGGCCGCGGTCTAATACGTTGAGACTGGCAACGGCAGCCACACCTAACGCAGCCGCGACGCCAATCCCTATACCCGCCAACATTGATTTATTCACGGGACTTCCTCCTTTGTTGCTATTGGTAACAATTTTGCAATGGAGGCACGGCTTCGCCAATCAGATAAAGGATCAAAAAAGGGGCATAGCGAGGAGATATATTCTATTTAGGAGAACTCTTAAGCAGTCAAACTGTGATCTACAGCATGAAATGCTAAAAACTCCCTCCGGAGAGCCCGGAGGGAGTGAAAGATTAGTGCAGCTTCAGACGCGGACGGATCACGCGGTTGATTCTGCCCACCAGCATCATCAGCCCGGTTTTGAAGTAGCCGTGCAGCGCAATCTGGTGCATACGGTACAGGGAGATGTACACGAAGCGGGCAATGCGCCCTTCTACCATCATCGAGCCGCGCATCAGGTTGCCCATCAGGCTGCCGACGGTTGAGAAGTTTGACAGAGACACCAGAGAACCGTGGTCTTTGTAAACATAGGCCTTCATTGGCTTGCCTTTGTACTGCGCCAGAATGTTGTGCAGGACCAGGCTTGCCATCTGGTGTGCAGCCTGGGCGCGCGGCGGCACGAATCCACCTTCAGGACGGGCGCAGGAGGCGCAGTCACCGATAGCAAAGATTTCAGGGTCACGCGTGGTTTGCAGCGTTGGCTCCGTGACCAGCTGATTAATGCGGTTGGTTTCCAGGCCGCCGATATCTTTCATAAAGTCAGGCGCTTTGATACCTGCCGCCCAGACCATCAGATCCGCTTTGATATACTCGCCGTCTTTGGTGTGCAGGCCGCCTTCGTCGGCGCTGGTCACCATGGTCTGCGTCAGCACCCGCACGCCCAGCTTGGTGAGTTCATTGTGCGCCGCACCGGAAATACGCGGAGGCAGCGCAGGCAGAATGCGTTCACCGGCTTCGACCAGCGTGACGTTCAGCGCTTCGTTCGTTAACCCTTTGTAACCGTAGCTGTGCAGCTGCTTCACCGCATTGTGCAGCTCAGCGGACAGCTCAACGCCCGTCGCACCGCCGCCGACAATGGCGATATTGACCTTACCGTTCGCACCCATATTGCTGGTGTACTTCAGGAACAGGTTCAGCATTTCCTGATGGAAACGACGCGCCTGGTGCGGGTTATCGAGGAAGATACAGTGCTCTTTCACGCCCGGCGTGTTGAAGTCGTTGGAGGTACTGCCCAGCGCCATGACCAGGGTGTCGTACGGCAGCTTGCGCTCAGGAACCAACAGCTCCCCTTTTTCATCACGCAGTTCTGCCAGAGTGATGGTTTTGCTTTCACGGTTGATGTCCACCACCGAGCCCAGCTGGAACTGGAAATGATGGTTGCGCGCGTGTGCCAGATAGCTGAGCGCGTCCACGCCCTCATCCAGAGAGCCGGTCGCCACTTCGTGCAGCAGCGGTTTCCACAGGTGGCTGTGGTTACGATCCACCAGCGTGATTTTGGCTTTTTTACCGCGCCCCAGCTTCTTACCCAACTGTGTCGCCAGCTCCAGCCCGCCAGCACCACCGCCTACAATCACTATCTTTTTCAATGGCGTAGTCAACGTGACCCCCTCAAATTATTAACCAATTGTTAATTAAAAGTTATAAAAATAACCCTTAATTAACAACAGGTTACAGCACTGAAACCATTCAGGTGCATTGAGAATACCACGTCAGGCGCATTGGTCATACCAAAATTGATATGCATCAAGTTTTGATGGCTTAAAAGTAGACAATTCTGGACAAAAAGAAACCCGGTGCGCGTTTGCGACCGGGTTTCTGAAGTGGCAGGCTGTAGTTTAGCCCAGCGTTTTAAAGGCTTTGATGCGCTGCAGATGCGGGGAGATATTCTTAAACTTGTGGGTCTGTTCTTCGTCCCAGACAATTTCATAGTAATGATGCAGCAGTTCTGCAGCCCGGTGGCTGTTGAGCGCCTCATCGTTACGCGACAGGATCACCAGGCAGCGGTCACGGTTTTTCTCCCGAAAATTGCTGACGCACTTGGTCGCAATATCGACATACTCTTCCGGGCGGTCGATTTTGCCTTCCATGTTTTCGTTCGGGAAAAGGTTGGGATTGAATACGACCTGGCGGATGTCGCACAGGAAGCCAATCCGCTCTGCCCAGTAGCCGCCCAGCCCCACGCCGCAAATCAACGGCCGATCGTCGACGTTGAGCTGCAACATCTTGTCCACCTCTTTGAGCAGGTGCTGCATATCATGCTTCGGATGGCGCGTGCTGTAGCTGATCAACCGGACATCCGGATCGATAAACTGCAGCTGCAGCACCTTCTCATGATTACCAGGGCTATTTGAGTCAAAACCGTGTAAATAGATGATCATCGTCTTCTCACCACGCTACGCCTTCCGGGAGGGTTTACAGGCTGGCTTTATGTGCCTGCCAGCGCTCATTCAGGTCTTCAAGCCGGGCGTTGACCGTCTTCCAGCGCGCCGAATCCATCAGCTCCTGACGGCTAAATGAACCTTTATGATACAATTGTGTAACACGCTCTGCATTGATCGGCGACAGGTTATCCAGCACGCTAACGGCACCTTTACGATTATTGCAGACCAGGATCATATCGCAACCTGCATCCAGCGACGCCTGACCGCGTTCAGCGTAGCTGCCCATAATCGCCGCCCCTTCCATCGATAGATCGTCAGAGAAAATCACGCCATTGAAGCCCAGCTCCTGACGCAGAACGGTTTTCAGCCAGTGCGGAGAGCCGCTGGCAGGACGTGGGTCAACGTCGCTGTAAATCACGTGCGCAGGCATGATGGCATCCAGCTTGTTGTCGGTGATAAGCGACCTGAACACCGACATATCTTTGGCGCGAATTTCCGCTTCCGGGCGCGGATCGCGCGGGGTCTCTTTATGCGAGTCCGCCGTTACCGCCCCGTGGCCAGGGAAGTGTTTCCCGGTGGTTTTCATCCCGGCATCGTGCATGCCGTCAATGAAGCGGGTCGCCATGGCCAGCGCAATGCGCGGATCGTCATGGTACGAGCGCTCGCCAATGGCGGCGCTGATATGCCCCACGTCCAGAACCGGGGCAAAACTGATGTCGATATCCATGGCAATCATTTCACTGGCCATCAGCCAGCCGGCCTCCTGCGCCAGTTTCCCGCCCTCTTCCGTGCCGAGCAGCGCGGCAAAAGACTGGGCCGCCGGCAGGCGGGTAAACCCTTCGCGAAAACGCTGCACGCGTCCGCCTTCCTGATCGACGGCGACCACCAGATGATTGCGCGACGCGGCGCGGATCTGGCGCACCAGCTCGCGCAGCTGCGCCGGATCGTGATAGTTGCGGGTAAACAGGATCAGGCCCCCCACCAGCGGATGCGCCAGAATTTCACGCTCCTCCGCATCCAGTTCAAACCCTTCTACATCCAACATGACTGGACCCACATCCACCTCTCTTATCCTTTCGTTTATAACTGACGCCAGGCATCGTCTGCCAGCGCAATAAAATGTTTGTCTCTTGACTGCTGATAGCGCATTTCAAACCAGCCAGCCATTAACATGACGACCCATGGCCGCCAGCGTTTGACCTGACGCCTGAGCGCGTCGGCGTCAATGTGCGCCACCTCGGCGTAGTTCCTGATAAGCGTCTGCCGCGCGTCGTCACTCTCCGTCCAGACTGCCGCCAGCTCCAGCGCCACATCGCCATCTCCGGCGTATTCCCAGTCGATGAGCCTGATGCCCTCTGCCGTATGCACAATATTTCCGGCATGAACATCCATGTGCAGCGGCGATAGCCGAATCGGCTGCGGCTCGCCTGCTTTACGCAACCGCTTGAGATGTGCCAGCCACACTGGAGTGCGTCTGTCTGGCGCGGCCTGCTGCCAGTAGCGTTCAAGCAGCGGGTATAGCGTGATTCGCCATCCCAGACGTGGCTGCCGGTGCAGATGATACAGCATTGCCGCGAGCGCCGGCGTGTCCGGCAGCGCGCTTTTCACGTCACCGTCCAGATAGTCGACGGCCATCCAGCTCTCTCTGAAAAAACGGGGTGCAGGCACGAGATCTGACGGAAGACGCCTCAGGGCGCGAAACTGACGACGGAAATGGGAGGCAGGCGCATAGGGGTCGTGATGTTGCCGCAAGACCAGGCGTCGTTCCCCCTGCGCTATAATGCAACTCGCGCCGCCAAGCCCGGAGTGGGCCTGCGGCGCGATAAGGCGGTACTGAGGAAAATAGCGCGTCAGAATCTCTTCACGCGTGCTGTCATTGTTGCGTAACCGCACCTTTACCTGACCAGATAATTTCGCCTGTCTGAACCAGCATCAGCTGCATCTGCAGGGCCGGTGTATTCACGTTACCGGTGGCGTTAGAGTACAGCACATACTGTGCGCCAACGTTACGGGCAATGCCGATCGCCTTGCTGCGTGTGCCGAGGCTATCCTGTGGCGACAGGCCAAGCTGCTGTTTGGCTACCGCGAGCTGCTGGGCGGAGACCAGCGTAAACTTACCGTTGTTTGCCAGCGCATTGCGCAGGGTTTCTGTCGCTTCGCCCGCGTTCAGCGAACCGTTGGTACGGTTGTTTACGCTATCAACCAGCAACACGCTACCTGCCGTCACGCCCTGTGCCTGCAGCATTTTGCCGACCATGGGCTGCATTGCGCCGTTCCAGTCGTAATGGCGCACGCGCGGCGTGGGCTGCGACGTCTGGTCCGGATGCTCGATCGGGCCTGGCTGTGCCGGTATAGACGGCACAGACGGCACGGTTGGCTGCGGCTGCGTTGGCTGTGTCGGCTGTTCAGTGCCCGGTTTCGCCTCTTCCACAGGCGCTGGCTGTTCAGTTCGGGTCACACACCCCGCCAGGAACAGCGCGAAAGCTGTCACGAGCGCATAGCGGCTCAAGTTTTTAATCAAGGTTCACCCCTTAGAGATAAAGATAAAGTCTCACCTTATGCGCACCCAGATAGTTGGCGCTGCCATAGAGCGTTACCGACGATCTGGCCGGAATGGTGACGCTGCGCGGCGCCTCCAGCGGATGCATTTCAAGACCTCTTACGTCATACCAGAAAAAACGGTAGTGGACCGTCACGGGTTCATGTCTTTCATTAAAGAGCGTAGAGGAGGCAGAGGAATTGATTTCACTGATGGTCAGCACGGGTTGTTGCGCCGTGATGCCCGCGGCAAGCACGGAGGATTCCATCACCAGCGTCTGTTCATCGTTCACGGGGATCGCCGGGCGCGAGCTGCACCCCACAATCATCATCGTCAATACCAGCGCTGCAATACGCCCTTTACGCATATCAAAGACCTTTATGTGCCAGCATCGGCCCCAGAGGACGTCCACCCAGCAGATGCATGTGAATATGATAAACTTCCTGACCACCATGACGGTTGCAGTTCATGATCAGACGGTAACCGTCTTCTGCAATGCCTTCTTGTTCAGCGATTTTCGCGGCCACCGTCAGCATACGACCTAACGCCACTTCATGCTCGGTTTTTACGTCGTTTACGGTCGGAATCAGAATATTGGGAATGATAAGGACGTGCGTCGGGGCCTGAGGGGAAATATCCCGGAAAGCCGTTACCAGTTCATCCTGATAGACGATATCCGACGGGATTTCGCGACGGATAATTTTACTGAAAATCGTTTCTTCAGCCATGACCTTTTCCTTTTTTGTTTAATCTGGCGCGAGCAATTGCTGTTAACACACGCTCTGGTTGAGTGCGTGACACAATTCAAGAGTATGAGCGAGTTTCTCCTGTCCTTTCAACCTCCTCCCTCGATTTCTTTCCTGAATGTTCATCAGCTGAACGAAGAGTGACCGTTAAAGCGTGCTGCTGCATTTTTTTAAGACAGAAATAAAAAAGGCAGCCATTCGGCTGCCTTAGTCTCCCCAGGTCACAGCTTAGTTGTTGCGGATGTATTCATCCATTTCGGTTTTCAGGTTATCGGATTTCGTACCGAAAATTGCCTGTACACCAGAACCTGCAACAACCACGCCCGCTGCGCCCAGTTTTTTCAGACCCGGCTGGTCTACTTTCGCGACGTCGGCAACGCTCACACGCAGACGAGTGATACACGCGTCCAGGTTAGTGATGTTCTCTTTACCGCCGAACGCGGCAACCAGTGCCGGAGCCATTTCGCTGGTCGCGCCAGCTTTGCTGTCTTCTGTCGCATCTTCACGGCCTGGGGTTTTCAGGTCCAGTGCTTTAATCAGCACGCGGAAGATGGTGTAGTAAACAACGGCGTAGCACGCACCCACGATTGGGAACAGCCACAGTTTGCTGCTGTTACCGGACAGAACGATGAAGTCGATCAGACCATGAGAGAAGGACGTACCGTCACGCATACCCAGCAGAATACAGATTGGGAACGCCAGGCCCGCCAGAATCGCGTGGATAACGTACAGGATCGGCGCAACGAACATGAAGGAGAACTCGATCGGCTCGGTGATACCGGTCAGGAACGAGGTCAGCGCTGCGGAGATCATGATACCGCCCACTTTTGCACGGTTCTCTGGCTTAGCAGAGTGCCAGATAGCAATCGCCGCTGCTGGCAGACCGTACATTTTGAACAGGAAGCCACCAGACAGTTTACCTGCAGTTGGGTCACCCGCCATGTAACGTGGGATATCGCCGTGGAATACCTGGCCTGCTGCGTTGGTGAATTCACCAATCTGCATCTGGAATGGAACGTTCCAGATGTGGTGCAGACCGAATGGCACCAGGCAACGCTCGATGAAGCCGTAGATACCAAACGCCACAACCGGGTTCTGGTAAGCAGCCCACTGAGAGAAGGTCTGGATAGCGGAGCCGATTGGTGGCCAGATGAAGGACAGGATCACGCCAGTGAAAATCGCTGCCAGACCAGAGATGATCGGAACGAAACGCTTGCCCGCGAAGAAGCCCAGGTACTCAGGCAGCTTGATGCGATAGAAGCGGTTGAACATGTACGCTGCAATCGCACCGGAAATGATACCGCCCAGAACACCGGTGTCCGCCAGGTGTTTCGCGGCGATCTCTTCTGCCGGTAAATGCAGAACCAGCGGCGCAACCACAGCCATGGTTTTCACCATGATGCCGTAAGCAACCACTGCAGCCAGCGCAGATACGCCGTCGTTATTGGTGAAGCCCAGAGCCACACCGATCGCGAAGATCAGTGGCATGTTAGCAAAGACAGAACCGCCTGCTTCGGCCATCACATGGGACACTACGGCTGGCAGCCAGCTGAAGTTAGCAGAACCGACACCCAGCAGGATACCTGCGATAGGCAGTACGGATACTGGCAGCATCAGCGATTTACCGACCTTTTGCAGGTTAGCAAATGCATTCTTAAACATAATTGAGAGTGCTCCTGAGTATTTGTGCTTTTTTTACGCTTTCACGCATTGGCCCGGGGGGAGTACCGTGCCGTGGACAGGACATCTAAGCGCCCTTTATTTATTACACAGAGTAAAATAATTCCCTCTGAGTTTGTTTGACGGCTATCACGTTTCAGCTTAAGGCGGTCGAAAAACTTTCAGTTATTTACAAAAAGCATGTCCGGATGTGTCTAAAAACACCCTCACCGCCCCAAATGAGGCGGTGAACTTTACTCGTTTTATTTATTAATTACGAGCCTAAAAAAAACAGGTGTATCAGACAGATTGCAGGCGGGCGGGGTCAATATGGAACAGCGTTGAGAAGTTTTCCGTGGTCACGCGGGCCAGCTCTTCGATGCTGACGCCCTTCAGTACGGCCATGTACTCAGCCACGTCTCGCGTCATCGCCGGTTGGTTCTCTTTACCGCGATGCGGAACCGGGGCCAGATACGGAGAGTCTGTCTCCACCAGAATGCGATCGAGCGGAACATAACGCGCGGCATCCCGGAGCTGCTCAGCGTTACGGAACGTCACGATCCCGGAAAACGAAATATAAAACCCTAAATCAAGCAGTTTACCCGCCGTTTCTCTGTCTTCTGTGAAACAGTGTAGTACGCCACCGCAATCCGTCACGTTTTCTTCCCGAAGGATCGCCAGGGTATCGGCACGCGCATCACGGGTATGCACAATGACCGGCTTGTTCAGTTCGCGGCCAATGCGGATATGATGGCGGAAGGACTCCTGCTGCCGCGGTTTCGTTTCCGGCGTGTAAAAATAGTCCAGGCCGGTCTCCCCCATCGCCACCACGCCCTCTTCTGCTGCCAGTCGGCGCAGTTCCTCAACGTCATACGCCTCGTCCTGATTCAGCGGATGCACGCCGCAGGAGAACACCACGTTGTCGCGAACGCCCACCAGCTCACGCATGGTGCGATAACCCGGCAGCGTCGTCGCCACCGCAAGGCAGAATTTCACATCGCGGGCAGCGGCTTTTTCCAGCACGTCATCCACGTTTTTATGCAGGGATTGATAATCCAGGCCATCAAGATGGCAGTGTGAGTCGACTAAAAACATAATGTCTCTCTCAGAGATGGGAAACTGGCGGTGTGACGCCGGGTTGCAGGTAATGTTCAATGCGCAGTAACTGGTCGGTCAGTAAAAGCTCGCGATTAAGTCCCGTCACGGTTAAAAGCTGTTCGCGGCTCTGGCAAACTTCATGAAGCATCGCATGAAGAATCGCGCCGGAGAGGCGGTTCGCCAGCGTACTCACCAGTGGCCACGCGTCAGGGTTAGTCAGCAGCGTTGCCCCTTGCTGAATTTTAAGGGCATCCAGCAGCAACGCGGCCAGCCAGTGCAGACGCTCAACGGCACTATCGCTGTTAAGTGTCGGGAGTAAGCTTAGCCAGTCGTTGTTATTCAGCGCCGCTTCAACGGCCCGGCAGAGCGCTTCTCGCTGTGACCAGACGTCAGGTTGCAGCAAGGCCAGCGCCGCCGCGGGCGCGCCGCTACTCAGGCGCAAGGCGGACAGCGCACTTTCAGGTGACGTTGTCACCTCTCGCTCCAGCCAGCTCAGCGCCCATGATTCCTGAGGCACCGCAAGGTGATGAAGACGGCAGCGGCTGCGCAACGTCGCCAGCAATCGTCCCGGATCGCGGCACGAGAGGAAAAACCACGTTTTTTCCGGCGGCTCTTCAAGAGTCTTAAGCAGGGCGTTAGCCGCCGCCTCGGTCAGCAGGGTGGCGTCTTTGAGCAAGACGACCTTAGCGCCACCCAGACGCGCATGTTCGTACAATTTTTCACTAACTTCACGCACGGCATCAATACCCAGCGCGCTCTTGCCCTTCTCAGGCTCAAGGGTGTAGTAGTCAGGATGTGTGCCCGCCTGCATCAGCTGGCAGCCGCGGCACTTACCACAGCTTTTGTGCCCTTCCGGCTGCTGGCACATCAGAAAACGGGTGAGGGCATAAATTAGCGCCTCATCCCCCATCCCTGGCAATGCCTGAATCAGTAACGCATGATGCCCCCGCCCCGCCTGATAGCTGCCGATCAGCTGCTCAAAGTGCGGACGCAACCATGGATACCATTTCATGCCTGCTGCTCCTGTACCCACTGCGTAACGGTCTGCTGGATGTTGTGCGTGACGTCATCCAGCGACTGCGTCGCATCGATGGTACGAATAGCGCTATCCTGTGCCGCCAGCTCAAGATAGCGCGCACGGGTGCGGTTAAAGAAATCAAAGGACTCTTGTTCAATGCGGTCCAGCTCGCCGCGCGCGCGGGCGCGTTTGAGGCCCACTTCCGGCGTAACATCCAGATAGAGCGTCAGGTCGGGGCGAAAATCACCCAGTACGGCATCGCGCAGCGTTGCCAGCATCGTCTGGTCAATACCGCGTCCCCCGCCCTGGTAGGCCTGAGTCGACAGATCGTGGCGATCGCCGATCACCCATTTACCCTCGGCCAACGCGGGTTTGATCACCGTCTCAACCAGCTGTACGCGCGCCGCGTAGAACATCAACACTTCGGCTTTGTCAGTGATAACTTCGTCGCCAACGGATTTAATATCCAGCACCAGGCTGCGCAGTTTCTCCGCAAGTTGCGTACCGCCCGGCTCGCGGGTGAAGACCATGTCGGCGACGCCAAGCGATTTCAGCGTGTCCACCACTACGTTGCGGGCAGTGGTTTTACCCGCTCCTTCGAGTCCCTCAATGACAATGTATTTACTGCGCATTTTTTTCCTTAAGTGCCTTCAGATAGTCCTGAACAGAGCGATTGTGGCTGGCAAGGTTGGTGTTAAAGGTATGCCCCCCTTTTCCATCAGCCACAAAATAGAGATACGGTGTTTTCGCCGGGTGCGCGGCGGCTTTGAGAGAAGCCTCGCTCGGCGTGGCAATCGGGCCAGGCGGTAAACCGCTAATCACGTAGGTATTATACGCCGTTGGCGTTTCCAGATCTTTTCTGGAAATCTTGCCCGTATAGTTCTCTCCCATGCCGTAGATGACGGTAGGGTCGGTTTGCAGGCGCATACCAATGCGCAGACGATTGATAAATACTGACGCCACCCGATCGCGTTCAGCAGCAACGGCGGTCTCTTTCTCGATAATCGAGGCCATGGTAACAAACTGATTTTGATCTTTATAAGGTAAACCATCCATTCGCCCTTCCCAGGCGGCGTCCACGGCGGCGACCATTTTTTTGTGTGCCCGCTTCAGGATCGCCACATCGGTCGTGCCTGCGGTGTACATCCAGGTATCCGGCCAGAACCAGCCCTCTACCCACTCGGGATGCTCAAACTTGAGCACGTCGGCCACCGTCTGGTAGCTGTCGTCCTTCAGGGTATGTTTGATATACGGCGCATCGCGCAGCTGTTTGAGGTAATCGCTCAGGCGCATACCTTCGACAAAACGCAGCGGGAACTGGGCTTCTTTACCGCTTTCCAGGAGTTGCAGCATCTCTCTGACTGTCATGCCGGGCGTAAAGCGGTAGGTACCAGCCTTGAAGTGAGATAGGTCAGACTCAATACGCAATAACCACTGGAACACACGAGGACGGTTAATGATTTTATCCCCGTAAAGCTGCTCGCCCAGCGCCATCCGCCCGGTACCGGCTTTCAGGGTAAAAATCGTCTCGTCTTTAATCAAGATTTTACTGTTCGCCAGCTGGCGGACTTTCCATACTCCCGCTCCGCCAGCAATGCCCAGCGCAATAATAAGGAGAAGGACAAAACGCAACATTTTCTTCATGACTATCTGGTTTGCTCACATATCGGGGCTAAAAACTGGAACAGCTCGCGCGAAGACCAGCGCTGTTGGTCATACGCACGGACGGCGAAAACAGGCATCAACGCATTGCAGATCACAACTTCATCGGCGGACAGCAGCGCCTCTTCCTTCGCGTTTACTTCGACAACGCGAAAGCCTGCATGTGCCAGCTGTTGCAAACAAAACTGGCGCATGATGCCGTTAACGCCAGCCTGCGCCAGCGAAGGGGTGAAGACCTCACGGCCCTTCCGCCAGAGTAAATTAGCCGCACAGCATTCCGTAATGAACCCTTCGCTGTCAAGGACTAGCGCCTCATCGGCGTCCGTCTGTTCAAGATGAGTACGAATAAGCACCTGTTCAAGGCGGTTAAGATGTTTTAGTCCGGCAAGCATCGGGTTTCGCCCCAGCCGCACCGGGCTCAGCGTCAACGTCACGCCCTCTTCACGCCAGCGCGCATAGTGAGCAGGATAAGCTGAAACAGAGAGAATACGTGTTGGATGCTGACAGGCGGCACCGCTGTACCCCCGCCCACCGCTGCCTCGGCTAATGATAACCTTTAAGACACCGCTGGTTTTACCTGACGCCAGCTGACGCATCTCATGTTCAAGAATTTCCCACTGCGTAAAAGGGATCAGTAACGTCTGGCAGGCGTCTTGTAAACGGCGGAGGTGTGCATCAAGCAAGCACACGTCACCTTCCAGAATACGCGCAGTCGTAAAGCAGCCATCGCCAAACTGCGTCGCCCTGTCGCTTGCCGGCAGCGTGTCTTGCTCAAGGCCATTAATTAAAAACATGGTGGCTCCTTATGCGTGGGCGTTTAGTCTGGCAGGATGCCATGCAACCGACAAGAAGATTAGGCTTAATAAAAAAGGCCCGGCAAGCGGACCTTTTTTTATAGCTTTCGGGCCGTCAGGCTCAGACCTTTTTGAAGATCAGAGAACCATTCGTGCCGCCAAAGCCGAAGGAGTTACACAGGGTGTACTCCATACCGCTAACCTGGCGCGCTTCATGAGGAACGAAGTCCAGATCGCAACCTTCATCCGGGTTATCCAGGTTGATGGTTGGCGGAACAGCCTGATCGCGCAGCGCAAGGATAGAGTAGATGGACTCTACTGCACCCGCAGCACCCAGCAGGTGACCGGTCATAGATTTCGTGGAGCTAACCAGTACGCGGCTGGCAGACTCGCCGAAGATAGACTTCACAGCCTGCGCTTCAGCTTTGTCGCCCGCTGGCGTAGAGGTACCGTGAGCGTTAACGTAGCCAATCTGCGCTGGGGTAATACCCGCATCACGGATCGCGTTTTCCATCGCCAGCGCAGCACCCGCACCGTTCTCCGGAGGAGAGGTCATGTGATAAGCATCGCTGCTCATACCAAAGCCAACGACTTCAGCATAAATTTTCGCACCGCGTTTTTTCGCATGTTCGTACTCTTCCAGCACGAGCATACCTGCGCCGTCACCCAACACGAAACCATCGCGGTCTTTATCCCACGGACGGCTCGCCGCCTGAGGATTATCGTTACGGGTAGAAAGAGCACGCGCTGCACCAAAGCCACCGACACCCAATGGGGTACTGGCTTTTTCAGCACCGCCCGCAACCATAGCATCTGCATCGCCGTACGCAATGATACGCGCGGCCTGGCCGATGTTATGCACGCCAGACGTACACGCGGTAGCGATAGAAATGCTTGGCCCACGCAGGCCGAACATAATGGTCAGGTGACCTGCCACCATGTTAACAATCGTGGACGGAACGAAGAACGGGCTGATCTTACGCGGTCCGCCATTCATCAGCGATGTATGGTTTTCCTCGATCAGGCCAAGACCGCCAATCCCGGAGCCGATAGCAGCGCCGATACGGGTTGCGTTCTCTTCCGTAATCTCAAGGCCAGAATCCTGCATGGCCTGAACGCCAGCGACAATTCCATATTGAATGAAGGCATCCATCTTGCGCTGTTCTTTGCGCGAGATGATCTCTTCACAGTTAAAATCCTTTACTAAGCCAGCAAATTTCGTTGCATAGGCGCTAGTATCGAAATGGTCGATTAGGCTGATGCCGCTCTGACCGGCAAGGAGAGCTTTCCAGGTGGACTCTACGGTATTGCCGACAGGAGACAACATGCCAAGTCCGGTCACAACTACACGACGCTTAGACACGTTTGTCCTCCAGGGAGGGATAAAAAAAGAGATTCGTGGGACTAAAAAAGATAAAACTCAGGCGGTCGAATGACCGCCTGGAGATGTTCACTTACGCCTGGTGGCCGTTGATGTAATCAATGGCAGCCTGAACGGTGGTGATTTTCTCAGCTTCTTCGTCCGGAATCTCAGTATCAAACTCTTCTTCCAGAGCCATTACCAGCTCAACGGTGTCAAGAGAATCTGCGCCCAGGTCTTCAACGAAGGAAGCGGAGTTCACAACTTCTTCCTGCTTAACGCCCAGCTGTTCGCCGATAATTTTCTTAACGCGTTCTTCGATAGTGCTCATACTCTTAAATTTCCTATCAAAACTCGCTTTCGCGATGGTTTTCGTAGTGTATAAAATGTTGAAAAATTTGCAACTAAATCCCGGCAGGTCTTACCACGATTTTACGTTATTTTGAGGCCATTTGCCCTAATAACGCAAATATTTTCGATCGTGATTAAACCATGTACATCCCGCCGTTGACGTGGAGGGTCTCACCAGTGATGTAACCCGCTTCGTCAGAGGCTAAAAATGCAACCGCACTGGCGATTTCTTTAGGATCGCCAAGACGACCCGCCGGAACTGCCGCCAGTGTACCCGCACGCTGCTCATCGGTCAGCGCACGCGTCATGTCCGTTTCAATAAAGCCCGGAGCAACAACGTTTACAGTAATCCCGCGGGACGCGACTTCACGCGCCAGCGATTTACTGAAACCGATCAGACCTGCTTTCGCCGCAGCGTAGTTAGCCTGACCAGCATTTCCCATGGTACCAACCACAGAACCAACAGTGATAATACGACCATGACGCTTTTTCATCATAGCGCGCATTACCGCTTTTGACAGACGGAATACAGATGACAGGTTGGTTTCGATAATATCGTTCCACTCGTCATCTTTCATTCGCATCAGAAGGTTGTCGCGAGTGATCCCGGCATTATTGACCAGAATATCCACTTCACCAAACTCTGCGCGAATATTTTCCAGAACAGATTCGATAGATGCTGGTTCGGTCACATTCAGTACCAGACCTTTACCGTTCGCACCCAGATACTCGCTGATGGCCTGCGCGCCATTCTCGCTGGTTGCTGTACCAATCACCTTCGCGCCGCGCGCAACCAGTGTTTCAGCAATTGCACGCCCGATACCGCGGCTTGCGCCAGTCACCAGGGCGATTTTTCCTTCAAAACTCATGGTATTCCTCTTTTATTGCGAGAGTGCCGCTGACATCGCTTCCGGCTCGTTAATCGCCGAGGCTGTCAGGGTGTCAACAATACGTTTCGTCAGACCGGTGAGGACTTTCCCTGGGCCGACTTCATACAGATGCTCAACGCCCTGAGCGGCCATAAACTCAACGGTTTTGGTCCACTGTACCGGGCTGTAGAGCTGGCGAACCAGTGCGTCGCGGATAGCTTCCGGCGCGGTTTCGCATTTCACATCGACGTTGTTCACAACGGCAATCGTCGGTGCGTTAAACGTAATTTTTTCCAGCTCAACCGCCAGTTTCTCGGCGGCTGGCTTCATTAACGCACAGTGGGACGGCACGCTGACCGGCAGCGGCAGCGCGCGTTTCGCGCCAGCAGCTTTACAGGCAGCACCGGCACGCTCAACCGCTTCTTTATGACCAGCGATAACCACCTGGCCCGGCGAGTTGAAGTTAACCGGTGAAACCACCTGCCCTTCAGCAGATTCTTCACACGCTTTTGCAATCGCAGCATCATCCAGACCGATGATAGCAGACATGCCACCTGTGCCTTCTGGCACCGCTTCCTGCATGAATTTACCGCGCAGTTCCACCAGACGTACGGCGTCAGCAAACGCGATCACACCGGCACAGACCAGCGCTGAGTATTCACCCAGACTATGGCCCGCGAGCAGCGCAGGCGCTTTACCGCCCTGCTGCTGCCAGACACGCCACAGCGCAACAGACGCTGTCAGCAGCGCTGGCTGTGTCTGCCAGGTTTTGTTCAGTTCTTCGGCCGGGCCCTGCTGGGTCAGCGCCCATAAATCATAACCCAGTGCATCAGAAGCTTCACGGAAAGTCTCTTCAATGACCGGATAGTGTGCTGCCATTTCAGACAACATCCCAACGGTTTGAGAGCCCTGACCCGGGAACACAAAAGCAAATTGCGTCATTTTTTAACCCTTATTCTAGAAACGAACCAGCGCGGAACCCCAGGTGAACCCGCCACCGAAGGCTTCAAGCAAGACCAGCTGGCCCCGTTTGATTCGCCCGTCGCGTACCGCTTCATCAAATGCGCACGGTACTGACGCCGCAGAGGTGTTGCCGTGACGATCCAGCGTCACCACAACGTTATCCATCGACATGCCCAGCTTTTTCGCGGTCGCGCTGATGATACGCAGGTTCGCCTGATGCGGCACCAGCCAGTCGAGCGCGGAGCGCTCAAGGTTATTCGCTTCCAGCGTTTCATCAACAATGTGCGCAAGCTCAGTCACCGCCACCTTGAACACCTCGTTCCCTGCCATGGTCAGGTAAATCGAGTTGTCCGGATTAACGCGATCGGCGTTAGGCAGGGTCAAAAGCTCACCGTAGCTGCCATCAGCATGCAGATGCGTAGAGATGATACCCGGCTCTTCGGACTGCCCCAGCAGCACCGCGCCCGCACCATCACCAAAAATAATGATCGTTCCGCGATCGGTTGGATCGCAGGTACGCGCCAGCACGTCAGCACCGATCACCAGCGCATATTTGACGGCTCCGGACTTCACGTACTGATCGGCAACGCTCAGCGCATAGGTAAAACCTGCACACGCAGCGGCAACGTCAAACGCCGGGCAACCTTTAATGCCGAGCATATTCTGCACCTGGCATGCCGCGCTTGGGAAAGCATGTGTAGCAGACGTCGTGGCCACCACGATCAAACCGATCTGTTCTTTATCAATGCCCGCCATCTCGATAGCACGCTGTGCGGCTTCGTAACCCATGGTGGACACGGTTTCGTCTGGCGCGGCGATACGACGTTCACGGATACCTGTGCGCGTGACAATCCACTCGTCAGACGTATCTACCATTTTTTCCAGATCGGCGTTGGTACGCACTTGTTTTGGCAGGTAGCTGCCGGTACCTAAAATCTTCGTATACATGTACGCTCAGTCACTTTTAGCTAATACAGATTCCAGGCGAGCGGCAATCCGCTGAGGGACTTGTCGCTGCACCGCCTGCACTGCCTGTTCAATGGCGACAGAAAATGCTCGCTGATTGGCGGCGCCATGACTCTTAATCACGATGCCGCGCAATCCTAACAGACAGGCGCCATTATACTGGTCGGGGTTGAGGTGACTGAATCGCCGCGTCAGGCTCTTTTGTAACCAACGCTTCAATAAAATCAGCCACCAGGCGCTTTTTTTGCCCTCTCCCTGTGATTTCAGCAGAGAAAGAAACATCCGCACGACCCCTTCCATGGTCTTCAACGTTACGTTTCCGGTGAAGCCATCGCAGACCAGAACATCCGTTTTACCCGTCAACAACTCATTGGCTTCGAGATAACCAATATAGTTGATGGAGGGAACCTGTTTGAGCAATTCAGCTGCTTCGCGAATGCTGTCCAGGCCTTTGGTCTCTTCTTCACCAATGTTCAGTAACGCAACACGGGGAGTGTTGATCCCGACCACTTCTTCTGCCAGCACCGATCCCATTACGGCAAACTGAGCCAGCATTGTACTATCACAATCGACGTTCGCGCCCAAATCAAGCACCACCGTCTTGCCCTTCTGCTGATGCGGCAACACCGTCACCAGCGCCGGGCGCTCAATACCGTCAATCGGTTTGAGCAACAATTTCGCCAGTCCCATCAGCGCGCCGGTATTACCCGCGCTGACGCAAGCCTGGGCTCGTCCTTCTTTCACCAGCTCCAGCGCTATCCGCATTGAGCTGCCGCGGCTGTTGCGAATCGCCTGCGAGGGTCGGGCATCACTGGCAATAACTGACTGCGCAGGAATAATCTGCAGACGTGAACGTTGTTCAAAGTCAGCTTTTGCAAGTAATGGCGTGATTGCGTCGGGATTGCCGACTAAAAGAAGAGTGAGTTGCGAATTAGAATTCAGTGCCTGCAATGCTGCAGGCACTGTCACGGAAGGGCCAAAATCTCCCCCCATGACATCTAACGCCAGGGTTAGACGTGTCAAGGTATCGTCGCAGCCTGGTTCGGTAAGTTCCCCGTTTGCACGGGGAGCTCCTCACTAAGCCTAATCACGCTGACGCGTGATTACTTAGTGATAACCTTGCGGCCGCGGTAGAAACCGTCAGCGGTGATGTGGTGACGCAGGTGTTTCTCACCAGAAGTCTTGTCTACAGACAGGCTGGTAACTGCAGTCAGCGCGTCATGGGAACGACGCATGCCACGTTTGGAACGGGTTGGTTTATTCTGTTGTACGGCCATGGACCTTACTCCTCAATTACTTACGCTTTAAGCTGGCTAATACGGCAAATGGGTTTGGTTTTTGCGCTTCATCAGGCAGTTCCCCAAAGACCATGTCCGCCTCGGACACTTCACAGTGTTCAGAATCATGCACCGGAACGACTGGCAAGGAGAGGATGATTTCATCTTCAACCAGAGCCAGAAGATCGATTTCACCGAATTCGTTAACCTCAATCGGCTCATACGCTTCCGGGAGTGCTTCAGCCTGTTCGTCAGAACGAACCGGACTGAAACAATACGTTGTGTGAACATGCTGTACAAACGGTTTCCCGCAACGCTGACACTCGAGCGTTACCGTCACCTTTGCATCACCGGTTAAAACGGCGAGGCGCTGGTTGTCGATAGCGAACGACATGGAGCATTCTACATCACTGTCCACACTGACTACGGATTCGGCAATACGCTCAGCCTGATCGGAAGTATAGATACCTTCGTAATCGAGGCGTTTTTGAGCCGTACGTACCGGATCAAGAGTCAGGGGTAATTTTACCTTTTGCATAGGGCGCGCATATTAACTTTGTAACGTCATAGAGTCAAAGAAAAAGGCAACCAGAGCTGCCTTTTGCCAATTATTCGCACACATTGCGGCCTGTAGTTTAAAATGGCTGGCATCGATACGCTATATCTGGTGATAAAAATATGCCAAATCTCGTCCTTGCATCCACGTCTCCCTACCGCCGAATGCTGCTGGAAAAGCTTGGGATCCCGTTTGAATGCGCTGCACCAGACGTGGATGAGACGCCACTGCCGGGCGAGTCACCGCGCCATCTGGTGACGCGTCTTGCTAAGGAGAAGGCGCAGTCGCTGGCCGCACGCTATCCTTCGCATTTGATTATAGGCTCGGATCAGGTTTGCGTACTGGACGGCGAAATCACCGGCAAGCCGCATACAGAGGAAAATGCCTGCCAGCAGCTTCTGCGCGCGCGCGGTACTATCGTGACCTTCTATACGGGCCTCGCCCTCTATAACGCCGCGTCAGGCCATCTGCAAACCGAGTGCGAGCCGTTCGACGTACACTTCCGTCATCTCAGCGAGCAAGAGATTATGGATTATGTGCGTCGTGAGCGACCGCTGAACTGCGCGGGGAGCTTTAAAAGTGAGGGGCTGGGGATTGCGCTGTTCGACAAGCTGGACGGTCGGGATCCGAACACCCTGGTGGGGTTACCGCTGATTGCCTTGTGTCAGATGTTACGGCGAGAAGAGTGTAATCCGCTGTCGATGTGACCTTCGCCGGGTGGCGCTGCGCTTACCCGGCCTACAAAACCGTAGGCCCGTGCAAGCGCAGCGCCGCCGGGCAAAATCAGCCGCGCAGAACCTTCAGGCAGCGTTTCAACTGCTCATCCAGCGGCGCTTCAATACGGATGACTTCACCGGTATTTGGGTGGGTAAACTTCAGCGCTGCCGCATGCAGGAACAGACGCGATAGCCCCGTTCCCGCCAGCTGCTTATCAAACTCGCGGTCGCCATAGCGGTCATCAAACGCGATGGGGTGCCCTGCAAACTGCGTATGCACGCGGATCTGGTGGGTACGACCGGTCACCGGACTGCAGCGCACCAGCGTGGCAAACTCATAGCGCTCTTCAACCTTAAAGCGCGTCTCAGACGGTTTCCCTTCCTGGCTCACGCGGACAATACGCTCGCCGCTTTGCAGAATGTTCTTCAGCAGCGGCGCCTGCACCACTTTTACATGGGACTGCCACTGACCGCGCACCAGCGCCAGGTAGTCTTTCTGCATCCCTTTTTCACGCAGCTGTTCATGCAGGGAACGCAGCGCAGAACGTTTTTTCGCTACCAGCAGCACGCCAGAGGTATCACGGTCAAGACGGTGCACCAGCTCAAGGAAACGCGCTTCCGGGCGCAGGGCGCGGAGCCCTTCAATCACACCGAAGCTCAGGCCGCTACCGCCATGGACTGCCGTTCCTGACGGTTTATTCAGCACCAGAATGTGGTCATCTTCGTAAAGGATGACATCGCTCAGGGCCGCCACTTTCTGTAGCTTCGGTGAAACGGTCTCTTCTTCACGCTCTGCCACGCGCACCGGCGGAATGCGCACTTCATCGCCCGCCTCGAGTTTGTACTCGGGCTTCACGCGTTTTTTGTTCACCCGCACTTCGCCCTTACGCAGGATGCGGTAAATCATGCTCTTTGGCACCCCTTTCAATTGGGTGCGCAAGAAGTTATCGATACGTTGCCCCGCTTCATCTTCGGCGATGGCAACCATTTTTACGGCTGGAGTCTCTGTTTTCATGGTTGGCGATTCTAAATATCGTCAGCCATTAGCGCCACTCATTTTTCTATGCTTATATTTACTTTTATCCGGCCTGCGCCCCGTTTCACGCAATCGATTTGGTGGTTATTAAACCAATCACCACCTTGAGGTGAAGAAACTGTGAGTAACCGGGTGATAATTGGTAAAAGTCATCTTGCTATAACCCGGCGAGCAGTGGAATAATGAGGTCGTTTTCCGCGTTAAATCCGGGTTTTGTAAGGATGTCGACGGAATGACCAATTTTGTCTGACCGATCATCCACGCAGCAATGGCGTAAGACGTATTGATCTTTCAGGCAGTTAGCGGGCTGCGGGTTGCAGTACTTCCCGGTATAAGGATTGTTCTCTGGAGAGTTCTACCCAGGCAATTCCCCTGATAATTGCGCTGTGTTTCCGTATGAAACACAGGCAACCGACACTCTGCGCCTCTTAAGCGAGCGACAACCGTGAGGTTGGCGACGTGAACAGACACGAGGCCATCGGTTCATACCCCGGAAAGCGTCACCTTGCCCGCAGCTTTGTCGTCAATGTAAGAATAACGAGTAAGTTACGATGAAAAGAATGTTAATCAACGCAACTCAGCAAGAAGAGTTGCGTGTCGCCCTTGTGGATGGGCAGCGCCTGTACGATCTGGATATCGAAAGTCCTGGACACGAACAGAAAAAAGCGAACATTTACAAAGGCAAAATCACCCGCATTGAACCAAGCCTTGAAGCTGCATTTGTCGATTACGGTGCTGAGCGTCATGGTTTCCTCCCTCTGAAAGAAATCGCCCGCGAATATTTCCCTGCAAACTACAACGCCCATGGCCGCCCAAACATCAAAGATGTTCTGCGTGAAGGTCAGGAAGTTATCGTTCAGATTGATAAAGAAGAGCGTGGCAACAAAGGTGCCGCACTGACAACCTTTATCAGCCTGGCGGGGAGCTATCTGGTGCTGATGCCAAACAACCCGCGTGCGGGTGGTATCTCTCGCCGTATCGAAGGTGATGACCGTACCGAGCTGAAAGAAGCGCTGGCAAGCCTTGAACTGCCTGACGGCATGGGGCTTATCGTGCGTACCGCAGGCGTCGGGAAATCCGCCGAAGCGCTGCAGTGGGACCTCAGCTTCCGTCTGAAGCACTGGGAAGCCATCCAGAAAGCAGCGGAAAGCCGCCCTGCTCCGTTCCTGATCCACCAGGAAAGCAACGTGATCGTGCGTGCCTTCCGTGACTACCTGCGTCAGGACATCGGTGAGATTCTGATCGATAACCCGAAAGTGCTTGAGCTGGCGCGCCAGCACATCGCCGCGCTGGGCCGTCCGGATTTCACCAGCAAAATTAAACTGTACACCGGTGAAATCCCGCTGTTCAGCCACTATCAGATCGAATCCCAGATTGAGTCCGCCTTCCAGCGTGAAGTGCGTCTGCCATCCGGCGGTTCTATCGTTATCGATACCACTGAAGCGCTGACCGCTATCGACATCAACTCCGCGCGTGCAACCCGCGGTGGCGACATCGAAGAGACCGCCTTCAACACTAACCTTGAAGCCGCTGATGAAATCGCCCGCCAGCTCCGCCTGCGCGACCTGGGTGGTCTGATTGTTATCGACTTCATCGACATGACCCCTGTACGTCACCAGCGTGCGGTAGAAAACCGTCTGCGCGAAGCGGTGCGTCAGGATCGTGCGCGTATTCAGATTAGCCATATCTCACGCTTTGGCCTGCTGGAGATGTCCCGTCAGCGTCTGAGCCCATCGCTGGGTGAGTCCAGCCATCACGTCTGCCCACGCTGCTCCGGCACCGGTACCGTGCGTGATAACGAGTCGCTGTCCCTCTCTATCCTGCGTCTGATTGAAGAAGAAGCGCTGAAAGAGAATACCAAAGAGGTTCACGCGATTGTGCCTGTGCCAATTGCGTCCTACCTGTTGAACGAAAAACGTGCTGCGGTCAGTGCCATTGAAGCACGTCAGGGTGGTGTTCGCTGCATCATCGTGCCAAACGATCAGATGGAAACCCCGCACTACCACGTGCTGCGTGTCCGTAAAGGCGAAGAGACGTCAACGCTCAGCTACCTGCTGCCGAAGCTGCACGAAGAAGAGATGGCCCTGCCATCTGATGACGAGCCAGCAGAGCGTAAGCTGCCAGAGCAGCCTGCGTTAGCGACCTTCATCATGCCAGAAGCCCCACCGGAAGCCGCCCTGGAAAAACCAGCGGCCAAACCTGCGGCGCAGAAACCAGAAGCGACGGCCGCGAAAGCCCAGCCTGCGCAGCCGGGTCTGCTGAGCCGCTTCTTCGGCGCGCTGAAGAAGATGTTTGCCGGTGAGGAAGTTCAGCCAGAGCAGCCGAAAGAAGAGCCAAAAGCGGCCAAGCCTGAACGTCAGCAGGACCGCCGTAAGCGTCAGAACAACCGCCGCGACCGTAATGACCGTAGCGATCGTAATGAGCGCAACGAGCGTCGTGACAACCGTGACAACCGCTCTGACAATAACGAAGGCCGTGAGCAACGCGAAGACAACCGTCGCAACCGTCGCGAGAAACAGCAGCAGAATGTTGAAGATCGTGAAATTCGCCAGCAGGCGGGCGATGAGTCTGAGAAGATCAAACAGCGTGACGACCAGCAGCCGCGCCGTGAACGCAACCGTCGTCGTAACGACGAGAAGCGTCAGGCACAGCAGGAAGTCAAAAACCTGAACCGCGAAGAGCCTGTAGAGCAGCAGGACGGCGAGCAGGAAGAACGTACTCAGGTCATGCCGCGCCGTAAGCAGCGCCAGCTTGCTCAGAAAGTCCGCTTCGCCTCTGAAGCAACCGAAGAGACAGCAAACGTTGCGGTTGAAACTCGCGAGAGCGCAACCGGTACGCAGCTGGCAAAAGTTGACCTGCCAGCGATCGTTGATAACAACATTGAGCAGGATGAAAACGGTGAAAACCGTGATAACGCCGGCATGCCGCGCCGTTCACGTCGTTCCCCACGTCATCTGCGCGTCAGCGGTCAGCGCCGTCGTCGCTATCGTGACGAGCGGTACCCGACTCAGTCTCCAATGCCGCTGACCGTTGCCTGTGCTTCACCAGAAATGGCTTCCGGCAAAGTCTGGATCCGCTACCCTGTTGCTCGCCCGGAGCAGGTTGTTGAAGAACAGCCGGTAACGGAAGAGGTCATTGCACCTGTAGCAGCGGTAGAAGAGGTCGTGACTGAAACGGCAACCGTGGTTGAACCTCAGGTTGTTGAAACTGAAGCACCTCAGGCCGCGGACGTCGAAACCACGCATCCGGAAGTGATTGCCGCGCCGGTTGATGCCGCACCGCAGCTTATTGCTGAAGAAGATGTCGTGGTGGCTGAGGAAATCGCTGAAGAGGCTGAACCTGTAGCCGCGGTAGAAGAAGCCGCTGAAACCCTCGTCGAAACCACCGCTGAAGAGGTCGTTGAGGACGTTGAGATTCAGGTTGAACCGGTTGTTGAAGAGCCGAAAGCGCCTGAAGTGAAACCTGAGCCGGTTGTCTCTGCGCCAGCCGCTGCCCACGTGGCGACAGCACCAATGACCCGCGCTCCGGCGCCGGATTACGTGCCTGAAGCGCCGCGTCACAGCGACTGGGTTCGCCCGGCCTTCAGCTTCGAAGGTAAAGGCGCAGCCGGTGGTCATAGTGCAACGCATCAGGCGACTGCACCGGCAACGCGTCCACAGTCTGTCGAATAACGACAAACGACACTGAAGTAAAAAGCCGACCCTTGGGTCGGCTTTTTTATGGCTGCTGAACAGGCTTTCTCATCCCGGTCACCTCCGGCATGACCTGCCGCATCAGCTCAAGAAAACGCCGCAAGCGTGCCGGATAATAACGGGACCAGGGATAGACCAGATGCACCGGTAGCGCTGCGGGCTGCCACTCCGGCAGCAAATGCACCAGCCGCCCTTCCCGAATATCGTCCTGTACCGTCCAGCTGGATACCACGGCCACGCCAAGGCCGGTAAGTGCCGTATTGCGTGCGACATACAGGCTGTCGGTGCTGAGCCGTGGCGTAATAGCAATCCGCGCGGTGGAGGACGAAGCATCGTGAAAAAGCTCCACGTGGCGCTGGTAGAAAGAGCTGATGGCTATCCAGGGAAACTGCTGCAAATCCTCCGGCGTATTCACCGCCGGGAAGCGGGCCAGCAGAGCCGGAGAAGCCACCACCGAGCGCGGCACCTCCGCCAGCAGTACGGATACGGTAGCCGGATCGACCTCCACGCCCACCCGAATAGCACAGTCAAGGTTGTCGCCGAGGAAATCGGCCGACCGATCGTTGAGCATCCACTCAATCGAAAGCTGCGGATAGCGTTGCAAAAATTCGGTTACGGGTTTCAGAAGCTGATCCTGACCAAACGCGTGCGGTGCCCGCACCCGCAGCACGCCTACCGGCTCATCTTCCGTCTGCCCTACCTCATCCTCCAGCGCCAGCCAGCTGTCAATCACCCGACGGGCGTGCTGATAGCAGCACTCGCCGTCATCCGTTAGCCGCGTCGTGTGGGTGGTGCGCAACAACAGGCGCACGCCCAGCATGGTTTCAAGCGACTGCAACCGTCGGCTTACCGTGGCCTGGGTTGTTGCCAGCTGCCGCGCCGCCGCTGAGAGCGAACCCGCCTCGACAATGCGGACAAACGTCCGCATTAACTCCACCCTGTCTATACGCTCAGCTCTTTTCATCGCATTTTCACTTATACGTTCAACGTATAAGCGTTTTACCACCGGGCCCGCTACCGTCGCAAGGCGTACTGATAAAAAATAGCCTCACACGATGAATGAGGAACAACTTATGAACACAACAACGACTCCCCATGCTGTAAGCCGCTGGGTGATCTTTATGCTGGCTCTGGGGGCTGGCTTCAGCGTGGCATCAATCTATTACGCGCAGCCCCTGCTGCCGCTGATGGGTGCCGACCTGCATTTGAGTATTGAAGGTATGGGCCTGGTGCCAACATTAACGCAGGCAGGCTACGCGCTTGGCATCCTGTTCCTGCTTCCTCTGGGCGATCGCCACGACCGCAGGACGTTAATTTTGATCAAAAGCGCGGCGCTGGCGCTGTTTCTTCTCGGCTGTAGCCTGACCGGGCAGATCCATTCCCTGCTGCTGGCAAGCCTGCTTATCGGCATGGCCGCCACCATGGCACAGGATATCGTCCCTGCCGCGGCCATCCTTGCGCCGGAAGGTAAACAGGGGAAAACCGTGGGCACGGTAATGACCGGGCTGCTGATGGGTATCTTATTATCCAGAACCGTGAGCGGCGTGGTGGGCGAAGCGTTTGGCTGGCGCGTCATGTACCAGCTGGCAGCGGCGAGCATTGCGTTCATCGGGGTAATGATGTGGTTTGTACTTCCCCGTTTTGCCATTCACTCCACGCTGAGCTACCCCGCGCTGATGCGCTCGATGGAACACCTGTGGGGTCGCTACCCGGCGCTGCGCCGCGCGGCGCTGGCTCAGGGTTTCCTGTCGATTGCCTTTAGCGCCTTCTGGTCAACGCTTGCGGTCATGCTGCTGGAACGCTATCACCTGGGTAGTGCCGTCGCAGGTGGTTTTGGTATTGCCGGTGCCGCGGGTGCGTTAGCTGCCCCACTGGCGGGGGGTCTGGCGGACAAACTGGGGGCAGGAAAAGTCACGCAGCTTGGTGCCGTTCTTGTGACCGTCTCTTTCGCCCTGATGTTCCTGATGCCCGCGCTGGGCGTTCATGGACAGCTGATGCTGATCGCCATCTCTGCCGTCGGGTTCGACCTGGGCCTGCAGTCCAGCCTGGTCGCCCATCAGAACCTGGTGTACAGCCTTGAACCGCAGGCGCGTGGTCGTCTCAACGCCCTGCTCTTTACGGTCGTCTTTATCGGGATGGCGCTGGGGTCCGCGTTAGGCAGCAATATCTACTCGCTGGCTGGCTGGACGGGTGTGGTCGCACTGGCCACCGTCTGTGGCGTCATTGCGCTGGTCATCCGTCTGATAGAAAGCGCGCGTGTCGCCTCAGTAACGGCAGAAGTCGCATAAAAAAAATGCCCAATCCAGACGGATTGGGCAGCAAAACATGCCCAGTTTCAAGACATGTTCTAAGAGGTCAAGATGTTATTTGTTCAGCTGGAACAGAGACATGCCCTGCATATCGCTAAACGCTTTATAAGACGCCTGCAAGGCCGCCTGCTGCATGGTGTAAGAAGAAATCGCTTCGTTCCAGTCGACATCCACCAGATCGCTCATCTGCTTCGTCTGGCCCAGCGCGCGGTCATCGCCCAGCGTATCGAGTTTTTCCAGCTCGTTCATCTTGGTGCCCACATCCGCAACGACCGTCAGGATATTGTTCTGGGAGTTTTTGATGCCGATTTGCGCATTGGCAATCACCTGGCTTTGCGCCGTTGCAGCAGCCGGATCGTTCTCAATCGGCGTCTTCAGCGACGCGATGGCAGAATCCAGGATTTTGAACATGTTCGTCTGGCCATATCCACCGCCCGGCAGCTCTTCCGCATTACTGGTAATGCTTTCGAAAATCTGCTGCCCGGTATGGCTAATGGTCATATTTCGCGCCGTATCAACCTGCTGCGTGATGGCCTCTGCGCCGCCGTTATAATCCCCGGTCGCCGCATCAAACGGTGCACTCTCGGTTTTGTATCCCGCAAAGATAAAGCGACCATTACCATCCGTCGTGTTGGCCAGGTTCATAAGCTGATCGCGGATCCCCTGAATATCGGTCGCCAGAGAAAGGCGGTCGTCATCGCTTAATGTGCCGTTCGACGCATAAACGAGCTTCTCGCGCACGCTTGAGAGCGCGGTGTTCACCTGCGTTAACACGTTATCTTCCAGCGAGACTTTTTGCGTGGCGAAGGTACGTGCAAGCGCGAACTGGCTGTTTTGCGACTGCGATTGTGACAGAACGATGGCCTGCGACGCGGCGATAGGATCGTCCGAAGGACGGTTAACGCGCTTACCGGTGGACATCTGCTCACCGTAGCTCAGCCATCTGCTCTGGGAATCGGTGATCCCGCGCATGTTCTGCTCATACATCATCTGGGTGCTAATACGCATTATTCACCTCAACCTTAACGAATGTTGATAATTGCATCGAAGAGCGTACTGGCAGTCTGGAGAACCTGGGCGTTTGCCAGGTAATACTGCTGATAACGCTGCAAATTGCCATACTCTTCGTCGAGGTTTACCCCAGAGATGGTCTGCTGCTGCTTGATTAACTGCGTTTCCACATTCGCTTTCGTCTGGCTGCTCACCTTCAGTGACGCCGTTGAGCTACCGACTGTACTGACGAGAGAGGCATACGCATCGTTAAAGGTTTTATTCCCACCCACAACTTTCGCGTTTTGAAGATCAAGCAGTTTCTGGCCATTACGGTTATCACTTTCGCCGCCGTTCTGCACTGACGCCATCGCCAGTTTGGACTCGTCGCTGATCGCCAGATCCATGTTCATGATGACGTCGGAAACCGGCTTCACGGTAAAGCTGTCTTTGGTATTTGCCGTGCCGCTCACGTTGACGTTAAGACCATCAAACGACAGGTTGCCGCTGGCATCCGGGCTCATCGTAAAGCTGGTTTTGTCTGATGTACGGGTGATCGTCCAGTCAGTGCCGTTGAACTGCAGCTTATAGTCTGTCGCCTGGACCTGCTTGCTGTCCGTCACAGAGGCCGTAACAACCGCCGATCCGCCGTTCTTGCTGTTGGACAGCACCGCCGGAGAACCAAAGTTGAACAGCTTACCGCCCGCATCACCGTTAGCGTCAAAGCCAGCCTCATGCTGCGTGTTCATCGAATCGGCAAAGGCCAGCGCCATCTGGTTCAGGGTGTTACGAGCTTTATCCAGATCTTCCGTGCGGAAGGTCAGTAAACCGCCCAAAGAACCGGTGGTGATCATCTTTTCCGGGATCTCTACGTTCCCGGCCACGTCATCGACATAGGCCACGGTGGTACGAGCCGGATCGGCACTCGACTTCACGGCAGCCAGCTGGTTAGCTTTGCTGCCCTGCACCAGGCTGTAACCGTTGCCGAAAGAGATGTTATACGTGCCGCTATCCTGCACAGACACTTCCACGCCGACGATTTTGTTCAGCTCGTTGACGAGCTGATCGCGCTGGTCAAGCAGATCGTTAGGCGATGCGCCCGCACCGACGCCGGTCAGACGGGAAATCTGATCGTTCAGATTGGCAATCTGTTTGGCGTAGTTGTTGATCTGCGACACGCTGGTTGAAATCGCGGTATTCACCTGCGTATCCTGGTCACGAAGATACTGATCGTTGGTTTTGAACTGATTGACCAGACCGCCCGCTTTACCCAGCACCGTCTGACGCGCCGCCGGATCTTCCGCGTTGCTCACCAGGGTTTGCAGACTTTTGAAGAAGTCTTGCAGCGTGGTGGAAAGCGAGTTGGTGGTATCGGAGAGCACATCGTCGATTTTTGACATCTGCTGATAGCGCGTCGTCAGGCCGCTGCTCTGCGTCTGCGCGGCGCGCAGCTGATTGGTGATGAAGGCGTCATACTCACGCTGGACACCGGAGACATACACCCCGTTACCCACCCAGCCACCGCCGGTCAGCGTGCTGTTAGATGCACCCAGCACCGTCGTCTGGCGGGTGTAACCTGCCACGTTGTAGCTTGAAATATTATTACTGACGGTATTGAGTGCCGACTGCGCGGCACTGAGGCCACTCATGGCGCTGTTAATCAAACTGGACATGGGGGTTCCTTTTATACGTTCAGACACGAGTCCTGATGAAGGTTATCGGCAACCTCCACCGGGACTTGAGAACTTTCAGAACAGATTTTCAATATCTGCGCTATAGGCTTTGCTGACCTTCTCGCCCATGGATTTCAGCTGCTGGATCATGCTGGTAAGCTTGCGCGCGTAGTTCGGGTCGGTCGCGTAGCCCGCGTTTTGCAGGGCCTGAGCGCCCTGCTCCGCCGTCGCCGCCTGCGTAACGGCGGTGTAACGCGGATTTCGACTCAGCAGCCCGACATAATCGGACAGTGCTTCCAGATAAGAGCTGTAGACGCGGAATTTCGCTTTCACCTTCACCGCCGCACCGTTCTCGTATTCGGTGGTGGTGATCTCCGTGGTCGGCCCTTTCCAGCTGGAGGTGGCCTTCACGCCGAAGATGTTAAAGCTCGGGTCGCCGTTTTCCTTGCGGATCTGGCGCTGGCCCCAGCCCGACTCCAGCGCGGCCTGGGCGAGAATAAGATGGTGAGGCACGCCGCTCTGTTCACTGGCCAGTCGCGCAGGCAGAGATAGCTGCGCCAGGAAGTCTTTGCTGTCACCGGAGAGCGCCTCGTCGCCGCTGCCCGTTGCCTTCGGTATCGCTTTACGCACCATCTGCGTCAGCGCCTGGTTCTGATAACTGGTCACCGTTTCCAGATCGAACTTCATCGGCACCTGCTGCGGCTGCTCTTCTGGCTGAACACCCTGTGCGGCGGCGGTCTGTTTGACAATCATGTCAGCCAGACCGAGGCCTTTACCGGCGGTCATCTGCTGCGCAATCTGCTGGTCATACATGCTGGTGTAAAGACGCGTTGAATCGCTGCTGAACATCCCGTCTTTCGGCAGGGTTTCGCGCATGCTTTTCAGCATCATCTGGACAAACATCCCCTCAACCTGGCGGGCGACCGGGCGGATATTCGCCGCCGGGTCTTTACCTGCTTTGGTTTTCAGTTCGTTGAGCGACTGGGCGTCCCAGGCGGCACTGGTCAACAGTTTGCTATCGGTCAGCATCAGATGATTTCCAGTTTGGCGCGCAGGCAGCCCGCGCTTTGCATGGATTGCAGAATGGACATCAGATCCATCGGCGTCGCGCCCAGCGCGTTCAGGGCACGCACCACGCTGTTCAGGTTGGCGCTGGAGCGCACGCTCTGCAGAGAGCCGCCGCTCTGGCGTAAATCAATCTGCGTTTGCGGCGTCACCACCGTCTGGCCGCCACCAAATGGTGTATCCGGCTGGCTGACGTTGGCAGAACGGTTAACCGTCACCGACAGGTTACCCTGCGCCACGGCGCAGCTATCCAGCGACACTTCCCGGTTCATCACCACGGAGCCCGTACGGGAGTTGATGATCACTTTGGCATCCTGCACCGGCACGTTCACTTCCAGATTCTGGATATCCGCCAGCATGCGCACCTGGTTGCTGCTGCCGGTAGAGGTGCGGATCTGCACGGTACGCGCATCCAGCGCCGTGGCATTGCCATAGCTGCGGTTGATGGTGTCGGCAATCTGCTGCGCCATCGTGAAGTCTTCATTATTCAGCTGCAGGTTGATGGTGTTGCCTGCGCCAAACTGGGTCGGCAGCTCACGCTCGATGATCGCGCCGTTGGTAATACGTCCGCCGTTCAACTGGTTCACCTGCACGCTGCTTCCGCCTGCCGATGCACCCGCACCGCCAACCAGAATGTTACCCTGCGCCAGAGCATAGACCTGGCTGTCGACGCCTTTCAGCGGGGTCATCAGCAGCGTACCGCCGCGCAGGCTTTTGGCGTTACCCATTGAGGAGACCACCACGTCAATGGTCTGCCCCTGGCGCGCAAACGCCGGGTAAGAGGCAGTGACCATTACCGCGGCCACGTTTTTCAGCTGCATGTTGGTTCCCGCCGGCACGGTAATACCGAGCTGGGAAAGCATGTTGTTCAAGCTTTGGGTGGTAAAAGGCGTCTGGGTCGTCTGGTCACCGGTACCGTCCAGCCCCACCACCAGGCCATAGCCAATCAGCGAGTTCTGGCGGACGCCCTGAACGCTGGTGAGATCGCGGATGCGGTCAGCCTGGGCAAACGTTGCTACAAGAACCAGCGCCACGGCGAAGATCGATTTAAACATGGGTCACCTCGCTTACATCGGCGATAAATTAAGGAAGAAGCGCTGCAGCCAACCCATATTCTGCGCTTCATTAATGTAGCCGTTACCGACGTACTCAATGCGCGCATCCGCCACCTGGGTGGACGGAACGGTGTTGGTGCCGCTGATGGTGCGTGGATTCACCACGCCCGAGAAGCGAATGAATTCAGTGCCCTGGTTAATGGCGATCTGTTTTTCACCCACGACGTGTAAATTGCCGTTAACCAGCACCTGGTCAACCGTAACCGTCAGCGTACCGCTGAAGGTGTTGCTGGCGTTTGCGCCACCTTTACCGTTAAAGGTGTTGCCGCCGGAAGCCTCAACATCCGCACGGGCATTGCCGAACAGGCCCTGCAGATAGCGTGGAACGGTGTCGAAGCCAAAATTGGTTTTGCCATCGCGGCTGGCGTTCGCCGACGAGCTCTTGCTCGCGCTGACGTTTTCCTGCAGCACAATGGTCAATGTATCGCCAACGTTACGCGGGCGGCGATCTTCAAACAGCGGCTGATAGCCGTAATTAATCGGCTGCGCGGTCTGGAAAATGGAGCCGTTGACTACTGGCGCAGGGCCAGGAACGGGTTGGGCAGTCGTCGCACCCTGGACCAAAGGTTTAGACGGGATCCAGGCACACCCGCTGAGGGTGACGGCCAGAACAGTCAGAATCGGATAACGAAACGCCGCGTTTTTTTGCATTGCCTTCATCTTCGAAAACAGGGAGCCGGCGCGGCGTTTACCGCACCGGGCTACACCTTAGAGTTGCGTCAGTTTCTGCAGCATCTGGTCGGTCGTCGACACTGCTTTACTGTTAATTTCATACGCGCGCTGAACCTGGATCATATTTACCAGCTCTTCCGCCACGTTCACGTTGGAGGTTTCAACATAGCCCTGATACAGCAGGCCCGCGCCGTTCAGGCCCGGGGTGCTCTCATTTGGCGTACCGGAGGATTGCGTCTCGGTGTAGAGGTTCTCACCAATGCTTTCCAGACCGGTATCGTTCATGAAGGTGGTCAGGTTGAGCTGCCCAACCTGAACCGGCGCAGCCTGCCCCTGCTGGGTTACGCTGACCACACCGTCACGTCCGATGGTAATGCTCAGGGCGTTCGCCGGGATGGTAATCGCAGGCTGAACCTGGAAACCGCCCGCCGTCACCAGCTGGCCGTTCTGATCGACCTGGAACGAGCCGTCGCGGGTGTAGGCAGAAGTCCCGTCAGGCAGCTGCACCTGGAAGAAGCCCTGGCCTTTGATCGCCACGTCTTTGCTGTTGTTGGTCTGAGACAGGTTGCCCTGGCTGTGCAGACGCTCGGTCGCCACCGGACGAACACCGGTACCGATCTGCAGGCCCGATGGCAGCGTCGTCTGTTCAGAAGACTGCGCGCCCGGCTGGCGGATGGTTTGATAAAGCAAATCTTCGAAAACGGCGCGTTGACGCTTGAAACCATTGGTGCTCACGTTTGCCAGGTTGTTGGCAATCACGTCCATACTGGTTTGCTGGGCGTCCAGGCCAGTTTTCGCGATCCATAAAGAACTGATCATAAGGAATCCTGTTAGCTCATAGCCAGAAGTTGGTTAGCCTTGCCCGCGTTTTCATCGACGCTGCTGATGATCTTCATCTGCATTTCAAAACGACGGGCGCTGGCGATCATGTCGGTCATGGCTTCGACCGGCTTGACGTTACTGCCTTCCAGAACACCAGACATCACGCGGATGCTCGGATCGGCCTGTAAGGTGGCACCCCGCGTCGCCTGCGCCGCCTGGGTCAGACGGAACATGCCGTCGTCGCCACGCTGCACCTCTTTGCCTTCCGCCTTGACCAGCTTCAGACGACCGACGGGCGCAACGGTATTGGCCGGGTCGCCCGGGTTGAGCGCCGAAATGGTGCCGTCCGCAGCGATAGTCAGCTCAGAACCTTCCGGTACGGTCAGCGGACCCGCTTCCCCCATCACCGGATGCCCCTGAATCGTCAGCTGGCCCGTCGCGCTCACCTGGATGTTCCCGTTACGGGTATAGCCTTCGCTACCGTCCGCCGTTTGCACCGCCAGCCAGCCGTCCTGCTGCAGAGCCACGTCCAGCGGGCGTGAGGTGTAATCCATCTGCCCTGGCGTCATATCGGCACCAGGGGTTGATGCCGTCACCAGCGTACGGGTCGGCAGGGAAAGCCCTTCTACCGGCACCGCGCGCAGCGCATTAAGCTGCGCGCGAAAGCCCGGCGTTGAGGCGTTTGCCAGGTTGCTGGCGGTAACGGCCTGCTGATTGAGCGTCTGACTTGCCGCGCCCATCGCGGTATATATTGCGTGATCCATTGCGCTTTCCTGTTAGCCGCTTAACGCAGGTTAACCAGCGTGTTGAGGATCTGGTCCTGGGTTTTGATGGTCTGCGCGTTCGACTGATAGTTACGCTGCGCGACGATCATGTTCACCAGCTCTTTACTCAGATCGACGTTAGAGGCTTCCAGCGCACCGTTGGTCAGCGTGCCGAAGTTACCGCTTCCGGCAGTACCCAGCAGCGCCACGCCGGAGGACTGGGTGGCAGACCAGACGTTGTCGCCTTCCGATTTCAGACCTTCGTTGTTGGCGAAGTTTGCCAGCACGATCTGGCCCAGAACCTGGGTCTGTTCGTTGGAATAGTTACCGACCACAGTGCCGTCGTCATTGATTTGGTAGCTCACCAGGTCGCCTGGTTTAAAACCATTCTGGCTGGTCGCGACGATATTGTTCGCACCGGTGTTCTGCTGCATGGAGTTAGCAAAACTCATGGCGAAGGTCGCTGGCGTCGCACCTGGGATGGTCGCGGTAGTGATGTTGATATTTCCACCACCGGTCAGCGTACCGTTATTATCAAAGGTCAGCGTGGTGGCGAGTGCCGCCGTGCTGCCTGCGACGCTACCGTCCTGGGCATACACTTTCCAGGAGTTAGCCGGGGTCGCATCTTTGACATAAAACAGGTTCATGTTGTGCGCATTACCCTGGCTATCAAAGACGGTCACCGTACCTTTTTTGTTGTACGTGTCCGGGTTAGCCGGATCAAAGGCGGTGGTCGGCGCGGTATCGGTGGAATTCAGGTTAATCTGCTGGGAAGCCGTGGTGGTGGACTTCGCGGCCATCAACGTGGTTGGGATATTAATGACCTGTGGGTTCGCCCCGGTCTGAACCGTTGATGGCGTCCCGGCAACCGGATACCCCGTTAACTGCATCCCCTGCATGTTCACCAGATTACGGTTTTCATCCAGCTTGAACTGGCCGTTACGGCTGTAGAACACAGAGCCGTTGGAGTCGACCATACGGAAGAAACCGTTCTGGCTGATGGCGACGTCCAGACCACGACCGGTGTTGGTGGTGGTGCCGTCGCTAAAGTCCTGAGTGATGCCCGCAACTTTCACGCCCAGGCCGACTTTGGAACCGGCAAACATGTCTGCAAAGGAAGCAGAACCGGATTTAAAACCATAGGTCGCGGAGTTGGCGATGTTGTTGCCAATGACGTCCAGGTTGGTGGCCGCAGCATTCAGGCCGCTGACCGCTTGAGAAAAGGCCATGACTTACTCCTGATAAGTGTTAAGGCTTAGATAATCTGCCGAACTTCGTCGAGTGTGGTGGTACCGGAGGTACCCAAATCCAGTTTGTTGCCGTCGCCCCCTTTAATCACGCCCTGAACCAGCGCGAACTGCAGCGGCTGCGCCACCAGCTGGGTTGTCCCGTTGCTGGCGCTAATCGCGACTTTGTAGGAGCCATTTGGTGCTTTCGTGCCGTCGGTCAGGCTGCCGTCCCAGGTAAAGGTGTGAACGCCCGCCTTCAGCTCGCCGATATCGATGGTACGAACCACGGCGCCGGTTGAGTCGGTGATCGTCGCGGTCACTTTGTCAGCCGCCTGCTGCAATTCCACGCCGAACGGCGTAGTGGTGGTGGTCGATGTACCCTCGGTGGTGCTGGTACCCGCAAGAATAGTGGTACCCGGGATCATCACGCCGTGACCGATCAGGCTTGCAGCCTGCAGGGACTGGGCGCTGTTAATCTGACCGGAGACGGAACCCAGGGTGGTGTTCAGTTTCTCAATGCCGCTCACGGTGCTGATCTGCGCAAGCTGCGTGGTCAGTTCGTTGTTCTGCATTGGGTTAGTCGGATCCTGGTTCTTAAGCTGCGCCACCAGCAGCGTCAGGAAGCTGCTCTGCAAATCGGAGGCATTGCTTCCCGTCAGGGAGCTGGAGCTTGTCGAACTTTTGGTGTTGTTAACACCCGTGTTCGTAGGATCATTCACATTTACGGCGATGGACATGCATGTCTCCTTTACTGGCCGAGAGTCAGTGTTTTGAGCATCATGCTCTTCACGGTATTAAGCACTTCGACGTTCGCCTGGTAGCTACGGGACGCCGACATGGAGTTCACCATCTCGCCCACCACGTCCACGTTAGGCATCTTCACGTATCCGTTAGCGTCCGCGAGCGGATTACCAGGCTCGTACACCAGCTTGTCCGGCGCCTGGCTCTCTACCACGTCAGACACCTTCACGCCGCCTGTTGCCGCACCTGGCGCAGCGTCGACCTGAAACACAACCTGTTTAGCACGATAAGGCTGACCGTCAGGTCCGGTCACGCTGTCGGCGTTCGCCAGGTTACTGGCTGCCACGTTCAGCCGTTTTGACTGAGCGGTTAACGCCGAGCCGGCGATATCAAAAATATTCAGCAAGGCCATTTATCAGTTGCCCCCCTGCAGGACGTTCATCATGCCTTTGATTTGTCCGCCGAGTACGGTCAGGCCCGTCTGGTATTTCAGGCTGTTATCGGCAAACTGCGTACGCTCCCGGTCCATATCCACGGTGTTACCGTCGAGTGAAGGCTGGTCGGGGATGCGATAAAGTAAATCGGTCGATGGCGCGGTCATCGCCTGAGCAGGAATATGGCGAGAGGATGTCATGGCGAGTGCAACACCCGTTCCTTCGGCACGTCCACGCTCCATCACCTTTTTGAGTTCACTGGAAAAATCAATATCGCGCGCCTGATACCCGGGCGTATCGGCGTTAGCGATGTTGGCGGCTAAAATCTCCTGCCGCTGGGCGCGTAAATTGAGCGCTTCCTGCTCAAAACGTAACGCGGCGTCGAGTTTATCGAGCATGTCTCCTCCGCTGATGGCAAAATTTCAGTTCACAGCTTAAATCTCACCCGGTCTCCCCTATCGACGGAATAAGCGCAAAATGCGTCGCTATTTATTCCGTTGATGCAAAACCACTGCAGGTAGAATTCACCCAACTCTGGAAACGGTGGAACTTGCGATGCAAACGTTAAAACGTGGCCTGATGGCAACCGTCTTGCTGTTTAGCCCTCTGGTGCAGGCCGGGGATTTACAGAATGCGCTGACGAATTTTTTTGCCCAGAAGCTGGCGGGCTTTAGCGACGAAGTTAACGTGACCATCCGTACGCCGCCGAATCTGTATCCGACCTGCGAGCAACCGTCATTCAGCGTGACGGGGACCACGAAGCTATGGGGCAATGTGAACGTGCTGGCACGCTGCGCCAACGAAAAACGCTATTTACAGGTTGCAGTTCAGGCGACGGGCAATTATGTTGTCGCCGCCGTCCCCATTGCGCGTGGCAGCACACTCCAGGCAAACAGCGTGACGCTGAAGCGCGGGCGTCTGGACCAGCTTCCGCCACGGACAATGCTGGAAATGAATCAGGCACAGGACGCCGTCAGCCTGCGCGACGTGGCCCCGGGCCAGCCGATTCAGCTCTCCATGCTTCGCCAGGCGTGGCGTGTTAAAGCAGGACAGCAGGTGATGGTGGTCGCCAACGGAGATGGCTTTAGCATCAACAGTGAAGGGAAAGCGTTAAACAATGCTGCGGTGGCGCAAAACGCCCGTGTCAGAATGTCCTCGGGCCAGGTGGTTAGCGGAACCGTCGATGCTGATGGGAATATTCTGATTAACCTATAATCTTTTTAAAGATTCCGCGGCGCGTGCCGATAAATATTCCACTAATGATGATGTCAGGCGCAAACGCCGCGAACCCTCGATGAGGACAACACTATGAGCATTGATCGTACATCAGCCCTGAAGCCGGTAAGCGCTGTACAACCTCGCGAAACGAATGACGCAACGGCGCAGAAAACGCGTCTGGAGAAACCGTCAACGTCCAACAGCACCAGCGTGACCCTGAGCGACGCGCAGGCAAAACTGATGCAGCCGGGCAGCAACGATATCAATATGGAACGTGTTGAAGCGCTGAAAACGGCTATTCGTAACGGTGAGCTGAAAATGGACACCAGCAAAATCGCTGACGCCCTGATTCAGGAAGCACAGAGTTTCTTACAGAGTAACTAACCGTATGAGTCGACTGTCAGAAATACTGGATCAAATGACGGTTGTCCTGAACGACCTGAAAACGGTAATGGACGCTGAACAGCAGCATCTCTCTTCCGGTCACATCAACGGCAGCGCGCTGCAGCGTATTACTGAAGACAAAAGTTCGCTTCTGGCAACGCTGGATTATCTGGAACAACAGCGACGCGCTGAGCAAGATCCTAAGCGCAGCGCCAATGACGATATTATTGAGCGCTGGCAGACCATTACCGAAAAAACTCAGCACCTGCGCGATCTTAACCAGCATAACGGCTGGCTACTGGAAGGGCAGATTGAGCGTAATCAGCAGGCGCTTGAGGTGTTGAAACCGCATAAAGAAACCGGTCTGTACGGTGCGGATGGTCAGACGGCGACGGCGCGTATTGCAGGTGTGAAAAAGATTTCGATTTGACGCATAAGCGACTAATCATGCAGTGGGGAGCACCATGAGGTGAACTCCCCTTTTGGCGTTTATGCCGTCCGGCGGGCAAACTCTTTGACTTTGAAACCCAGCACCGCGAGCGTGGCAAAGTACGCCACCACACCAACGCACACCACGGCCATCAGGCGCATCAGGCGATAAGGCATCGTGCCCAGGGACCACTCCGGCATCACGTGCATCATGCCAAGCAGCGCGGCAGACATCACCAGTACCGCAACGATCAGACGCACCAGGAAACTGCCCCAACCCGGCTGCGGCGTGAAAATATCCTGCTTGCGCAGCTGCCAGTACAGCAGGCCGGCATTCAGACAGGCCGCGAGACCAATCGATAATGACAGGCCGGCATGTTTCAGCGGACCAATAAACGCCAGGTTCATCAGCTGCGTCATAATCAGCGTCACGATGGCAATTTTTACCGGCGTTTTAATGTCCTGACGCGAGTAAAAGCCCGGCGCCAGCACTTTCACCACGATCAGCCCCATCAGTCCCACCGAGTAGGCAATCAGCGCGCGCTGGGTCATGGCGGCATCGAAGGCAGTGAATTTCCCGTACTGGAAGAGCGACACCGTCAGCGGTTTGGCCAGAATACCCAGCGCCACCGCGCTTGGCAGGGCCAGCAGGAAGCAGAGACGCAGGCCCCAGTCCATCAGGCGGCAATACTCATCATGATTGCCGCTGGCAAAACTTTTCGACAGCGACGGCAGCAGGATGGTCCCCAGCGCCACGCCCAGCACCCCGGACGGAAACTCCATCAGGCGGTCGGCGTAGTACATCCAGGAAACCGAGCCGGACACCAGGAACGAGGCAAAGATGGTGTTGATAATCAGCGAGATCTGGCTGACGGAGACGCCGAGAATGGCGGGCCCCATCTGCTTGATGACGCGCATCGCCCCGGCATCTTTGAGGTTGATGCGCGGCAGCACCAGCATGCCGATTTTTTTCAGGTGCGGCAGCTGATACGCCAGCTGCAGCACGCCGCCGACGGTGACCGCCCAGGCCAGCGCCAGCACCGGCGGGTTGAAGTGCGGGGCGGCGAACAGGGCAAAGCCGATCATGCTGACGTTAAGAAACGTCGGCGCAAACGCCGGTACAGAGAAGCGGTTCCAGGTATTGAGGATCGCCCCCACCAGCGAGGCCAGCGAGATCAGCAGAATATAGGGAAAAGTAATGCGCAACAGCTGCGAGGTCAGGGCAAACTTGTCGGCCGTATCGGCAAAGCCGGGCGCGGTCACCATAATCACCCAGGGCGCGGCCAGCATCCCGAGGACGGTCACCACCGCCAGCGCCAGCGTCAGCAGGCCGGAGACATAAGACACAAAGACGCGCGTGGCGTCCTCGCCCTGCTTGCTTTTATATTCTGCCAGGATCGGGACGAATGCCTGGGAAAACGCCCCTTCCGCAAAAATACGGCGCAGCAGGTTCGGTAATTTGAACGCGACGAAAAAGGCGTCCGTGGCCATCCCTGCACCAAATACCCTTGCCACAATGGCGTCGCGCGCAAAACCCAGCACGCGGGAAAACATGGTCATCGAGCTGACGGCCGCCAGCGATTTTAATAAGTTCATTAACGTGAATTTCCAGAACCATACGGATTTCCAGGACGGGCAAGCGTAAGCGCCACCCGGCAAAGCCTACAAGCGGCGCTTAGTCTACCCGGATTTCAACGAATTACTATCCGCAGATGTTACAGCGAGTTATTCACTCATGGCCTCGCGCCAGAGCCTTTCCACAATGCGCTGCGCCATGATGGCCTGCTCGCCGGACGTTTCAGGAACCGTCTGATTTTGCACGCAGGTGATGAAGTGGCGGGCGCAACCGGCAAAACCGCGCTGTTCAAGCGTGCTCTGCCAGCCAGGCGCGGGGAGCGTCACCACGCCGCTGCCCTTCTCTTCCCGCCATTCACGCATGTCGGTAATGTCGTACAACGCCCCGTCGGTGACGGCCTGGACGCATTCTCGCTGGCTGCCGGCACGACGATGCATGCTGGTCGTGATCTGCAGATGGTCAATCGCGAAATGGTGTTCTGCGTAGACCATTTCACCCTGCTCGTTCGTGAGCAGCGTGCCACTTTGCAGCTGCGCGTTGCTGCCGGCGAGCCACAGCGCCGTATCCACAACGTGGAGATAATCATCCAGCAGCGTGAAGCGCAAATCGTTCGGCCCAATGCTGTCCGTGCGGTGCTTATCCATCCGCAGCGAGGCAAACGTGCCCGACTGTGCCTTAAGCTGCTGGTAAAGGGGCGCGAAGCGGCGGTTGAAGCCGACCATCAGCGTCAGTTTTTTACGCGCCGCCAGCTCAATCAGGCGTTCCGCGTCCGGAACATTTTCCGCCAGCGGTTTATCCACGCAAACGTGAACGCCCGCATTGAGCAGCTCGCTCACGACCTGATAGTGGGTAGACGTTGTGGTATGCACAAAGACCGCATCGCACTCGCGGGCCAGATCCTGAAGCGACGCCGCATACGGCATACGCCAGGTTTCGCAGATCCGCTCGGCCTTCTCGCGCGTGGGTGACCATGCCCCTTGCAGCGTCCAGTCCGTCGCTGCCCCCAGAACCGGCAGCCAGGCTTTTTGTGCAATACCGCCCAGCCCTACTACGCCAATGCGTAATTTTTTCACCGTCAGTCTCCCAAATGTGCCAGCAGGGCATCCAGACGCTGTTTCAGCCCGGCGACCTCGTCTTCCAGCGCCGCTACGCGGGCAACCAAATCATCATCTACGGCCGTTATGTCGGTTGCGCTGGATTTAACTGAACTATCAACGTCACCGCTGAACAGGTGCATATAGCGGCTTTCACGCTTGCCCGGCTCGCGCGCCAGACGCACCACGTAAGGACCGTCTTCACGCGCGGCCAGCCCTTCGAGGGTCTGCTCGACCTCCTGCATATCGCTGAACTCATGCATGCGGGAAGCGCGCGTGCGCAGTTCTCCCGGCGTTTGCGCCCCGCGCAGCAACAGCGTGGTGATGACCGCCACTTCCGCACTGCTCAGCTTCAGGTCACCGAATTCGGAGTTACAGAAGCGCTGTTCGTATTTGGTCACGCGGTTGCCGAAGCCGCTGACGGTGCGCAGATAGTGGCGTTTGACCAGCGCATCCAGCACGTCCTGAACCTCATGCTCGCTGAGGTTCATCACCGGCTCGCGGTTGGTTTTCTGGTTGCAGGCCATGGTCACGGCGTTGACGGACAGCGGATACTGCTCCGGCGTGGTGACCTGTTTTTCGAGTAAGCACCCAATCACGCGCGCTTCTGTACCGTTTAGCTGATACTTCATCTTTTCTCCTTAACGACCTGCAGTCCAGTCCCGGGTGGTTAATGCCGTCAGAACGTGGTCGCGCCACTCTCCGTCTATCAGCAGATAGTCTTTGGCGTAACCCTCTTTCTCGAACCCTAAACGCGCCAGCAGATTTCCGCTGCGCTGATTATGCGGCATATAGTTCGCCATAATGCGATGAATGTGCTGGGTGCGTTGCATATAGCGGATCGCTAGCGTCAGCGCCTCGTACATCAGCCCCTGCCCCTGCCACTTCTGGCCGATGGAGTAGCCCAGGTAGCAGGCGTGAAACGATCCCCGCACCACGTTTGAAAAATTGGCGATCCCGATAATCTCTTTCTCTTCAGGATCCAGCAGCGCGAAATAAAACGCGCTGCCCTGCTTGTGAAATTCCGTAATCATGCTGAGGCGCGCCTGCCAGCCGGAAGGGTAACAATGGCTCTCATCCCGAACGGGTTCCCAGGGTTTTAAAAACTGGCGATTCTCGGCGTAATAATCCGCCAGACGCCAGGCATCACGCTCATGCACCAGACGAACGGCCAGCCTGTCCGTTGTCAGACGCACTTTTGGCACATTACTGCGATAGCCAAACATCGATACCACTCCTTCCCGTCACTTCAGCTTGCCCATTAGCTTTACTATACCTGCGCCTGCGCCGTCTGTGAAAACAGTGACATACCATTTTCACCTCTTTTCACATTTTTCGATGAGAACTCTCTATCAAAGCACCCTTTTGATAAAAAAATATTGTCACGTGCAGGGGTGGGAAAAAACGCGGCGACACCGCAGAATGTTAGCGTGCTCACCATCTTATTTTCCCTGGAGGGAAAATGTCCCGCGTATCACAGGCCAGGAGCCTGGGTAAATATTTCCTGCTCGTCGATAACATGCTGGTCGTGCTCGGCTTTTTTGTCGTTTTTCCGCTTATTTCGATCCGCTTTGTCGATCAGATGGGCTGGGCGGCATTAATGGTCGGCATTGCCCTGGGGCTACGCCAGTTTGTCCAGCAGGGCCTGGGCGTCTTTGGCGGGGCCATTGCCGACCGTTTTGGCGCGAAACCGATGATCGTCACCGGTATGCTGCTGCGCGCGGCAGGGTTTGCCACGATGGCGGTCGCCCAGGAGCCCTGGCTGCTCTGGTTCTCCTGTTTCCTCTCCGGTATCGGGGGCACGCTGTTCGATCCGCCCCGCACCGCGCTGGTGGTAAAGCTGATTCGCCCGCAGCACCGCGGCCGTTTCTTCTCGATTCTGATGATGCAGGACAGCGCCGGGGCGGTTATCGGCGCCCTGCTGGGAAGCTGGCTGCTGCAGTATGATTTCCGTCTGGTCTGCGCGGCTGGGGCGGTGCTCTTTATGCTGTGCGCGCTGTTTAATGGCCTGTTCCTGCCGGCGTGGAAACTGTCGACGGTGAAAGCGCCGGTTCGGGAAGGGCTGGGCCGCGTTCTGCGCGACAAACGTTTTGTCACCTATGTGTTGACCCTGACGGGATATTACATGCTGGCCGTGCAGGTCATGCTGATGCTGCCGATCATGGTTAACGACATTGCAGGTACCCCTGCGGCGGTGAAATGGATGTACGCCATCGAAGCCTGCCTGTCGTTAACGCTCCTCTATCCGATTGCCCGCTGGAGCGAGCGGCGTTTTCGCCTGGAGCATCGCCTGATGGCCGGACTGTTCCTGATGACGCTGAGCATGATGCCGATCGGCCTGGTGAACACGCTCCAGCAGCTGTTTACGCTGATTTGCACGTTCTATATTGGCTCGATCATCGCCGAGCCTGCCCGCGAAACGCTAAGCGCCTCGCTTGCGGATGCGCGTGCACGCGGCAGCTATATGGGGTTCAGCCGACTGGGGCTGGCGCTTGGCGGGGCATTAGGTTACGCCGGCGGCGGCTGGTTGTTTGATGCTGGCAAAGCGTTAAATCAACCTGAACTTCCGTGGATGATGCTGGGCGTGGTGGGCTTTATGACGCTACTCGCCCTGTGGTGGCAGTTCAGCCAGAAACGCAGCGCGAGCAGCATGCTCGAGCCTGGCGCGTAGCCTTTCCCTCGGGCGGGAGCCCTTCCCGCCCCACTTCTCAGTTTTTTCTGCTGGTTTCTGCCCATTCACGCTGACATACTGGCGTAACAGGACAGAAGCGCCGATTTTTCGTTGAGGAACACTATGAAGAAAATTGTCTTAGCCGCGGCATTGATTGTCAGCGGCCTGCTGGTTGGCTGTAACCAGCTCACGCAATACACCGTCAGTGAACAGGAAATTAATCAGGCGCTGGAAAAACATAACAATTTCTCGAAAGACATTGGCGTACCGGGTCTTGCCGATGCGCATATCGTGCTCACAAACCTCACCAGTCAAATCGGACGTGAAGAGCCAAACAAAGTCACCCTGGCCGGTGATGCGGACCTCGATATGTCCTCCCTCTTTGGCAATCAGAAAGCCAACATCAAGCTCAAGCTGAAGGCACTCCCTGTTTTCAACATAGAGAAAGGGGCGATTTTCCTGCAGGAGATGGAAGTGGTCGACGCGAAGGTGTCTCCGGACAAGATGGCGCCAGTTCTGCAAACCCTGATGCCCTATCTGAATCAGTCGCTGCGGAATTACTTTAACCAGCAGCCCGCGTACGTCTTAAGTGAAGACAAAAGCAAGGGTGAAGCTCTGGCGAAAAAATATGCAAAAGGCATAGAGGTGAAACCGGGCGAAATTATCATTCCTTTCACCGATTAACCTGAAGGGCGCTGCGGCGCCCTTTTTTTCACGGAAAAGTGTGCAAACGAAAACGTTTCCGCTTATGATTTGTGTCCGGCAAAAACAGCCATCCTTATGACTGATTCCTGACAAGCCGGAGCTTCCATGACTGCACAACCCCAGGTTCTTAAAATCCGCCGCCCTGACGACTGGCATATCCATCTGCGTGATGGCGATATGCTGAAAACCGTCGTGCCTTATACCAGCGAAATTTATGGCCGCGCGATTGTCATGCCTAACCTGGTGCCACCAGTCACCACCGTCGATGCCGCGATAGCCTATCGCCAGCGCATTCTCGACGCCGTTCCTGCGGGACACGATTTTACCCCGTTGATGACCTGCTATCTGACCGATTCACTGGATCCGAACGAAGTGGAGCGCGGGTTTAACGAAGGCGTCTTTACGGCAGCGAAACTCTACCCGGCGAATGCCACCACCAACTCCAGCCACGGCGTCACCAGCATTGATGCCATTATGCCGGTGCTGGAACGCATGCAGAAACTGGGTATGCCGCTGCTGGTTCACGGCGAAGTAACGCATGCCGAGATTGATATCTTCGACCGCGAAGCCCGTTTTATCGAGACCGTGATGGAGCCTTTGCGCCAGCGCCTGCCCGCGCTGAAGGTGGTCTTTGAACATATCACCACCAAAGACGCGGCAGAGTACGTACGTGACGGCAACAATCTCATCGCCGCCACCATTACGCCACAACACCTGATGTTTAACCGTAACCACATGCTGGTGGGCGGGGTGCGCCCTCACCTCTACTGTCTGCCTATCCTCAAGCGCAACATCCACCAGCAGGCGCTGCGCGAGCTGGTCGCCAGCGGGTTCTCCCGCGCGTTCCTCGGTACCGATTCCGCGCCTCACGCCCGCCATCGTAAAGAGGCAAGCTGCGGCTGCGCGGGCTGCTTCAACGCCCCAACGGCGCTGGCCAGCTACGCAACCGTGTTTGAAGAGATGAACGCGCTGGAACATTTTGAAGCGTTCTGCTCCCTTAACGGCCCGCGCTTCTACGGCCTGCCGGTCAACGACACCTTCATCGAACTGGAGCGTAAAGCGAGCCACGTTGAGGAGTCCATTGCCCTGACGGACGACACGCTGATCCCCTTCCTGGCGGGTGAAACCGTAAGCTGGACGGTAAAACGTTAAAAAATCAGTGCCCCTTGTTGTCAAACTGATAATATACCTGTATAAATAAACAGTATATTACACAGGGGGCATTTATGCGTATTGAAGTCACCATAGCCAAAACTACCGTTCTGCCTGCCGGCGCGCTTGATGCACTGGCAGGCGAATTATCCCGTCGTATTAACAACACCTTTCCCGACAACGCGGGTGCCGTCACGGTGCGTCACGCCGCGGCGAACAACCTCTCCGTCATTGGCGCCGCAAAAGAAGATAAAGATCGCATCAGCGAAATCCTCCAGGAAACGTGGGAAAGCGCTGACGACTGGTTCATCACGGATTAACACTGCTCCCTCATTGTGTTTTTTTGCCGGGTCGCCCCGGCTTTTTTTTGCCTCATAATCCTGTAAGTTCAAAATAATTCGGCATCTTCTTTAAAAATCGTGAACGAGATGGTGTTTTATTGTTCGAACAATCCTAAAAAGCAGAAAAATGTGTTGCCACCTGTTTATTTTTCCCTTCGGAACCCTTATTACTTGGTATACTGAAGTTGCTTTCAGAAAAACATGCATTGAACCTCAAAGCCGTTGTCTTCTAACACGCATTAAGGGGGTTATAATGGAAAAGAATAGTGAAGTCATCCAGACCCACCCACTTGTTGGCTGGGATATCAGTACCGTAGATAGCTACGATGCGCTGATGCTGCGTTTGCACTACCAGACCCCAAATCAACTCAACCGTGAAGAAGCGGAAGTTGGACAGACGCTGTGGCTAACAACAGACGTCGCCCGTCAGTTTATTTCTATTTTAGAAGCAGGTATTGCAAAAATAGAATCTGGCGACTACCAGGAAAATGAGTATAAACGGCACTAAGCTTATGCCCACTTTTCTCTCTACAGGCACCCTCGCGGTGCCTTATTTATTTCTCCCTTGTCTAACCCCGCGTTGTTAATTACTCTGCTAACAAAACATCAGTTTATGAGATGCATATGAGATACGACTTAATCATTATTGGCAGCGGCTCCGTAGGATCTGCCGCAGGCTATTACGCAACACAGGCAGGTCTGAAGGTTCTGATGATCGATAGCCATCTGCCTCCTCATGCGGAAGGCAGCCATCATGGCGATACCCGCCTCATCCGCCATGCGTACGGTGAAGGTGAACGCTACGTTCCGCTGGTGCTTCGCGCCCAGACGCTGTGGGATGAACTGGCGAAACAGACCGAAGATCGTATTTTCGAGCGTACGGGCGTCATCAACCTGGGTCCGGCACATTCTGCGTTTCTCGCTGGCGTCGAACGCAGCGCGAAAGCGTTTAATCTGGACGTTGAGAAGCTGGATGCGACGGGCATTACCGCACGCTGGCCCGAAATTACCGTCCCGGACGATTATATTGGCCTCTTTGAAGCCCACTCCGGGGTGCTCCATTGCGAAACGGCGATCAAAACCTGGATCGAGCTTGCTGCGAAGGCAGGCTGCGCGCAGCTGTTCAACTGTCCGGTAGAGGCCATCACCCATGATGATAATGGCGTCACGGTCACCACTATTGACGGCGATTATTCAGCGTCCCGCCTGCTGGTCAGCGCAGGTACCTGGGTTACCCGCCTGCTGCCCGATCTGCCGATCCAGCCGGTGCGCAAGGTCTTCTCCTGGTTCCAGTCGGATGGTCGTTACAGCGCCCAGAATAAATTCCCGGCCTTCACCGGCGAATTACCCAACGGCGACCAGTTCTACGGCTTCCCGTCAGAAAAAGACGCGCTGAAAATCGGTAAACACAACGGCGGCCAGGCGATCTCCTCCCCTGAAGAGCGTAAACCTTTCGGCGCCTTCCCACAGGATGGTTCAGAGGCCTTCTCGTTCCTGCGCACTATTCTTCCGGGCATTGGCGGCTTGCTGTATGGCGCGGCCTGTACCTACGACAATACGCCGGATGAAGACTTTATCATTGATACACTGCCGGGGCATGACAACACCCTGCTCATCACCGGACTGAGCGGCCACGGCTTTAAGTTTGCTTCCGTGCTGGGTGAAATCGCCGCGCAGTTTGCCCAGGGCATTGCGCCGCAGTTTGATCTGACGCCCTTCTCCCTCTCGCGTTTTAACGGATAATCCGCACGGGCTCCGGAGGTCACGGGGCCCGCTTCATTCACACCGCATGTTGGGGCGTTATGCGCAAGATCGTTAGCTTTCTGATGAATAATATTCGCGAGCATTTTATGCTCTATCTCTTATTGTGGGCGCTGCTGGCCATTATTGATTTTGTTTACATTGTATTTTACTGAAAACCCAGACTGACAATAATTGACATTACTTTATCTTTATTGAAACTTATAATTTCATCTTGCACGAAGAGATTGAATTAGCGCTAGCGATCCTTTTCAAAATTGCTGAAATAAATAAAATAAAAATCAATAGCCAATTATTTCAGTTGCAATATCCCGCCTTCCCGTTCATTTTTACCCTTCGGTTAATTTGAAAATGGACATTCTGATGCAATGGCGTAACTCCTCCCGGCGCTACGGAATAATATCCATAGGTTTGCACTGGATATTTGCTCTTGCCGTCTACGGTATGTTTGGACTTGGTCTCTGGATGGTCACGCTCAGCTATTACGATGGCTGGTATCACCAGGCGCCGGAATTGCATAAAAGTATTGGTGTCCTGCTGATGCTGGGGTTGGTTTTCCGCGTGATCTGGCGGCACATTTCCCCACCGCCCGCCGCGCAAAAGACTCACAGCAAATTTACCCGCATCAGTGCAGTCGCCGCGCATATTGCCCTTTATGCGCTGCTGTTTGCCATCCTGATTAGCGGCTATCTTATTTCGACGGCTGACGGTAAGCCGATTAACGTTTTTGGCCTGTTCGAGGTTCCGGCAACCCTTAGCGATGCCGGCGCTCAGGCCGACACGGCGGGGGTTGTTCACCTCTGGCTCGCCTGGAGCGTGGTGATTCTGTCCGTGCTGCACGGGCTTGCCGCCCTCAAACACCATTTTATTGATAAAGACGATACGCTAAAGCGCATGCTTGGCCGCTCGTCAGTTGACTCTGGAGCATAAAATGAAAAAACACCTGCTGGGTATCGCACTGGGTTCTCTGTTATTCACCGCCGGCTCCGCCGTGGCGGCGGATTATAAAATTGATAAAGAGGGCCAGCACGCTTTCGTCAATTTCCGTATTCAGCACCTGGGATATAGCTGGCTGTACGGCACCTTTAAGGATTTTGACGGCACATTCACCTTTGACGAAAAAAATCCCGCAGCCGATAAAGTCAATGTGACCATTAATACAAACAGCGTCGACACGAACCACGCAGAACGCGATAAACACCTGCGCAGTGGGGAATTCCTCAACGTCGCGAAATTCCCGCAGGCGACCTTCACTTCTACTGAGGTGAAGAAAGAGGGTGATAAGCTGAATATTACCGGCAACCTGACGCTTAACGGCGTAACCAAACCGGTCACGCTTGATGCGAAATTACTGGGCCAGGGTGACGATCCGTGGGGCGGTAAACGCGCAGGCTTCGAAGCGGCAGGGAAAATTCACCTGAAAGATTTTAACATCACAACGGATTTAGGCCCGGCGTCTCAGGACGTGGAGCTGATTATTTCCGTTGAAGGTGTACAGCAGAAATCATAATAACGTCGCCCGGCAGGCTTTTGCCGTGCCGGGCGTTATTATCATTCCGGGTCAGGGATACCCAGTTTGGTATTCAGACGACCGCGAGATTTATTGAAAATCTTGTTGCCGTTTTCACGTCCTGCGCGACGGCGACGCTGCTCTTCTTCCGGCAGGATGCTCTCTTCACTGCACAGCTCGCTGCAGCAACCGTTAAACTTCTCGGCACAGGCCGGGCACTGAATGAACAGCAGATGACAACCGTCGTTTTTGCAGTTGGTGTGGGTATCGCACGGCGCGCCGCACTGGTGGCACTGGGCGATGACGTCATCCGAAATACGTTCACCCATACGCTCGTCAAAGACAAAGTTTTTCCCGATAAAGCGTACCGGCAGCCCCTGTTCACGGGCGCGGCGAGCGTACTCAATAATGCCGCCTTCAATGTGCCAGACTTTATTGAAGCCGTTGTGCTTCATCCACGCGCTGGCTTTCTCACAGCGGATACCGCCGGTGCAGTACATAACGATCTTTTTATCTTTGTGCTCCTGCATCATCTCAACCGCTTTCGGCAACTGCTCGCGGAAGGTATCCGCCGGAATCTCCATCGCATTCTCGAAATGCCCCACTTCATACTCATAGTGGTTACGCATATCGATGAACACGGCATCCGGATCGTCCAGCATCGCATTCACTTCCGCCGCCTTCAGGTATTCACCGACGTCCGCCGGGTTAAACTCCGGATCGTCGATACCGTCCGCCACGATGCGTTCACGCACCTTCATGCGCAGCACCCAGAAGGATTTCCCGTCATCATCCAGGGCAATGTTCAAGCGTAAGCCGTTAAGGGCCGGGTCAAATTGATAAAGTACGTCGCGGAAGGCGCTGACTTTGCTTTCCGGTACGCTAATCTGCGCGTTGATGCCTTCACGGGCAAGGTAGACGCGGCCGAAGACGTTCAGCGCCGTGAACGCCTGATAAAGCGCATCTCGGGTCGCCTGCGGATCGTCGATCGTGAAGTATTTATAGAATGAGATGGTTGTGCGCGGTTCGGTTTCAGCCAACATACGCGCTTTTAACATCTCGTTCGAAACGCGGTTGTGTAACACTGGCATGGTGTACAGTCCTGGAGTCGTTAGAGAGAATGAAAAATCGGTCGGCATCATATAGCAAACAAAACCAATTTACATCCACACAATTTACGCTACATTTCACACACCCTGATTAATCAGGATTAACAATTGCTGTATTCGTGCACGCTTCGAAAGCAGATATTTTGGCTACGCCTCAAAAAATGAGACACTAGCGAAACAGGACGTTTGAACACAGGAAAGACATGACCCAGTTACCAAAATTTACTGCCGCCCTTTTGCATCCCCGCTATTGGTTGACCTGGCTTGGCATCGGCTTTTTATGGCTTCTGGTACAGCTTCCCTACCCTGTTATTTTTCGGTTGGGTAAATTTCTGGGCCGTTTCGCACAACTGTTTATGAAGCGTCGCGCCAGAATCGCGTACCGCAACCTTGAGCTGTGTTTTCCGCAGATGAGCGACTCAGAACGTCACAATATGGTCGCGAAGAACTTCGAATCCGTTGGGATGGGCCTTATGGAAACCGGCATGGCGTGGTTCTGGCCGGACAAACGCATGGCCCGCTGGAGCGAGGTAACGGGAACCGGCATGGATCCTGTACATACGCTTCAGGCCAACCAGACGGGCGTTCTGCTGATCGGCGTCCATTTTCTGACGCTGGAAATCGGGGCGCGTATGTTCGGCATGCAGGCGCCCGGCATTGGCGTTTATCGCCCTAACGATAACCCGGTCATCGATTTAATCCAGACCAACGGCCGCATGCGTTCCAACAAAAGCATGATCGACCGTAAAGATCTGAAGGGAATGATCCGTGCGCTGAAATCCGGCGAAGTGGTCTGGTATGCCCCCGACCACGACTATGGCCCACAGGCCAGCGTTTTTGTCCCCTTCTTCGCCGTTGAAGAGGCCGCCACAACCACCGGTACCTGGATGCTGGCGCGGATGTCCAAAGCCGCCATCGTACCCTTTGTTCCCCGCCGCAAGCCTGACGGTTCGGGCTACGAGTTGATGATGCTAGAACCGGAACTCGCGCCGCCGCTTGACGATGCAGAAACCACCGCGCGCTGGATGAACGGTATCGTAGAGAAATGCATCATGCTCGCACCCGAGCAGTACATGTGGTTGCACCGCCGCTTTAAAACGCGGCCAAAAGGCACGCCGTCCCGCTATTGATTTTCAGGATGCGATCCTCAGGGTCGCATCCTGTTTTAGCTTTAAAAGCTCCCCCTCATTGCGGCAATCATAACCCAGGCGCATAATTAGCAGGCTTATTACTTCTTGCTTCAGGTGCTCAGCACCTCATTATGCGGATTGTTATGTCACCTTCAGATGCCCCCATAAACTGGAAGCGTAACCTCACGGTTGCGTGGCTTGGCTGTTTTCTCACCGGCGCGGCGTTTAGCCTGGTCATGCCTTTTCTGCCGCTCTATGTTGAACAGCTGGGCGTGACGGGCCATAGCGCGCTCAATATGTGGTCCGGCCTGGTATTCAGCATCACGTTCCTGTTCTCCGCGATAGCCTCGCCCTTCTGGGGCGGCCTTGCCGACCGCAAGGGGCGTAAAATCATGCTGCTGCGCTCGGCGCTGGGGATGGCCATTATCATGGCGCTGATGGGCGTGGCGCAGAACGTCTGGCAGTTCCTGATTTTGCGCGCGTTGCTGGGTTTGCTGGGAGGATTTATTCCCAATGCCAATGCCCTGATTGCCACGCAAATTCCTCGCCATAAGAGCGGCTGGGCGCTGGGCACACTCTCAACCGGCGGCGTAAGCGGTGCCCTGTTGGGGCCACTGGCCGGCGGACTCATGGCCGATAGCTATGGCCTGCGTCCGGTGTTCTTTATCACCGCCTGCGTGCTGTTCCTGTGCTTTGTTGTCACCCTGCTCTGTATTCGGGAAAACTTCACCCCCGTTGCGAAGAAAGAGATGCTACACGCCAGGGAGGTGCTGACCTCGCTTAAAAATCCCAGACTGGTGCTGAGCCTGTTCGTGACGACCCTGATTATTCAGGTCGCAACCGGATCGATTGCCCCTATCCTCACGCTGTACGTTCGCGATCTGGCGGGGAACGTCAGCAATATCGCGTTTATCAGCGGGCTGATTGCGTCCGTGCCCGGGGTGGCGGCGCTGCTTAGCGCGCCGAGGCTGGGGAAACTGGGGGACCGCGTCGGTCCGGAAAAAATTCTGATCTGTGCGCTGGTGATCTCCGTCCTGCTGCTGATCCCCATGTCGATGGTGCACTCTCCGTGGCAGCTGGGCTTACTTCGCTTTTTGCTTGGTGCCGCCGACGGGGCGTTGCTGCCCGCCGTACAGACCCTGCTGGTTTACAACTCCACGAACCAGATTGCCGGGCGGATCTTCAGCTATAACCAGTCATTTCGCGACATCGGTAACGTCACCGGACCGCTTCTCGGGGCGAGCATCTCCGCCAGCTTCGGTTTTCGCGCCGTCTTTATCGTGACGGCGGGCGTGGTACTGTTTAATGCAATTTATTCGTGGTTCAGTTTATCCCGCGCGTTACGGCCAGTGGCGGAATAAGACGAACGCCTGACGCTTATTTTCGCATTCATACTTGCAGAATCAGATATTCAGCTATTCTTTCCCTGAAACCTTCTGGAAAACAGGGAGACACCAATGACTATGTACGCCACGCTGGAAGAAGCTATTGATGCCGCTCGTGAAGAGTTCCTCGCCGACAACCCTGGCGTTGAAGAAGAAGATGCTGACGTGCAACAACTTAATATCCAGAAATACGTTCTGCAGGATGGGGATATTATGTGGCAGGCCGAATTCTTTGCCGATGAAGGTGAAGAAGGGGAATGCCTGCCGGTCCTGAGCGGTGAAGGTGCGCAGGCCGTCTTTGATGGCGACTATGATGAAATCGAACTGCGGCAGGAATGGCTGGAAGAGAACACATTGCACGAGTGGGATGAGGGCGAATTTCAGCTCGAGCCACCGCTGGATACGGAAGAAGGTCAAACCGCAGCCGATGAGTGGGACGAGCGTTAATTTACGCTACTCGTAAGGGCCGTGGCTGGCATCGATCGGCAGCAGCAGCGTGTCGAAAATTAGCGAGAATGGCAGATCCAGCACGGTGAGGTAGCGCCATGCGGAGTCACGGAGATCCCATTTCACGCCCGGGTAATACTGATTCCCGTGGCCCTGCCCTGGAATGGTGCGGCTGATGATGCTGCCGCAGCCGCTGAGCAGGCATGCCATCAGAACGACGATGATGATTCTCATGAGTAACCTCTAAAAAAATACCGGCGATTATGCCGGTATTTTAGTTGGCGGGAGGCGCTTCGCTTACCCGCTCTACTTAACCACTTACTTCGCCTTCAACGCCAGCGGGTTCAGCTTCAGTTCTTTATAGTAGTTTACCCACGAAGAGTATCTCTCCGGAGCGGACCATACGCGGTAGTGAAGACGCGCCATCGTAACCGGGTCGCTCAACAGGACCAGACGACGGTCACGGTTGAGTTTTTCCGGGGTCTCGTTCAGCGCCTGCTCAACGTGACGATCGCGGGCAATCTCCAGCACCTGGCTGGCACGGTGACGCGCCGTCGCCATTGCCGTCGCCAGGGCGTTGAATGACGGGTTAAACACGGCGTGCATAAAGCCGTCATCCAGCGTGCGATTGCGGTTCTGCTCGAGATAACGATCGGTGTCTACCAGCACCTGCGGCGGGGAATACTCTTCCGGGATCAGGAACAGCTTCCAGCGTTTGGTCCGCAGCCCCACCGTCGAACGGCTGGAGATGACGGAGACAAACGGCGACAGGATCAGCGAGAAGACAATCGGCGCCAGCCAGAACAGGAAGCGCAGATCCAGCCACGCCATCCCTGCCGCCCACACCAGCCCCAGCAGCAGCTGAGAACCATGGCGCATAAAGGCCTCGCTCCACGGCGTGGAGTCGTCATCACGCTGCGGTGAGTTCCAGACCACTTCCCAGCCCAGGAACGCACTGACCACGAACACGGTGTGGAACAGCATACGCACCGGTGCCAGCAGCACGGAGAACAGCACTTCCAGCAGCAGTGAAAGGGTCACGCGGAAGAAACCGCCGTACTCTTTTGAGCCTTTGCACCAGATCAGGATGATGCTGAGCAGCTTAGGCAGGAACAGCAGCACCATGGTGGAGGCAAACAGCGCAATCGCCAGTTCCGGACGCCACTGCGGCCACACCGGGAACAGCTGGCGCGGCTGCAGGAAGTATTGCGGCTCCGTCAGGGCATGCACGACCTGCAGCGCAGTAGAGAGCGCAAGGAACATAAACCACAGCGGTGCGGAGAGATAAGACATCACGCCCGTCAGGAACACTGCACGGTGAACCGGGTGCATCCCTTTCACCAGGAACAGGCGGAAGTTCATCAGGTTACCGTGACACCAGCGGCGGTCACGCTTGAGTTCGTCCAGCAGGTTCGGCGGCAGCTCTTCGTACGATCCCGGCAGGTCGTAGGCAATCCAGACGCCCCAGCCAGCACGACGCATCAGCGCCGCTTCCACGAAGTCATGCGACAGAATAGAACCGGCAAACGAACCCTCGCCCGGCAGCGGCGCCAGCGCACAGTGTTCAATGAACGGCTTCACGCGGATAATGGCGTTGTGACCCCAGTAGTGCGATTCACCCAGCTGCCAGAAGTGCAGACCCGCCGTAAACAGCGGCCCGTAAACACGGGTGGCGAACTGCTGACAGCGCGCATAGAGCGTGTCCATTCCCGACGCTTTTGGCGAAGACTGAATGATACCCGCGTTCGGGTTGGCTTCCATCAGACGCACCAGACCGCTCAGGCAGTCACCGCTCATGACGGAGTCAGCATCCAGCACCACCATGTAGCTGTACTGGTTACCCCAGCGGCGGCAGAAGTCATCGATGTTACCGCTTTTACGCTTCACACGACGGCGGCGGCGACGGTAGAAGATCTGCCCTTCGCCCTGCACTTCTGCAATCAGCTCCATCCACGCTTTTTGTTCTGCCACGCAGATATCCGGGTTGTAACTGTCGCTCAGGATGTAAACGTCAAAATGCTCCGCGTTGCCGGTCGCCTTCACGGACTCCCAGGTGGCACGCAGGCCCGCAAACACGCGGTCAACGTCTTCGTTACAGATAGGCATAATCAGCGCGGTACGGTGCTCAGGATTGAGGGGTTCATCCCCGACCGTTGACGCCGAAATGCTGTATTTGTCACGCCCCATCAGCAGCTGCAGGAAGCCCATCAGCGCGGTCCAGAAACCGGCCGAGACCCAGCAGAAGAGAACCGCGAACAGCAGAAGGATGCCGCTCTGCAGGATATACGGCAGCAGCTGCATGAAGGAGACCCAGAGATCCTGGCCCATCATGTCCATCGGGTTGATGAACGCCCAGCCCTGATACGGCAGGATGGTTTTCATATACCAGGTCGCGACGACCGTCTGCGCCAGCGTCAGCAGCAGCAGGATGTAGCGACGGATGGTCCCCACGGTACGCCATTTCTGTTCGGAAGCCTGCTCTTCTTTCGTCAGGCGTGACAGATAGCGCGGCGTCACATCACGCCCGCGCAGGCGATCCCAGAAGCGGCCCACCGGGTTGGTGCGCCACGGATCGGGGAACATTGAGGAACGCGTGGCCTTCGGCATCGCCTGAAGCTGATCGCGTCCTTCGTCGTCTTTAATCAACTGCCCTTCTGCCAGCGAGTCCGGCCAGGCCTGCTCCAGACGTGCCTTTACTGACCCCAGCGGCGTATCATCATCACGGGAAAACTGACGATGTTCACCATCCAGCGCGGTGTGAACCGCGCGGATGTCGCTCTTAGGCAGTGCCGCTTTTTCGATATCCGTCAGCGGCATGGCATCAATATATTCAGATGTATTATTCATTGGCAGGTAGCTGATAGCTCCAGGTTTCACTCAGCGGCTGATCGTTACTGACCAGCGCAGCACGCATTTCAGTGGTCTGTTTCGGATCTTTCACTTTCACGCGCAGGGTCAGACGCCAGCCTTTGGTTACCGGGTTGTAACGCACGGTATTCTCAACGATTTCACCGTTATCACCGATGCTGGCCTGAGCGGCAACGGCGGTGTCCGGTGACAGTTTCTTCATATCCTGGCCTGTAAAGTCCACGACAAAGGCCACGGTACCGTCAGGCTGACGGATAAGATTAGACTGCTTCACATCACCCGTTGAACGGCGAGTCTGCATCACATACGCGTTATCCGGCGCATGCAGCTTATCTTCGTCGCGGCTGAAGGTGATGGTGTACTTGAAGTTCATCTCTTTACCGGCTTCCGGCAGCTGATCCGGCGTCCAGTAAGCCACGATGTTATCGTTGGTTTCGTCGTTGGTTGGAATCTCAACCAGCTCAACCTTACCTTTACCCCAGTCACCGTTTGGCGTGACCCAGGCGCTTGGACGCTGGTCATAGCGGTCGTCCAAATCTTCAAAGCGGGAGAACTGACGGCCACGCTGCAGCAGGCCAAAACCTTGCGGGTTTTCCATCGCGAAGCTGCTCACCGCCAGATGTTTCGGGTTGTTAAGCGGACGCCAGATCCACTCTCCGTTACCGGCATGAATAGACAGACCGTTGGAGTCGTGCAGTTCCGGGCGGAAGTTAGTGGCCGGAGACGGCTGGTTCGGCCCAAACAGGAACATACTGGTCAGCGGCGCAACGCCCAGCTTGCCCACTTTATCACGCAGGTAAACCTTAGACTGCACGTCAACCACCGTGTCACGACCCGGCATGATCACAAAGCGATAGGCACCGGTCGCACGCGGAGAATCCAGCAGCGCATATATAGTCAGACGTTTGTCCGTTGGTTTTGGACGTTCAATCCAGAACTCACGGAAACGTGGGAATTCTTCACCTGATGGCAGCGCGGTATCAATAGCCAGTCCGCGCGCAGAAAGCCCGTATACCTGCCCCGCGCCAATCACGCGGAAATAGCTGGCACCAAGCATGCTGACGATTTCGTCGTTTTTATCTTTGCTGTTGATCGGGTAAAGCACCTTAAAGCCAGCGAAGCCCAGGTCTTTCACCGTATCTTTGTCGTGTTGCACATTGCCAAAATTGAAGTAATCCGGGCTGTATTTAATCTTACGTACCGCTGTGGCCGTCACTTCATTGATGGCAACAGGCGTGTCGAAATACATACCCTGATGATAAAACTCAAGCTTGAACGGGGTCTTGATGTTGCTCCAGTAGGCTTTGTCGTGATTGAACTGGATCTGCTGATAGTCCGCATATTTCATATCGCGGAAAACGGAGGGCAAGTTACTTTTCGGCGCTTCGTAGCTCTTGCCAGCCATCGATTTTGCCTGTTTTGCGACATCGTCGATGTTAAAGGCCAGTGCCGATGAGGTATACAGTGATAACACCACTGCAGCACCTAACCAACGCATTTTCATCATCTGTGGTTTATGTTTCATAATAAGTAAGCACTTCCCCCTTTGTGTGCTTATATCGATCCGATCCATTTTAATGGAAACTCAGGCAATCCGACAACATTATCACTGCTTTGTTCAGCTGCTGGCTCATGGATTAAGCAAATGAAAGAACCCATTATTCACTTTGCGTGCTTATCCTGGAGACAGGGTGTCGGTCTTGGTGTAGGGTTGCTTTCGAATGTAACCATTATGAGTCTTAGGGATAAGACGAAAAGTCTGAGAATGCACAACGTTATATGAGCACAACACCAACAGAACGTGAATATTTCCTCGACTCGATCCGGGCATGGCTGATGCTATTGGGGATCCCTTTTCACATATCACTGATTTACTCCAGCCACACCTGGCATGTGAATAGCCAGATGCCCTCATGGTGGCTGACGCTGTTTAATGACTTTATTCACGCCTTCCGTATGCAGGTGTTTTTTGTCATCTCCGGCTATTTCTCTTACATGCTGTTTCTGCGATACCCGCTTAAACGCTGGTGGAAGGTGCGCGTCGAGCGCGTGGGGATCCCCATGCTGACCGCAATTCCGCTACTGACGCTGCCTCAGTTCATTATGCTGCAGTACGTCAAAGGCAAAGCGGAAAACTGGCCGAATCTGTCACTGTATGAAAAGTACAACACGCTGGTCTGGGAGCTGGTGTCTCACCTGTGGTTCCTGCTGGTCCTGGTGGTGCTTACCACGGTGAGCCTGTTCATTTTCAGCCGCCTGCGTCACCACCTGAGTTCGAGAGCTGACGCCTTTTTCGCCACCGTTACGCTGGGCAAACTGTCGGTGCTCTTCTTGCTGTTGGGTATCGCTTACGCCGCGGTGAGACGCATCCTGTTTATCGTCTATCCACCGATACTGAGCGACGGCCTGTTTAATTTTGTGGTGATGCAGTCCCTTTTCTACATTCCGTTCTTTTTAATTGGCGCGCTGGCGTTTATTTACCCGAAGCTGAAAGCGCTGTTTACTACCCCGTCACCGTGGTGTGCTGTTGGTGCGGCCATCGCGTTCGCGGCCTATCTGCTGAACCAGCGCTACGGGAGCGGTGACGCCTGGATGTACGAAACGGAAAGCGTGATCACCATGCTGCTGGGTTTATGGATGGTGAACGTAGTATTCGCGCTCGGCCACCGCCTGCTGAACTTTAAATCCAGCCGCGTGACCTACTTCGTGAATGCGTCGCTGTTTATTTATCTGGTGCATCACCCGCTCACGCTCTTCTTCGGGGCTTACATCACCCCGCATATCGCCTCTAACACGCTGGGTTTCTTTACCGGTCTGGTGTTTGTCGTGGGGATTGCGATCGTGCTCTATGAAATCCACCTGCGGATCCCGCTTCTCCGTTTCCTCTTCTCAGGAAAACCTCAGGTAAAAGCCTCATAAACAACCGCGGCGCACTCAGTGCGCCGCGTTTTGCTTCAGGTGTCCAGTTCCTGCCCGCGCTGGGTCAGCAACCGTTGATAAAGGTGGGTGGTTTCTTCATCGAAACAGACAAAGATAACTTTCTCAGGCATCGGTTTTAGCGACAGATAGCGGTAAACGGTATCGACGGCGATCGTAGCGGCAGCCGCCTTAGGATAGCCATACACCCCCGTACTGATGGCCGGGAACGCCATTGTTTTATAGCCGTTGTCGGCAGCCAGCCGCAGACAGTTTCGGTAAGCCTCTTCCAGAATACTCGCCTCGTGCCGATCGCCACCGTGCCAGACAGGCCCTACGGCGTGGATCACCGCTTTGGCAGGCAGATCGCCCGCAAGCGTAATGACCGCATGGCCGGGAGGACATTCGCCCTGCTGTTGCCGTACGGTTTTGCAGGCTTCCAGCAGCTGCGGTCCTGCAGCCCGGTGGATAGCCCCGTCCACACCGCCTCCCCCCATCAGGGAGGGATTGGCCGCATTGACGATGACGTCGACGTGCATGGTCGTAATATCACCATGAATAACTTCAATTTGCGGTTTCATAAAGCCCCTCTGCAACCCGCCTTTTTATTAAGTGTATCGCAGGGCTGCCCGGGAGAAAAAACTATCAGAAAAAATCCTCTTCCGCACAAAGCGGAAGAGAGAACGCTATCGATACTGGATTTCGACAACCGCGAGCGTTTTTTCAGGGTTAAGGTATTTCATGCGGAGCGACATCAGATCTGAATCGGACACTTTGCCATTAAGCGCCTCTTCATAACTGACCATGCGCGTTTGCATACGATTATTATCCGGACAGGACATAGCAAACTGTCTCTGCTGCGGCGTAACTTCACAGGGGTCTGCAACAATGGCACCGCGAAAATGAATAACGCCACCGTTCACAATGGTAGCCGAATAAACCGGGAGGCTAAAAACAGAAACAATCAGGCCCAGACCCGTCACGAGTCGAGCGAAAGAGTGGTTCATTATCGGTACTCCTCAATGAAAATCGTCCTTGAGGGGTAAACGCACTTCATTATGACAAACGAAGTCTCACGTTAAGGAACATAATGACCTGATCCCTGATATCAGCATAGCTCAACGGCACAGACCCGCCACATTCGCAACACATTGATTTCATGAATGATTAAAGCGAACGTTCCGCTGGCGACCACTGCTGTGATAAATGAAGCGATTTACCGTCTGAAACGGTGACAACGATTTTTACCGTGTCTCCCGCATTAATATTTAAACTCAGGCGCATTAAATCAATCGTCTGATTAGCGGGTATAAAAAGGGTATTTTGCTGTCGGGACGAACTTTGTCCCCCCTGCCCTTCCCGAACGGAAACAATCTGAACCTGACAATCACACGGCTGCGCCAGGGTGACCTGAGGAATAATGGTGGTCATATTTTCCTGCTGCGACGTTTTGAAAGTTATCTGGCTGGAAAGCGCGGCAAGAAGAATTAAGGTATTCATGATGAACTCCCGAAAAAAAACAGGGCATCAGCCCTGTTTTTTTGTAGCACAGATTTCAGTATCAGTACTGATGAGCTGTCGCGTGGTTACCAAAGCCAATCTGGGTAACGTTGACAGTAGAGTTAGAGGCAGTCTGGTCGACGAGGGCGCCGTTAAAGCCGCCGGACTGGCTAACGTTCATAACAGATTTTTTGCTGTTCCACTGATCCAGTGTTGCACTGTTGCCAAATCCTTTCTGGGTCAGGTTGATTTTACTGTCATCAGAACCCTGACCAACGTCAGCGCCGTTACCGCCACCTTTCTGGGTAATATTCAGCACGGAATTTCTGGCGTCTGTCTGCAGAGCAACCGCGGAGTTACCGCCACCGTCCTGATAAATATTCAGGGTTGAATTTGGGCCACTGTATCCGCCATGACCATGCCCATGACCCCAGCCGCCCTGATTAATAGAACCCGCCATAGCACTACCAGAAACTACGATTGCTGCAAGCGCTGCCACTTTGAGAAATTTCATGGTAAACCCCCATCGGATTGATTAAAATCGTCGCGAATGCGCTAATGTTGAATAACGTTAATCGCCATTTGCGACTGTTTCTGCACTACAACTGCGGTTTTCTGCGTACCGTACTGCGTAATATTTGCTCTATTACCCGACCCTTTCTGGATAATTTTCGCGCTATTACCGTATCCCTCTTGCGTAATACCTGCATCATTCGCGGTACCGCTCTGATCGATCCAGGCTATATTGTAACTCCCTGATTGATCAACTCTTGCTCTGTTGCCCGCCCCATCCTGTGAAACAATGGACAAGAGTTTTGAACCTTCCTGGCGAACCTGAGCGTCATTAAAAACACCCTGTTGACCAATAATGGCTGCCTGATTGAGTGATGAAAGACTTAATTCGTTAACCGCAAAGTTATATTCAGCATTGGCTAAATCTGAATTCGCTGCGGTTACAAATCCAGGCGCACCCAGTAATGTAAACACCATAAATAACGATGTGTATTTCATGTTGTCACCCTGGACCTGGTTATTTAATCACGCCATAACCTATAACCGTGTTACTTGTAAAAACGATGCGTATTGTGTTAACGCGTCGTTACGGTGAAGAGTATGTCCGCTGAAACATTTTAAATATCTCACCCGCGCGGCTTATTTTTATTTTTCGGATCACCACAAAGTCGTAATTTACGACAAAAATCACTTTACTCAGGCCAGCTTATATTTTTTATTTCCCCTGTCCAACAATCAGGTTGTACAACGAGGCGAAGGCTGTCCACGCGTCTTCTCGCGTTGTTTAAACGTAACGGCAGAAGGACACTTTTTCACAGTCGTGACACGAAGCCCGTTTTCTTAAGCCAGACAACCGCGCATTTATGGGCTTAGAAATAATCTGTACCTCATACTGTTTTATCGTTCGCATAAAATAATAAATATACCTAATAATCAATGAAATATAAATATTTGTATGATTTTTAAAAACTGTGCATCTCTATTTAGATGTACAACTTTCTCATCATTTCTCGCCATTCATCACAAGTGATTTTCACAAATTAATATTGATTTTTACATTCGGTTACATGTTTAACACTTGCTTTAAACTTCGTAAAAGCTAGATTGAAATTAGATGTACGAAATTGGTTTTATATTTACCTCCCCGTGGAGGTTATGGTCTGATTCTACACACAGCAGTGCAACATCTGTCAGTACTTCTGGTGTCCTCTATTAAACAGGAGGACAGCTGCCAGGTGCCAAAAAAAAGTGGGGTTTCATCATGTATAATGAAGTCCATAGTTTACATGGTCATACATTACTGTTGATCACAAAACCTTCTTTGCAAGCGACAGCGTTATTACAACATTTAAAGCAATCTTTATCACTGAACGGGAAATTGCATAATATTCAACGTTCTTTTGATGATATTGCACCTGGCAGCATCATTCTGTTCGATATGATGGAAGCTGATAAAAAGCTCATCCACTACTGGCAAGATATTTTAAGCAGGAAAAACAATAATATCCGCGTGCTATTATTGAATACGCCTGATGAATATCCTTTCAGGGATATTGAAAGCTGGCCGCATATCAATGGCGTGTTCTACGTCACGGAAGAAGAAGACCGGGTAGTTGAGGGTCTGCAAGGCATATTGCGCGGAGAGTGTTATTTTTCGCAAAAGCTGGCCAGCTACCTCATCACGCACTCCGGAAATTATCGCTATAACAGCTCAGAGTCAGCACTGCTCACGCACCGTGAGAAAGAGATCCTGAATAAGTTACGCATTGGTGCTTCAAATATTGAAATCGCCCGTTCGTTATTTATCAGCGAAAATACGGTAAAGACGCACCTTTATAATCTTTTCAAGAAGATAGCTGTAAAAAACCGAACTCAGGCGGTTTCGTGGGCAAACGATAACCTCAGGCGTTAATCACATGAAGCGCACGTTGAGTTGGATCGCCGCAGCGAGTTTCCTGCTCGCTGCCGGGAATCTGAAGGCCGTCGAGGTCGAAGTTCCCGGATTGTTAACAGACCACACTGTCTCATCGGTCGGGCACAGTTTTTATCGAGCCTTCAGTGACAAATGGGACAGTACTTATACCGGAAATATAACAATCAACGAGCGGCCCAGTGCACGATGGGGAAGTTGGATAACAATAACGACCAATCAGTACGTTATTTATCAAACGTTTTTATTCCCCACTAAAATGGACTTCGATAAAAACGTAGCCCTGGCACTGGCCCAATCAGAAGACGCTATTAATCGCCTGCAAATAGATAAAGCCCTATTAAGCACCAGCGATTTAGCTAAAGACGAGTTCTAGCGAACCGATATGCGGAGGCTGTCATGCGTATTGCATATGCAGTTGTTTCGATAATGCTAATAACACCTATAAGCTGGGCCGGAAATATGACGTTTCAGTTCCGTAACCCTAACTTTGGCGGTAACCCTAACAACGGTGCCTTTCTGCTGAATGAAGCGCAGGCGCAAAACTCCTATAAGGACCCAAGCTTAAAGGATTTTAGCGTTGATACCCCATCCGCACTGGACAACTTCACTCAGGCTATCCAGTCGCAGATTTTAGGCGGGTTACTGACCAACATTAATACCGGCAAACCCGGCAGAATGGTGACCAACGATTTTATCGTTGATATCGCCAACACCGATGGACAGCTTCAGCTGAACGTGACCGATCGTAAAACCGGAAGGATCTCCACTATTCAGGTTTCCGGTCTACAAAGTAATTCAACTGACTTTTAAACAATAGCTAAATAAGGACAACGATCATGCAGCGCTTCCTGATATTTGTTGCAGTGTGCTTATTGAGCGGTTGTTTAACTGCTCCACCTAAAGAAGCTGCAAAACCAACATTAATGCCTCGGGCCCAGAGTTATCGTGATTTAACGCATTTACCTGCTCCAACGGGGAAAATATTTGTCTCCGTATACAACATTCAGGATGAAACCGGGCAATTCAAACCTTACCCGGCAAGTAACTTCTCCACGGCCGTGCCGCAAAGTGCCACCGCGATGCTGGTTACCGCGCTCAAGGATTCGCGCTGGTTTATTCCGCTGGAACGTCAGGGTCTTCAGAACCTGTTGAATGAACGGAAAATCATTCGTGCCGCACAGGAGAATGGTACCGTCGCGGCCAATAACCGCACGCCTCTGGAATCTCTGGCGGCAGCGAACGTGATGATTGAAGGATCGATTATTGGTTACGAAAGTAACGTTAAATCGGGTGGTGCGGGCGCGCGGTACTTCGGTATCGGTGCGGATACCCAGTACCAGCTCGACCAAATCGCCGTTAACCTGCGTGTGGTCAACGTCAGTACAGGCGAAGTGCTCTCTTCTGTGAACACCAGCAAAACCATCCTGTCTTATGAAGTTCAGGCAGGGGTATTCCGCTTCATCGATTACCAGCGTTTGCTGGAGGGTGAAATTGGCTACACCTCTAACGAGCCGGTCATGATGTGTCTGATGTCGGCCATTGAAACCGGCGTGATCTTCTTAATCAACGACGGTATTGACCGCGGGCTGTGGGATCTGCAAAACAAAGCAGACGTGCAGAACCCGATACTGGTGAAATACCGCGATATGTCAGTCCCTCCGGAATCCTGACAGGAAGCGCATAAAAAAGGCGAGATGATTATCTCGCCTTTTTTTATTCGCTCACCGCCGTGATGTCTTGCGCTTTTTCCCGCCGCGACGCCAGCCAAAGACCGCTGTTTTTCATGGCATAGCCAAACAGCAACCCCAGCGCCAGGGAAGGAACGACCAGCTTCCAGTCACCCTGCCCTGCAAAGGTCGCGCACGCCCCGATAAAGGTGCCCGGCACAAACGAAAGCAGGAGATGCTTAGCCTGAATACACATCAGGAAGGCAACAACGCCCGTCATGATGTACCCCAGCATCTCCAGATGCGGCGCCAGCGCGCTGCCTTTCATGATCACCAGCGCCCAGATAACCCCGCTCATTAGCGTGCAGCCTGAGATAAAGAACCCTTTGACGCCCCCCTGCGGGCAGGCGAAATAGGCCGTACAGCCAAGGAATCCAGCCCAGCTGAGCAATCCGAGAGATACGGCCACCCATCCCCAGAGCCCGGAGAGAATGCCCGTTGTTATTGCGATACAAAGTAATATGTTCATGGCGCGCATCTTAGCAGAAGCGCACCATAGAAATGCGATCAGAAGCACATTATGTGCAAATTGAAATGCGGCGTTGCAGGATTTACGTGATCCAAATCACTCTTCGTTCTCTTCTTCCAGCTCATCCCACATCGCCGCAATTGCGTCGCGGGTCAGCGGTGCCAGCGTTCTCCAGAATGGCGAGGCGGCGTGGGCTTCGACTTTCCCAAGGAATGTTCCGACCCACGGCAGCAGGTACGTTTCGAAAAGCGTTTCGATGGCTTCGTTCTCATCATCCCCGGCGTTATCTTCAATCCAGGAAGCGGCCAGCAGCAGCGTACCGATATGATCCGCAGGCGTATCGCTTAGCGGCATACCGCGCGTGGAGAGGAAAGCACGGACTTCCGCTTCCGTCGCCCCTTCCTGCCAGGCAGAACGGTATGGCGAAACGCGGCACTCATCGCCGACGAACAGCGCATTGTAATCGGTCGCAATCTGCTGCATGTCGCAGCTTTTTTGCAGACGCGCCAGTAAATCATCCTGTTCCAGCGGCCAGTTCTCCGCCAGCTTACCTTCACGAATCAACGTAAAGAGCGGAACCAACAGCGGGTCTTGCGGCTGGCGATAATAGAGCGTACCCAGCACGCGGCAAAGGATGGAAAACTCGTTCATTTTTATTATTCCATTACACAATTAAAGATCGGCAAATTCGGCAATCGGCTCCATGCCGCGCGATTCGAGGAAATCGAGCATGCGGCGCGGAGTCACGTTCAGGATTTGCGCTTCCGGGAAGTTAACGTCATTGAGCACTTTCAGGCACTCGCTGAAATCACCCAGCGTAAAGGCGGTATGGGAATCCGAACCCAACGCCACCATGCCGCCCGCATCGCGTACGGCGGCGGCCACTTCGCGGCAGTTGGCTTCACTGCCCTTGCGCGAGTGAACAAAGGAGGAGTTATTAATCTCCAGCGCCACGCGGTGCTTCGCTGCCGCCTGCGCGACAGCCTGAATATCAATCGGGTACTTCGGGTTGCCGGGGTGGCTGATAATGTGCACATTGCCGCTGGCAATGGTGGCAATCATCGCCGCGGTGTTGGTCTCTTTATCCTGAGGTGCAAAAACCGGCTCGTGGAAACCTGCGAGGATAAGATCCAGAGACGTCAGCATCGGCCCGGTGCAGTCGATCTCACCGTCGGTATTTTTGATATTCGCCTCTATGCCGCGCAGAATCCCAATGCCGTCCACCAGACGTGGCCAGATCCGCATATTCACAAAATGCCAGTAGTGCGGCGCATCCGCCATGTCCGGACCATGATCGGTGATCGCGAACAGCTTAATGCCTTTCAGCTTCGCCTGGGCGATATAATCATGGAGGTTGCTATACGCGTGGGTACTGGCGACGGTGTGCATATGCAGGTCAACGGGATACATCTCTCTCTCCTCTGCGGTTTTTCCAAAGGATAGCAGTTATCAGCGGCGAATATTAGCAAAAACCCGGCGAACGCCGGGTTTCTCTCAGTAGCCGCGCTGTCTGTCAACCTGGCCGGTGACCGCGTTACCCTTCTCCATTTCGCTGATGGTATGGGATATGTACGCCACCGCTTCTGCCGGACGCGTCACGGCGGCCACGTGCGGGGTCATCGCCACGCGCGGATGTGCCCACAGCGGGCTTTCCACCGGCAGCGGCTCACGGCTGTAGACATCCAGCATGGCGCCTTTTAGCTTTCCGCTGTCCAGCGCCTTCAGCAGATCGGTCTCGACCAGATGCACCCCGCGCGCCAGGTTCATCAGGTAGCTCTGATCGGCTAACTGGTTGAGCAAGGTTTCATTGATGATCCCTACCGTTTCCGCCGTGTGGGGCAGCAGGTTGATCAGCACGCGCGTGCCGTTCAGAAAGGCCGGAAGCTCATCCGTTCCGGCAAAGCTCTCTACGCCCGGATAGTCCTTACGGCTGCGGCTCCAGCAGCGCAGCGGGAAGCCCCACGGAGCGAGAGCTTCAGCCACTTTTGAGCCCAGCACGCCCGCACCGAGGATGCCGATGGTAAAGTCTTCGCGACGGTAATCCGGCAGCGGCTCCCAGTGGGCCTGCTGTTTAAAGGCCTGATAGTCATCAAAGCGGCGGAACCAGTGCAGCACCTGGCTGACGGCATATTCCTGCATCTGCTGGCCCATGCCGGTATCTTCCAGGCGGAACAGGGGAATCGCTTCCGGCAGCATGTCAGGGTGCGCCTTCAGCTTGCTCAGAATGGAATCCACGCCCGCCCCCAGGGCAAAAACGGCCTTCAGCTTACGGCCCTGGAGCATTTCTACCGGCGGATGCCAGACCAGCGCATAGTCAGCATGTTCGTTATCTCCACGCTTCCACTCGCGAACGCGTGCGCCGGGTAAAGCTGCCGTGAGCGCCTCGATCCAGTAGGCCGTATCAAACGTGGGGTGATAGAAAAGTATATCCATAGTCATTCCTGCCTTTTATTGCGCTGATTTATTTTGCTTTTTAACGAGGTTGTCAGCATAACAAATTTATTGCGCGGCTGTGTTGCTGATAAAAAAGACGCTTTCAGCACAATTAAGAATCATGTTGCCTGAAGTTTGTCTAAACGCGCTAATTTACTGAAAAAGTGAGTTGACGGCAGTTCGGCTTTTCCTTACATTAGCGCCCGTCCCGTCAACAACGGATGGAATGTTGGGTGGGGGGGCGGGGGGGGGGAGCGGCCCCGCGTGAAAGGGGTGTATACGCCAACGTTGGGGGGGTTCCACCCCCCCCCTCACCGCCATATTTAAAGAAGAGCTCGCATGAAAATGCGGGCTTTTTTTTCGCATATTGCACGCATGCTGGGGGGATGAGAATCCCCGACCGGGGTTCGACAACTGGCGACAGCCAGTTGGACAGACTGTGAGCGTCGCGAACAGGCTGCCCGCAGGGCGAGCGAAGCGAGTCAATCCCCCCCTCACCGCCATATTTGAGATGAGAGCTCGTACGAAAGTACGGGCTTTTTTCTTTTATATTCTCCGAAAGGGGGGAATTCGAACCTTGAAACTCCCTGCGCTCTTTATGTCGGGTGGCGCTGCGCTTACCCGACCTACAAAAAGCTACTCCTCCACCATCTTCGCATACTCTTCAGTCAGAAAATCCACCAGCGTCCTGACCGACGGCAGCATGCCGCGCCGCGAAGGATAAACCGCGTGAATCACTTCCCGTCGGGGTTCCCACGCGTCCAGCACCCGTACCAGTTCCCCTGACGCAAGCTGATCCTTCACCATCAATATCGGCAACTGTACAACGCCCACGCCCGCCATCGCTGCTTCCCGCAGTGCCAGCATGTCGGTGGTAATAAAGCGCGGTGCGTAGTGGATCTCCGCTTTCGCCCCTTCTGGACCACTGAGCTCCCATTTATGCACCTGTTTACCGGCCCCCATACTTAATCCAGGCCATTCACTGAGCTCGGAAGGCATTCGCGGTTTACCCATACGTTCAATCAACTGCGGACTTGCCACCAGGCAATGCCCCCTGTCAGCCAGCACCCTTAACACCAGATCGCTGTCATCAAACGGACGCGGACGCACGCGGATAGCCACATCAATACCTTCGCCAACAAGATCGACCCGACGATTGGTGGCCTCAAGCTGGAGATTAATCCCGGGGTAGCGCGCCATAAACCGCGCGAGCATCGGTCCCACGTGGACGTGCAGTAACGTGACGGGACAGGTGATCCTGACGACGCCGCGCGGCTCAGCCTGCAGCGCAGCAACGGCCTCCTCTGCCGCTTCTGCTTCTATCAGCATTGCCCTACAGTGCTGATAGAAAGTGTGCCCCACTTCCGTCACCGTAAACTGCCGCGTCGTGCGCTGTATCAACCGTACGCCAAGCCGCTCCTCCAGCTGCGCGATCCTGCGGCTCAGTTTGGACTTGGGTTGGTCAAGCGCCCTTCCCGCCGCCGCAAACCCCCCGTACTCCACTACCTTCACAAACCAGACGAAGTCATTGAGATCCTGCATAAATCCTCATCGTTCTATTTTCAGAACAGTGAATGCCATTTTAACTATCTACCGGGATATTAGCCCTGAATATAAGCTAATTACATCAACAGAACATCAGGAGTTAATCATGAAAAACATCACTGGCGTTTATACCGCTCCTCGTCAGCACTGGGTGGGCGACGGTTTCCCGGTCCGTTCAATGTTCTCCTATCAGACGCACGGCGAGCCGCTCAGCCCGTTCCTGCTGCTGGACTACGCGGGCCCGTACACCTTTCCGGCAGACGGTGCGAAACGCGGCGTAGGCCAACACCCTCACCGGGGTTTTGAAACGGTCACTCTCGTCTATTCCGGTGAAGTGGAGCATCGCGACTCCACGGGGAAAGGCGGCGTCATTGGCCCCGGGGACGTGCAGTGGATGACCGCCGGCGCAGGCATTTTGCACGAGGAGTTCCACTCCAGCGCGTTCTCGCAAAAAGGCGGAGAACTCAAAATGATGCAGCTTTGGGTCAACCTGCCGGCGAAAGACAAGATGGCCGCACCGGGCTACCAGAGCATCACGAAAGCCGACATCCCGGTGGTGACGCTGCCTGACAATGGTGGAACGCTGCGGGTTATTGCCGGTCGCTACGACACGGTGACCGGCCCGGCGCACACCTTCTCGCCGCTCAACGTCTGGGACATCGCGCTGAACCAGGGAAGCCATCTGACGCTCGCTCAGCCGGAAGGCTGGAGCACGGCGCTGGTCGTGCTTGAAGGCAGCATCACGGTAAACGGTACCGCTCAGGCGGGTGAAGCCCAGCTGGTCGTGTTAAGTCAGGAAGGCGACAAACTGCACCTGGAAGCGAACAGCGACGCAAAAGTGCTGCTGATGGCCGGCGAGCCGCTGAATGAACCGATCGTGGGCTACGGCCCGTTTGTGATGAACAGTAAAGCCGAAATCAACGAAGCCATTCGTGATTTCAATTCCGGCCGCTTCGGCCAGCTCTGAACGTAATAAAGGAGAAGAACATGTCTACACCTGCGAATTTTGATGGAACCCGTCCGGTCATCGATGTGAACGATGCTGTGATGCTCCTTATCGATCACCAGAGCGGTCTGTTCCAGACCGTTGGTGATATGCCAATGCCGGAACTGCGTGCCCGTGCGGCAGCGCTGGCAAAAATCGCTACCCTGGCGAAGATCCCGGTGATCACCACCGCATCCGTCCCGCAAGGGCCGAACGGACCGCTTATCCCGGAGATCCACGCCAACGCGCCGCATGCGCAATATGTTGCCCGTAAAGGCGAGATCAACGCCTGGGATAACCCGGAATTCGTGGCGGCGGTAAAAGCCACCGGGCGTAAGACGTTGATCATTGCGGGTACCATTACCAGCGTCTGCATGGCCTTCCCGTCGATCAGCGCGGTTGCGGACGGGTATAAGGTGTTTGCGGTGATTGATGCCTCCGGCACCTACAGCAAAATGGCGCAGGAGATCACGCTGGCGCGCGTTGTACAGGCCGGTGTGGTCCCGATGGATACGGCGGCGGTGGCCTCTGAGATCCAGCGTACCTGGAACCGTGAAGATGCGGCGGAGTGGGCAGAGGTGTATACCCACATCTTCCCGGCTTATCAGCTGCTGATCGAAAGCTACAGCAAAGCACAGGAAGTGGTTAAAAACAGCGAAGTGCTCGATTCACAGCGTTAATCCCCTGCTCCGCGGCGTAAAAACCGTGGAGCTGATTATTGCTTAACCGAACAGGCACTAAAGCTGAAAATCTGCTTGACCGTGTCAGCGCAACTCCCTATAGTAGCGCCCCGTTGCCCCCCACGCGGTCAGGCAGCAAAACAATATGGTGAGGTGTCCGAGTGGCTGAAGGAGCACGCCTGGAAAGTGTGTATACGGCAACGTATCGGGGGTTCGAATCCCCCCCTCACCGCCATATTCGAGATGAGAGCTCGTACGAAAGTACGGGCTTTTTTCTTTTATATTCTCCGAAAGGGGGGATTCGAACCTTGAAACTCCCTGCGCTCTTTATGCCTGCACATAAAACAAAGCCCGGTTTCCCGGGCCTTGAACGCAACTGCACACTCAGTAATACGCTTGCAGCGTGCGCTGGCAGAGCGCCGAGCGCACGCAGTCATCTTTGGTGAAGCGTACCACCCCAATCATCTCATCTTCCTCAAAACGTGACATGGCGTCGCTCAGTCCGGATTTCACGCCGGACGGCAGGTCACACTGGGTAATATCGCCGTTAACGATAACCGTCACGTTCTCCCCGAGGCGCGTTAAAAACATCTTCATTTGCGCAGCGGTCACGTTCTGAGCCTCGTCAAGAATGACGACCGCATTTTCAAATGTACGTCCGCGCATATAGGCGAACGGCGCGATTTCCACCTTGCCAATCTCTGGCCGCAGGCAGTACTGCATGAAGGATGCACCCAGCCGCTTCACCAGCACGTCATAGACGGGCCTGAAGTACGGGGCAAACTTCTCCGAAATGTCACCGGGCAAGAAGCCGAGATCTTCATCAGCCTGCAGTACCGGACGGGTAACAATGATTCTTTCCACGTCCTTATGGATCAGCGCTTCCGCCGCTTTGGCTGCACTGATCCAGGTTTTCCCGCATCCGGCTTCACCGGTTGCAAAGATGAGCTGTTTACTCTCGATAGCATTCAGGTAGTGCGCCTGAGCCTCATTGCGCGCCACAATTGGAGAATTATCACGGCTGTCACGGGCCATGCCAATTGCTTCTACGCCACTCATCTGCACAAGCGAGGTGACCGATTCTTCTTCACGCTGTTTATGGCTACGTGAATCCCGTCTCAGCACACGTTTTGCTTCGCGACGAGCTTTGATCACTGCTTTTTGTCTTCCCATGGATAGCACCTTGAGTTGTTGGTATTCATCACACGCGCCAGCGTCGGCACGATTATGCGCACGAACATCAGAGGGTTGGCTTCCTTGTAAGCCATTGCTTGCACTATCGGATGACGATACGGAACAGCTACGCGCACCGTTCTGCACGTCGGTCGAATCAGATTCTTGAGGGAGGGGGGAAAATTTAGTGGTGAGGAAATCGCTGCCGGAGTCTGAGCCTCCGCGCCGGGTGCTGCGGTTGTTATGTTTACCTTGTCCAGTACAGGACGCAACCATTCGCGATCTCCATAGTGATTCAGCATCACTGCCGGGAACTACCGCTGTCTTATCTTAAGTACATCAGGAGTTATCATAAATGCAACATTTATTTTACCTGAATGCAACTTTTAGGACTGTCCCTACAGTTGAAATCAGTCTCATATAGAAATATTACAGAAATATAACAGCAGGATAGTCATATGAAAAAATAATGTCCCCGCGAACGGTTGCGGGGACAATTATCAGGCTTCAATAAGACCCTGCGCGAGATACGCGTTGCTGTCGCGCACGCCTGGCAGGGCAAAGAAATAGCCGCCGCCGATAGGTTTAATGTACTCTTCCAGCGCTTCGCCGTTTAAGCGCTTCTGTACCGTCAGGAACCCCTTCTCGAGATCGTGCTGATAGCAGACGAACAGCAGCCCCATATCGAGCTGACCGGAATTGGTCACGCCGAGCGAATAGCTGTATCCCCGACGCATCATCAGACTGGACTGCGTCTCTTTGGTACGCGGATTGGCCAGACGAATATGGCTGTCCAGCGCAATCACGTCGCCATTCGGATCGCGGGCGTAGTCAGGCACATCATGCTCGTTCTTCATGCCGAGCGGTGCCCCGCTTTGCTTATCGCGACCGAAGATCGTCTGCTGCTCTTTGAGCGGCGTGCGGTCCCAGAACTCCACGTGGAACTGAATAATGCGCACCGCCTGATAGCTGCCGCCCACCGCCCATGCCGGTTCATTCTGGTCGGCAGTGACCCACACCACCTCCTTCATGAGCGCGCTATCGTGGCTGTCCGGGTTGGCCGTGCCGTCCTTAAAGCCCAGCAGGTTCACCGGGGTCTCTTTACCCTTACTGCGGGCGGCGTGATCAGAGATAAACCCTTCCCGCTTCCAGCGCACGCTCAGCAGATCCGGCGTGTGCTTGATGATGTCGCGCAGGGCGTGGATCACCGTGTCCTGGGTGTTGGCGCAGATCTGCAGGAGCAGGTCGCCGTGACAAAGGGCGGCATCCAGGGAATCATTCGGGAAGCGCGTCATTTTTTGCAGCGCTTTCGGCTTCTGTTTTGCCAGCCCGTAGCGCGCGTCAAACAGCGATTCTCCCAGCGAAACGGTTATGGTCAGGTTATCCGGGGCAATGAATGGCCCCAGAATGCCGGAGTCCATTGGCGGCAGACGCGGGTTCGGCGTATCGGGCGCCGGTCCACCGGCGGTCAGAAACGCGATGCGCGTCGTCAGCAGGCGGAACAGGCGTTCCAGATCGGCTTTATCGCTGGCCAGCGAATCAAATGCCACCAGCATCATCGACGCCTGCTGCGGCGTCAGAATGCCCGCCTGATGCTCGCCATAAAACGGCTGCGTCTCCATGCGGGCGTTGGGTGACAGCGTGCCGGGCGCGCTTTGCGGTTTCGCCGCGTGCGCCACCGGACACCCGCCAGCCAGAGCAAGCGCGCCCCCGAGCGCCCCTACCCCTTTTAACAGCCGACGACGTGAGGGCTCTGCCACGTCGCTCTCGTTGTGCTTATCCATCGTGCTTAGTCCAGACCCAGTACGCCACGCAGCAGGGAGAGATCTTCCGCCAGGGCGGTAATCGGGCCTTTCAGCGCGTTACGGTCGGCATCGGTCAGCTTGTCGTAGGTTTCAAAGCCGTCTTTGGTACGGTACTTCGCCAGAATGGTGTCGACCTTTTTGAAGTTGGCGTCCACCTTGGCCAGCAGCTCGCCGTTCTCTTTCTGCAGCTGAGGACGCAGCAGGTTAACAATTTTCTGCGCGCCGTCGACGTTAGCCTGGAAGTCCCACAGGTCGGTATGGCTGTAGCGATCTTCTTCGCCGCTGATTTTGCTCGCGGCCACTTCTTCAATCAGACCGGCCGCGCCGCCCACCACTTTAGACGGCGGGAAGGCCAGCTCGCTGATGCGCTTTTGCAGCTCCAGCACGTCGCTGTTCAGCTGCTCAGCGTATTTCTCCATCCCTTTGGTGGTGTTGTCGCCAAACAGGGCTTTCTCCAGACGGTGGAAACCGGTGAATTTCGGATCGGCGGCCTTCTGCTCGAAATCATCTTCACGGGCATCGATGCTGCCATCAAGGTCAGAGAACAGCTCGGCGATCGGCTCGATGCGCTCGTAGTGCTGACGGGTTGGCGCATAGAGGGATTTCGCTTTTTCGATATCCCCGGCCTTCACCGCATCGGTAAAGGCTTTGGTTGCCGTCGCCAGCTCCGCCGTCTCTTTCGTGACGTACGCCTTATACGCGGTAATTGCATCGCCCAGGCTCAGCACCGCAGCGCCTTTCGCCGCATCGGCCGTCGCTTCACCTTTGACGATGAGCTTCCCTTTCGGGTTGGTCAGCAGGCCGCAGGTCATCTCATACTCGCCCGGCTGCAGGTTGGCGGTCATCTTCTGGCTAAAGCCAGGGGCGATATTTTCACGCTCTTCCACCACCAGAACCCCTTTCAGGATCTCCCACTCCAGCGCCTTCTGGCTGTGGTTCTGAATAATAAACTGGGTTTTACCGCTGTTCACCGTGAGGGTCATCGGCTCACACTGCTTGTCGTTGACGGTGACCTTAACCTGTGGAACATCCGCGCCCCAGGCGGAGAAAGCAGAAGCGAACAGCGCGGCAATGCCTGCGCATAACGCACTACGACGGAACTGAATTGCCATGACTCTTCCCTTTAAAAGTATGTTGTCACTAAATCAAAAATTACGGCGCAACGCGCGACGCCTGCGTGCCGGTACGCGGCGGCATTGCGAACAGCACCAGCGCCGGAACCAGATAAATGAAGTACATCGCCACCTCGCTGACGCTCGGCGTTTCCTGATAGCCGAAGATACCTTCGAGCAGGGTTCCGGTCAGAGAGTGCGTGGAGAGAACGTTGCTGAGGTCAAACGCCACGTCCTGGAAATGGTTCCACAGGCCCGCTTCATGGAAGGCGCGAATCGCCCCAGCCGCCAGACCCGCCGCCACCAGCAGAATAAACAGGCTGGTCCACTTGAAGAAGGCGCCCAGGTTCAGGCGGATACCGCCCCAGTACAGCAGGAAACCGAGCACCACGGCCGTGGCGAGGCCCAGCACGGCCCCCAGCGGCGGCCAGATCCCCACATCCTGCTGAAACGCCGCCAGCAGGAAGAAAACAGACTCCAGCCCTTCACGCGCGACGGCGAAAAAGACCATCATAATGAGCGCCCAGCCGTGGTTGTTCCCCTTCTGCAGCGCGTTATCCACCGCCTGCTCCAGCTGCACCTTCACGTTACGCGAGACTTTACGCATCCAGAACACCATCCAGGTGAGGATCACCACCGCAATCACGGCCACGATACCTTCAAACAGCTCCTGCTCTTTCTGCGGGAACTCGCCGGTGGTTTCGTTAATGAGAATGCCCAGGCCCAGGCAGAGCGCCGCGGCAAGGAATACCCCGACCCACATGACGCCAATCCAGCGCCCGCGCTGGGTTCGCTTCAGATAACTGGCGATGAGGCTCACGATAAGGGCGGCTTCGAGCCCTTCACGTAACATAATGAGAAATGGAACAAACATGCCTACACCTTAAATGTTTATCGCGGTCAACTGATGCAAAGAAAGGTAAATTCTTGTGATAGTGATTATCATTACGACGGAAAGAAAAACAAGCGAAATGTGCGGTGTTTTGATGACGAGTTGTAAAAGCAAAGCCTGATAATAGTGACGTACGTAACGTTCAGGTTTATAAGTTATAACGAAAATGCCCATTTACGCTGATTCAGGGCTGTGGCTAAATATCCGCCTCACAACCTAACTGAAAATAAACCATGTTTAAAATTGTCCATTTCCTGCTGGCGCTGGTGATTATTCTTGCGCTCGCCTGGCTTACGAGTTTTGACCGCCGGAAAATTCGGGTTCGTTTTGTTTTACAGCTGATTGTTATTGAAATTGCGCTGGCGTTCTTTTTCCTGCACGCCGAAAGCGGGTTATTCCTGATTAAATACGTCTCAGGATTTTTTGAGTCACTGCTCAAATTTGCTGGCGAAGGCACCAATTTCGTCTTTGGCGGTATGGGTGAAAAAGGGCTGGCGTTCATTTTCCTCGGCGTGCTGTGTCCGATTATTTTTATTTCCGCACTGATCGGTATTCTTCAGCACTGGCGGATCCTGCCAATTTTTATTCGGGTAATCGGTACGCTGCTGTCAAAACTGAACGGTATGGGCAAGCTGGAATCCTTTAACGCGGTGAGCTCGCTGATCCTCGGCCAGTCGGAAAACTTCATTGCCTACAAAGGCGTGCTGGGCGATCTCTCCTCGCGTCGTCTGTTCACCATGGCGGCCACGGCCATGTCGACAGTCTCCCTGTCGATTGTCGGGGCGTATATGACCATGCTCGACGCCAAATATGTCGTCGCGGCGCTGATTCTCAACATGTTCAGCACCTTTATTATCCTCTCAGTCATCAACCCGGCGCGCCCGGAAGCGGAACCGGATGTTAAGCTCGAAAAACTGCATGAATCCCAGAGCTTCTTCGAGATGCTCGGCGAGTATATTCTGGCCGGTTTTAAAGTAGCGATGATTATTCTGGCGATGCTGATTGGCTTTATCGCGCTTATTAGCGCCGTTAATGCCCTCTTCTCCAGCGTATTTGGCATGAGCTTCCAGCAGATCCTGGGCTATGTATTTTATCCCCTGGCGTGGCTGGTAGGGATTCCGCTGAGCGATGCCTTAAACGCGGGCAGCATAATGGCGACCAAGCTGGTGGCGAATGAATTTGTGGCGATGATTGAGCTGCAAAAAATAGCGCACCAGATGTCCCCGCGCGGGCTGGGGATTTTATCCGTCTTCCTCGTCTCGTTCGCGAACTTTGCCTCCATCGGCATCGTGGCCGGGGCGATTAAGGGCCTGAACGAGCAGCAGGGTAACGTGGTATCGCGTTTCGGGCTGCGTCTGGTGTACGGCGCGACGCTGGTGAGTTTGCTGTCGGCGAGCTTTGCGGGGTTGGTGCTCTGATGCAATGCCGGGTGGCGCGCAGCGATCCCGGCCTACAAAACAACAACGGCGGGAATTCCCGCCGTTTTCATTAAAACTGCACGCACACCGGCTGATCGACACGCATCACCGACTCCTGCGCGAAGCGGGACTTATAAATCCCGCGTAACGCTTCGATGTTCTTCTCGCTCTGCGCATCTTTACCGTGGATCAGCATCAGCGCCTTGCTCGGCTCGCGCGCCACTTTTCCGTCGTTCCCCAGCCACTGCCCGCGGGCATCAAACACCGTTAAGCCATCGCGAAAGCGCGGCGTCACGTCCTGGTCAACAAACTGCTGCCACTCGTTGCTGGTAATCTGCGCCCCGGCAGGACGGTTTAAGCCGAAATAGAGCGTGGTTTGCTGCATCTGGCTATCCGCTTTGCAGGTCTCCACCGCCGCGTGTTGCGATGGCGCGCTGCAGCCCGCCAGCATCAATAATGCCGCCGCCATTAACCCTGTTTTGATTGTCATGCTTCGCTATCCTCATTGTTATAAGCACATGGATATCACAGGAAAAGACAGATTTTGGCAAGAAAAAAGCCGGGTGCGCTTGCGCTTACCCGGCCTACGGTTTTCCGTGGGAAAAATTATTCCGGCTGCAGCTTAGACGGCGGCGCGGAGTGGTAATGCGCGTCGGCTTCCGCAAAGCGTTTCTGCATGGAGGCAGACGGTGCTTTACCCAGCAGGCTGAAGACCACGATACCGATGCTGCCGAAGATGAAGCCAGGAATGATTTCGTACAGGCCCAGCCAGGCGAACTGTTTCCAGACGATAACGGTCACCGCACCGATAATCATCCCCGCCAGCGCGCCGTTACGGGTCATACGGGACCACATGACGGAGAACAGGACGACCGGACCAAACGCCGCACCGAAGCCCGCCCACGCGTAGCTCACGAGACCCAGCACGCGGTTTTCCGGGTTGGCCGCCAGCGCAATCGCCACCAGCGCCACCAGCAGCACCATAAAGCGCCCTACCCACACCAGCTCTTTCTGGCTCGCGTTTTTACGCAGGAAGGCCTTATAGAGATCTTCAGTGATTGCACTGGAGCAGACCAGCAGCTGACAGCTCAGGGTGGACATCACCGCCGCCAGGATCGCAGAGAGCAGAATACCGGCAATCCACGGGTTAAACAGAATCTGCGCCAGTTCGATGAACACGCGCTCGGCGTTCTGGTTCACCGCGCCCGCCTGCGCCGGGTTGTTATTAAAGTAGGCGATACCGAAGAAGCCGACCGCACACGCGCCCGCCAGACACAGAATCATCCACGTCATGCTGATGCGACGCGCATGAACGATGGTGTGATGAGAATCCGCCGCCATAAAGCGCGCCAGAATGTGCGGCTGACCGAAGTAGCCCAGACCCCAGCCCATCAGGGAGACGATGGCGACAAAGTTCAGCCCTTTCAGCATGTCGACGTTTTCAATGCTCTTCTGCTTGATCACTTCCAGCGATTCGCCAAAGCCGCCAACGGTGAAAATCACAATCACCGGGGTCAGGATCAGGGCAAAGATCATCAGACTCGCCTGCACGGTGTCGGTCCAGCTTACCGCCAGGAACCCGCCCACGAAGGTATAGAGGATGGTCGCCGCCGCACCGGCCCACAGGGCGGTTTCATAGCTCATGCCGAAGGTGCTTTCGAACAGGCGCGCGCCCGCCACGATGCCGGAGGCACAGTAGATGGTAAAGAACAGGAGGATAACCACGGCAGAGATAATGCGCAGAATGCGGCTGTTATCTTCAAAGCGTCCGGTGAAGTAGTCCGGCAGCGTCAGGGCATTATTGTTAGCCTCGGTATGCACGCGCAGACGGCCCGCCACCAGCTTCCAGTTGATCCACGCGCCCACGGTCAGACCGATGGCGATCCAGCTTTCCGAGATACCGGAGATAAAAATCGCACCCGGCAGACCCATCAACAGCCATCCGCTCATGTCCGATGCGCCCGCGGAGAGTGCGGTCACCATCGGGCCTAAACTGCGTCCGCCCAGAATGTAGTCGTCAAAGTTTTTCGTGGAACGCCACGCCAAAAACCCTATCAGGATCATGCCAAAAATATAAACGAGAAATGTCACCAGCATCGGTGTGCTAATTGCCATTCAAATTCTCCAAAAGTGTCGAGCGACAACCATCCGGGTTGCCTTGTTATATGATCACCGGAACGAGGTGACGGTATCTTGTGTTTCGGTTGGGCGCGCTATCCTGCCGTATGCGCCCTCCGCTGACAAACGATTTAACACTGCATTTACATCAATTTCATCCCCGGTTTGATACGAGTTTCCTATAGGTTGCACTCGCTCACGCTTTTACGGGTTGCACCTTTGAAAAGTGTTAACTCCCGCATAAAACCAGGCTTTCCGCGACAAAGCCAGCACGTTTTCCCAGCTAACCATTCGTTAACAATCCATTCATTTTCTGGGTTGCAAACCAGGTCACATTTAACACGGTTGCACAAAGTTGCAACATGGTGGATATTTCACGCTAACGACCAAACACGATGAAAGCACAACAGGAGCTTTGGCATGGGTATGACCACCATGGGGGTTAAGCTGGATGACGCGACCCGCGAACGGATTAAGACCGCAGCAACCCGCATTGATCGCACGCCGCACTGGTTAATTAAGCAGGCGATTTTTAACTATCTCGAAAGACTCGAGAGCGACGAGGGCCTGCCGGAGCTGCCTGCCCTGCTCGCCGGTGCCGCCAATGAAAGCGAGGAAGCGCCTGCCGCTGGCGACGAGAGCCATCAGCCGTTCCTGGAATTCGCCGAGCAGATCCTGCCGCAGTCCGTCAGCCGCGCCGCCATCACCGGTGCGTACCGTCGCGCCGAAACCGACGCCGTACCGATGCTGCTGGAACAGGCCCGTCTGCCGGAAGCTATTGCCGCACAGGCGCACAGCCTGGCGTACCAGCTGGCTGACAAACTGCGTAACCAGAAAACCGCCACCGGCCGCGCCGGAATGGTTCAGGGTCTGTTGCAGGAGTTTTCCCTCTCCTCACAGGAAGGCGTGGCGCTGATGTGCCTGGCGGAAGCGCTGCTGCGTATTCCGGATAAAGCCACCCGCGACGCGCTGATCCGCGACAAGATCAGCAACGGCAACTGGCATTCGCACATTGGCCGCAGCCCGTCGCTGTTCGTCAACGCCGCGACCTGGGGCCTGCTGTTCACCGGCAAACTGGTCTCGACCCATAACGAAGCCAACCTGTCCCGCTCCCTGAACCGCATCATCGGCAAGAGCGGCGAGCCGCTGATCCGCAAGGGCGTGGACATGGCGATGCGTCTGATGGGCGAGCAGTTCGTCACCGGGGAAACCATTGCCGAAGCGCTGGCGAACGCCCGCAAGCTGGAAGATAAAGGTTTCCGCTACTCCTACGACATGCTGGGCGAAGCGGCGCTGACCGCCGCCGACGCGCAGGCCTACATGGTTTCTTACCAGCAGGCGATCCACGCCATCGGTAAAGCGTCCAACGGTCGCGGTATTTATGAAGGCCCGGGCATCTCCATTAAGCTCTCCGCCCTGCACCCGCGCTACAGCCGCGCGCAGTACGATCGGGTAATGGAAGAGCTCTACCCGCGCCTGAAGTCCCTGACCCTGCTGGCGCGCCAGTATGATATCGGCATCAACATCGACGCCGAAGAGGCCGACCGTCTGGAGATCTCCCTCGATCTGCTGGAAAAACTGTGCTTCGAACCGGAGCTGGCGGGCTGGAACGGCATTGGCTTCGTGATCCAGGCCTACCAGAAGCGCTGCCCGTTCGTCATTGATTACCTGATTGACCTGGCCAGCCGCAGCCGCCGCCGCCTGATGATCCGCCTGGTGAAAGGGGCCTACTGGGACAGCGAAATCAAACGCGCCCAGATGGAAGGGCTGGAAGGCTATCCGGTCTACACCCGCAAGGTCTATACCGACGTCTCTTACCTCGCCTGCGCGAAAAAGCTGCTCGGCGTGCCGAACCTGATTTATCCGCAGTTCGCCACCCACAACGCCCACACCCTGGCGGCCATTTACAGCCTGGCCGGGCAGAACTACTACCCGGGCCAGTACGAATTCCAGTGCCTGCACGGCATGGGTGAACCGCTGTACGAGCAGGTGACCGGTAAAGTGGCGGACGGCAAGCTTAACCGCCCGTGCCGCATTTACGCCCCGGTAGGTACCCACGAAACCCTGCTGGCATATCTGGTGCGTCGCCTGCTGGAAAACGGCGCGAACACCTCCTTCGTTAACCGCATCGCCGACACCACGCTGCCACTCGACGAGCTGGTCGCCGATCCGGTGCAGGCCGTTGAGAAGATGGCGGCGCAGGAAGGCCAGATTGGCCTGCCGCATCCGAAGATTGCCCTGCCGCGCGAGCTGTACGGCAAGGGTCGCGTCAACTCGGCGGGGCTGGATCTCGCCAACGAACACCGTCTGGCGTCCCTCTCCTCTGCCCTGCTCAACAGCGCATTGCAAAAATGGCAGGCGAAACCGATGCTGGAGCAGCCCGTTGCTGACGGCGACATGCAGCCGGTCATTAACCCGGCGGAGCCAAAAGACATCGTCGGCTACGTGCGTGAAGCCACCGATGCGGAGGTGGATCAGGCGCTGGACAGCGCGGTGAATAACGCCCCTATCTGGTTCGCCACCCCGCCGCAGGAGCGTGCCGCGATCCTGGAGCGCGCGGCGGTGTTGATGGAAGACCAGATGCAGTCGCTCATCGGCATTCTGGTGCGCGAAGCGGGTAAAACCTTCAGCAACGCCATCGCCGAAGTGCGCGAGGCGGTCGACTTCCTGCACTACTACGCCGGTCAGGTGCGCGATGATTTCGACAATGAAACCCACCGTCCGCTCGGCCCGGTCGTCTGTATCAGCCCGTGGAACTTCCCGCTGGCGATCTTCACCGGCCAGATTGCCGCCGCCCTGGCCGCAGGCAACAGCGTGCTGGCAAAACCGGCAGAGCAGACCCCGCTGATTGCCGCACAGGGCATCAACATTCTTCTGGAGGCAGGCGTACCGGCGGGCGTGGTCCAGCTGCTGCCGGGCCGCGGTGAAACCGTGGGCGCCAAACTGACCTCCGATAACCGCGTGCGCGGCGTGATGTTTACCGGTTCGACCGAAGTGGCCTCGCTGCTGCAGCGCAATATTGCCACCCGTCTGGATGCGCAGGGTCGTCCTACGCCGCTCATTGCGGAAACCGGCGGCATGAACGCCATGATCGTCGACTCCTCTGCCCTCACCGAGCAGGTGGTAGTTGACGTTCTGGCCTCCGCCTTCGACAGCGCCGGTCAGCGCTGCTCCGCCCTGCGCGTGCTGTGCCTGCAGGATGACGTGGCGGACCACACGCTGAAGATGCTGCGCGGCGCGATGGCCGAATGCCGCATGGGCAACCCGGGCCGTCTCACCACCGACATCGGGCCGGTGATCGACGCGGAAGCGAAGGCCAATATTGAAAACCACATTCAGGCCATGCGCGCGAAAGGCCGTCCGGTGTTCCAGGCGGTGCGAGACAACAGCGAAGACGCCCGCGAGTGGCGTTCCGGCACCTTTGTGCCGCCTACGCTTATCGAGCTGGCAAGCTTCGACGAGCTGAAAAAAGAGGTCTTCGGTCCGGTGCTGCACGTGGTGCGCTACAACCGTAACAACCTCAACGAGCTGGTTGAGCAGATCAACGCCTCCGGCTATGGCCTGACGCTCGGCGTGCATACCCGTATCGACGAGACCATCGCGCAGGTGACCGGCAGCGCCAAAGTAGGCAACCTGTACGTTAACCGCAACATGGTTGGCGCGGTCGTGGGCGTGCAGCCGTTCGGCGGTGAAGGCCTCTCCGGCACCGGCCCGAAAGCGGGCGGTCCGCTCTACCTGTACCGTCTGCTGGCGAACCGTCCTGAGAACGCGCTGGGCGTCACCCTGGCGCGTCAGGATGCGGAGTATCCGGTGGATGCGCAGCTGAAAACCGTGCTGACCCAGCCGCTGGACGCGCTGATAAAGTGGGCTGATAATCGTCCAGAGCTGCGTGCGATTGCGCAGCAGTACGGCGAGCTGGCACAGGCCGGTACGCAGCGTCTGCTGCCGGGGCCGACCGGCGAGCGCAATACCTGGACGCTGATGCCGCGCGAGCGCGTTCTGTGCGTGGCCGATAACGAGCAGGACGCGCTGGTACAGCTGGCCGCCGCGATGGCCACCGGGTGTGAAGTGCTGTGGCCGGACGATGCGCTGCATCGCGATCTCACCAAACAGCTGCCGAAAGCGGTCTCGGCCCGCATTCACTTCGCGAAAGCCGATGCGCTGCTGACGCAGCCGTTTGATGCCGTGATTTATCACGGTGATTCTGACCAGTTGCGCGAGCTGTGCGAGCAGGTTGCGGCCCGCAGCGGGGCGATTGTTTCGGTGCAGGGCTTCGCGCGCGGCGAAACCAACCTGCTGCTGGAACGCCTGTACGTGGAGCGCTCGCTCAGCGTCAACACCGCGGCAGCGGGCGGTAACGCCAGCCTGATGACCATCGGTTAATCGTGTAAACTCTCCCCGATGGCGCTACGCTTACCGGGGCTACAAAACAACCGTAGGCCGGATAAGCGCAGCGCATCCGGCTTTTTTACACGGAGGGGATGATGAAAAGAGTATTTTTCGCAGGCGCAGCGCTGCTGCTGAGCGCCAGCGCGCTGGCCGACGAGTGCGACAAGGCGACCACCCAGCTTGAACTGAACACCTGTAGCGCGCAGCAGTACCAGGCTGCCGATAAAAAGCTCAACCAGACCTATCAGGCCGCCATCAAGCGCGCGGCAGCCCCCCAGCGCGACCTGCTGAAAAAAGCGCAGCAGGCGTGGATTACCCTGCGCGATGCGGACTGCGCGTTTATCGGCTCGGGTACGGAAGGCGGAAGCGTCCAGCCAATGATTGTTAACCAGTGCCTGGCGGAGAAAACGGTCGAGCGCGAAGCGTTTCTGGCCTCGCTGATGCAGTGTGAAGAGGGCGACTTAAGCTGTCCTCTCCCGCCGGGCTGACGAGGCACGGAACTATTCCCTCTCCCCTTGGGAGAGGGTTAGGGTGAGGGGAAACTAGCGCAAGCGGATCCCTTCGATAATCATCCGCTGCACGTTCTCCAGGGTGCTGTGGAAAAACGCTTCGTCCTGGAGCGTTTTACCGGTCACCGCCTCGACCTGGGCCGCAAAGTCAGCGTAATGCTGGGTGGAGGCCCAAATCATAAAGATCAGATGATGCGGATCGACCGGAGCCAGCTTTCCGCTGGCCACCCATCCGGCAATAATGGCCGACTTATCGTCCACCAGCTGCTTTAAATCTCCGGTCAGCTCCGCCTGCAACAGCGGCGCGCCCTGCAGCATCTCGAGGCAGAACAGCCTTGATGCCTGCGGGTAATCGCGCGACACCTCCAGCTTCAGGCGTATGTACTCTTTGATCGCCACCAGCGGGGCCAGCTCCTCGCGGAACGCTTTCAGCGGCGCCAGCCAGATATCGAGGATCTGCTGCATCACCGCGACATAGAGCGCCTCTTTCGACGGGTAATAGTAGAGCAGATTGGTTTTGGATACCCCGGACTGCTCCGCCACCTGCTCCAGGCGCGTGCCGTGAATGCCAAACTGCGAAAAGGTCTCCAGCGCCGCGCTGAGGATCGCCTGCTTCTTGGCGCTCACCGCCTGCGAACGTTTACCTGGTGTTTTCACTGCGCCTTGTGTCATTCCCGCTCTCCTTATTCTGCGTTGCCCTCAGCATAGCAAAACCCCCGTCTCGCCACGACATCCTGCACCCCGATCGCGCATGAATGCCTGTTTTCTGTGCAATGTTTTTGACCAGTTAGTCCACATTTGATCGTATCAAACCACCAACCTCTGATTAACACATTAATAACACTGCCATTTTCAAAACTGGCACTGCCTTTGCAAAAACATCGTTACACCTGCGACGTAATGAAGAGAGGTTCGTGATGAAAATTGGCGTATTTGTACCCATCGGCAACAACGGCTGGCTTATCTCGACCACTGCACCGCAATACATGCCGACCTTTGAGCTGAATAAAGCCATCGTGCAGAAAGCGGAGCACTACCATTTCGACTTTGCGCTTTCGATGATCAAGCTGCGCGGCTTCGGCGGCAAAACCGAATTCTGGGATCACAACCTGGAGTCCTTCACCCTGATGGCCGGGCTGGCCGCGGTCACCTCGCGGATCCAGATCTACGCCACCGCAGCCACCCTCACCCTGCCCCCGGCGATCGTGGCACGCATGGCCTCCACCATCGACTCCATCTCCGGCGGACGCTTTGGCGTCAACCTGGTGACCGGCTGGCAAAAATCGGAGTACGAGCAGATGGGTCTCTGGCCGGGCGACGATTACTTCTCTCGCCGCTACGACTACCTGACCGAGTACGTGCAGGTCCTCCGCGACCTATGGGGTACCGGCAAAAGCGATTTCAAGGGTGACTTCTTCACCATGAACGACTGCCGCGTCAGCCCGCAGCCGTCGGTGCCGATGAAGGTGATTTGCGCCGGGCAGAGCGACGCCGGGATGGAATTCTCGGCGAAATACGCCGACTTCAACTTCTGCTTCGGTAAAGGGGTTAACACGCCTGCCGCCTTCGCCCCGACCGCCGCGCGCATGAAAGAGGCCGCCGACAAAACCGGGCGCGACGTGGGCTCCTACGTGCTGTTTATGGTCATTGCCGACGAAACCGACGAGGCCGCACGCGCCAAATGGCAGCGCTATAAGGACGGCGCCGACGAGGAGGCCCTGAGCTGGCTCACCGAGCAGAGCCAGAAGGACACCCGCTCCGGGGCGGATACCAATGTTCGCCAGATGGCCGACCCGACCTCCGCGGTCAATATCAACATGGGCACGCTGGTCGGCTCGTACGCCAGCGTCGCCAGGATGCTGGACGAAGTGGCAGCCGTTCCCGGGGCGGAAGGCGTCCTGCTGACCTTCGACGACTTCCTCACCGGCGTGGAAACCTTCGGCGAGCGCATCCAGCCGCTGATGCAGTGCCGCGCCCACATCCCTGCCGTCACGAAGGAGGTAGCGTAATGACAACCCTTAACGCACGCCCGGAAGCCATCACCTTTGCGCCGCAGCAGAGCGCGCTGATCGTGGTGGACATGCAAAACGCCTACGCCAGCCAGGGCGGTTATCTGGATCTGGCGGGGTTCGACGTCTCCACCACCCAGCCGGTGATCGCGAACATCAAAACCGCCGTCGCCGCCGCGCGCGCCGCGGGCATGCTTATCGTATGGTTCCAGAACGGCTGGGATGACCAGTACGTTGAGGCCGGTGGCCCCGGCTCGCCCAACTTCCACAAGTCGAACGCCCTGAAAACCATGCGTAAACGGCCCGAACTGCAGGGCAAGCTGCTGGCGAAAGGCGGCTGGGACTATCAGCTGGTGGATGAGCTGGTCCCGCAGGCGGACGATATCGTCCTGCCGAAACCGCGCTACAGCGGCTTTTTCAACACCCCGCTCGACAGCCTGCTGCGTAGCCGGGGCATTCGCCACCTGGTCTTCACCGGCATTGCCACCAACGTCTGCGTGGAGTCGACCCTGCGCGACGGCTTTTTCCTCGAGTATTTCGGCGTGGTGCTGGAAGACGCGACCCATCAGGCCGGGCCGGATTTCGCCCAGAAGGCAGCTCTGTTCAATATCGAAACCTTTTTTGGCTGGGTCAGTAACGTTGCGGATTTCTGCGACGCCCTGAATCCCCCGCTCGCCCGTATCGCCTGAGGAGACGCACGATGCCGAAATCCGTAATCATCCCGCCGGGCACCAGCACGCCCATCGCCCCGTTTGTCCCCGGCACGCTCGCCGACGGCGTGGTGTATGTCTCCGGCACGCTGCCGTTTGATAAAGACAACAACGTGGTGTTTATCAACGACCCAAAGGCGCAAACCCGCCACGTGCTGGAGACGATCAAAACCGTGATCGAAACGGCGGGTGGCACGATGGAGGATGTGACCTTCAACAGCATCTTTATCACCGACTGGAAAAACTACGCCGCGATTAATGAAATCTACGCGGAGTTCTTCCCCGGCGATAAGCCGGCCCGGTTCTGCATTCAGTGCGGGCTGGTGAAGCCGGACGCGCTGGTTGAGATCGCCACCGTTGCGCACATCGCGAAGTGAGGCGGCCATGAAACTCTCCGTCTCACCGCCCCCGTATGAGGGTGCGCCCGTGGTGGTCCTTATTGCCGGTCTCGGCGGCAGCGGCAGCTACTGGCTGCCCCAGCTGGCCGCGCTGGAACCCGAGTATCAGGTGGTGTGTTATGACCAGCGCGGAACGGGCAATAACCCCGACGCCCTGCCGGAAGGATACAGCCTGGCACAGATGGCGGACGAACTGGCCCAGGCGCTGGCTGAGGCCGGGATTGCCCGCTACAGCGTCGTCGGCCATGCGCTGGGGGCACTGGTCGGCCTGCAGCTGGCCCTCGACCGCCCCGACGCCCTCACCGCGCTGGTGTGCGTCAACGGCTGGTTGACCCTCAGCGCGCATACCCGCCGCTGCTTTCAGATCCGCGAGCGCCTGCTGCATTACGGCGGCCCACAGGCGTGGGTTGAGGCGCAGCCGCTGTTTCTCTACCCGGCAGACTGGATGGCCGCTCGCGCCCCCCGTCTGGAGGCCGAAGAAGCGCTGGCGCTGGCCCACTTTCAGGGAAAAGCCAACCTGCTGCACCGGCTCAGCGCCCTGAAAAAGGCCGACTTCAGCCGCCACGCCGCGCGCATCCGCTGCCCGGTCCAGATCATTTGTTCCGCCGACGACATGCTGGTGCCCTCTGTCTGCTCGTCTGAGCTGCAGGCGGCCATCCCGCACAGCCACAGCGCGGTGATGCGTCAGGGCGGCCATGCCTGCAACGTCACCGAGCCGGACACCTTCAACACCCTGCTGCTGAACGGGCTGGCCAGCCTGCTGCACAGTCATGAACACGCTTTATAAGGAGATGTAATGAGCGAAGCCATTAATCCCACCGCGCTGGAAACGCTGTTCACCGGCGCCCGCACCCATAACGGCTGGCAGGATATTGCCGTCAGCGACGAGACGCTGCGCGAAATCTACGACCTGATGAAATGGGGGCCAACCTCGGCCAACTGCTCCCCTGCACGGATTGTGTTTGTGCGAAGCGCGGAGGGAAAAGAGAAGCTGCGCCCGGCGCTCTCCAGCGGCAACCTGGAGAAAACGCTCACCGCCCCGGTTACGGCGATCGTGGCCTGGGACAGTGAATTCTACGAGCGCCTGCCTGAACTGTTCCCGCACGGCGATGCCAGAAGCTGGTTTACCGCAAGCCCCGCGCTGGCGGAAGAGACGGCTTTTCGCAACAGCTCGCTGCAGGCCGCCTACATGATTTTCGCCTGTCGCGCGCTGGGGCTGGACACCGGCCCGATGTCGGGCTTTGACCGCCAAAAGGTCGACGAGGCCTTTTTCACCGGCACGACGCTTAAAAGCAATCTTCTTATCAACATTGGCTACGGCGACCCGGGCAAACTTTACGGGCGCCTGCCGCGCCTGTCCTTCGACGATGCCTGCGGGCTGGCGTAAGGAGCGATCATGACGACACCGGATAAGCAAACCTTTCGCGACGCCATGGCCTGCGTTGGCGCGGCGGTGAACATCATCACTACCGACGGCCCGGCGGGGCTGGCAGGCTTCACCGCCAGCGCGGTGTGCAGCGTTACGGATTCACCGCCCACCCTGCTGGTGTGCCTGAACCGCGGCGCGTCCGTCTGGCCGACGTTCAGCGAAAACCGCACCCTTTGCGTGAATACCCTCAGCGCCGGACAGGAGCCGCTCTCAAACCTGTTTGGCGGCAAAACGCCAATGGAAGAACGCTTCGCCGCCGCCCGCTGGCAGACGGGCGACACCGGATGTCCGCGTCTGGAGGATGCGCTGGCCTCGTTTGACTGCCGCATCAGCCAGGTGGTGAGCGTCGGCACCCATGACATTTTGTTCTGCGACATCGTTTCGATTATTCGCCACCCGGCGCCGCAAGGGCTGGTGTGGTTTGACCGCGGCTACCACGCGCTAATGCGACCCGCCTGTTAAGGCGCTCTAAGGAGACAGACCATGTTCGGATTTCCCCACTGGCAGTTGAAATCGACCTCCACAGACGCTGGCGTGGTCGCGCCGGATGAACGCCTCCCGCTCGGGCAGACGATGGTGATGGGCGTCCAGCACGCGGTCGCCATGTTTGGCGCCACGGTGCTAATGCCGATGCTGATGGGACTCGATCCCAACCTCTCGATTCTGATGTCCGGTATCGGCACCCTGCTGTTCTTTTTTGTCACCGGCGGGCGCGTGCCCAGCTATCTGGGATCCAGCGCCGCCTTTGTCGGCGTGGTGATCGCCACCACCGGGTTTAACGGCCAGGGAATCAACCCCAACCTGAGCGTGGCCCTCGGCGGCATCATCGCCTGCGGTCTGGTGTATACCCTGATTGGTCTGGTGGTGATGAAGATCGGCACGCGCTGGATCGAACGCATGATGCCCCCCGTCGTCACCGGCGCGGTAGTAATGGCGATCGGTCTGAACCTTGCGCCGATTGCGGTGAAAAGCGTCTCCGGCTCGCCCTTTGAAAGCTGGATGGCCGTCGTGACCGTGCTGTGCATCGGTCTGGTGGCGGTCTTTACGCGGGGCATGATCCAGCGGCTGCTGATCCTGGTCGGGTTGATTGTCGCCTGTCTGGTATATGCCCTGCTGGCAAACGTTTTTGGTCTCGGCAAGCCGGTTGATTTTACGCTGCTGCATCAGGCCGCCTGGTTCGGCCTGCCGCAGATCACCTCCCCCACCTTTAACACCCAGGCGATGATGCTCATCGCCCCTGTCGCCGTTATCCTGGTGGCGGAAAACCTGGGCCACCTGAAGGCGGTCGCGGGGATGACCGGACGCAGCATGGACCCGTATATGGGCCGCGCATTCGTCGGCGACGGGCTGGCGACCATGCTCTCCGGTTCCGTGGGCGGCAGCGGCGTTACCACCTATGCCGAGAATATCGGCGTGATGGCGGTGACCAAAGTCTATTCGACGCTGGTCTTCGTGGCGGCGGCGGTGATGGCGATGCTGCTCGGCTTCTCGCCGAAATTCGGCGCGCTGATCCACACCATTCCGTCACCGGTCATCGGCGGGGCCTCAATCGTGGTGTTTGGGCTGATCGCCGTGGCCGGGGCGCGTATCTGGGTGCAGCATCGCGTCGACCTTAGTCAGAATGGCAACCTGATTATGGTGGCGGTCACGCTGGTGCTGGGCGCGGGCGATTTTGCCCTGACGCTGGGCGGGTTTACGATCGGCGGGATTGGCACGGCGACCTTCGGCGCGATCCTGCTTAACGCCCTGCTGAGCCGCCGGATGGCCGCTGCGCCGCAGGGCGAGGTGGTGCGTCAGGAGTCGTGAAATCTCAATGTCGGGTGACGGCGATGCCTTACCCGACCTTTATGTTCGCTAAGAACACCTTTATGTCAGGCAATCACGCCTGCTCAAACAGTCGTTCGATAGATTTTGTAGGAAAGAAAAGAGAATGGCTGTTTTCATCCGTCAGCGGAATAAAGCCCTGCTTCAGATAAAATTGTTTTGCCTGGTCGTTGAGTGCATCAACAAATATTCCGTGTACGCCCACCGCCTGCGATGCCAGATAGGCAACCCGCATTGCATGCGTGACGAGCGTCGTTCCCCACTCCAGCCCCTGTAAGTCTTTATGTATCGCCAGACGTCCCAGCGTTACGCTCGGTACGTTGCTATAAGGGATCCGACGCTGCTGAGTCTTAGAAGGCAGCATCGCTTTTTCAAAGCAACTACCAGACAACGTGTAATAGCCCAGGACTCGCGGACCATCGCGATCTTTAAGCAAATAGCCTCGTAAAATACGCCCATTGTGCTGACGCACCAGATGTTCTGTGAGGAAGACATTTAGCGAGGGTTCACCACAATCGAAGTCACTGAAATCATAGTCTTTTCCCTCTGAAAACATTTCGATCGTGAGATTGTCCACGACGCTTCACTCCATGTTTCGAAGACGTTTCGCCGCTCGCTTCAGGCGTTCATTTGGCTCTGGTGGATTGTCGATGGCATCCATCACCGCATTCCAGGATGCTTCGTTTAATACGAGACGGCGGTGCTGCTCGATGACTTCCGCTGCCCGCTCTGACGCACTGTTCACCATAAACTGGGTGATCGTTTGATTCGTCATCGCTGCCGCTTCTTCAATCATTGTTTTGTCTTCGTCCGTTAAACGAAGATCGATACGCTGTTTTTTCAGTGCTGGCATGGTTTACTTCACCGTGTACGGTATTTATCCGTACACATCGTAGATAAACCCGTCTGTTTTTTCAATCTAAACCTTCTTCAGCAGTCATGTCGCTCACCGGGTTCCGACGCTTTCTGAGCTTCAACTCGCTCACCAGCACCCCGGCGACAATAAACGCCGCGCCCACCAGGGCCAGCAGCGGCAGACGTTCCCCGGCCAGTCGCCCGAAAATGCCCGCCCAGACCGGCTCGCCGGTGTAGATGACCGTTGCCCGCGTTGGCGATACGCTGCGCTGCGCCCAGTTCATGGTGACCTGGATAATGGCGCTGAAAATCCCCAACCCCAGCGCCACCACAATCAGGCCGGTGGACATCGGCGGCACGGACTCACCTGCCGGAACCATCGTCGCAAAGGCCACCAGCGACGCGGTCGCGAGCTGCACCACCGTCACCCGTTTGACGTCGACTTTGCCCGCCCAGGCGCTGATCAGAATAATTTCCGCCGCAATGGCAATCGCCCCAATCAGGGTGATGATTTCCCCCTGTCCCAGCGCCAGAAGATTGTTTTCCGGCCCAGCCAGTAAGATCAGGCCGATAAACGCCAGCACGATGCCAATACAGGACATCAGACCCGGCAGCCGCCCCAGGCACAGCCATTGCAGTAGCGGCACCAACGGCACATACATGGCAGTGATAAACGCGGATTTGCTGCTGGAGATGGTCTGCAATCCCCACGTCTGCAGGCTGTAGCCCATGGCTATCGCCACCCCAATCGCCACGCCCGCCTTAAGCTCTTTCAGCGTCAGACCCCGCAGCGTTTTAAGGGATATTAGCCCCACGGCTAACGCCGCCGTCGCAAAGCGAAGGCCGACAAAGAAGAACGGATCGCTGAGGGTCACCGCGTACTGAACGGCCAGAAACGTCCCGCCCCAAAACATGGTGATGAGAATGAGGATGGCTTCCTGTGGTTTTACGGAGAACTTAAAGCGTGAGACAGACATGCGGCACCAGCAAATGAGAACAATTCTGTAGTGTGCGTTGCCTTTGGTTACAGTTCAATGTTGCAGAAATAAAAAAACCGCCGGGGGAAACCCGGCGGCAGGGAGTCAACCCGGCGAATTACTTATTACCGCCATGGCTGTTTTTCCCCCCTTTCTTGCCAGCCTCAGATGCGCGCTGAGGGTCATTTTTAAAATTCCCCCCGCTATGCTGGCCACCTTTACGGCCTGCTTCTGATGCTCTTTCACGGTCTTCTGCGAAATTACCTGAACCACCACGATGGTTTGCCATCTCTAACCTCCAGAGTGTGAAACATTAGACATCATATTGCATTCAGTAAAAGAGGATTCTTTCACCTCGCGGCTCAAGGACAACGCCTTTATCTGTGCCGCGTGAAACTAAGCTTAGTGGAATGAGGTTATCCGGCAAGCCGAAGGTAATATCCTGCAACATGATCTCAGTCTTTCGGGTGAGATGACGCGGCGGTAATTCATAAGCCTTTCTTATCATTTTAAAAATCCGCACCGGGAAAGTTGTATCATTTTGCTACAAAGCCATTTTTCTCCTCATGTTGTTATAAATCAAATAAATGGCGTTCATTTTTGCAGTCTGGCTGTGATGACATATCTTTAAAAGAGCGCAGCGATCCGCTGTCAGAGAAACCAACGAGGAGTGAAGCAAAATGGCAAAAGTTCTGGTGCTCTATTATTCCATGTATGGACACATTGAAACCATGGCTCACGCGGTAGCAGAAGGTGCAAACAGGGTTGACGGCGTTGAGGTTGTGGTGAAACGCGTACCGGAAACCATGCAGGCAGAAGCCTTCGCGAAAGCCGGGGGAAAAACACAAAACGCCCCGGTCGCCACCCCGCAGGAGCTGGCGGATTATGATGCCATTATCTTCGGCACCCCAACCCGCTTCGGCAATATGTCAGGCCAGATGCGCACCTTCCTCGATCAAACCGGCGGACTTTGGGCATCCGGGGCGCTCTACGGCAAACTCGCCAGCGTATTCAGCTCTACCGGGACCGGCGGCGGTCAGGAGCAGACGATTACCTCAACCTGGACTACCCTTGCTCATCACGGGATGGTGATTGTGCCAATTGGCTACGGCGCGCAGGAGCTGTTTGATATTTCCCAGGTGCGCGGCGGTACGCCGTACGGTGCAACCACCATTGCCGGTGGGGATGGTTCACGCCAGCCAAGCAATGAAGAACTGTCTATCGCCCGCTATCAGGGTGAATACGTCGCGGGTCTGGCCAAAAAACTCAACGGCTAACCCAACAGGAGGACAAGCATGCCAACTCAAGAATCCAAAGCTCACCACGTGGGCGAATGGGCAAGTTTACGCAACACCTCTCCGGAGATTGCCGAAGCTATCTTTGAAGTCGCGAAATACGATGAAAAGCTGGCCGAGCAGATTTGGGAAGAAGGCAACGATGAAGTGCTGGTGCGCGCCTTCGAAAAAACGGACAAAGACTCGCTCTTCTGGGGTGAGCAAACCATCGAACGTAAAAACGTTTAAGCGTTTCCCCCCGCCATCACGCGGGGGGGTCTCTCTTACTTCGCCGCGTTATTCATCACCGCATTGAATTTATCGACAGGACAGAAGCCGTTCGCATCCACCGGGCAGCCCTTCAGCTCCAGCGTCACGCGCTGCGCCGGAGACTGCAGCGACAGCACGCTGGCGTTGCGCAGCTGCTCTGAGCTCTGATAGACATACTCAATTTTCATCAGCTCCTGGTTGGCATTTTTGTCATGCCAGCGCTGGAAGACAATCTTGCCGCCAATCGGGGTGCGCTCCTGCTGGTCGTGCAGCTGGTACGGTTTGAAATCGAGGGCGGTGAGCAGGGAAGCAATGTTCGAATCATGCCCCACCAGCAGGGTGATCTTAGGCGCTTTCGCCTGCTCGGTGACCAGCGTTTTATCGATATACTTCACCAGCGGTTTCGCCACGTTTTGCGCCACCTCGGTAGAGGTAAACAGCGAGTCCTGATAGCCGTTTTTCAGCTTCGACAGCACGCGCCACTGCTGGTCGGTTTTGATTTCGCCCCAGGCGACCTGGTCGGCCGGGAAGCCTTCGTAATACTGCAGCGTGAAAGCGTCCACCAGCGAGTTGCCCACCTTCAGCGGCCCGGAAACGCCGGGCTCTTTTTCATAGTCGGCGCTGAAGGTATCTTTCGCGTCCGCCAGCGAGCAGACCTTTTTCTCTTTGCAGGACGGCGAGTCGGCGTAGTTGGTCATCTGCTCCAGCAGCTTGTAGCTTTCACCAAGCTGCATTTTCTGCCGTTCGGACTCCATCGCCTTGAGCGCTTTTTCGCGGAATTCCGGCGAGTTATCGGTAATCACCGGATTGAATGTCGGGTCCATGGTGCCCATTTTTTCCTGATGGTGCACGGGCACATCGCAGCCCGGGAACGCGCCGGTGATAAAGAACTGCGCGGTGGCGACGGTGCGCTGCAGGCTGTTGGCGTAAGCATAAACGCTATCCGCCGGTGGACATTCTCCCGTCTTCACCATCCCCTGCTGCGCGAGCCACTCGCGCATGTAGTGCCCCATATACACCTCCAGCACGCCACCTTTGGTGGTGAGCTGGCCGCCCGGCACTTCCCACTCCGGCCACTGCTTCGGCGTGGACTGCTCCAGCACGCTGCCGTTATTGGCCAGCGGCGCGCGCAGGTTGTGACGGCTCATGATTAAAACTTGCTCCAGCTGATACCCTTCCGGCGTCTCTTGCGCCTGTACGCCAAACGTTGCTGAAATGGAACCGGCGACTGCCAGCGCGAGTAGTGCTTTTCTCATCCCTAATTCCTCACTCGTTTTAAAATGTCGCGTTCAGTGTGACAGGTTCGTCACAATTTTCCGGGAAGCATTTCTCAAACTGATGATTAACGTGCTTACGGAGTGTGCCAATTAGTTTTATAATAAAACCACACCCCACCGGAGAATTCGCTGTGAAACGTACCCGCCTTGAAGAGAGCACCTGCCCCGTTGCCCGTTCGCTGGATATCATCGGCGACTGGTGGTCGCTGCTGATCGTTCGAGACGCGCTTCGCGGTATTAAGCGCTTCGGCGAGTTTCAGAAAAGCCTCGGTATCGCGAAAAACATGCTGACCACGCGGCTCAAGCTGCTGGTGGACGAAGGCATCCTCCGGCTTCAGCCCGCCTCCGACGGCAGCGCCTGGCAGGAATACGTCCTGACCGACAAGGGACGCGCCCTGCAAACCGTGCTGGTTGCCTTGTCCCAGTGGGGCAATGAATTTTTGTTCGCGGAAAACGAATGCGGCACCGTTCTCGTCGATAGCGAACAGCGCAAACCGCTGCGAAAACTGATGCTTATCGCCGACGACGGGCGCGAACTGACGCCTGAAGAGATCGTGGCCAAACTCCCCTCCTGAGCCCACCCGCCAGGCAAAAGCAAAAAAATCTCGCCAATGTGGTTGCATTATAAAACCAAATGGCAGAGAGTTAATTCAGTTTCATATTGAAACCAAATAACCCACTTTGTCTGAGGTAATGCATTATGACTACGCAAATCACCACCGCCCTGATCACGGGTGCCTCTTCCGGGATCGGTGCCGTCTATGCCGATCGCCTTGCCGCGCGCGGTGCCAACCTGGTCCTGGTCGCCCGCCGCGAGGATCGCCTGAAAACCCTCGCCGCCGACCTGCGCGCGCGCTACGGCGTGGCCGTCGATATTCTGGTGGCCGATCTCACCGATGAAGCCGGGATCCGCGCGGTGGAAGAGGAACTGCGCAGCAATACCGCCATTGATACGCTGGTTAACAACGCGGGCACCGCGCAGATGGCGCCGTTCCTCGCGGGCGAGGTGGCGCAGCATCAGGCCATCAATACCCTGAACACCACGGCGCTGATGCGGCTGACCTACGCCATTCTCCCGCGACTGGCGCGGAACAATCGCGGCACGCTGATCAATATCGCCTCGGTGTTATCGCTCCATGTCCGTGCGGGCAGCGCGCTCTACAGCGCCACCAAGGCCTGGGTACTGAGCTTTACCCGCGGACTGCAGGAAGAATTTGCCGACAGCAACGTGCGCATTCAGGCCGTGCTGCCCGCCGCGACCGCGACGGAGATCTGGAGCCATTCTGGCGTCACGGTGGACGATCTGCCGGAGGGACGGGTGATGCCCCCCGCGGATAGGGTGGATGCGTCCCGGGGGGGTCTGGATCGGGGCGAACCGACCCCCATCCCGCCGATGCATGACGTCAGCCTGTGGGACCGCTACGAAGCGGCACGCCTCGAGCTGTTTAACAGCGCGCGCACCGGCATCCCGGCTCCGCGCTACGTAAAGCAGTAGCCTAACGCTCCAGCTGGTCGCCGTACTCGCTCATCCAGGCGGCCAGCGGTGAGAGTGCATCCTGCAGGGTTAACCCCAGCCCGGTAATCTGATACTCCACGCGCGGCGGGATCTCCGGGTAGACCGTCCGCGTCACCAGCCCGCGCTGTTCAAACAGGCGCAGCTGCTTCGTCAGCTCTTTCTGGGTGATGGGTGCAGCCGCCCGCAGCAAATCGCCAAAGCGGACAGGCGTGTTAATCACAATAAGACGATAAAGGATCGGGATTGCCCATTTGCCGGATATCAGGTTGACAAACTGCGTCATCGGGCAGGTATAGGCCTCAGATTTTTTTTCACAGCACTCACCCAGCATTTCTGCCATAGCACACCTCTTGCCTCATTAGTATCCATTTGGTACCTGGTTTCCTTTCGATACTAACGTTTCTATAGTGCTTTCTCCAGTGACATTTCAGGAGAAGAACATGGGTCGTTTAACCGATAAGTATACGTTGATTACCGGCGGCACCAGCGGCATCGGTCTCGCCACCGCGCAGGCGTTTATCGCCGAAGGAGCGCGCGTCGCCGTGACCGGACGCAACCCGGACACCCTCGCCGAAGCTGAGCGCATTCTGGGCGATAAGGCCTGGGTGATCCCGACCGATGCGGGCGATATCACCTCGCAAAAAGCGCTGGCGGAAACCCTCGCCGCCCGCTGGCCGCGCCTGGACGCGGTGTTTCTCAACGCCGGCGACGTGACGCACGCGCCGCTGGAAGCCTGGCAGGAAGAGGCCTGGGACCGTCTGATGAACATCAACCTGAAGGGGCCGTTCTTTTTAATCCAGGCGCTGCTGCCGATGCTGAATAACCCGTCCTCGATAATCCTCTGCGGCTCCGTGAGCGCGCGCATCGGCCTGCCCACCAGCAGCGTGTATGCCGCGAGCAAGGCCGCCCTGCTGTCGCTGGCGCGCACGCTGTCGGCAGAGCTGCTGCCGCGCGGGATCCGCGTCAACGGCCTGAGCCCCGGTCCGGTGGAGACCCCGGCGTTTACGAAAACGGGCTTAAGCGACGAGGCGCTTAACGCGATGATGGCGGAAATCATCAAGCTGGTGCCGCTCGGCAGAATGGGCTCGACGACGGAGCTGGCAAAAGCCGCGCTCTATCTGGCCTCCGACGAGTCGAGCTACACGGTGGGAACGGAGCTGCTGGTGGACGGCGGAATGGGAAGTCTGTAATTCACAAGGCGCTGATGCCGGTGACCGCGCCGACATACAGCGCCGCCCACGCGCAGGCGGAAAGCAGGCTGACGGCGTAGACTTTGACGGCGTTCAGCCTGAGCATCCCCGCCGCCAGCGGCACGACATAACGCAACACCGCCAGAAAGCGCGACGTAAACAGGGCGATGACGCCGTTCTTTTGTAGCTGATGCTGGACCCGTAAAAACGTAGCGGCATGCTTCGCCGTAAAGCGCGCGACCAGCCGGGTGTGCCCCATCAGCTGGCCGATATGGTAATTCAGCATCGAACCTGCCGTCGCCCCCATCACCACCGCCAGCCACGCCAGGGCAGGATGCATGCTCCCCTGGCTGACGCCGATGCCCGCCAGCAGCATCACCGAGGCGGGCGGCAGCACGGAGGAGATCAGCACCGTGGACTTGCTCAGCGCCATTACGAATAACAGCGCGAACAGATGTGCCGGATACAGCGCAAAATGATTCAGCAGATTATCAAGCCACGCCATTTTCCTCTCCCCCGTTAATTATTTAATTCTCCATTTAAAATGAATAACCTTAAATAAACCCTCAACATTTTATTAATAATATTTATCTAAACCGTTCTTAAACATTATTTAATTTTCTGAGCGCTAAATTTAAACAGGCGTATTATCCCTCTCGTTTTACAACGATCTCGTTATGGCGAGGCTCCTGTACAAATACACGTTATCGCTCTGGTAGGTTCGAGAGAACCGGCACAGGGTAAAACAGGCACTGTCGAATCAAGGCTTTGTCAGTATAACTTCCCTTGCGGGATACGGTGTACAGTGCTGAACCCAGGACGTGGGGATCTCCTCTTCGACATGCCCTGTCTTGCTCGCCCCTGAGAGATGTTATTATTCAAAGGGAATTCACTATGTCTTACGCTATTCACAACCAAAACCTGGCATTCAATGACAGCGCGGTCGCGCAATATATGAATACCGATTTTATCGTCCTCGATATTGCATTATGCGTGGCGCTGGCGCGCGAGCAATTCTTCAAAAAATTAAAAGACGATGATATTCCGTCGCATATTTTTATTGAAGACAATGGCCGCCTTGCGGGGATGGTTGCCGTGCGCAAGCTGCTACAGACCACAGATACCGTACAGCCAATTAAAAGCCTGATGATTTCGCAGTTTTTGCAGGTCAAACCGGAGGATGAACGTGCCGATGTTGCAGGACTGCTGGCGCACGGCGACGCAGATGTCGTGCCCGTGGTGACCCACGGCAAACTCGTCGGCTGCCTGACCGAGCGGGAAATTGCCCATCTGCTGGAAGATGACGTCACCGAAGATGCCCAGCTTCAGGGGGCGACGCTGCCGCTGGAGAAGCCCTATCTGGAAACCAGCGCCTTCAGCCTGTGGAAGAAACGCTCCGTCTGGCTGCTGCTGCTGTTTGTCGCCGAAGCCTACACCAGCTCGGTCATTCAGCATTTTGAAGAGGCACTGGAGTCCGCCATCGCGCTGGCGTTCTTTATTCCGCTGCTGATCGGCACGGGCGGCAACAGCGGGACGCAGATCACCTCCACGCTGGTGCGCGCCATGGCGCTGGGTGAAGTTCATCTGCGCGACGTGGGCCGCGTGCTGCGCAAAGAGATGACCACCTCGCTGATGATTGCCGTGACGCTCGGCATTGCCGGGTGCATTCGCGCCTGGATGATGGGGATCGGGCTGGAGATTACGCTCATCGTCAGCCTGACGCTGGTGTGCATTACGCTGTGGAGTGCGATCGTGTCGTCCGTCATTCCGATGGTGCTCAAGCGCTGCGGCATTGACCCGGCGGTCGTCTCCGCGCCGTTTATCGCGACGCTGATCGACGGTACCGGGCTGATTATCTACTTTAAGATCGCGCAATATACGCTGGGGCTGGAGTGATGTGATTCCTTGCCGGGTGGCGCTGCCGCTTACCCGCCCTACCCATCCCGTAGGCCCGTGCAAGCGCAGCGCCGCCGGGCAACAATCAGATCGCACCAAGCGTTCTCACCGCCTGCCCAAATGCCTCAATCGCCAGGGCAACATCCTCAGCCATCACCGATTCCGCCGGATGGTGGCTTATCCCGCCCTTACAGCGCACAAACAGCATCCCCACCGGCCAGCGTTCCGCCAGGGCGATGGTGTCGTGCCCGGCACCGCTGGGCAGGGATAACGAGCGCCCCTGCACCGATTCAACCGCGTCGCCCAGCAGGCGCTGCAAACGCGCATCGCACGGCGTGGCGGCGATCCGGTAAAACTCCTCGGCGCTGAAGCTCAGCCCGCGACGGGCGGCGATCGCCTGCGCCTGCGCCAGCAGTTCAGCGAGCAGCGCGTCCAGCGGGGCATCCTGCGGGCCGCGAATATCCAGCGAGAGCGCAACCTCGCCGGGGATGACGTTCACCGCGCCGGGCAGGCAGCGCAGTTCCCCGACCGTCGCTACCCGGTTGCCGCCCTGCTGCCGGGTGGTGTTTTCGATCAGCACCATCCACTCGGCGGCGGCGGCCAGAGCATCCTTACGATGGTTCATCGGCACGGTACCGGCGTGCCCGGCCTCGCCGGTGAAGCGGCAGTTGAGGCGGCGCGCGCCGTTGATGGCTTCCACCACGCCCAGCGCCAGCCCTTCCTGCTCCAGACACGGTCCCTGTTCGATATGCAGTTCCAGACAGGCGCTGAAATCCTCCTGATGGCGTGCCGCGAGCGCCACGCGAGTGGGATCGAGCCCCGCCTGCACCATCGCCTGCGCCACGCTGATGCCCTGGGCATCGCACGTCTCCAGCCAGCCCTGCGGCCAGGTTCCCGTCAGACCACGGCTGCCCAGCAGGGTGATACCAAAACGGGTGCCCTCTTCGTCGCCAAAGCCGACAATCTCGATGGCCTGCGCCAGATGCCGCCCCTGCTTGTGCAGGTTGTCCACCACTTCGATGGCGGTGAGCACCCCGAGCATGCCGTCGTAGCGCCCGGCGTTGCGTACGGTGTCCAGATGCGAGCCGAGCAGCACCGCCTGCGCCCCCTCCTGCGCGCCCTCGTAGCGTCCACAGATATTGCCCACGCTGTCCTGCCAGACGGTCATGCCCGCCTGGCGCATCCACTCCCCAACCAGCTGGTTGGCCTGGAGATGCTGCGTGGAGAGATAGACCCGCGTCAGGCCGTCCGGGGTTTCGCTGATGGCGGCCAGCGCGTCGGCGCGCGCCATCACCCGCTCTGCCGCCGGGCTCATTGCGGCGTCTCGCGACGATAGTGGTCCCACGCGGCCTGCATGGCGGCCCCCTGCGTGGTGGTGAATTTGAGGTAGTTCAGCACCGACTCCAGCGCGCTCAGGGTAGTCATCACGCAGTCCTTGCGCGCGTTGTAGCCCATGGTGCCAATGCGCCACACTTTGCCGTGCAGCGGGCCAAACGAGGTACCGATCTCAATCCCGAAATCCTCCAGCATCAGCTTACGCACCTGGTCGCCGTTGATCCCCTGCGGGATGACCACGCCCAGCACGTTGTTCATCTTGTGCTTCAGGTCGCCGAAGGTCTCCAGCCCCATCGCCTGAATGCCCTTCAGCAGCGCATCGCCGTGCAGCCTGTGGCGGGCGATGCCGTTATCCAGCCCCTCCTGCAGGATCAGCCGCGCGCATTCGCGAGCGCCAAACAGCGCGGTGGTCGCTTCGGTGTGGTGGTTCAGCCGCTCCGGCCCCCAGTAGTCCATCACCATGCCGAGATCGAAGTAGTTGGAGTAGATCATCTCCTCGTCGCCGTCGCGGTGGGCGTCGGTGCGAATGCCCTCCTCCACGCACTTGCGGCGACGGATTGCCTCTTCCATCCGCGCGCTCAGGGTGATCGGCGACGTGCCGGACGGGCCGCCGAGGCACTTCTGCATCCCGGCCGAGACGGCATCCAGCCCCCAGGCGTCGGTCTCCAGCGCGTTACCGCCGAGCGACGCGGTGGCATCGGTGTAAAACAGCACGTCGTAGCGGCGGCAGATCGCGCCAAGCTCGGCGAGCGGCTGCAGCATGGTGGTGGAGGTGTCGCCCTGCACGGTCAGCAGCAGGCGTGGACGAATACGCTTAATCGCATCCTCCACCTGGTCCGGGGTAAACACCTCGCCCCACGGTACTTCGATGGTGTGCACCTCCGCGCGGCAGCGGCGGGCAATTTCGCACAGCAGGTGACCAAAGCGGCCAAAGACCGGCACCAGCACCTTATCGCCCGGGCGAATGGCGGAGACCAGAATGGCTTCAATCCCCGCGCGGGAGGTGCCGTCCACCAGCATCGTCCAGCGGTTTTCGGTGCGGAACACGCCGCGATAGAGCGCCATCACCTCGTTCATGTAGTGGGTCATGGCCGGATCGTACTGGCCGATCAGCTGGCTCGACATGGCGCGCAGCACGCGCGGGTCGGCGTTGATCGGGCCCGGCCCCATCAGCAGACGCTGGGGCGGGTTGATTTGCGGAAAGTGTGCGATATCCATTGTTCAGTCCTTATCAGTTGAGACCGCGCACGGAGGAGATGAACTGCTTCAGTTCCGTGGTCTGCGGGTTGGCGAACAGCGTTTTGCTGTCGCCCTGCTCCCAGACTTTCCCCTGGTGCATAAACACCACGCGGTCGCCCACTTCGCGGGCAAAATTCATTTCATGGGTAACCAGTATGAGCGTCATCCCCTCGGCCGCCAGCTGCTCCAGCACCTTGAGCACTTCGCCCACCAGCTCCGGGTCGAGCGCGGAGGTGATCTCGTCGCAGAGTAACACTTTCGGCGACATGGCCAGCGCCCGGGCAATGGCCACGCGCTGCTGCTGGCCGCCGGAGAGGCTCGACGGGTAGTAATCCAGACGGTCGCCGAGGCCAACCTTCTCCAGCATCTGCTGCGCCAGCGCCCGGCATTCGGCGGCGCTTTTCTTCAGCACCCGACGCGGGGCGAGCATCACGTTCTCCAGCGCCGTCATGTGCGGGAACAGGTTGAAGCTCTGGAACACCATCCCGACCGAGCGGCTGATTTCACGCGCCTGAGAATCCCGGTCGGTAATGGTCATGCCGCCCAGCTTGATGCTGCCGTCCTGATAGCCTTCCAGGCCGTTGATGCAGCGCAGGAGCGTGCTTTTGCCCGATCCGCTGCGCCCGATGATGGAGATCACCTGGCCCATGTCGATATCCAGATCGACGCCCTTGAGCACGTGGTTATCGCCGTAGTACTTCTGCACCTGATTAATGGTGATGAGAGGCATTGAATTTCGTCTCCAGATAGCGGCTGTAGCGCGACAGCGGATAACACAGAATAAAGTAGCCCAGCGCCACCAGCGCAAAGACCTTAAACGGCTGATAGGTCACGTTGGTCAGCATGGTCCCGGCCTTGGTCAGCTCGACAAAGCCGATGATCGACGCCAGCGCGGTGCCTTTGATCACCTGCACGGCAAAGCCGACCGTCGGCGCAATGCCGATGCGCAGCGCCTGCGGAGCGACCACGCGAAACAGGGTCTGTCCAAAGGTCAGCCCCAGACAGCGCGACGCTTCCCACTGCCCCTTCGGCAGCGCGCGAATGCTGCCGTACCAGATATCGAGCAGAAACGCGCTGGTGTAAAACGTCAGCGCCAGCGAGGCGGCGGTCCACGGCGAGACGTCGATGCCGAACAGCGCCACGCCGAAGAAGGCCAGGAACAGCTGCATCAGCAGCGGCGTGCCCTGAAACAGCTCAATATAGCCGCGGATAATGCGCTTCACCGTGCGCCCGCCCGTCAGGCGCAGCAGCAGGAGCGGCAGCGTTACCACCGCCCCGCCGACGAACGCCACCAGCGACAGCAGCACCGTCCAGCGTCCGGCCAGCAGCAGATTGCGAATAATGTCCCAGTCGGTAAAGGTGGTCATCATGCCTGCACCCCCAGCCATTTCCGTCCTGCTGCCATCATCAGCTGGCGCAGGGTAATCGACAGCGCTAAATAAATCCCGGTGGTCACCAGATAGACCTCAAAGCTCAAAAACGTTCTGGACTGGATCAGGTTGGCGGCGAAGGTCAGCTCTTCATAGGAGACCTGCGACACCACCGACGAGCCGAGCATCACGATGATGCACTGGCTCACCAGCGCCGGGTAAATGCGCTGCAGCGCGGGCGGCAGCACCACGCGAATAAAGGTCTGCAGGCGGGTCAGCCCCAGCACGCGTCCGGCTTCCCACTGCCCTTTCGGCGTGACCTGAATGCCCGCGCGGATAATTTCGGTGCTGTAGGCGCCCAGGTTGACCACCATGGCCAATAGCGCCGCTTCCCCCGCCGTCATCTTCAGACCCAGATTCGGCAGACCGAAGACGATGAAAAACAGCTGCACCACAAACGGCGTGTTGCGGATGATTTCCACGTACGCGCCCCAGATCCGGCTAAACCAGGTGGTGCGTCCGCTGCGGATCGCCGCCCCGACAATCCCTGTTGCCAGCCCGCCGACGGTGGCCATTACCGTCAGCTGAATGGTGACCCACAATCCCGCCAGCAGCGCCGGCCAGTGCGGCCAGAGGGCTGAAAAATCAAGTTGCTCCGTCATCGGCTCAGGCGCCAAGGTTTGCCGGCAGCGGGGCCTTCAGCCACTGCTCGGACAGGCCATTCAGCGTGCCGTCTTTAATACCCTGCTCAATCAGCGCGTCCACTTTTGCCTTCAGGGCCGGTTCATTTTTCTTCAGGCCAATGAAGCACGGCGAGTCTTTCAGCATAAAGCTCGGGACCGGGGCTTTCGCCGCGTTCTGGCGCGAAATGGCCGCCACCACGAGGTTGCCTGTTGCCACGTACTGCACCTGGCCAGAGAGGTAGGCGGAGAGCGTGGTGTTGTTGTCTTCGTAGCGCTTCACGTCCGCGTCTTTCGGCGCCAGGCCGGTCAGCACCATGTCCTCCACCGCCCCGCGCGTCACGCCGATGGTTTTTCCGCTCAGCGCGGCGGCGTCCTTCAGCTCGGCCCCTTTCGGGCCAAACACGCCGAGGAAGAACGGCGCGTAGGCGCGGCTGAAGTCGATCACCTTCTCGCGCTCCGGGTTTTTGCCGAGGCTGGAAATGACCAGATCCACCTTGTCGGTTTGCAGGTACGGCACGCGGTTAGCGCTGGTCACCGGCACCAGCTGCAGCTTGAGCTTCATCTGTTTGGCCAGATAGCGCGCCATGTCGATGTCGTAGCCCTGCGGCTGCAGATCGGTTCCCACCGAGCCAAACGGCGGGAAATCCTGCGGAACGGCAATGCGGATGGTGCCGCGTTTCTCAATATCCTGAAGCTGGTCAGCCCTTGCCGGCAGCTGTGTGAAGAGGCATGCGGCCCCGGCCAGTGCAATTAACAGTTTTTTCATGGTGCTTCCCCGTAACGTTAACATGAAACAAAAGATTCTTTTAAGGTGATTTTGCAACTAATGTGCCAGATAAGGCGAAGCGGGGAATATTCTTTCAAAGCCTGATAAAACGCGGACGGGTCGAAAAAACCTGCGTTTTCCCGACCCGCCATATGCACCATTTTAATGCAAAGCACCAGCCTGACGCCCCATTATCGCTGTTCGAGTTCGTCCAGCTGCTGGTAGAGGGAGGCAATCTCGTGAATGCGCGGGCGGCCCTTATCGAGAATGTCATGCAGGAAGGCGTTCGCCAGCAGGTTGATCAGACTGTTGACCGACGAATAGCTGTCATAGGCGGAGACGCTGTCCAGCGGGGTGCAGAGCTGCCAGCTCGCCAGCGGGAACAGGCTGTGGGCCTGCGGCTCGCACATCAGCAGCACCGGAATACCGCTGCTCTGAAGCTGCTGCAGCAGCGGGCGGATGATGCGCGGGCGACGGCGAAAGGCCATCATCACCACCAGATCGTCCGGCGTTAAGTCCACCAGCTCCTCGCTCAGGCTCTGCCCCGGCTGCGGCAGGACCAGCACCTGACCGCGCGCCTGCAGCAGCTGCTGGCGCAGATGAAGCGCCGCCGGATAAGCGTTACGCATGCCGATAATGACGATGCGCCGCGCCTTCACCATGCAGGCTATGGCGTCGGCAAACTGCTGCGCGTCGAGGGCATTGACCCACTGGGTCAGGTTCGCCATCTCCTGCTTATAGTGGCGCGCCAGCAGCGTGTTGCCCTGCACCGCGTCGCGGTTATCGGTGAGCGGCATTCCGCTCTGGCGCAGGGTGCGCAGCTCGTCGCGCATGTCCTTATATTTCTCATAGCCCAGCCGCTTAAACAGACGGCTCACCGTGGCTTTCGACACCCCGCTCAGTTGCGCAAGCTCGGCGCTGTTGTAGCTAATCAGATCGTCAAAATGGTCGAATATAAAGTCCGCCACCCGCTGCTCCTGCGGCGACAGCGACGGGTATTGTGCTTTCAGACGTTCATCTAACTGTTCCATAGCGCCTCTGTAACTTTTGTTTCATTACATTGTACCTTTTTTGTATGTATTCATTATACGTGCCAGTTTACTGAAACTTTTCTTTCAGAACTGGAACAGCTTTTGCAGCACCTTGTGACTTTCAGGGTTACGAGGACGCTTCATGCAAAGTAATGTCTCCACGCACGGCATGGCCGTTGCGCCCCACCATCTTGCCAGCCAGAGCGCGCTGGCGGTGCTGCGCGAAGGCGGCAACGCGATAGAGGCGATGGTCGCGGCAGCGGCCACCATCGCCGTGGTTTACCCGCATATGAACGGGCTGGGCGGCGATGGCTTCTGGCTTATCGTGCCGCCGGAAGGCGACCCCATCGCCATTGATGCCAGCGGCGCGGCGGGATCGCGCGCGACGCTGGCCGCCTACGATGGGCTCACGCAGATCCCCCATCGCGGACCGCAGGCGGCGCTGACCGTCGCCGGCACGGTAAGCGGTTGGGACGAGGCGCTGAAGGTCTCGCGCGAAATGACCGGCAAAACGCTGCCGCTGGCCCGCCTGCTGGCCGACGCCATTGACTATGCGCAGAACGGCACCCCGGTCACGGCCTCTCAGGCCCACGCCACGGCCAGCAAGTTCGACGAGCTGAAGGCCATCCCCGGCTTCGCGGAAACCTGGCTGGTGGACGGTAAGCCGCCGCAGGTCGGGAGCCGCTTTTACCAGCCCGCCATGGCCACGACCCTGACGCGTCTGGCGGAAGAGGGTCTCGACAGCTTTTATCGCGGCCCGCTGGCGAACGTACTGGCGCACGGCATGGAGACGCTGGGTCTCCCCGTGACGCTGGCCGATCTCAACGCCCACGCGGCCCGGCGCACCACGCCGCTGAAGCTGGAGCATCAGCAGGGAGAGATCTTTAACCACGCCCCGCCAACGCAGGGGCTGGTCTCGCTGGCGATACTCGGCATCACCGACCGCCTGAACATGGCGGAAGCCGACGATGCCGATACCCTGCACCGCATCGTGGAAGCCACCAAGCTGGCCTTTGGCCTGCGCGATGCCCACATCACCGACCCGCGCGCGCTGAAAACCGATGTTCAGAAACTGCTGGATCCCGCCGCCCTGCAGGCGCTTGCCGACAGGGTTGACGACGGCCGCGCCGCGCCGTGGGGAACCGGAAAAGGCCCCGGCGATACGGTGTGGATGGGGGTGATGGACAGCAGCGGGCTCGCCGTGTCGTTTATCCAGAGCCTTTATCACGAGTTCGGCAGCGGCGTGGTGCTGCCCGATACCGGCATCGTCTGGCAGAACCGGGGGGCGTCGTTCAGCCTCGACCCCGCTCATCTTCTGGCCCTCGCGCCGGGCAAACAGCCGTTCCACACCCTGAACCCGGCGGCGGCGCGTCTGAAGGACGGGCGCGTGATGGTGTACGGATCGATGGGCGGCGACGGACAGCCGCAAACCCAGGCCGCGCTCTTTACCCGCTACGTTGTCCAGGGCGTCCCTCTGCAGGAGAGCATCACCCGCCCACGCTGGCTGCTGGGGCGCACCTGGGGGCAAACCTCAGACACCTTAAAGCTTGAAGGGCGTTTTTCACCCGAGACGGTCGCGCGCCTGCGGGCACTCGGTCACGAGGTGGAGCTATTCCCTGACTTTAGTGAAGCCATGGGCCACGCGGGCGCCATTGTTCGCCACCCCAACGGGCTGTTTGAAGGGGCATTTGACCCGCGCAGCAACGGCGCGGCCGCCGGATTCTGAGGAGAAAACAATGACGACACACCAACCCGACTGGCAGGCGTACCTGGCGCAGATGGAAACCGTACTCGGCGTGACGCTGGATGACGCCCGCCGGGCCGAACTGCAGCTGCAGTTTAGCCGCATAGCCAGCATGGCCGCCCCGCTGATGGCGCTGCCGCTCGACGACCGTCTGGAGATCGCAGGAGTGTATAAAGCATGACGCTACACGAGATGAGTATCAGCGCTATTCAGCAGGCGCTGAGCGCAGGCGAGCTGAGCGCTCGCGAGATTGCCCGCCAGACGCTGGAGGCGATTGCGCGCGTGAATCCGCAGATCGGCGCCTGGACCGCCGTGACGGAAGCACGCATGCTCGCCGAGGCCGACAATATCGATACCCTGCGACGGGAAAAGCGCCCCCTGCCGCCGCTGGCGGGCGTGCCCTACGCGGTAAAAAATCTGTTCGACGTTGCCGGTCACACCACCCTCGCCGGGGCCGAGCTGTTCAGCCAGCGCCCCGCTGCCGCCGCCGACAGCTTCGCCGTGCGCCAGCTGCGCAGCGCGGGCGGGCTGCTGACCGGGATGGTCAATATGGACGCCTACGCCTACGGCTTTACCACCGAGAACAGCCACTACGGCGCGACGCGTAACCCGCACGATCTGACGCGCATTGCGGGCGGGTCGTCCGGCGGTTCAGCCGCCGCGGTGGCCGCCGGGCTGGTGCACTTTTCGCTCGGCACCGACACCAACGGCTCGATTCGCGTTCCGGCCTCCCTGTGCGGCATCTACGGCCTGAAGCCCACCTTTGGCCGCCTGTCGCGATCCGGCAGCCATCCGTTTGTCGCGAGCCTGGATCATATCGGGCCCTTTGCGCGCCGCGTATGCGACCTGGCGTCCGTGTACGACGCGCTGCAGGGCCGGGACACCAGCGACGGTTTTCAGGCAGAGAGCTCGCGGGAACAGACGCGCCCCCTGCTTGACCGCGGGCTTGACGGCCTGCGCTGCGCGGTGCTCGGCGGCTACTTCACCACCTGGTGCGACGCGGACGCCAGAGGCGCCGTGGCGCGAGTGGCGAAGGCGCTCGACGTGCAGGATGAGCTTCTGTTTCCTGACGCCGAGCTGGCGCGCTCCGCGGCGTTTATCATCAGCGCCTCCGAGGGTGGAAATCAGTACCTGCCCGCGCTTCGCCGGGAGCCCGAGCGTTTTGAGCCGCACTCCCGCGAACGCCTGCTGGCCGGGGCGATGATCCCTTCCGCCTGGTACATTCAGGCCCAGCGGTTTCGCGCGCAGGCACGGCAGGCGTTTCACGCGCTGTTTGCACGGGCCGACGTGCTGATTGCCCCGGCAACGCCGCGCAACGCCACGCGGATCGGCGAGCAAACCATGGAGATTAACGGTCAGCCGCTTCCCATCCGCGCCAGCATGGGGATGCTGACCCAGCCGATTTCGTTTTTAGGCCTGCCCGTGACCACCGTTCCGCTGCGTATAGCGCAGGGCGCGCCCATTGGCCTGCAGCTGATTGCCGCTCCGTTTAACGAGCAGGCCTGCCTGCGCGTCGCGCGGGTTCTGGAAGAGAGCGGCATCACCGATGCCCGCCCGGCGGAGATAGCAGCATGATGAATCACGATGACATTAACCTCCCGTGGGTGGTTGCCGAGGTGACGGCCGCGTTTTACCGCTATGAGGACGCGCTGGTGAGCAACAACGTTGCGGTGCTGGACGAGCTGTTCTGGCACGACAAAAACACGGTGCGGCTGGGGGCCGGTGAAAACCTTTACGGGATCGATGAAATCCGCGCCTTTCGTGCGGCGCGCCCCGCCGCCGGGCTGCAGCGGACGTTGCGCCACACCGTCATCACCACCTTCGGGGAGGATTATGCCGTGTGCAGCACCGAGTTTACCCGCAAGAGCACGGAACGCATTGGCCGCCAGCAGCAGACGTGGGTGCGGTTTGCCTACGGCTGGCGGATAGTGGCGGCGCAGGTGAGTTTGATGGTGTAACGCTGAAAAACCTGCCCGGTGGCGCTGCGCTTACCGGGCCTACGATGTTCCGTGGGCCCTGTAGGCCGGGTAAGGCGCAGCCGCCACCCGGCAAAACATCGCACACTTACTGCTGAAACGGATGCACGTCCCGCCAGTGGTCGGCAATCTGCTGGCGGGTACAGACCCACACCCGCTCGTGCTGCTGCACATAATCCAGGAACCGCTGCAGCGCGCGAAAACGGCCCGGACGCCCGAGCAGGCGGCAGTGCATGCCGATGGACATCATCTTCGGCGCGCTTTCCCCCTCTTCGTACAGCACGTCAAAACTGTCCTTCAGATACGTATAAAACTGCTCGGCGGTGTTAAATCCCTGCGCGGTCGCAAAGCGCATGTCGTTCGCATCCAGCGTATACGGCACGATCAGGTGCGGTTTACGGGAGCCGTCGCTGCAGGCCACCTCCGTCCAGAAGGGCAAATCGTCGCCGTAGTAGTCGCTGTCGTAGTCGAAGCCGCCATGCTCCACCACCAGCTGGCGCGTGTTGGGGCTGTCGCGCCCGGTGTACCAGCCCGTTGGCGGCTTGCCGAACAGGTCGGTCAGAACGTGCACCGCCTTGTGCAGATGTTCGCGCTCCTGGCTGATGTCCATATTCTGATAGTGGATCCAGCGCCAGCCGTGGCTGACCACGTCGTAATCCGCCGCTTTGATCGCCTCCACAATCTCCGGGTGACGCGCCAGCGCCATCGCCACGCCAAAGACCGTCAGCGGCAAGCCGCGTTTCTGAAATTCATTGTGGATCCGCCAGAACCCGGCGCGGCTGCCGTATTCGTAGAGGGAGTCCATCGACATGTGTTTGTCCGGGTAGCTGGCCGCGCCGATGATGTCCGACAGGAACTGCTCGGATCCGGCATCGCCGTGCAGAACGTGGTTTTCCGCCCCTTCTTCATAGTTGAGCACAAACTGCACGGCAACGCGCGCCTGATTCGGCCACCGCGCGTGCGGCGGGTTGCCCGCGTAGCCGCGCAGATCCCGCGGATAATTCTGTTCAAAAAGCGCCATTACGTCTCCCCTCACCTTCAAAATGGATTCAATGTCTGAAACTGTCCGCTTAACGCTTTTTTCTCCGGGAAGGCCAGGTCCCCGTGCTTGCTGGTCGATAGCCCCAGCGCCACCAGCGATTCCACCATCTTTACCGCCGCGCTGACGCCGTCGATCACCGGCGCGCGCAGCTCGCAGGTCAGCTCCTGCGCCAGGGTCGCCATGCCGCCGCAGCCCAGCACGATGGCACCGCAGCCATCCTCTTGCAGCGCCTGTATACAGCGCGCGCGTACTTTCTCCTGCGCCAGACCGCTGCCGTCTTCCAGCGCCAGCACCGGGAGATCGATAGCGTGCAGCGCCGCGCAATGGTCCTGAAAGCCATACTGGTGCAGCAGATGACGGGCAATGATCAGCGTGCGCGGCAGCGTGGTGACCACCGAAAAGCGCGTCGCGACCAGCGTCGCCATATGCATGGCGGCTTCCGCAATGCCCACCACCGGCCCCTGCGCCAGCTCACGCGCCGCCAGCAGGCCCGGATCGCCAAAGCAGGCGATGACGTGACCGTGCACGCCCTGCTCTCTTCCGAGCTTGACCTGTTCAAGAACGCCCACGGCGGCGATGGCCTCATCGAAGTGGCCTTCTATGGACGGCACGCCCGCGCTCGGGCAGACCGCGAGGATCTCCGTCCCCGGCGCCGCCACCGCGCGGGCCGCCGCGCCGATGGTTTCCGTCATGGCGAGGCTGGTGTTGGGGTTGATCACTTGTATACAGACAGACATTACGACTCCTTGTGGCCGGCAAACAGCCGGGCAAAATCAGGCAGGCACTCGCCCGCCCGCTCGAAGCAGAGGCTGGCGATGATATGTTCAAAATGGTGCATGAGGGCATCGCTTAGTGGCTCAAGCGCCTTCTGGCGCAGCAGATCCACCAGCTGTTCGTGATCGTTGCAGCGGCAGCCCTGACGCCACGGCGCGCCCCAGGTGGCAATCACCAGCGAAGAACGCTGGCTCAGGCCGGTCACCATCTCCGTGAGCACCTGGTTGCCGGAGATGGCCTGCAGCTGAATGTGGAAATTGGCGGAGTGGCGAATCGCCGCCGGGCCGTCATAGGCCTCGTGCGCCTGCTGCTCCTGGCGAATGATGGCCTCCAGCGCGGCAAGATGCGGCGACTGGCAGTGCGCCAGCACGTCCGGCAGGTTAGCGACCTCCAGCAGTGCGCGGGTGCGGAAGATGTGCCGCGCCTCTTCCACCGTCGGGCTGGCGACGTGTGCACCACGCTTGGGCGTCAGGGTGACCATTTGCACAGCGGCGAGTCGTTGAAGCACCTTGCGGATGCCCGTGCGGCTCACGCCAAACACCTCGGCCAGCGCCTCTTCCGGCAATTTGCTCCCCGGCAGCAGCTGGTGTTCGACAATCGCGGTCATCAGCGCCTGGAAGATGGTTTCGTCTTTGTCATGCAGGTCTGGCGCGGTCTGCAGGGCGTTAATGTTGTTCATTCACCACTCCGAATTTTACTTTCCGTTATCGAATCGTATACATAAAAATAAAATATTGCATACAAGATTTATTATTTTGGCCTGGATCCTGCAACACCGTTTGCACTCCCACTCAACGGGTTTTCATTCACAGGAGCAGGTTTCATGCCAAACAGTCAAAACGCGCAGCAGGGTACGGCCGCTGATTCCGGTGCGGTTTACAGCCCACGTCTTTGCAATGAGGATCTGGCACCGACGCGTGACCAGAACTGGAGCTGGTACAACATCTTTTCGTTCTGGATGTCGGACGTTCACAGCATGGGGGGTTATGTGGTCGCCGCGAGCTTCTTTACGCTCGGGCTGGCAAGCTGGCAGGTGCTGCTCTGCCTGCTGGTGGGGATTTGCATCGTGCAGCTGTGCGCCAACCTGGTGGCCAAACCGAGCCAGATGGCGGGCGTGCCCTATGCGGTGATCAGCCGTCAGGCGTTCGGCGTGTTCGGGGCCAATATTCCGGCGGTGATCCGCGGGCTGATTGCCTTTGCGTGGTACGGGATTCAGACCTATCTCGCCGCCAACGCCCTGATGCTGGTGGCGCTGAAGTTCTGGCCATCGCTCTCTTCACTCACTACCGGCGCATTCCTGGGCCTGTCGCATCTGGGCTGGATCTGCTTTGCCATTATGTGGGTCCTGCAGGCGATGGTCTTCTGGCACGGCATGAGTGCCATCAAGCGCTTTATTGATATCGCCGGTCCGGCGGTCTATGTGGTAATGCTGGCCCTTGCCGGCTGGATTGTATACAAGACCGGTTTTGACGGGATCTCCTTTACCCTCGCCAGCAAATCCCTGAGCGCGGGCGAACAGACCTGGCAGATGATCACCGCGACCGCGCTGGTGGTCTCCTACTTCTCCGGCCCGCTGCTCAACTTTGGCGACTTCTCCCGCTACGGCAAAAGCATGGGCGAGATCCGCCGCGGCAACCGCTGGGGGCTGCCGTTTAACTTCCTGCTGTTCTCCATCGTCACCGTGGTGATTGTCTCCGGCACCCAGTCGCTGTTTGGCCGCATGATCACCGATCCGATCGAAACCGTCAGCCGCGTGGGCAACGATCTGGCCGTGGCGATTGGCCTGCTGACGATGATCACCGCTACCATCGGGATCAACATCGTCGCGAACTTCGTCTCCCCGGCGTTTGATTTCTCTAACTGCTCGCCGCAGAAAATCAGCTTCCGCACCGGGGGCATGATTGCCGCCGTCGGCTCGATCCTGCTCACCCCGTGGAACCTGTTCAACTCGCCGGAGCTTATCCACTACACCCTGGACGTGCTCGGGGCGTTTATCGGCCCGCTGTTCGGCATTCTGATTGCCGATTTCTACCTGATTAAGCGCGGCAAGGTGTCGGTTGACGATCTGTTCGACGACACGCCAAAGGGCAAATACTGGTACCGCAACGGCTTTAACCCGAAAGCCATTGGTGCCCTGATCCCGTCCGTTGCCGTGGGCCTGGTCATTAGCTTTATCCCGGCCCTGCATGAGGTGGCAAACTTCAGCTGGTTTATCGGCGTCTTCCTCGGCGGCGTCACCTACCGCTGGCTGGCGCGGGAAGAGCGCGAGACGGCAGGCGCGACGTCGTTTGGCTCCCGCGTGGCGACGCAAAAAGAGTAACCCCTCCCCTCTGGCCGCAGCGTATCTGCGGCCCGTTCATTCTGGCACCGTTCTTGCTGAGTTTTCCCACCCCGCTACGCACACACGAAGGCAGGAACCATGATGGAATACCAGACTGCGATACGCGGTGCATTTTTTGATATTGCCCGGGTCTGCGACAGCGCAGACGCCATTGCCCGGCACGCGCGCTACCTTGAGGACGGCCTGCTGTTTATCCAGAACGGAAAAATTCTGGCGCAGATGCCGTGGCAGGAGGGCGAGCAGTATCTTGACCCGCACAAAGGCTATACCGACCTGCGCGGCAGGCTGCTGCTGCCCGGTTTTGTCGACACCCACGTCCATTACCCGCAAACGGAGATGATCGGCGCCTTTGGCGAACAGCTGCTGGAGTGGCTGACCACCTACACCTTCCCGGTGGAGAGCCAGTTTGCCGATGAGGCCTACGCGAAAGAGATCGCCGAATTTTTCATTCAGCAGCTTGTGAGCAACGGCACCACCACCGCGCTGGTGTTTTGCACGCTGCATCCGGAATCGGTCGAGGCGCTGTTTACCGAGGCCCTGCGCCTGAACATGCGCCTTATCGCCGGAAAAGTAATGATGGACAGGCACGCGCCGGACTACCTGAGCGAAGACGCGAAGCAGAGCTACCGGCAGACGCGGGCGCTGATCCAGCGCTGGCATCACCGTGGGCGGTTGGGCTACGCCATTACGCCGCGCTTTGCCCCGACCTCATCACCCGAGCTGCTTGCCGCGGTCAGCCTGCTCAGAGAGGAGTTCCCGGACACCTGGCTGCAGACCCACCTGAGCGAAAACCCCAACGAAGTGGCCTGGGTGAGCGATCTCTGGCCGGAGCATGAACGCTATCTCGACGTGTATCACCACTACGGCCTGACCGGCGAGCGCAGCGTGTTTGCCCACGCGATCCATCTGCACCACAGCGAGTGGCAGTGCCTGCACGACACCGGTTCGGCGGTGGCGTTTTGCCCCACCTCAAACCTGTTTCTCGGCAGCGGGCTGTTTCGCCTGCCCGCCTGCTGGCAGCACAGGGTGCGGATGGGCATCGGCACCGACGTCGGCGCGGGCACCACCTTCAGCATGCTGCGCACCCTGGGAGAGGCCTACAAGGTCGGGCAGCTTCAGAGCTATCGCCTGCGCGCCAGCGAGGCGTTTTATCACGCCACGCTGGGCGGCGCGCACGCCCTCCGGCTGGACGACAAGATTGGTAACTTCGCGGCAGGCAAAGAGGCGGATTTTGTGGTTATCGACCCCAACGTCACGCCGCTGCAGCGCCTGCGCAATCGGCGCTGTCAGGATATCTACGAGCAGCTTTTCGTGCTGATGACCCTGGGCGACGAGCGCAACATCAGCGAGACCTGGGTCAACGGCGAGCGGGTGTGGTCAACTGCCCCGGTAGGTTGACCATCCGCCGGGGGCAATCACAAACGGCAGATGGAAGTGTTCGTCTGCCGTTTCTCCCGTGACAAACTCAATGTGCGCGCAGGGATAGATCGTCTTCCGGCCGGTATCGCTAAACCACGCCCCGATCTCCGCCACCAGCCGATAGCGGCCCGCGGGCAGAGAGGGAACGAACGCGGCGATGCGCCCCTGGGCGTTGGTCACGCCCGTGGCCAGCGTCTTCCCGTCCTGTTGCAGATGAACCGTCACGCCCTCCGCGGGCTTGCCCGTCGAAATATCGAGAATATGGGTGCTGAGTGTGCTCATTCGTGGATGACTCCTTCCAGGCGCAGCAGCGTAATTTCCCGCAGCTGTTCCAGCGCGGCATGGATTTCCTGCGCGTCGCTGTTCTCCAGCCGCGCGTGCAGGGCCTGTAATATCTCCTCGCCGCTGCGACCCTTCGCGCGGATCAGAAAGACGCGTCCAAAGCGGGCTTCGTAGCGGGCGTTGCCTTCACGCAGCGCCCGGGCAAGAGCAGCATCGCGGTCATTCACCGCCCCCTGCTCCTGGCGCGACAGCGCCGCCTCCGCCGCTGAACCCGCTGGTTTTTCCCCGATGCGCGGATGGGCGCTCAGGGCTTGCGCCAGCGCCGCTTCGTCCCAGTTTTGCATCAGCGATTTCGCCGTACTGAACAATTCGTCCCGGCTGGCGTAAGGCCGCCCGTGAACCAGCGCATCGGCCCAGCGGGGAAGCGCCACGCAGGGGTGAATCAGCGCTAACGCCTGTTCATGGGGAAGATGATTGAAGTCGTGCAGTGCGATCATAGTGTCTCCTTTATTGTCCTTCTCTAGGCTATTGCACAAACCACGCCACCCTGAGCACAGGCGTGAAACAGTCGATTCCACAAGGTCGACCAGGAAATTTTTGATTCATAAAAAGGCACGCTCACCGCGTTTACGCACCTTAGCAGTGCAAACGTCTCCCTTACAACGCCGTTTTCGCCATGCTGCAGCCTGGTACGCAAATTGCTAACTGTCTTTACACCCTGCAAAAGGAGAGAAGCATGAAAGCAATCGTTATTGGCGCGGGTATTGGCGGCCTGAGCGCCGCCGTCGCGCTGAAGAAAGCGGGCATCGACTGTACCGTGTTTGAAGCCGTAAAGGAGATCAGGCCCGTCGGGGCGGCCATCTCCATCTGGCCTAACGGCGTGAAATGCATGCAGCACCTCGGCATGGGCGACATCATCGAGACCTGGGGCGGGCCGATGCGTTTTATGGCCTACAAGGATTACCGGCGCGGCGATACCCTGACCCGCTTTAGCCTTGCCCCGCTGGTTGAGCGTACCGGCGGGCGCCCCTGCCCCGTCTCGCGCGCTGAGCTTCAGCGCGAAATGCTGGACTTCTGGGGTCGCGACAAGGTGCAGTTCGGCAAGCGCGTCGAAGGCGTCCTTGAAGACGACGCGGGCGTGAGCGTGACCTTCACCGATGGCACCACCGCCGCCGGGGATTTCCTGATTGCCGCCGACGGCAGCCACTCGGCGGTTCGCCCGTACGTGCTGGGATACACCCCGGAGCGCCGCTACGCGGGCTATGTGAACTGGAACGGGCTGGTGAAGATTGACGAAGAGATCGCCCCGGCGCACCAGTGGACCACCTTCGTTGGCGAAGGCAAACGCGTGTCGCTGATGCCCGTCTCCGGCGGACGCTTCTATTTCTTTTTTGACGTGCCGCTGCCCGCAGGCCTGGCGGAGGATCGCACCACCCTGCGCGCCGATCTCACGGGCTACTTCCGCGGCTGGGCGCCGCCGGTGCAAAAGCTTATCGCGGCGCTGGATCCTGAAACGACCAATCGGATTGAAATCCACGACATTGAGCCGTTCGACAGCCTGGTGCGCGGCAACGTCGCGCTGCTGGGCGATGCCGGGCACAGCACCACGCCGGATATCGGCCAGGGCGGCTGTGCAGCGATGGAAGATGCCGTGGTGCTGGGGGAATGCCTGCGTGAAAACCACAACATCACGCTGGCGCTGCGGCAGTACGAGGCGCTGCGCTGCGACCGCGTACGCGACCTGGTGCTGAAGGCGCGCAAGCGCTGCGACGTCACCCACGGCAAAGATATGGCGTTGACGCAGGCCTGGTATCAGGAGCTCAAAGAGGAGACCGGAGAGCGCATCATCAACGGTCTGTGCGAGACCATTCAGGGCGGCCCGTTAGGCTGAACGCAAGAGGGACAACGATGAAAAGAGAACCGACCCCACCCGCCCACTGTACGTTTGAGCCAGAGGACTGGCTGCGTCTGGCGAAATGCTGGCATCCGGTCGCGCGCGCCTGCGACGTCGGTCCGGCGCCGGTCAAAGCGACGCTGCTGGATGAACAGCTGGTGATTTACCGCATTAACGACCAGGTCGTGGTTGCCCGTGACGTGTGCCCGCACCGCGGCGTGCCGCTGACGCTCGGCTTTCACGACGAGCACGGGATTATCTGCCCCTATCATGGCTTACGCTTTGGGGAGGACGGGCGCTGCAACCGTATTCCCTCCAGCCCCGACCAGCCCGTTCCGGCGAAGCTGAACCTGATTAACTACGCGGTCGAAGAGCGGTTCGGACTGATCTGGACCTGCCTGGCCTATGATCCGGAAAACCCCGCGCCGCTGCCCACCATGCCGCACTGGGATGACAACGGATTTCAGCAGATAAACTGCCCGGCGTTTGAGGTGAACGGCTTTGCCGGACGTCAGGTTGAAGGTTTTCTGGACGTGGCGCACTTTGCCTGGATCCACACCGAAACCTTTGCCGACCCGAATAATCCGCTTGTGCCTGCCTATCAGCCACAGGAGACGCCGTTCGGCTTCGTGGCGGATTACTGGAGCGCCGTGAGCAACTATCCCGCCAGTTCCCCCGTGCAGGCTCCGGATGGGTTCCAGTGGCTGCGCCATTTTGAAATGCACCTGCCGTTCACAGCCACCCTGACGATTCATTTTCCGGGTGAATCGAGACTGGTCATTATGAACGCCGCATCACCGGTATCATCGCGCGTGACCCGCATGTTCGCCCCTATTGCCCGCAATTTTGACCTGCATATTCCGGTGGAGGACGTGCATGCCTTCAACCTGCGGATTTTTGAAGAGGATCGCCTGATGGTGGAAACCCAGCGCCCGGAAAACCTGCCGCTGGACCTGACGCTGGAAGCGCATATCCCCGCGGATAAAAGCTCGATTGCCTACCGTCGGGGGCTGAAGAAAATGGGCTTTGGCGAGTTTTTCCTGGTATGACGGAGGCCAATATGCTGAGCGTGATTGTTGACGGGCTGTGGCGCGAGGGCGACAAAAGCCTCGCCGTCAGGCTGGTGGCTGATAACGGCGACGCGCTGCCGGCGTGGCAGCCCGGGGCGCACGTTGATGTCCACCTGCCCTGCGGCGTGGTGCGCCCGTATTCCCTGACCGGAGCATGTGGGGACGAGAGCTACCTGATCTGCGTGGGACGGGAAACCGCCTCGCGCGGCGGGTCGCGCTACGTTCACGAGACGCTGCGTCCCGGGCAGAAGCTGATGATATCGGCTCCGCGCAACCTGTTTCCGCTGCAGCAGGCAGAGCGGGTTTTGCTGCTGGCGGCGGGGATTGGCATTACGCCGCTGTATGCGATGGCCCTGCAGCTGAAGGCGACCGGAACGCCGTTCACGCTGCATTATTACGTCAGAAACCGGGAAAGCGCGGCGTTTGAGCGCGAACTCTCCCGGCTCGGTGAGTGCCTCATTCATACCACCAGCCCGCGCACAGCGCTGGCGGAACATCTCCTCGCGGCCGAATCGGGCCTTCACGCCTGGGTCTGTGGTCCGGCAGGTTTTATGGAAAAAGTGCGTGAGGTCGCCACGGCAAAGGGATGGGATGACGCCCATCTTCACAGCGAGGCGTTTCAGCCCGCAGCGCCCGACGCAGGCGGTGAAGCCGGGGAGATCTTCACGGTCAAACTGGCCTCCACCGGGGAGCGCTGGCCGGTGCCTGCGGATAAAACCATCGCCCAGGTGCTGCAGGAAAATGGCGTGGCGGTCCCGCTTTCCTGTGAGATGGGGATCTGCGGCGCCTGCCTGACGCCGGTGATTGACGGCGTGGTGGATCACCGGGATAGCGTGCAGTCGGAGGCGGAAAAAGGCGCAACGGACCAGCAGGTGGCGCTCTGCTGTTCGCGAAGCTATTCCGGGGAGCTGGTGATTGGGCTGTAAAACGAAAAAACCCTGCGATATTGCTATCGCAGGGTTTTCGAATTTGGCGGAAGCGTAGAGATTCGAACTCTAGAACCCTTTCGGGTCGCCGGTTTTCAAGACCGGTGCCTTCAACCGCTCGGCCACGCTTCCAAAGTGAGGCGCACTATAAACATCTATTAGCGCCTTGTAAAGCAGGAATTTTTCGATTTTTCCCCACGGGCGTTTGACTGCGCAAAAAGTCACCCAAACGCTGACTTCACATCACTCTCCGCGACCTTGTACATACCGTAACACAGCAACGCTCATCGTTTTAAATCGCTCTGGTATAGAATGCCACAAAAATAGACGGCCATTTGTTGTGTAATTGTTATAAATCTGAATTTCCGCAGATTTAAGACATTACTGCCATGCAGTGTTACTGGTTGATGATGAAAATCAAAAATACGCTTTGCTTACATTTTCTGATGGCGTTTCTGGCCATTTTGTTTCTTTGTCTTCACCCGCTGGTGGCGAGCTTCGATCCGCCGCTTACCTTCCAGCCGCTGATTAAATCAATGGCGGGCACGCCTAAAGAACAGGCGGAAAAAATTGCCACTATTTCTCATGCCTTAGAAGGGAATGCGATATTCTTCATTGGTGCGTCTGAGGTGGCGACGTCAGAAGATGAACATTACGCTGTCTATAATTACTTTAATAAGCAATTGCACAAACCCGTCGTGGCGTATGGCGATGCGTTTGTCGATGACGAAACGCAGTTTTTACTGTTCTCACGTTTTAAAAATAGCCTTAACGCAAACAGTAAAGTTGTTTTGCTGCTGGCACCTGACAGCTTTTACTCAAAAGGCCTGCCTCCCGCTATCTATGCCGATAATTTCCCAGGTTCTGTTTTTACTCCTTTGATGAAGGATCCGCAGGCACGCCCAATATTGGTTAATTATTTAAAACATATTGAGAGTAAAGAAATAAGCCATTTAACCTTTGGCCAAATGCGTGTCTTTGGCTGGCACCCCGATCTGATATGGGACGAGGTGAGTTTCCAGTTTGCCAACGTCTGCACCCTGATAAAAAACGACTGGCTGGCGCTGCTTCACGTCACGCCCCGGACGGAACAGCCGTGGCCGCCGCAGCCAACCACCCACATTGCCCCTGACTGGGATAAAGAGCTGGCGAATGCCCGCGAGTTAAATAAAAAACGCCAGCAGAGCGCGGCCACCCTGTGGATGGACAAAACGATTTACGAGGAGGACGGTACACGGCAGCAGTGGGATGACACGCCGGTCGTACCTGCGCAAATCGCCGCATTCAGAAAAACCGTCCAGCTGCTGAAAGACCGTCACGTGCAGGTGATTGCGATCGTCGACCCGGTAAACCCCTGGGCGCTTTACAATACCGACACCTTCCGCCCGGTTGATAAGCAAATTAAAACCATTCTGGAAAAGAACCAGATCCCTTATTTAGATATGTATGCCATGCCTTATCAGAATGGCTGGAACTGGGATCGTTTGCACCCTTCCGAACTGGCCTGGGTTCCTATGATTCGCTTTATTGCACAGAGCTTTAAATAATGAAAATCGCGATCCGTCTTTTTTTCCTTTATCTCCTGCTGGCGATCACCATCGTCGCGTGGACCGCTGTCGATGACAGCATGAGTATGCAGCTGCATTTTGAATATCAAAAGTTCTGAGGCCGAATGATGTATAGCTCAGGAATGTTTTTTGTCTATTTGTTTTCATCCGCCCTGGTGTTTGCGCTGGTCAATCGCGTATTACGTCATCGTCTGACTTATTTATCGGCCTTATCCGTCCTGGCTGCATTAGGCTGGGGCTATATTTTTCAGGGTGATTACCGTGTTCCCGCGGTCGTTTTTTTCAGTTTTTATCTTGTCGCCATGTTAAAAGAAAAAGGATGGTTAAAAACCTGGCAGGCTATTGTGTTAACGCTGCTTCCTTTATTTTTGGTGAAATTGCACGTTAATCATCATCTCGGCATGATCGGCCTCTCTTTTATGACGTTCCGCGCGGTGGACGTGCTGCTCTATCGCAGTAAAAAAGAAGGGCAGAATTTCCTGCACTATTTCTGCTATCTGTTTATGCCCTTTATTATTCTGGCAGGCCCAATGTACCGCTGGCGGACATGGATGAACGACGTCAGCAAGCCCGTCTTTGCCCTTAACCGCGAACAGTTTTTAGTGGCGCTGGAGCAAATCATTACCGGCATTATCCAGAAGTTCCTGTTTGCAATGCTGGTTGATTCGCTGGTCGTACAGCCCTGGAGCCATAAGCCGTTTACGCTGACCGTGGGCGTGGTGATGTCGATTGCCTATAGCGCCTACCTCTACTTTGATTTTGCGGGCTACAGCAATATGGCCATCGGTGCGGGCCGCCTGTTTGGGCTCAACATCCCGGCAAACTTCAATATGCCGCTTCTGGCAAAGAACCCGCAGGATTTCTGGCGCCGCTTCCACATCAGCCTGTCTGAATGGCTGCGCGATGTGGTCTTTATGCCCGTTTATATGAACCTGATGAAGTTTAACTTTTTCCGTCAGAACAAAACGCTGGCGCAAAATATCGGTATTTTCTGCACCCTGTTTTGCATGGGGGCATGGAATGGCCTGGAACGCCATTACGTCATCAGCGGCGCGCTGTTTGGCGCCATTTCTGTCGCGCACAACATGCTGCTGTGGTCAGCCAAACGCAGCCCGGCGTTACACCGCGGGTTGCAGTATCCGGCTGTTGCGTTTTTAGGGCGCATTCTGACGCTGGGAAGCGCCGCGGGCGCCCTTTACATCTTTAGTGGAATGTCACCTCTATGAAAAATCTCTCCGATCTTCAGGAACTGCAGGATTTCTTGCGTGCGGCATTATGCGATCCCGCCTCCCCGCAGCAGATGGCCATCAGCGGCAGCGACGAAGCCTTAAGCTGGCTGCAGCTTTCCGCTGCCGTGACGGACTGGGCGCAGCGCTATCAGCGTAGCCAGCCTGTTGCCGGTACGCCGGTCGTCTTGTACGGACACCAGCAGGCCGAGTTCGCCGTGGCGATTTATAGCTGCCTGCTGCACAACATTCCGTACATTCCGGTGGACTGCATTTACCCGCAGGAGCGCCTGCGGGAGATCTGCCATCTGGCCAGCGCCCCTTACTATTACGACGTCGCGACCCGGCAGTTCATCGCCACGGGTGAACTGGGCAAGGTGCTGGAGGAGCAGGATCTGGCCTACATCATGTTTACCTCCGGCAGCACCGGCAAGCCTAAAGGGGTGCAGATTGGGCGTGAAAGCGTGTGGCACTTCATGAAATGGGTCAGCAATGACTTTTCGCTGCCGGAAAAACCGGTCCTGATGAACCACGCGGTGTTCAGTTTTGACCTCTCCCTGATCCCTTTACTGGCAAATCTGGCGATGGGTGGACACATCGTGCTGAACGCCAAAGACGATATTCAGAAAGCGAACTGGCTGGAGCGACTGAAAAGCAACGCCGTCTCCGCCTGGGTTTCCACCCCCTCTTTTGCTTACCAGCAGCTGCTTTCCCCGCAGTTCAACAGCGAGTATTTACCTGAACTCAACGTCTTTATCTTCATTGGTGAAGTGTTGAATAAAGCGCTGGTTAAACAGCTTCGCCGCCGCTTCCCGCAGGCCAAAATCATCAACTCCTATGGCCCAACGGAAGCGACCATCGCGACCACCGTGGTCGAGATCACGGATGCGATCCTGAACAGCGACAGCGCCGTGCTGCCGGTGGGGGTCATGATGCCTGAGAGCAGAATGGAAATTTCCGCCGAGGGCGAGCTGATTATCTGGGGTAAAAACGTCATGCGCGGCTACCTCGGCCTGCCGCAGGAGAACGCGGCGAAATTACTGCATCGCGAAAATGAAGCGTTTCGCGGCTACCGGACCGGCGATCTGGGCTATGAAGCGGGGCTTATCTACTGCCAGGGACGCAACGACAGCCAGGTCAAACTGAATGGCTACCGTATTGAAATCAACGAAATTGAAAACCGCCTGCTGGCGATGTCCGGGATTAACGAAGCGGTGGTGATGCCACTGATGAAACCCTGCGGCAGCGTGCTGCGCATTGCCGCGTTCTGCGTGACGGAACTGGCGCCGGATACCATCAAAACCTCGCTCTCGAAGGTAGTCCCCCACTATATGGTGCCGTCACAAATTATCGTAAAAGACGCTTTGCCGCTGAATCCTAACGGCAAAATTGACCGCAAGCTGCTGGACGCTTACGCCCGCACAAATTAATGACTCCAGGAAAAATTATGGAACAAGAAATTCTCGCACTGTTCGAAAAAGTGTTATCCCGTAAGGTGGGCTTTCACGATGAGCTGATTGAATCCGACATTCTCGACTCCATCCTGGCGGTCGATATGGTTCTGGAAGTGCAGGACGTTTACGGCTGCACGATCCCGCCGACAGACGTGGCGACGGTGCTGAAAACCCCGGCGGACCTGGCCCGCTATATTGAAGAAAACCGCTAAACGCCCCTGCTGTTAATCCTGTCCTGAAGGCTCTGGCGCATCGCGCCAGAGCCCAGACGCAAAATGAATATCCTTCACCGGAATTAAACCAACCGCTTTTGGGATTTCTCCTACACTTTAGGGGTCGTGTTGTTCTTAACAGAGGAGTCTGCGGTATGGCATTCGTAACCACGAAAGACGGCGTCAACATTTACTACAAAGACTGGGGTCCGAAAGAGGCTCAGCCCATTGTCTTCCACCACGGCTGGCCGTTGAGTGCCGATGACTGGGATAACCAGATGCTCTTCTTCCTGGCAGAAGGCTATCGCGTTATCGCTATCGATCGCCGCGGACATGGACGATCGGACCAGGTGAGTGAAGGCCACGATATGGATCATTATGCGGCCGATGCGTCAGCCGTGGTTGAAAGCCTGGATCTGCACAATGCCGTGCACGTCGGTCACTCCACCGGCGGCGGCCAGGTCGCCCGCTATGTTGCGAAGTACGGCCAGCCGCAGGGGCGCGTCGCCAAAGCGGTGCTCGTCAGCGCCGTCCCGCCTCTGATGGTCAAAACGGAGACGAATCCCGGCGGAACGCCGATCGAGGTCTTCGACGGCTTCCGCAAAGCGCTGGCGGCTAACCGCGCCCAGTTTTATCTCGACGTTGCCAGCGGTCCTTTCTACGGTTTTAATCGCGATGGTGCCGACGTTTCGCAGGGTACGATCCAGAACTGGTGGCGTCAGGGGATGATCGGCAGCGCCAGGGCGCACTACGAGGGGATTAAGGCGTTTTCAGAGACCGACCAGACGGAAGATTTGAAAACCATCACCGTTCCCGTTCTGGTGCTGCAGGGCGATGACGATCAGGTTGTGCCGTATAAAAATGCCGCCCTTCTCCAGGACAAGCTGCTGGCGAACAGCGTGCTGAAAATTTATCCGGGCTTCCCGCACGGGATGCATACTACCCATGCGGATACTATCAACGCGGACATACTGGCCTTTATTCGCTCATAACGCCGCGTTTCTTGCCGGGTGGCGCTGCGCTTACCCGGCCTACGCCACGATATCCCGCTCAATGCGTGAACGCCACCCGAGGGTGGCGTTGTTTATTCCGCTTAGCGATTATCCAGCTGGGCGCGAACGTTGTTCAGCCCGGTGGTGTTGATGCGGTAAGGCTGCCCGTTCACGGAGCGGATCAGCTTTTTGGCGCGGAGTTTTTTGAAGACGTTCAGCGTGCAGTCGCTCAGCACCAGCCCTTCACGGGTATAGCACTCAACGGACGTGACGCGGCCAGAACTGTCGCGGACGTGCACAATACGTCCACCTTTGGCGAGAACGTGTAAGGTACGTTGTTCCTGACGGGATAAATTCATACTGGAAAACCTGTGTAATCATCATGCGTAAAAACGAGCCCACACCCGCAGGTGCGTGCGTAAGGTTTAAGCGCAGCGATAACCAGTCCGTCCTGAGATGGGCGGGAAGCTGATTATCTGATGAAAACATTCTCCAGCATCAAAGCCTCGGTAAGCGATGAAAAGGTATTTACGGGGTGAATGATAACGCCGGGGTTTTACAGGGAAATAACCGGGTCTTAATAATGTGAGGCGGATCGGCTAATCCAAAAGAAAAACCCCAGGTTCACAAGTAACCTGGGGTTTATATCTGGCGGAAGCGCAGAGATTCGAACTCTGGAACCCTTTCGGGTCGCCGGTTTTCAAGACCGGTGCCTTCAACCGCTCGGCCACACTTCCTGAGTGAGGCGAACTATAAACACCTCACCGCGTGCTGTAAAGAGTGCCAGCAATCGTTCGCTGTAAAAATAGTCAAAACGTGTTTAATCGGTTGAACTGACAACACATCGACGATTTTATCAGCACAGGCTTAGTGTTTCTTGATGTACATGTCTTTCGTGTAATAGTACCCCAGCTTATCCGGCGTAAAGCCGCCCACCCACGGTTTAACCAGGTGCGTACGGACGTAGTGATAAACCGGAATGGCGGGCACATCGCGTCCCAGCAGATCTTCCGCCTGCTGGTAGAACTTACCCCGCTCTTCCGTTGTTTTGGCTTTTGCGGCATTCACCAGCGCCTGGTCATATTCCGGATTGCTGTACTGGCTGGTGTTTTCGCTGTCGCCGGTGCGGAAGTTGTTCAGGAACGTCGCCGCGTCGTCGTAGTCGGCAATCCAGGCGTAACGCACCGCGTCAAAGTTGTGGGTGTGCATGGTATCCAGCATGGTTTTCCACTCCTGATTTTGCAGCTTCGCGTCCACGCCGAGGTTTTTCTTCCACATGGAGCTGGCGGCAATCGCGATGCGCTGGTGCGATTCAGAAGTGTTATAGAGCAGGTTGAAGCTCAGAGGATGGCTTTCGTTATATCCGGCCTCGTTCAGCAGTTTTTTCGCCTCGGCAATGCGCTTGTCCAGCGGCCAGCTGGCGTAATCCGGGTTCTGGAGCTTGACGCCGCCGATGTCCGGCTGGCTGATGAGCCACGCCGGGCGCTGCCCCTGCCCTAATACTTTTCCGGCAATGATGTCTTTATCGAGCGCCATGTTCAGCGCCTTGCGCACGCGGGCGTCGTTGAACGGCGGCCGGGTGGTATTGAATTCGTAGTAATAGGTCGCCAGCTGCGGAGACACGTCCAGCTGGCTGCCCAGGGTATTCTTGAGCTGGGCAAACTGGTTAATCGGCACCGTGTAGACAATATCGATTTCGCCCGCTTTATAGCGGTTCACATCCGAGGCCTCGGAGGTGATGGGCAGGTAGGTGACCTTGTTAATCACGGTGTGCGCGTTATCCCAGTAGCGCGGGTTACGCTCCGCCACGATGCGTTCGTTGACCACCCACTGCGACAGCTTATACGCCCCGCTGCTGACGAAGTGCTCCGGTTTGGTCCACTTGTCGCCAAAGCGGCCAATCAGCACTTTATCCACCGGCACCAGCGACGGGTGCGCCAGCATCGCGAGGAACGCCGCATTTGGCTGGGTGAGCGTCACTTCCAGGGTGGTGTCGTTAATGGCTTTCACGCCCAGCGTATCGGGCGCTTTTTTCCCCTGAGCGATATCGGCCGCGTTGGCGATATGCATGTTGCCCGGATAGCTCGCGTACGGTGACGCCGTTTTCGGGTCAATCAGGCGCTGCCAGCTCCAGACCACATCCTCTGCGGTAATCGCCGTGCCGTCGCTCCAGGTGATGCCCGGACGCAGATGGAACGTCCAGACGGTGTTGTCCTTGTTCTCCCATTTTTCCGCCAGCCGGGGCTGGACGTCACCCGACGGGGAAACGCTCACCAGACCTTCGAATAAATCACTGATAATATTGAATTCGACGTCGCTTTCGACTTTATGCGGGTCGAGCGAAGCCGGTTCACTGCCATTATTCCTGACCAGTTCCTGTTTATCGGCCAGCGCGGTTCCTGCCGGCACGTTAGCCGCCCAGGTCGCCGTGCTGGCGCACAGGATCCCGGCGGTAAGTAAAGAGAGCGTAAAGCGCGTGCGTGTTTGTGGTTTCATGTCCTTCGCCTTATTGTCTGTTTTTGTGACGATCCGGAAATAACTCTTAGCGGCCTTATGGTAATAACGCAATAATTTTCAGTAACCTATAAGAGGTTGATCTGATTAATCGCGTCAAACCGCTGTTCATACTGGTGAAACGTATTTATGCAGAAGAAACAACCAGGTCCCGCGCTAACCTGCTGAGTAAAGATGGGTAAAACCACTTTGAGAGTGACGCGCCGTTTCCTATTCTTTCCGTTAATTACATCTGTCATAAGAGAGTGACTCATGGATCGTATAATTACTTCCTCACGCGACCGCACATCGCTACTCAGCACCCACAAGGTGCTGCGCAATACCTATTTCATGCTCAGCCTGACGCTGGCGTTTTCGGCGATCACCGCCACCGCCAGCACCGTGCTGATGCTGCCGTCTCCGGGGCTGATTCTGACCCTGGTGGGTATGTATGGTTTGATGTTCCTGACCTACAAAACCGCTGACAAACCGGTCGGTATTCTGTCCGCGTTTGCCTTCACCGGCTTCCTGGGCTACATCCTGGGGCCAATCCTGAACGCGTATCTGTCCGCCGGAATGGGCGATGTGATTGGTATGGCGCTGGGCGGCACCGCGCTGGTGTTCTTCTGCTGCTCGGCCTACGTGCTGACCACGCGTAAGGACATGTCCTTCCTCGGCGGCATGCTGATGGCGGGTGTTGTGGTGGTGCTGGTGGGTATGGTGGCCAACATTTTCCTGCAGCTGCCTGCTCTGCACCTGGCGATCAGCGCCGTATTTATTCTGATCTCTTCCGGCGCGATCCTGTTTGAAACCAGCAACATCATTCGCGGCGGTGAGACGAACTATATCCGCGCCACCGTGAGCCTGTATGTGTCGCTGTACAACATCTTCGTCAGCCTGCTGAGCATCCTGGGCTTCGCCAGCCGCGATTAAGCTGACCTGCTGAAACAAAAAGGAGAATGCCCCCGGCATTCTCCTTTTTTTATGCCTTAATCACCCCGGCAAATATAGGTGGGGTAACGCCGGTCCTGAATCAGCCATACGGAAGGCGAGAGTTCAGAGATCGTGAGATAGTAGCGTGCGGTCGGGCTGGCAAAGCTTCCCCACTGGGCATCAGGGGTGTTGTCATTGTGTCGACGCCAGGTCTTGGTGTAGCTCAGGACAATTACCTTATCATCGTCCCGTCGCTCCCACGTAAAATCCACGTCCCTGTCAACGATCAGGCTCTTACCTTCAGCCTTTGCAGCGCCTTTGTAGGTGGTCAGGCCGGTGCCGTTACGATGAAAATAGAACTGGGCAACGGCATTGACCTTCACTTCATTTGCCTTTCCTTGATTGCGCGTAAAATTAAACTCGGTGCTGCAGGCCAGCGCATCGCGCTTATAGGCTCCGCCGGTGTAGATAAAGAGCGCAAACGCCCCGCCAACGACTGCGCCACCCAGTCCGAACAGAAGTCTGTTTTTCATTCTTCCGCCCCGCTTTTATAGCGAATAGTTTTACACAGGCTGGCTTCACTCACCGGGCAGGCGCCGATGAAAACCTCATCGGCGGCGGCAAGCGAAAAGCGGGCGCTGAAATAATAAATGTTGTACTCCTCGCGCTCGCACGCGACGTTATTTTTCTTCAGCAGCTCGGCCAATTTTGATAACACCAGCGGTCGGCCATGATCGTTGATCACCCAGAGCCGACAGCCAGCTATTTTTTCCTTAACGGGTTTGAGTGTTGCGGGTACGGTTATCTCAAGCTGTCGGCTAAAAAACAGGCTAAACCCCACGACTGACGTCGTTAATACCGCTAAAACCAGCCACCACTTTTTGGATAAACGCTTATATCCTGACGGCTGCTCAACGGGCGGCTGAGATACTTCGGGCGTAACGCTCTCTGCGGGCTTAAAAATAACGTCGGCGTCAAAGCGGAATCCAAACCGGGGCACGGTCACGATATAGTCGTGGCTGTCGCCCAGGGCGTGGAAGCTTTTGCGTAATTCACTTACCGCCTTATTGAGGTTATTTCCCGACGGCGTAAAGCCGAACTCCTCCCACACGCGAGTGATCAACTCCTCCCGGCTCAGGTCGCGCCCTTTATGACGAATAAACTCCTGTAAAAGACGAACGGCCGGAGCCGAAAGCGTTAATACAGACTCGGGTTGCCCAACAATACTTATTGCATGTGCTTCAGGATCGAATAACAACGAATTATTGCATATAAAAAACATCTTTTATTCTCGGCTGTTACCGCATGCTTTTTAATCCCTGATACAACGACAAGAAAACCGCCTCCTGAACTGATTGTTTTTTCATCAGAAGGAGTTTTCTCCCCATCCCGGGTCGCGGTATTTTCGCTTAACTATACAACCTTAAAGCCAGGAAAGCAGGATAAAAAACTGTATATAACGAGTTAATTAATACAAATTTTCACAAACCGCTGTTCTGGTTAAAGTTTCCCTGCCCTGAAGCAATACGTTAGCAGAGGGTGTCCCGTTGTGAATGCGCCGGGAATGAACTCAACGCAGGCGGACAGAAAGTGAAACAGAAAAATAGTGTGAATAAGACAACTGCCTTTTATATCGCCGCGCTGTCATTGCCATTTTTCTCAGAAATGGCTCTGGCCAATATGAGCGTGTATCCCATGGAACTTAACGTGGATAAGTCCGGTGCGGCGCAAATTAAGGTGGCGTCAAAAACGGATGATATTCAGTTCATTCGGGTGAGGCAAAAGAAAATTCTTAATCCCGGCACGCCCCTGGAAAAAGAGATTGATGTGGCCTCGTGGAAAGAAGGTGGCGTTGTTGTCACACCGGAAAAATTCGCCCTTGCGGCAGGCGCAATGCGCGTGGTTCGCCTGGTATCGCTTGCACCACCGGAAAAAGAGACGACCTGGCGCGTCTATTTTGAAGGCGTAAAGCAGCCTGACAGCATTATTCCGGGCAAGGCAGAAAGCCCTGCGGCGACGGCAAGACTGGGCGTCAATGTAATCTGGGGCGCCCTGATCCATCTCGCACCGGAAAAAAGCGTGGTTTCACTGACGATTGACCCTCTCAGGGGAACGTTAAAAAACAACGGCACGTTGCGCGTGCCGCTCAGGGAGATCGGTGTTTGTGATGCGGATTCATCGTGTAGATGGATTAAAGAAGACGCGACGATTTATCCGGACACCGAACGGAAATTAAAAACGCTCACGAAGGTACAAGGCCAGAAATATAAATTCCGCTACTTCAACTGGCTGAATAAAAGCGCTGAAGAAGCTGATTTACCCGTCGTGCAATAACACGACGTCACCGTAAAAACCCCACAGGGTTTGATTAAAGAGCCAGGGTGCTCATTTGTAAATATGGAGATATCAATGCGTAAGTACTTTAAACCTCTGATGATTGTTGCCGCGATGACCACGTCCGTTAGCGCGCTGGCGATTCAAAAAGATATTACCGTCAACGCCAGCGTTGATTCACAGCTGGATATGACTCAGGCCGATAACACGCCGCTGCCGGCAAGCATCGATATGCAGTACCTGCCTGGCCGCGGTCTGGAAAGCTACCGTCTGAATACCAAGGTGTGGTCTAACTCCGCCACCAGCAACGTGAAAGTCCGTCTGGTGAGCGCCGCGAAGCTGGCGAATGCCGACGGTGCTGAAACCATCCCTATGACGGTGAAGCTGGGCGATAAAACCCTCTCTACCGCAGATGTTGAATACACCGGTACCGAACTGTTCCCGGGGAGCATTGAAAACGGTTCTGCGGTACTGCCGCTGACCATTTCCCAGACCACCAAAGGCATTCTGAAAACCGGTCAGTACAGCGGCGTTGTCAGCCTGATGCTGACGCAGGCGACGACCACGGAAGGCGGTGCGTAACACCACAGCACCTAAGGAATAACGTCAGAGGGTGCCCACCCTCTGACGTCAGGATGATGTCGAGGCTCGTTCATGGCGTTTCACAGAAATACTCTCCTCTTTGTTGCTTTGTTACCCGCTTCCATCCAACTCGCCTGCGCCGGGCTGGCCGTCCCACCAGGTTTTGAAGATCTGGCAAAGACGCAGCGCCTGTGGACCGAGGTGAACCTCTACGGCGAATCGCTGGGCCTTTTTGAAACGGATATCACGCTTGAAACGGTGAGCTTTGTCGCACCTGAGAACGTAGTAGCGGCCATCAAACGCCGTTTTAATGACGCCCCATCCCTCGTTGCCACCGTCTCTGCCGCGCTGGCCGTTCCGCTTGCCCGTAACGGCAACCTGGCCTGCAGCAGCAACGGCTCCGCAGCGGGCTGCGATTACATCAATACCGATCGCGCGGCCATTATTTATGACGAGAATAACGCCCGCATTAACCTGTTCCTGGACAAGAAATTTCTGCCTAAGCAGACGGCAGAGAACGCATGGTATCAGCCCACGCACGGCACCGAAAATGCGCTGATCCATCAACAAAACATTAACTTCGTTGCCGACAGGGATTATCAGTCGGCCACCGTGCAGGGCAACGGCGCGCTGGCGCTCACCCAGGACGGCTATGTGAATCTCGACTGGACCTGGCTGGGGCAGCGTTCACGGCACCAGCAGCAGCAGGAGGTCACCGTCAACAACGCCTGGTTCCGCCAGGATATCCTGCGTCAGTACTACGTCCAGGCAGGCGAGATGGATACCCGCGATCTGTTCAGTAACGCTGGCGGAAATATCACCCTCAGCCAGCTGCCGCTGGGCAAAATTCGCGGCCTGCGCACGGGTTCAACACGGGCGTGGATGAACCCGGTTCAGCAGTCGAAGGGAACCCCTGTTACCGTGCTGCTTTCCCATGACGCGCGTATCGACGCCCGCCGGGGCAATCAGCTGCTGGCGAGCTTCTATCTGAATGCCGGGGCGCAAACCCTGGACACGCGATCGTTCCCGGACGGGAGCTACACCGTGACGCTCTCCATCAATGAAAATAACCGGCTGACGCGCACCGAGCAGGTGCCGTTTACCCGAACCGGCATTACGCCATTTGACCGCGTCGAGTGGTTCCTGCAGGCGGGCGAAACCGATAATAGCGATCAAAACGAAGAGCGCCGCGCGGTTGCGCAGGCGGGCATTCGTCTGCCCGTCACCCCGACGCTGGCGCTGACCAGCGGCGCAACGTTCAAGAAAAACCAGCGTTTCCTGGAGAACGCGCTCGACTGGAGCCGGGGCTTCAACGCGGGCCCGATCGATGGCGTGCTGAGTACCCGGTTTAGCTACCTCTACGGCAGCGAAGGCCAGCGCGGCAATATCCAGCAAATCAGCTACAACGACGGTTTTTCTTTGAGCGTCTATCGCAACGCGTTATCCGCTGAAAACTGCAACACCCAAAACGCGGGATTTGACACCGTGAACGGCTGTTATCGCACCCTCTCGGTGATGTTCTCCGTCCCGGTCGGCGCCTGGTATGCGAGCCTGGGGTATTCGGATAACCGCAACGAAGGCCGGTACGTTTCACGCCGGGAGCTGCCGGACAGTGACGATCGCCACGATGCGGGTTTGCCGTGGGAATCGGTCTATATGACCCGCTCGCGCACGCGGGCCTGGCAGGCTGGCCTGAGCAATGCCTTCAGCACCCATGGCCTGAACATTAACAGCAGCATTAACCTGTTCATGCGTAACGATGACGCCCGCGAAGGCAGGGATAAAGGCGGCTACCTGAGCGTGAGCCTGTCCATGGCGCATAACCGCCAGGGCGATGCGTCAAGCTACACCTCTCTGGGCGCGACATGGCAGCACCAGCAACGTGAAAAAAATCAGATGAGCTACAACGTGGCGCATAACTGGTATGCCGATGCCCGCGGCGAAAATGAGTACGGCCTCAGCGCGTCGGGCATTAACAGCGACTCGCTGAATACCTCAGCCTATACGCGCCAGGGCGGACGATATGGCAACGGGAGTCTGACCGTCAGCGACGCCTGGGATCGTCAGGATCGTCGCCATACGCTGAGCAGCAGCGGCAACTACAGCTCGACGTTTGCGCTGTCCCGCTCTGGCCTGTGGCTGGGCCGCTGGAGCGACGGTCGCCCTGCTTCCGCCGTCGCGGTGAACGTGACCACGCCGGAAGATGCTCAGGATCCGCGCGTCGCCGTGTCGCTGGATAACGGCGGCAGTGCCGATATTCCAGGCAATAGCCGCGCCCTCTTCGCGGTGCCGGGCTATCAGCAGACAACGTTGACGGTTAACGAATCGCTGGATGTCTCACGAGGAGCCAGCAGTGAAATCACGCAAGGATCGGGCAGCAGAACGCTGTTTATGGTGCCTGGCAAACTGCTGCGTCGGGACGTGCAAACCACCGCAAGCTACACCTGGCTCGGCCAGTTAACCGACGAGCGTCATTCGCCGTTTATCGGCGGCGTGCCGCTGAACGTGAACGGCTGGAGCGACCTTGGCAACGGCGGGTTTAGCGCCCAAAGCGACGCCCTGCTGCATAACCTCTACCTGGTGCGTCAGCAGCAGTTTTATCAGTGTGCGCTGAACGTGAAGAGTATGCGCGACGTGGTGCGTTACGTCGGGTCGATCCCCTGTAAGGAGTTAACCTTCTCCGCCCTGCCGGATGCCGTCCAGCAGCAGGCACAGCTGATGCTGGCCGGACGGTCGGTCCCTGCTGGACCGACTGCCATGAACTCCGATAGCCTCACTAAAGGGAAATGATGTGATTAAGTGCCTCTTTATTTTACTGTTCTTAAGCCTGTGGGCCGGCCAGACGCTGGCAGGCTCTCCCTCGGGACGAAATACCAGCGTAGGGATCAGCTTCGATCGCACCGCGCCGCCCGCCCGTTTTGACATCTGGTTTCATGAATCGGGCGGCTTTGACGCCGCCGATCCGCAAAAGTGGGGGCGCAATACCCTGACCTGTCAGTCCCGTACCGATACCACGAACGGCGCCTGCATGAACTCACCGGTCTGGTTCTCGGCGAACCCGGCCGCGCCTTATGCCATCAATTTAGCGTTTACCCATTCTCTTACCGGCAAGACGGTGAATATCAAGGTGTATGGCGATCACTACATGTTTATCAACAATAAAGTGTTCACCTTTGCCAGCTTTGTCACGGGAGGGACGACGGAAATTGCTAACTGGAACAGAGAGCCCTACTTCGATTTCTATATCGTGAAAAGCGAACTGGATAAGCTCGCCCTGCCGGGGATCTGGACCGCCACGCTGAAGCAGAACCTGCGCCAGTGGGGAAGCGCCGACTGCGGCGGCAACTTCAATGACGTGAATGTCGGCTGTCCTGGCTATCTCACCATCGCCAAATGGCAGGCAAATATTCGCATTGAGGTGGTCGACCCGGGAAACCAGCAGATTTATCTGCCAGCCTTTCCGCACTCCACGCCCATCGTTAACCTCAACCTGACCAACTTCCCGGGGCGCCCCGGGGGCAGCGAGATCAAGGGGGAAAACACGCTGGATATGTGCCTGTACGACGGCAAAAACAGCACCAGCACCCGCGCCTATCTTCGTTTTGAAGATGACGGGCTTCCCTCAGCGGGACGTGCCGAAGGCGCGTTTTCTATCCGGCGGCGCGGTGGAAGCCAGACGGATGCGCGGGACCGTCTCGACTATCAGGTCTCCGTTACCCATCCCGTCACAGGCGCAACCGAAACCGTCGCGAACGGTAAAACCGTAGTCTGGCAAGGCACTAACGATCCGCAGTATCTGCGTCAGGTCGTGCTGCCCGGCGGACGCGAGAGCGTACTGTGCATTCCTGCGCCAATTATCCTGAAAACCCCCGCGTTCGCCGCCAGCAGTAAAAACGCGGGCGACTATACCGGCACGCTGCGCGTCATCTATACGCCCAGCACGTTATAACGAGGTCACCGTGAGTTACGCCATTCTCGACAATAATCGATTTTACGCCGAAGGACTGCGCTATGCGCTGCTGCGTCGGGGCGTTCAGTTAGAAGTCCAGAGCGATACTGTACAATGGCAGCCAACGCTGCTTACCCGCCGCGTGATTGTCGTCCGCTGCCGTTTTTCCGTGGCGGCGACGCATCAGGCGCTGATCAACATTTTGCTCAGGCTGGAAGCCGCCCGCTGGAAAGGCAGCCTTTATCTGGTCTGCAACGAAAAGGGGTGGGCGCTGGCGACGCATTTACGCAAGCGTTTCAGTACGCTAACGCTTTATATCATCGACGACCGGATCGCCGTTGCCGATGCGGCGTATTTGCTGGCAAAAGAGCCACGCCGCGTTCGAAGCCTGGACTGCTGCCTGACCGTTCCGGAATTCAACGTGCTCGATCTGATGCTGACCGGGTTGCCGGTCCGCCACATTGCCATCGTGACGCACATGTCGGAGAAACAGGTTTCAACCCATAAATGCAACGCGCTGAAGAAGCTCAATGCCAACAACCTGCTTCAGTTGCTCCTGTAGGTCACGGTTTATCCTGAGCCCGCTTTTTTGCTACACTGTCGCCGATTTTTCACCTACGACAGAAGATTATGTTCATTTTTGCAGGCCAGGAAATTGAGACCGATAGCGAAGGCTATCTGAAAGATACAACGCTCTGGAGCGAACCGCTGGCGGAGAAAATTGCGGAAAACGAAGGGATTACTCTTTCCCCCGAACACTGGGAAGTGGTGCGTTTTGTGCGCGAGTTTTATCTCGAGTTCAACACCTCTCCGGCCATCCGCATGCTGGTCAAGGCGATGGCCAATAAGTTCGGTGAAGAGAAAGGCAACAGCCGCTATCTCTATCGCCTGTTCCCGAAAGGTCCGGCAAAACAGGCCACCAAAATTGCCGGCCTGCCTAAGCCGGTGAAGTGTATTTAATACCGAATACCGAAGTTGACGTATTCGCGCCCCGGTTGATGGGGTTCCGTTAAGACCTTATCAACCCGCGCGCTGCGCGGCCCGCCCGCTTTCAGCCACGCCACCAGCTTGTCGACCTGCTCCGCTTCGCCGCAGGCGACCACCTCAACGCTGCCGTCATCCATGTTGCGCGCGTATCCCGTTAGCCCAAGCTCAATCGCTTCGCGCTGGGTACTGTAGCGGAAACCCACGCCCTGAACGACGCCGTGAACCCAGGCAATGGTGCAGACTTTAGACATTCTTCTTCTCCTTAACGTAGCGTTTTCGGCAAACAACCGTAGTGCTGCCGGAAACGGGCGGTGAAACGAGAGCTGGAAAGATACCCACATTGTAATGCGATTTCGCCAATCGGTAATCGGGTTGACTGTAGCTGTGACAAAGCCACGGCCATCCTCACCTCCTCGACAATCTGGCGAAAACTCTGTGACTCCTCGCGTAACCGTCTTCGCAGCGTCGGCACGCTCAGGGCCAGACGGCTGGCGACGTCCTGCGCGGTCCAGGCTCTGGCGGGCGACAACATAATGAACTGTCGCACCTGCTCGGTCAGGTTATTGCTTCGCTCGATAAGCAGCGGACCTGCCACGCCGTCATGCAGCAATGCCAGCAACAGACCGAAGGCCTGATGTTTTTGCAGCGCCTCCGGTAAATCCTGACGCACGGCGTGCAGCAGGTTATCCCACATAAACGCCAGCCCCTCGCTCAGCGGAGCGCAGAGCGAATGCAGCGTCGTGCGTGGCCAGGATTTCAGGTAATGCGCTTTAAACTCGGCAACGATTTCCGGCGATAACATCAGCAAGTCCGAGTGAAACAGGCCGTTTGCAGGCTGATTGATGATCTCCATTGCCGTATTGGCAGGGATAATGATGAGTTCATCCCGGGTGGCCACCAGGCGGTTATCGTCCTGCACAATCACCTTGCTGCCGTGAGTGATATGGCAAATCGCCGGGAAAAAGAGCTTAACCTGGTGCAGGCGATGCATTTTGCTGGCACTCACTTCACCCGCCGTGAGATGTTTATGTCGAAAATGGAACTCCTGCACCTCGCCATCCTTATCTGCTGTAGGTTGCGGTTAACTGAGCCTTTGCCAGAACGTGACTATTGAGCATAAAGCCGACCAGCGCGCCGCTCGCATTGTTGTCGACGGGCAGGGTATCCACGTCCAGCGCCCAGACGGTCATCTGATAGCGGTGAGGCTTGTCCCCGGCTGGGGGACATGCGCCGCCGAATCCAGAATAACCGAAATCATTACGCCCCTGCACAGCGCCAGCAGGTAATTTTTCGCCATTTGGGTTACCGGCATCAGCGGGCAGCGTCATTGTCTTCACGGGAATGTTGGCTACTGTCCAGTGCCACCAGCCGCTGCCGGTAGGCGCATCCGGGTCATAGACCGTAATGGCAAAACTTTTCGCACCCGCGGGCGGATTTGTCCACGCCAGCTGCGGGGACTGGTTACCACCGTGGCAGCCGAATCCCTCGAATACCTGCGGCTGCGCTAAATGGCGCTCGCCGGAAATATCCTGACTGGTGATGCTGAAAGGCGTTGCGGCTAAAACCTGAAAACTCATTGCCGCCAGAGCGGCTATTGCGATCACACTGCGCTTTTTCATGGGGGGGTTCCTTTGCTGAACTGGAATCCCACTGTATATCCCGCCGCAGTGCCGTAATGTGCTTAAGCGATTTGATTTTGTGCCGAAACGCTCAACGGCATCCGCAGATGATTGCGCCTTGCTGAGTGTGCTACTCTACGCGCCATTTCCCTGAAATCGACAGAACAGCAAATTATGAGTGTACGTTTAGTGTTAGCCAAAGGGCGCGAGAAATCCTTACTGCGCCGTCATCCCTGGGTCTTTTCCGGCGCGGTTGCCCGTATGGAAGGCAAAGCCAGCCTCGGTGAAACCATTGATATCGTGGACCACCAGGGGAAATGGTTAGCGCGAGGCGCCTACTCGCCAGCCTCCCAGATCCGCGCGCGCGTCTGGACCTTCGATAAAAACGAAACCATCGACATCGACTTCTTCGTGCGTCGTCTGCAGCAGGCGCAGCAGTGGCGCGACTGGCTGGCTAAACGCGACGGGCTGGACAGCTACCGCCTGATTGCCGGTGAGTCTGACGGCCTGCCGGGCGTGACCATCGATCGCTTCGGTAACTTCCTGGTGCTGCAGCTCCTGAGCGCCGGGGCGGAATACCAGCGCGCTGCGCTGATTAGCGCCCTGCAAACGCTGTTCCCGCAGTGCGCCATTTACGACCGCAGCGATGTGGCGGTGCGCAAAAAAGAAGGCATGGAGCTGACTCAGGGGCCGGTCACGGGTGAACTGCCGCCTGCCCTGCTGCCGATTGAAGAGCACGGCATGAAGCTGCTGGTGGATATTCAGGGCGGGCACAAAACGGGTTACTACCTTGACCAGCGCGACAGCCGCCTCGCGACGCGTCAGTACGTTGCCGACAAACGCGTGCTCAACTGCTTCTCCTACACCGGTGGGTTTGCCGTTTCGGCGCTGATGGGCGGCTGTGTCCAGGTGGTCAGCGTGGATACCTCGCAGGAAGCGCTGGACGTGGCAAAACAGAACGTCGAGCTGAACAAGCTGGACTTGAGCAAAGCCGAATTTATACGCGACGACGTCTTCAAGCTGCTGCGTAAATACCGCGATCAGGGCGAGAAGTTCGACGTCATCGTGATGGATCCGCCAAAGTTTGTGGAGAACAAAAGCCAGCTGATGGGCGCCTGCCGCGGATATAAAGATATCAACATGCTGGCTATCCAGCTGCTGAATCCGGGCGGGGTTTTGCTCACCTTCTCCTGCTCCGGCCTGATGACCACAGATTTATTTCAGAAAATCATCGCTGATGCCGCAATAGATGCTGGCCGTGATGTACAATTTATAGAGCAGTTCCGTCAGGCAGCCGATCACCCCGTGATTGCTACCTACCCGGAAGGACTGTATCTGAAAGGGTTTGCCTGTCGCGTCATGTAACTTGAAAAGAGAAATATTGCCCGCACATAACGTGTAAGTCGTATTTCCCGGGAGGTGACTATGATTGCCAGCAAATTCGGTATCGGCCAGCAGGTCCGCCACACTTTGCTCGGGTATTTGGGTGTGGTCGTGGATATCGACCCGGAGTATTCCCTTGATGAGCCGTCAGCAGACGAGCTGGCGGTGAACGCAGAGCTTCGCGCTGCACCCTGGTACCATGTGGTGATGGAAGGTGACGACGGGCAACCCGTTCACACCTACCTTGCCGAAGCGCAGCTAAGCAGCGAGCTGCAGGAAGAGCATCCGGAGCAACCCACTATGGATGAACTTGCTCAGACTATCCGCAAACAGTTACAGGCTCCGCGCCTGCGGAACTAAGCGTGTAAAAAAAGCCCGATGAACGGGCTTTTTTTTATTACTTCGCCAGCCCCAGACGGGGGATGTCGATCGCCGGACAGCGATCCATGACGACATTCAGCCCCGCATCTCGCGCCAGCACGGCAGCCTGCTCGTTAATCACGCCCAGCTGCATCCACAGCGTTTTCGCCCCGACGGCGATAGCGTCCTGCGCCACTTCCCACGCCGCCTCGGAATTACGGAAGACATCGACCATATCAATTTTTTCCGGCACGTCAGCGAGCGTGGCATAACCCTGCTGGCCCAGTAAGGTTTTCCCCGCCACTTTTGGCGAGACCGGGATGACGTGATAGCCCTGATCGAGAAGGTATTTCATCACCCGATAGCTGGGACGATCGGGTTTATCGCTCGCGCCCACCAGCGCAATGGTACGCGTGGATGTCAGAATCTCGGCAATATCGTTCTCTTTCATGGTTTTTCTCCTGGCTTTTTTAAAAGTGTACGCCAAACCGCACATCTCAACCATCCATCCCATACCGATGCATGAGGGCAAAACGGCCAAATATGTCTATATGTTAGTAAACGTGATTATCGAAAAATTTAGATACATTAATGCGGCGACAGGATTTCTGACGGGAGCCTTCTATGAAAACCGGTATTGCCACTGCTCTGATTGCGTTAGTGATGCCGGTCTGCGTTTTTGCGACCACGCTCCGGCTCTCTACCGATATTGATCTTCTGGTACTGGACGGAAAAAAGGTCTCCAGTTCGTTATTGCGCGGTGCGGACAGTATCGAGCTGGATAACGGACCGCATCAGCTGGTATTCCGCGTAGAAAAATCGATCGGTCTGGCCAATCACGAGCAACGGATGTACATCTCCCCGCCGCTGATCGTCAGCTTTAATACCCGACAAATCAGTCAGGTGAATATTACCCTGCCACGCCTTGAAACGGAGAAGGAATCAGCGGCCTTCGACGCGTCTCCCCGCATTGAACTGCTGGACGGGGATGCGATGCCGATTCCGGCGAAGCTGGATATTCTGGCGCTGACGACTTCACCGAAAGGTCCGGACTACGAGGCCGCGACGCAGACCTATAACAAAGCCGGTAAACGCGCGTCGCTTCCTCAGTTTGCCACCATGATGGCTGACGACAGTACGCTGCTTTCCGGCGTCTCTGAACTGGACGTCATTCCCCCCCAGTCCCAGGCCCTGACGGAACAGCGCCTTAAATTCTGGTTCCAGCAGGCCGATGCCGACACGCGGGCCCGGTTTTTACAATGGGCAAAACAACAACCTTCATCATAAGCCACATTTTTTACGCCTTTCTCTTGCAGCGTCAGACGGTTCCCGTCATCGTGTAGGCAGTTAACCTGATGGATATGATTATGGAACTGACAACACGCACGCTCCCGGAACGCAAACACATTGCTCTGGTAGCGCACGATCACTGTAAACAAATGCTGCTTAACTGGGTTCGCCGCCATCAGTCTTTGCTGGAAAAGCACGCCCTGTCGGCGACCGGCACCACCGGTAACCTGATCCAGCGCGAAACGGGTCTGGAGGTAAACGCCATGCTGAGCGGCCCGATGGGCGGCGATCAGCAGGTCGGCGCACAGATTTCCGAAGGAAAGATTGATGTGCTGATCTTCTTCTGGGATCCACTGAACGCGGTTCCGCACGACCCGGACGTCAAGGCCCTGCTGCGCCTGGCGACGGTGTGGAATATTCCGGTGGCGACAAACCTCTCGACGGCGGATTTCATCATCGAATCGCCGCAGTTTAACTCGCCGGTAGATATCCTTATTCCGGACTATCAGCGTTATCTTTCAGAGAGACTGAAGTAGCTTTTTTTGCCGGGTGGCGGCTACGCCTTACCCGGCCTACCCATCCTTGCCCGGCGGCGTTACGGCTTCCGCGCCACTGGCACATCAATGCTCTTCAAAATATCGACAAACACGGATGGCTCTTCTTTATTGAACAGCAGCCACACGCGATGGCGCGCGCGGGTCATCGCCACATACAGCAAACGCCGCTCTTCGGCATCCGGAAAGTCTTCCGGCACCGGCAGCAGGGCCTGCTCTATGACCGACTCGCGGGCCGGGGCCGGGAAACCGTCGCTCCCCTCTTTCAGCCCCATGACAATCACATAGTCGGCCTGCTGCCCTTTGCTGGCGTGAATCGTCATAAATTCAAGCTGCAGCTTCGGCCAGCGGGTGGCCGCCTTTTCCAGCGCCTCGGGTTTGAGGTGATGGTATCGCGCCAGCACCAGGATACGTTCATCAGGCTTCGCGTAGCCGCTGAGCTTGTCCAGCAGCGGTTCCAGCTGGTCTTCCGCCAGCAGGGTGACCGCTTTTTTATCCCCTGCCCGCAGGCTATTGAGCGGCTTTGCCAGCTGATGCGGGTTCTGCTGGATAAAGCGGTTGGCGATTTCACCAATCCGTGAATTGAAGCGGTAGGTGGTGTCCAGATCGCTGCGATCGCCTTCGCCAAAATAGTGGTGGAATGCGGTCGTCAGCGAAAGCTGCGCCCCGCTGAAGCGATAGATGGCCTGCCAGTCGTCACCCACCGCAAACAGCGAGGTATGCTTATTTTGCGCCCGTAGTGCCGAAAGCAGCGCTGCGCGCTGCGGAGAGATGTCCTGGAACTCATCCACCAGAATATGTTTCCACGGGCTGACAAAGCGCCCCTTCTCCAGAATGATGATGGCCTGGTGGATTAGGCCGGAAAAATCGACGGCATTTTCCGCTTTCAGCGCGGTTTTCCAGGCTTTCAGCAGCGGCGCCATCAGCTTGACCCGCTTCGAAAACAGATCGCGGATAGCCTCCGGCGCGCTTTCAATCATCTCTGCCTGCGTTCCACCGTGCATTCGCATCAGGCTTACCCAGCGGTCAAGCCGTGAACCCAGCCGACGCGCCAGTTTGTCATCCTGCCAGAAGCTGCCCTCCGGCACGTCCCAGTTGAGTTCCTCCTCGAGCCACTGACGCCACCCTTTCGCCTGCGCCTTTTTCTCACTGCACTGCTGGCGCCACGTTTTGATAAACAGCGCCTGGCGCGCCTGCGCGTCGTTTTCCAGCTTACTGATAGCAGGCACTTTTTTACTGCCCTGCTGAATAATATGCAGAGCAAGGGCATGGAAGGTTCTGGCCGTGATATCCCGGGTATGCAGACGTTCCTGGATCCGTTCGTCCATCTCCTGGGCCGCCTTGCGGCCAAAGGCCAGAAGCAGAATTTGATCGGCGACCGCTTCCCCGGTCGTCAGCAGCCAGCCGGCACGCGCGACCAGCACCGACGTTTTACCGCTACCGGCCCCCGCCAGCACCAGCAGCGACTGCTCGCCGTTGACCACCGCGCGCGCCTGAGCCGGATTAAGCGGAGAAGACTCCACCGTACTGAAAAAGTCGGCGTATTGGGTGAGCATGGCGTCCGTCCAGGCCTGATTATGGGCGAGTCGGCTTTTATCCTTATCATTCAGCCAGGCCTGGCACTGGCGCCAGGCGTCGCGACAATTGTCAAACTCCTCAAGACGCGCCACGGATAACGGCAGCGCCGAGAGTGCCTGCCGGATCTTTTGCTGCAACCCGGCGGTCTGCTGACGGGTGAGCCACGAATGCTGCGCGTTGCTTTGCGCGATATCGTCCAACACCTTTTGAAGCACTCCGGCGGCAATCACGCTCATATCCTGACTCCACTGCTGCCAGAGCGCGTTCAGGTGATGGTGGAAACGCTGGGTTTCTGCCCACTCGGTGCCGTGAAGACGCACGACTTTATCGTCAGGCAGTACGAACTCGAGTTCGCCCCACACCAGCCCGCGTTTGCAGTGGATAGCCAGAAGCTGATTAAACGGAATAAGGTATTCGTGGCGTTCTCCAGAGACTTTTACCCCGGCATTAAGGAGAACCACCCGGTCGTAAGGGTGTTGCGCCAGACGTTTGCCTAACGACGTTGCTTTCAGTTCCATGTTCCGCCAAATCCACGAAGAGATAATTTACCTGACAGTGTAACTGCCAGTTTTAAGGTGCTCCAGCCTAAAAAAACGTTACAATCATTGGGCGTTAATTTTATCGAAAGGAAGTGAGGGTTTATGCGTACCGTTCTGAATGTGTTGAATTTTGTGCTGGGCGGTTTTGCCACCACCCTTTCCTGGCTTTTTGCCACGCTGGTGAGCATCGTCCTGATTTTCACGCTCCCCCTGACTCGCTCCTGCTGGGAAATCACAAAACTCTCCTTCGTCCCCTACGGAAATGAAGCCATCCACGTTGACGAGCTGAATCCGGAGAGCAAAAACGCCCTGATGAATACGGGGGGTACCCTGCTTAACATTCTGTGGCTGATTTTCTTCGGCTGGTGGCTCTGCATCATGCATATTTTTGCGGGTATTGCGCAGTGCATCACGATTATTGGTATTCCGGTGGGGATCGCGAACTTTAAGATCGCCGCTATCGCTCTTTGGCCCGTCGGGCGCAGGGTTGTTCCGGTCGAAGTGGCCCAGGCGGCGCGTGAAGCCAATGCGCGTCGTCGTTTTCAGTAACTAAGGACTGGCCGCGTTTATGCTAAGCCCACTGCTTCGCCGTTATACCTGGAACAGCACCTGGCTTTATAACGTCAGGATATTTATCGCACTTTGCGGCACGGTTGCCCTGCCCTGGTGGCTGAATGACGTCAAGCTCACCATCCCGCTCACGCTGGGCGTCGTGGCTGGGGCGCTGGCGGACCTGGACGATCGTCTGGCCGGGCGTTTACGCAACCTGGTCATCACGCTCGTCTGCTTTTTTATTGCGTCAGCGTCCGTTGAGTTACTTTTCCCCTGGCCCTGGCTGTTTGCCCTGGGTCTGACGCTCTCAACCAGCGGGTTTATTTTGCTGGGCGGCCTCGGGCAGCGCTATGCCACTATCGCGTTTGGCGCCCTGCTGATCGCCATCTACACCATGCTGGGCGCATCCCTCTACGACCAGTGGTACCAGCAGCCGGTTCTGCTGTTGCTCGGTGCCATCTGGTATAACCTGCTGACCTTAACCGGTCATCTGATCTTCCCTGTTCGTCCTCTGCAGGACAACCTTGCCCGCAGCTTTGAGCAGCTAGCCCACTATCTGGAACTGAAATCCCGGCTGTTCGACCCGGATATCGAGGAAGAAAGCCAGGCGCCGCTCTACGATCTGGCGCTGGCAAATGGTCAACTGGTCGCCACCCTTAACCAGACAAAAGCCTCTCTGCTGACCCGTCTGCGCGGCGATCGCGGTCAGCGCGGAACGCGAAGAACCTTACACTACTATTTTGCCGCCCAGGACATTCATGAACGCGCCAGCTCCTCGCACGTCCAGTATGCCGCCCTGCGCGAGAAGTTCCGCTACAGCGACGTGATGTTCCGCTTCCAGCGCCTGCTCTCCATGCAGTCCCAGGCGTGCCAGCAGCTCTCGCGCTCCATTCTGCTGCGCACGCCCTATCAGCATGATCCACGTTTTGAACGCGTATTTAGCCATCTTGATGCGGCACTCGACCGCGTTCAGGCCAGCGGAACGTCACCGGAACACATCAAAGCGCTGGGCTTTCTGCTGAATAACCTGCGGGCAATTGATGCTCAGCTGGCGACCATCGAGTCCGAGCAGGCGATGGCGCTTCCGGGCAGTGAGGTCGACAATCAGCTTGCTGATGACAGCGTGCACAGTTTTAGCGATATGTGGCTACGCCTGAGCCGCAACTTTACCCCGGAGTCGGCTCTCTTCCGCCACGCGGTGAGAATGTCGCTGGTGCTGTGCGTGGGTTATGCCTTTATCCAGATAACCGGGCTGCATCATGGCTACTGGATCCTGCTGACCAGCCTGTTCGTCTGCCAGCCGAACTATAACGCCACCCGACACCGCCTGGCGCTGCGTATTATCGGCACGCTGGTCGGCGTCGCAATCGGCCTGCCGGTGCTTTATTTCGTGCCTTCCGTCGAAGGGCAGCTGATTCTGATCGTGATCACCGGCGTGCTGTTTTTCGCGTTTCGCAACGTGCAGTACGCCCATGCCACCATGTTCATCACGCTGCTGGTGCTGCTCTGCTTTAATCTGCTGGGTGAAGGGTTTGAAGTCGCCCTGCCCCGCGTGATTGATACGCTAATTGGCTGCGCGATTGCCTGGGCCGCGGTCAGCTTTATCTGGCCGGACTGGCGTTTTCGCAATTTGCCGCGCGTGGTAGACAGGGCGATGAATGCCAACTGTCGTTACCTTGACGCTATTCTGGAGCAGTACCACCAGGGCCGCGATAACCGTCTGGCTTACCGGATAGCACGTCGCGACGCGCATAACAGTGATGCTGAACTGGCCTCCGTTGTCTCTAACATGTCAACGGAGCCGCGCGCCACGGCTGAGATTCGTGAGACAGCGTTCCGCCTGCTCTGCCTGAACCATACCTTCACCAGCTATATTTCGACGCTGGGGGCCCACCGCGAAAAGCTCACTAACCCGGCGGTTCTCAACCTCCTCGATGACGCCGTCTGCTATGTCGATGATGCGCTTCATCACCGCCCGGCCGATGAACCGCGCGTTCGACAGGCTCTGGATGAACTGGCTCAACGCATTGCGCATCTTGACCCGGGAAATGACAGCAAAGCGCCGCTGGTTCTTCAGCAGATAGGCCTGCTGATCGCTCTGCTGCCTGAAATTTGCCGTCTGCAACAGCACATCGCTACCTGGAGGAACGACTCTCCTGCGGCTCAGGCAGCGCATTAAACCACTCCGTCAGCTCCCGGCGGATAACTGCCGGGAGCGCCGCCTCATGCAGCCCTTCGATAGCCCCTTCCAGCGCAAAGAGCACTTTTATACTGAGTGCCTTATTCTTTGCCCGCATCTTCAGCCAGCTCGCTCTGGCGCCCAGCGCCCGCAGCGTTTCTTCATTGGTGATACCGGCTTCAAAGAGCAAGACTTCAAGCTGAAAGGTCAGGTTCGGCAGATCCTTAAGACGGTTTCGTTGATGACGCTGATAGCGCTCTTTCCTTGCCGCACTGAGTGCAAACGAGGAGAGCTGAAGCAACCGCTCCCTGTCCTGCCATAATCCGTCATCCACACGATAATAGTTGAGCAGCACCGGGCGGCCTCGCTTCATCAACGTCAAGAAGGAGGAAGCATTTTTTACACAGTATTTTGCACTCTCTTCACACGCGCGAAGGTAAAGTTCGCCATCGGACACCATGGCAAAGACCGCATCATCCACTGCCAGGGTGTAACCGCCAAACAGCGCGCGATGATGAATCTCGCCCAACGGAGAGAGGTATTCCTGGGATTTATAAATCCGTTCATAAGATATCTTTTTCATGATATTTCCCTTCAAAATCATAGGCTAACAACGAAATTTCTTACTAGCGGATCCGTTAGCAGGAAAATAGGCAACTTATCGTCGTTGAGCAAGATGATTTTTCGAGGGGCATCAAGATTGAATGAATTTTGCGAGTCGCTTTCCGAAAATGAGGTTGATCTTTGGGCATACAGGGGTTACTGTATATCCATACAGTAACTACAGGGCTGGAATGAATATGCACACTTCAGGCTATGCAAATCGCGCAACCTCTCTCTCTTCTGCCGCAGGCAATGTCGCGCAGAATTCCGTCGAGCGTGTTTCCACAGGGCTTATCAGTGAAGTGGTTTATCGTGAAGACCAGCCCTTGTTAACGCAACTTCTTTTACTGCCATTATTACAACAGCTCGGTCAGCAATCGCGCTGGCAGCTTTGGCTCACGCCTCAGCAAAAGCTGAGTCGCGAGTGGGTTCAATCCGCAGGCCTTCCGCTGACCAAGGTCATGCAGATTAATCAACTTCCGCCTTGCGATACCGTTGAGTCGATGATCCGCGCGTTACGCACAGGAAATTACAGCGTGGTGATTGGCTGGTTACCGGAAGAATTGACGGAAGAGGAACATTTCCGACTGACTGAAGCCGCTGAAGAAGGGAATGCGATCGGGTTCATTATGCGTCCGGTTCGATCGGATTCTTACCGCAGAGGACAACTTTCAGGGCTAAAAATTCACTCAAATTTGTATCATTGAGTGAAATTAAGATTTTTCCTGGAATTTTTTTTGACCGCAAGATGGGATTTTAGTTCCCAGCCTTAAAATTGCGGCAAGGCTTGTCTGGTGCGGTTCTCCTTAATTTTATTGCACAAAATTCGTTCAAAAAATGTTAAATAATCGGTATACGGAACTTTTTTTTTCATATGCCTGACGGACTTCACACTTGTAAGTTTTCAGCTACGTTGTAGACTTTACATCGCCAGGGGTGCTCGGCCTAAGCCGAAGATATCGGTAGATTTATATTTGACCACGCCCCCCGGTGAAGGATTTAACCGTGATTCTCTCTTGAGACTTTCATGGCGAATTTTGGATGATAACGAGGCGCAAAAAATGAAAAAGACAGCTATCGCGATTGCAGTGGCACTGGCTGGCTTCGCTACCGTAGCGCAGGCCGCTCCGAAAGATAATACCTGGTATGCAGGTGGTAAACTGGGCTGGTCTCAGTTCCACGACACCGGCTGGTACAACAGCAGCCTGAACAATGATGGCCCAACTCACGAGAGCCAGCTTGGTGCAGGTGCGTTCGGTGGCTATCAGGTTAACCCGTATGTTGGTTTTGAAATGGGTTACGACTGGTTAGGTCGTATGCCATACAAAGGCGACACCGTAAACGGCGCTTTCAAAGCACAGGGCGTTCAGCTGACCGCTAAACTGGGTTACCCAGTAACTGACGATCTGGACGTGTACACCCGTCTGGGCGGCATGGTATGGCGCGCTGACTCCAGCAACAGCATCGCTGGCGACGACCATGACACCGGTGTTTCCCCAGTATTCGCTGGTGGCGTTGAGTGGGCTATGACCCGTGACATCGCTACCCGTCTGGAATACCAGTGGGTTAACAACATCGGCGACGGCAACACCGTTGGTGTTCGTCCAGACAACGGCATGCTGAGCGTAGGTGTTTCCTACCGTTTCGGCCAGCAGGAAGAAGCAGCACCAGTTGTTGCTCCAGCGCCGGCTCCAGCTCCAGAAGTACAGACCAAGCACTTCACTCTGAAGTCTGACGTTCTGTTCAACTTCAACAAAGCGACTCTGAAACCAGAAGGCCAGCAGGCACTGGATCAGCTGTACACCCAGCTGAGCAACCTGGATCCTAAAGACGGTTCTGTAGTGGTTCTGGGCTTCACCGACCGCATCGGTTCTGACGCTTACAACCAGAAACTGTCTGAGAAACGTGCTCAGTCTGTTGTTGATTACCTGATCTCTAAAGGTATCCCAGCTAACAAGATCTCCCCACGTGGTATGGGCGAATCTAACCCAGTTACTGGCAACACCTGTGACAACGTGAAAGCTCGCGCTGCACTGATCGACTGCCTGGCTCCAGATCGTCGCGTAGAGATCGAAGTTAAAGGCATCAAAGACGTTGTAACTCAGCCAGCGGCATAAGTTATCGTCTTATAAAAAAACCCCGCAATGCGGGGTTTTTTATTGTCTGAAGAAAAGTAAAAAACTACTTTTTACCCAACAGCGCCTGAAGGTCATTCTTCAGTGTCGACATCTGGTTGGCGTACTTCTCTTTATGTTCTGCATCCTCAATCAACTGCACGATGGTTTCCGACAGCGTTTTACCCCGTCGTTGTGCCAGCCCGGCCAGGCGCTGCCAGACAACAAATTCCAGGTCGATTGATTTTTTGCGAGTGTGCTGGTGCTCAGCATTAAAATGCCGTTTGCGTCGCGCGCGGATAGTTTGCTTCATCCGGTTTAACAACTCAGGATTAATGTGTTTCTCAATCCAGCCGTTGACCTGTACCGGTTCGTTTTCGAGGGTCAGCAAAATATCCACGGCTTCTTGCGCAGCGCTGGCTTCGATGTAGCAGGTGATCAGCTCCCCTTCACGGTGCTTTTTGACCAGGTACTTCCATTTCCAGCCGCTTTCGAGATTTTCCAGTTGTTGATATTTCATTGCGATCTCAGTGTTACCACGTAACTCTGTTCAGAATATCAGTTTTTTAGCAATCTGCTGAAAAGAAATCATATCCTGTGAGTGAATGCAGCCAATCACCCTGTCGAAATCCCCAATCCTGCTTGGGTACAGCCCCCCGCTTACGGTATACTCCACGCTTTTACATCTGACTAAAAAACATCAACTTTGACCATTACGAAACTTGCATGGCGTGACCTTGTTCCGGATACCGAAAGTTATCAGGAACTGTTTGCACAGCCAGATCTCGCAAAAGAACACGAATTCATCCTTAGCGATACGCAGCCCCGTTTGCATTATGCGCTGGAGCAGGTATTAAGCCCCTGGGCAACTGCGCCTTTCATGCTGCTCAAAGCCCCGGAAGAAGCGGAATACCTGACGTTGTTCGGGGATGCCGTGCGTCAGCTAACGCCGGAAGCGAACGCCGTTTTTGGCGGCCAGTATCGTATCGCTGGACATGATGTAACTTTCGAACCGGCGGCGCAGGCTGACGGCCTTTTTGCCGCTAAGGGCGAGGTGATTACCGCGAACTGGGTCGAGGCTGAACAACTCTTTGGTTGTCTGCGCCAGTTTAACGGCGAGCTTTCGCTGCAGCCTGGGCTGGTACATCGCGCAAATGGCGGTGTCCTGATCATCTCGCTGCGTACCCTGCTCTCGCAGCCGCTGCTGTGGATGCGTCTGAAAACCATCGTGCATCAGCAGCGTTTCGACTGGGTCGGCTACGATGAGTCTCGTCCTCTGCCTGTCTCGGTTCCGTCTATGCCGCTGTCATTAACCGTCGTGCTGACGGGCGACCGTGAATCGCTGGCAGACTTCCAGGAAATGGAGCCTGAACTGGCTGAACAGGCGGTGTATAGCGAATACGAAGACAATATCCAGATTGCCGATGCCGACGATATGGCGCAGTGGTGCCAGTGGGTGATGGCCGTTGCTGAACGTTTTGCGCTGCCAACGCCTGCGGCTGACGCATGGCCAGGCCTGATCCGCGAAGCGGTGCGTTATACCGGTGACCAGGAAACGCTGCCACTCTGCCCGCTCTGGATCGGCAAACAGCTGCGTGAAGTGGGCGTGGTGAGCGGTAGCGGTGCGTTCACCGGGGAGCAGCTCACCCAGATGCTGGCTCAGCGTGAGTGGCGGGAAGGCTATCTTGCTGACCGTATGCAGGATGAAATTCTGCTGGAACAAATTCTGGTGGAAACCGAAGGCGAACGCGTCGGACAGATCAACGCCCTGTCGGTGATTGAATTCCCTGGCCATCCGCGCGCGTTCGGGGAGCCATCCCGTATCAGCTGCGTTGTGCATATTGGCGATGGTGAATTTACCGATATCGAACGCAAAGCCGAGCTGGGCGGAAACATTCACGCCAAAGGCATGATGATCATGCAGGCGTTTTTGATGTCTGAACTGCAGCTTGAGCAACAGATCCCCTTCTCCGCCTCGCTGACGTTTGAGCAGTCCTACAGCGAAGTGGATGGCGATAGCGCCTCTATGGCTGAACTGTGCGCCTTAATCAGCGCCCTGGCGGAAGTGCCCATCAATCAGAACATCGCGATCACCGGTTCGGTGGATCAATTTGGTCGTGCGCAGCCTGTGGGTGGCCTCAACGAGAAAATTGAAGGCTTCTTCTCTATTTGTCAGCAGCGCGGTTTAAACGGCAAGCAGGGTGTGATTATTCCGGCTCCCAACGCACGCCATTTAAGCCTCAGTCAGGAGATCCTGGATGCGGTTGAACAAGAGCAGTTCGCTATCTGGGCCATCGAAGGGATTGAGGATGCACTACCCTTACTGACAAACCTGGTATGGGATGGCGAAGGGCAAACCACCCTGATGCAGACTATCCAGGAGCGCATTGCTCAGGCGACACAGCAGGATGCTCGTCACCGTTATCCATGGCCGTTACGCTGGCTGGGCTGGTTTAGTTCGAACTGATCGGACTTGTTCAGCGTACACGTGTTAGCTATCCTGCGTCCTTCACTAAAATAAGGCTTACTGAGAACATGGTAGATAAACGCGAATCCTATACAAAAGAAGATCTTCTTGCCTCTGGTCGCGGTGAACTGTTTGGCGCGAAAGGCCCACAGTTACCGGCCCCGAACATGCTGATGATGGACCGTGTCGTGAAAATGACCGAAACCGGCGGCAACTTCGATAAGGGTTACGTAGAAGCAGAACTCGATATCAACCCGGACCTGTGGTTCTTCGGTTGCCACTTTATCGGCGATCCAGTAATGCCTGGCTGTCTGGGTCTGGATGCGATGTGGCAGCTGGTTGGCTTCTATCTGGGCTGGCTGGGTGGTGAAGGTAAAGGCCGCGCGCTGGGCGTGGGCGAAGTAAAATTCACCGGCCAGGTTCTGCCTACAGCGAAGAAAGTGACCTATCGTATTCACTTCAAGCGCATCGTTAACCGCCGCCTGATTATGGGCCTGGCAGATGGCGAAGTGCTGGTCGATGGTCGTCTGATCTATAGCGCAAGCGACCTGAAGGTTGGCCTGTTCCAGGACACGTCCGCGTTCTGATCGTGCTTTCGCACCTCCAGAAAGGCGAAACCTCCGCATTGCGGAGGTTTCTTTTTTGAAAGAGACGTTATCAGGCTATGAGTGCCCTGTCGCCGATGGCTTCTCGCCAGCCTCCAAGCCATTGTGACCTTTGATTTATCGTCTGATAAGGACACATTTCTTTAGAACGTCCAGCGATGCCGGCCTGATAACCACGTTGATGAGCCCGTTCCAGGCGATCTCGTTTCTGTCTCTTCATGCCTCGTTTCCCTCATTCTTTTGTCTGGTGGAAAGAAAACAGTGTCTGCACTATCTGCACAGGCACAGATAACGAATACCCCGAATTAGTCGCATCGTCAATGTTCAAAATTCATACGGGTGTCATATTTGTGAGCTAGCTGGAAGTTCATTTGTACAAAAATTGTGACGTGGCACAAGTAACAACCTGAGTTGAAAACGAAAAAAAACCGCAATCAGCGACAGACCGATTGCGGTTTCTGATGATGAATTTTACTTATGGCAGTCGGGAAATCTCTCTCGCGATACTGGCCGACTCCTGCGCCCATCCCTGAGCCAGGACTTTCACCATTTCGTCATAGCCATCTTTCTGCTGCTTCAGCTCCAGATGGAAAGGACGCTTAATCAGCTGCCCCTGATGGTTCAGCAACCACTCCCCGCTGATGACCACCGCACCGTCATAACGGCCGTGGAAGCCCGTTACGGTGACGTTCAGCGTATCCTGATCGTTACCCAGCGGCTGCGATGCGACTACCCACCCCGGAAGCTGGCTGCCAAGGTTAGCCACCAGCGTGTTGCGCAGCTGCTGATCCAGCGGGCTGGCCCACAGGTTGTTGGTCGCAATCACGTATTTCACGTCGCTGGTCTGATAGACCACGCCGTTTCCTGCCAGATAATCCGGCACGGCGACTTGCTCAACCCACAGCTGGCGGTTTCCCTGACTGGCCGTGCTTTGCCCACCGCTGTGGGTTGCCACAGGCAGCTGATAATAGCTTTTATTATCTCCCCCTGAACTGCACGCCGTTAACAGCAGAGCGCCAACCATCAATAGCCATTTTTTCATTCTTTTGCCCTCTTCGGCTCAGGATCCTTTTTATCTTTCGCTTCGAACACCAGCGCATTGCTCTTCTCGTTGAGCGTTTTCAGCACCGGCTGCAGTTCACGCAGGACCTGATCAAGACGCTGCATATCTGCCACCATCTTGTTATAGGCCGCTGATCCCGGCTGGAAGCCCTGCATACTGCGGTTCAGCTCACGCAGCGTTTTCTGCATGTCCTGCGGCAGCTGCTGCATGCTCTGGCTCGCCGTAATCTTGTTGATGTTATCCAGCGTGGTTTGCAGACGGCGCATCGTTGCCTGGCTTTCGCTCAGCGAGTTTGTTGCCGCTTCAATCATCGGATTCAGTGGCAGATTGTTGATCTTATCCAGCGTCTCCATCAGACGCTGCTGGATCTGCGCCAGACCGCTGCTCACCGTTGGGATGATCTTGTAGCCACCGAATTCACGGATACCGGTAATCGGCGGTGCTTTCGGGTAGAAGTCCATATCCACATACAGCGCACCGGTTACCAGGTTGCCGGTTTTCAGCGACCCGCGCAGACCGCGTTCCATCAGCTGGGTGATATGAGTCGCGATATCCTGATTTTCACCAATCTGATTAAGCAGACGCTCCGGTTCAATGCGGATCAGTACCGGTATGCGGTAATCATCATCCAGCACCTGCTGAAGGCCCGGGACGAAGAACGGCACTTGCCCAACCGTACCGAGACGAATGCCCCGGAACTCAACAGGCGCCCCCGGCTGCAGGCCGCGAACGGAGTCTTTAAAGAACATCAGGAAGTCAACGTGATCGGTATAGAGCGCATCCTGAATGCTTTTTTGATCGTCAAAGAGACGGAAAGCGGTGTTCTCTGCGACCGGCTGCCCTAAATCCAGGCCCTCCGGCACGTCAAAACTCACGCCGCCACCAAACAGCGTGGTCAGCGAACCCATTTCAACGCGCATGCCTGCCGAAGTCAGATCCACCGCGATCCCGCTGTCTTTCCAGAAGCGGACGTTGCTGGTAACCAGGCGATCGTTTGGCGCATTAATGAAGAGCTGATAGCTGATCGCGCGTTTCTGTGGATCAAACGTGCTTTTCTCAACCGACCCGACGCGGTAGCCGCGGAACAGAACCGGGTCGCCCGCCGTGAGCTGACCTGCTTTTTTGCTGTCGAGGATCACGCGGATGCCCTTGGCATCAGGCGGTGCAAGCGGCGGTGAATCCAGAAGCTGGTATTGGGCTGGCTGGTTACCCTTAGCACCCGGCTGCAGCTCAATGTAGGCACCCGAGAGCAGCGTCCCCAGGCCGCTGATCCCTTCACGCCCCACCTGCGGCTTAACGACCCAGAAAACGGAATCGCCGTGCAGCAGTTTTTCCATGCCGGCATTCAGGCGCGCCTTAATCTCCACATGGGTTAAATCGTCGGTCAGGGTTGCGCTTTCCACCACGCCCACATCCACGCTACGGCTTTTGATGGTCGTTTTACCGCCCTCAATCCCCTCGGCATTGGTGGTTATCAGCGTCACTTCCGGCCCCTGATGGCTGTAATGATAAAACAGGATCCAGGCACCGATCAGCGCAGTCACGATGGGAAAAATCCACACCGGAGACCAGTTTTTGACCTTCTGCACTTTCGCCTCTCCACTCTTATTTTCCATGCTCTTACTCTTCCTCATGGCTTGATTCAGGCTCACGATCCCACGATAAACGAGGGTCGAAGGTCATGGCCGCAAACATGGTCATGATCACGACCAGTGCAAACATTAAAGCCCCCATCGCAGGATAAATACTCATCAAACCGCCCATCCGCACCAGCGCAGAGAGAACGGCGATGACAAACACGTCAATCATTGACCAGCGTCCGACAAACTCGACCACTTCATAAATCAGGTGCATGCGTTCGCTGTCGCGTTTCCCATGACCTTTCGCATCCCAACAGAGCCAGGCGATGGCGATCATTTTTAAGGTGGGCACCATAATACTGGCGATAAAGATGACGCCAGCGACCGGATAGGAACCTTCGCCCCAGAGCAGTATCACCCCGGCCAGGATCGTCGAGGGCATTTTGTCGCCGAGCAAATCGGTGATCATGATTGGCAGAATATTGGCTGGCAGATACAGCATGACGGACGTGACCAGCAGCGCCATCGTCCACTGCAGGCTATTTTTACGGCGCACGTGCCCTTTCGTTTCGCAGCGCGGACAAACGTCGAGATCGGCGGGCAGCACGGCGGTACAGCACGGGCACGAGCGAAGCCCCTGACGAATGCCGGGCACGCCGACCTTCACCGTCTGCGCAAGCGTCGGTGCCGGGGCGATATCATCCCACGCCCAGCGTCTGTCCACGCACTGGAAAGCGCGCAGCTGCAGAACGCAGTACAGACACCAGGGAATAAAGCTGCTGCCAATCCCCACGTCGCCGTACGCCATCAGCTTCACGAAACTGACCAGGATCCCCGCCAGAAAGATCTCCGCCATCCCCCAGCTTTTGAGCTGAAACAGAATACGCGCAAGTCGGATTTTCAGCGGTGCCGGCATCCTGACGCGGTTCACCAGCAAAAGGATGACGACCAGGCAAAAAGCCGGGACTATCTGGACAAACAGGAGAAAGAAGGTCCCCAGGCTGGCGTAATCTTCCGAGAACATCACGCCCGGGATTTCAAGCAGATCCACCTGACTGGTGATCCCCCCCACCTTCATATAGATGAAGGGGAAGAGATTAGAGAGCAGCAGCATGAACAGTGCTGCCAGCGCGTAAGCAGTAGGACGCTGCCGCGGCGCGTCCCACTCGGTTGTCAACGTCGCGCCACAGCGTGGACACAGGGCTTTATGTCCGTGACCAAGCTCTGGCAACGCCACGAGCATATCGCATTGCGAGCATAAAATATGCCTGTCGGCATGGTGCTGGTCACACATATGTTATCCCTGTTTATGCGCCGTTTTTCAGAGACTCAAGGTACTCCCAGCGCTCAAAGGCGTCTTCCAGGGCTTTTTCAGCCGCGGACATTTCAGCCAATACTTTCTGAGTATAGTCATGCGATTGGGTAAAGAATGACGCATCAGCAACCTGTTTTTGCAGATCCTCAAGCGCAGCCTCCAGCTCTTCAAGACGCTGCGGTAGCCCCTCCAGTTCGCGCTGCAGGTTATAGCTTAGTTTAGCCGAGGTTTTCTTGACAGTTTCTGCTTTTGTTACAGCAGGTTCAGAACTTATTTTGGACTTTGACTGCTTCGTCGCCAGCGACTGTGCCTGCTGCCCTTTTGCATCGTGATAACCGCCGACATATTGACCAATTCGCCCTTCACCTTCGAAGATCCAGCACTCGGTCACGGTGTTGTCAACGAACTGACGATCGTGGCTGACCAGCATCACGGTGCCCTGATAACCGTCAATCAGCTCTTCCAGCAGTTCCAGCGTTTCGACATCCAGATCGTTGGTCGGTTCATCGAGGATCAGCAGGTTGCTTGGCTTCAGGAACAGGCGCGCCAGCAGAAGACGGTTGCGCTCACCGCCTGACAGCGCGCGCACCGGCGTCATGGCGCGCTTCGGATGGAACAGAAAGTCCTGCAGGTAGCCCAGCACGTGGCGCGGCTTGCCGTTCACCATCACTTCCTGCTTGCCTTCGGCGAGGTTGTCCATCACCGTACGGTCCGGATCCAGCTCCGCGCGGTGCTGGTCGAAGTAGGCGACCTCCAGCTTGGTCCCGCAGTGAATGCGGCCGCTGTCGGCCTGCAGCTGGCCGAGCATCAGTTTCAGCAGCGTGGTTTTACCGCAGCCGTTCGGGCCAATCAGGGCGATTTTGTCGCCGCGCTGAACCTGTGCCGAGAAGTCTTTCACCAGCACTTTACCGTCAACCTGATAGTTAACGTTTTCCATTTCAAAGACAATCTTGCCGGAACGGGACGCCTCTTCAACCTGCATTTTGGCGCTGCCCATCACTTCACGGCGTTCGCTGCGCTCGCGACGCATCGCCTTCAGGGCGCGCACGCGGCCTTCGTTACGGGTACGGCGGGCTTTGATGCCCTGGCGGATCCAGACTTCTTCCTGCGCCAGCTTGCGGTCAAACTCCGCATTCTGCAGCTCTTCCACGCGCAGATTTTCTTCTTTCTCCAGCAGATAGGTGTCGTAATCGCCAGGATAGGTCACCAGCTTGCCGCGGTCGAGATCGACAATACGCGTCGCCATATTGCGAATAAACGAACGGTCGTGCGAGATAAAGATGATGGTGCCGCTGAAGGTTTTCAGGAAGCCTTCCAGCCAGTCGATCGCCTCGATATCAAGGTGGTTCGTCGGTTCGTCCAGCAGCAGCACCTTCGGCCCGCTGACCAGCGCACGACCCAGGGCCGCTTTACGCAGCCAGCCGCCGGAGAGCGCCGACAGCTCCATGTCGGGTTCCAGCCCGAGCTGCGCCAGCACTTCATTAATGCGGTTTTCAAGCTGCCACAGACCGTGGTGATCGAGCATCTCCTGCACTTTTGCCAGTTCGTTGAGGTTTTTGTCGCTCGGATCGGTCATCACCAGATGCGAAATCTCGTGATAGCGCTTCAGGTATTCAGCCTGCTCGGAGATCCCTTCCGCCACGAAATCGTACACGCTGCCGGTCACGTGACGCGGTGGATCCTGCTGCAGGCGGGAGACAATCAGATCCTGTTCGTAAACAATGCGCCCGTCATCCAGGCCCTGTTCGCGGTTAAGGATTTTCATCAGCGTGGATTTACCCGCGCCGTTACGGCCCACCAGACAGACGCGCTCGTTATCTTCGATGTGCAGCTCTGCATTGTCGAGAAGCGGTGAGTCGCTGAAGGAGAGCCACGCGCCGTGCATACTAATTAAAGACATTTATTTTTCCTTTCAGACCGCGGTAATCAACCAGCAGTTATGGATTTGACGGTTACGGGCAAAGTCCTGAGACAGCGTTTTTTGGCTGATTTCTTGTGCTTTCAGTCCCAGGGCTGCTAAGCCGTCATGATCCATACGGAAGCCGCGTTTGTTGTTCGAGAACATAATGGTGCCGCCTTTACGCAGCAGGCGCTTCAGGTCGGTCATCAGGCGCAGGTGATCGCGTTGAACGTCAAAGCTATCTTCCATACGCTTGGAGTTGGAGAAGGTCGGCGGATCGATAAAGATCAGGTCAAACTGCTCGTCGGTGTCGCGCAGCCAGCCCAGCACGTCAGCCTGCATCAGACGATGCTGACGTCCGGTTAAGCCGTTAAGACGCAGGTTGCGCTCCGCCCACTCCAGATAGGTACGGGACATGTCCACCGTGGTGGTGCTGCGCGCGCCGCCCAGACCCGCATGCACGCTGGCGCTGCCGGTATAGGAGAAGAGATTCAGGAAGTCCTTGCCCTTGCTCATCTGGCCCAGCATGCGGCGGGCGATACGGTGGTCGAGGAACAGGCCGGTATCCAGATAGTCGGTCAGGTTGACCCACAGGCGGGCGTTATATTCGCCCACTTCGATAAAGTCGCCCTTCTCGCCCATCTTCTGGTACTGATTTTTCCCTTTCTGACGCTCGCGGGTTTTCAGCACCAGCTTGTTTGGCGCAATACCCAGCACGGCGATGGTGGCGGCAATAACGTCCAGCATGCGCTGACGCGCTTTTTGCGCATCAATGGTTTTCGGCGGCGCATATTCCTGAATCACCACCCAATCCGCGTAGCGGTCAACCGCCACGTTGTACTCCGGCAGGTCGGCATCATACAGGCGGTAGCATTCAATGCCCTCCTGCTTCGCCCACTTCTCAAATTTCTTCAGGTTCTTGCGCAGACGGTTAGCGTAATCTTCCGCCACGCCGGACGGCTTGCTGTCGGCCGCCTTCTCCGCCAGATGGTAGTTTTTCTGCACGCAGTCCAGCGGGCCGTTTTTCGCCTTAAACTGGCGGTCGGCGCGCAGCTGCAGGCAGCTCAGCAGTTCCGGCGAGGCGCTGAACAGAGACAGGTTCCAGCCGCCGAAGTGGTCCTTCATGTTGCGGCCCAGCAGGCTGTGCAGGGCAATCAGCGCCGGTTCGCTGTCGAGACGTTCGCCGTATGGCGGGTTGCTGATCACGGTACCGTACGGGCCTTTTGGCAGCGGGTTGGTCAGGTTCGCCACGTCTTTTACTTCGAAGGTGACCAGCTCGCCAATACCGGCACGGCGGGCGTTGCTGCGCGCGCGCTCAATGACGCGAGGGTCGCTATCGGAGCCGTAGAAATGAGAGGTATATTCCGCCAGCCCCTTACGTGCGCGGGTCTGCGCGTCGTCTTTGACCTCTTTCCAGAGCGCTTCATCGTGCTGCGCCCAGCCTTTGAAGCCCCACTGGCCGCGATGGAGTCCCGGGGCGCGGTCGGTGGCCAGCATGGCCGCTTCAATCAGCAGGGTACCGGAACCGCACATCGGGTCGAGCAGCGGCGTGCCCGGCTGCCAGCCGGAGCGCATCACAATGGCGGCCGCCAGGGTCTCTTTGATGGGTGCCATGCCGGTACGATCGCGGTAGCCGCGCAGGTGCAGGCCCGCGCCGCTTAGATCGAGAGAGATACTCGCCGTGTCGCCGTTCAGCCAGACGTTAATACGCAGATCCGGGTTTTCACGATCGACGTTCGGACGTTCCTTATTTTTACGCGTAAAGCAGTCCACAATGGCGTCTTTTACGCGCAGGGCACCGTACTGGCTGTTGCGGATCTCGTCGTTCACGCCGTTGAAATGGACCGCAAAGGTGGCATTCGGGGTGAAGATCTCTGTCCAGTCGATCATCTGTACGCCGGTGTAGAGGTCAAGGTCGCTATAAACCTTGCACTCCTTCATCGGCAGCATGATGCGCGACGCCAGGCGGCTCCACATCAGGCTCTGGTAAATAAGCCGCGTGTCGCCCTCAAAATGGACACCACCCTGAACCACCTGACACTCTTGTGCACCCAGGCTTTCCAGTTCAGTTTTTAACAGCTCTTCCAGCCCACGGGCCGTACTGGCAAACAGAGAATTCATATCGTCACTTTTACTCTTAGAAAATTGTCGCGCATTATAGCTAATATGGCGTGTATGTCATAAAGTTGAAGGCTTATTTTCATTCGAGGGAGTGTGCAGTGGCGACGTTATCCAGGCTTTTTATTCATCCGGTGAAATCCATGCGCGGCATCGGCGTCTCTCACGCGCTGGCCGACATGAGCGGATTCGCCTTCGATCGCATTTTTATGGTCACCGAGCCTGACGGTACGTTTATTACCGCACGCCAGTTCCCTCAGATGGTTCGCTTTACCCCTTCCCCGCTTCACGACGGTTTGCATCTTACCGCGCCGGACGGTTCCAGCGCGGTGATTCGCTTTGCTGATTTTGCGCCCGTCGATGCGCCAACGGAAGTGTGGGGGAACCACTTTACCGCGCGCATCGCCCCGGATGAAATTAACCGCTGGTTAAGCGGCTTCTTCTCCCGCGACGTGCAGCTGCGGTGGGTTGGACCTGAACTGACGCGTCGCGTGAAGCGACACGACGCCGTTCCCCTCTCCTTCGCCGATGGCTTCCCGTTCCTGCTGACGAACGAAGCCTCGCTGCGCGATTTACAAGGCCGCTGCAAAGCCAGCGTTCAGATGGAACAGTTCCGTCCGAACCTGGTGGTGACGGGTGCCGAGGCCTGGGACGAAGATACCTGGAAAGTGATCCGCATTGGCAGCGTCATTTTTGACGTGGTGAAGCCCTGCAGCCGCTGCATTTTCACCACGGTAAGCCCGGAGAAAGGCCAGAAGCATCCTTCCGGCGAACCGTTGAAAACCCTGCAATCATTCCGCACCGCGCAGGATAATGGCGATGTCGATTTCGGCCAGAACCTGATCCCACGCTCCAGCGGCGCGATCCGCGTCGGCGATGAGGTCGAAATTCTTACCCGTGGACCAGCAAGAGTGTACGGCTCGGGTCAGGAGGAGGAGCTTGTCGACGTTGAGACGAACGTCGCCTCTGCGGTAGATATTCACTGGCAGGGCAACGTCATCCGGGGTAACAACCAGCAGGTACTGCTTGAGCAGCTGGAACAAGCGGGGATCCGCATACCCTATTCCTGCCGCGCGGGCATTTGCGGATGCTGTCGTATCAGACTGGTGGATGGCGAAGTGAGTGCGTTGAAAAAGTCGGCAATTGGAAATGACGGCACAATTCTGTGCTGTAGCTGCGTACCGAAAACGTCCGTACAGCTGGAAGCTTAAACCGCCTGCTCGAGGCTGAAGGCATCCACGCGAAGCTGGGGCTTCAGCCTGTCGTTCATGACCTTAATGGCATCCCCGAGCTGCATCGTCCGCCCGGCAATCGTCACGCCAGGCTGGGCCAGCAGGCAGAGCGCGGCATTTTCGCCTGGCTCCACCACCAGCAGGCTCACCTCTTCTGCGGTATCGCTCAGGTTGACGCTGGCCGCATCGCCCGTTGCCGGGGTCCAGTTCATGCCGTGCGGCAGGAAATGCCAGCTCTTTGGCATTTGCGGCTTCAGGAAACGGATAGCCACCAGCGCATTTAATACCAGCTCGGCTCGCTGCTCTTTCGAGAGCATCAGATCGCGACATTTTTCCTCAAAGGAGAAATAAAGCGCAGCGTCGTCAACGCAAAAGCCTGACGGGGAAAAAGCGTCCGGGGTTAACATTCGGCGGGCAAAACGAGAGCGAAACAACATGCCATTGGCTAAGTCGAGCATCATTCGGTCATGCTCGTCGCAAAAATACCAGCGCCAGTTATCGTCAGGTTTAATTCGCATGCTTCTCTCCCGTCCCCGAAACGTCCTGTACTAAAAATGTCCTGTTTGCCGCTTCGTTTATAACACCATTAATAAAAGACTATAATGTCTAAATAAGCAACAGTGACGGAATATAAAACAACCAGGGCTGGAAATAAAGCCCCGGTTGTCTGATTACGAGAAAAGATTAGATATGCGTAACGATTTCTTTAATCAGCGGCGGTCCTTTAAAAATAAAGCCGGAATAGATTTGCACCAGTGACGCACCCGCCGCCATCTTCTCACGCGCAGCAATCACGGAGTCAATGCCGCCGACGCCAATAATCGGCAGGCGGCCATTTAATTCCGCAGACAGGGCGCGAATAATTTCGGTGCTTTTTAATTGCACCGGACGGCCACTTAACCCACCCGCTTCGTCACAGTTTTTCATTCCCTGCACGAGGGAACGATCGAGCGTGGTATTGGTCGCAATTACACCATCAATATTATGGCGAACCAAACTGTCGGCAACCTGGATCAATTCTTCGGCAGAAAGATCCGGGGCGATCTTAACCGCGACCGGAACATATTTGTGGTGGATCGCCTGGAGTTCATTTTGCTTATTTTTAATGGCACTCAGAAGATCGTCCAGCGCTTCACCATATTGTAAGGATCGCAGGCCCGGGGTATTGGGTGAGGAAATATTCACCGCAATATAACCGGCATAGGCGTAGACTTTTTCCATACAAATCAGATAGTCATCTTTACCCTGCTCGACCGGCGTGTCTTTATTTTTGCCGATATTGATGCCCAGTATTCCGTCAAAGTGGGCTTTTTTTACGTTCTCGACCAGGTGATCAACACCGTGGTTGTTGAAGCCCATGCGGTTGATCAGCCCTTCGGCTTCCACCAGTCGGAACAGGCGCGGTTTGTCATTTCCCGGCTGCGGGCGCGGGGTGACGGTACCGATTTCAATGGAGCCAAAGCCCATCGCGCCCAGGGCATCAATGCACTCGCCATTTTTGTCCAGACCGGCCGCCAGACCCAGCGGATTTTTAAAAGTCAGCCCCATGCACTGCACAGGTTTTACCGGCACATGCTGACGCACCAGCGCGGCCAGAGGCGTGCCGGTAATACGACGTAATTGCTGGAATGTAAATTCATGAGCGCGCTCAGGGTCGAGCTGGAAAAGGGCTTTACGAACGAAGGGGTAGTACATGAACTCTCCTGGATTCCCGGTGTGCAAACCGGGAGGGGATTATGGGCGATCCCATCGCGAAAGGGAATTGACCTGCGGCAAAAAAAACCGCGTAAAACGCAATCGTTTACCTCCCCGTCCATTTGTTATGCACTTTTTTGCATTTTAATTGCAGATAAATCATTTAGTGGAATAAACGCGCGGTGTCACACTCCTTAAAATTGTTATGAATGTTAGATAAAAGCAAACAATTAGTTATAAGGAGGAAGTATGCGCGTCATTACCCTGGCCGGAAGTCCACGATTCCCTTCGCGCTCCAGCGCCCTGCTGGAATATGCCCGTGAAAAACTGAATGCTCTGGATGTGGAAGTGTGCCACTGGAACCTGCATAACTTCGAACCTGAAGATTTGCTCTACGCCCGTTTCGACAGCCCTGCGCTGAAAACCCTCATTGAGCAACTTAACGGCGCGGACGGCCTGATCGTCGCAACGCCCATCTATAAGGCCTCCTTTTCCGGGGCGCTGAAAACCCTGCTCGATCTGCTTCCGGAACGTGCGCTGGACGGCAAGGTGGTGCTGCCGCTGGCAACGGGCGGTACGGTTGCCCATTTACTGGCCGTGGATTATGCCCTGAAGCCGGTGCTGAACGCGTTGAAAGCGCAGGAGATCCTCCACGGCGTTTTCGCCGATGACTCGCAGGTCATCGACTATCAGCACAAACCCCACTTTACGCCTAACCTGCAAACCCGCCTCGATAACGCTCTGGAAACGTTCTGGCATGCCCTGCATCGCCGGGATATCCAGGCCCCGGCGTTTAGTCGGCCTCAAGGAGTCGCACATGTTTAAAACGTTAACCCGCATCGGACTGGCCGGTTTGATGGCGCTTACCTCGCTGGCCCATGCCGCAGAAACGGCTCCGGAAAGTTTACGCATCGGGTATCAGAAAGGCAGCGTCAGTATGGTGCTGGCAAAAAGCCACCAGCTCCTGGAAAAACGCTTCCCGGATACCAAATTCTCCTGGGTGGAGTTCCCTGCCGGCCCGCAGATGCTGGAGGCCCTGAACGTGGGCAGTATCGATCTCGGCAGCACGGGCGATATCCCACCTATATTCGCCCAGGCCGCGGGAGCGGACCTCCTCTACGTTGGCGTTGAGCCGCCAAAGCCTAAGGCCGAAGTCATTCTGGTGCCTGAAAACAGCGACATTAAAAGCGTCGCCGATCTTAAAGGCCATAAGGTCGCTTTCCAGAAGGGATCCAGCTCACACAACCTTTTGCTACGCGCTCTGCAAGAGGCCGGGCTTAAGTTCACCGACATTCAGCCCGTTTACCTGACACCTGCCGACGCGCGCGCCGCGTTCCAGCAGAAGAACGTTGATGCCTGGGCCATCTGGGACCCGTACTACTCCGCCGCATTGCTGCAGGGTGGCGTTCGCGTGCTGAAAGACGGTACCACGCTGAAGCAGACCGGCTCGTTCTATCTGGCCGCGCGCCCTTATGCGGAAAAGAACGGCGCATTTATTCAGGGCGTGCTGGATACCTTTACCCAGGCCGATGCCCTGACTCAGAGCCAGCGTCAGGAGAGCATTGCCCTGCTGGCGAAAACCATGGGCTTACCTGAGCCGGTGATCGCGAGCTATCTCAACCACCGTCCGCCGACCACCATTACGCCGGTGGACGCACACGTCGCCGCACTTCAGCAACAAACGGCTGACCTCTTCTATCAAAACCGCCTGGTTCCAAAACAGGTCACTATTCGCGAACGCATCTGGCAACCCGCAGGCAAAGAAGGAGCTAAATCATGAGTCTGAATCTTTTCTGGTTTTTACCCACCCACGGTGATGGACACTATCTTGGTACAGAAGAGGGTTCACGCCCGGTTGACCATGGCTACCTGCAGCAGATTGCACAGGCGGCGGACCGAATCGGTTTCACCGGGGTGCTGATCCCGACCGGACGATCATGTGAAGATGCCTGGCTGGTCGCCGCGTCGATGATCCCGGTCACCCAGCGCCTGAAGTTCCTTGTCGCGTTACGCCCGAGCGTCGTCTCCCCTACCGTGGCGGCACGTCAGGCGGCCACGCTGGACAGGCTGTCCAACGGCCGCGCCCTGTTTAACCTGGTGACGGGCAGCGATCCACAGGAGCTGGCGGGCGACGGCGTGTTCCTCGACCATACCGAACGCTATGAGGCCTCCGCCGAATTCACCCGCGTCTGGCGACGCCTGCTGGAAGGGGAAACCGTCACCTTTGAAGGCAAGCATATTCACGTTCGCGACGCGAAGCTCTACTTCCCGCCGGTGCAGCAGCCGCGCCCGCCGCTCTATTTTGGCGGGTCGTCGGATGTAGCCCAGGATCTGGCGGCGGAGCAGGTCGACCTCTATCTGACCTGGGGCGAACCGCCTGAGCTGGTGAAAGAAAAAATCGCTCAGGTCCGCGCGAAAGCGGCCGCCCATGGCCGCAAGGTGCGCTTCGGTATCCGCCTGCACGTGATTGTGCGTGAAACCAATAATGAAGCCTGGCAGGCCGCTGACCGCCTGATTTCCCATCTGGACGACGAGACCATCGCAAAGGCGCAGGCCGCGTTTGCCAAAACCGACTCTGTCGGGCAGCACCGGATGGCCTCCCTGCACAACGGCAAGCGCGAGAATCTGGAGATCAGCCCGAACCTGTGGGCGGGCGTCGGTCTGGTGCGCGGCGGTGCGGGTACGGCGCTGGTCGGCGACGGCCCGACCGTGGCCGCGCGCATCAATGAATACGCCGAACTGGGTATCGACAGCTTTATTCTCTCCGGTTATCCGCACCTGGAAGAGGCGTACAAGGTCGGCGAGCTGTTGTTCCCGCATCTTGATGTCGCCATTCCGGAGGTTCCGCAGCCGCAGCCGCTCCAGCTGCAGGGCGAAGCCGTGGCAAACGAATTTATTCCACGCAAAGCCGCACAGAGCTAAGGAGGGACCATGTCTGCCACCTCACAAAAATGGCTGCTGCGCGCCGCGCCGTGGTTTTTACCCGTCGGCATTGTGGCGTTCTGGCAGCTCGCATCGTCCACCGGCTGGCTGTCGAGCCGCATTCTGCCATCTCCGGAGGGCGTTGTAGAAGCGTTCTGGTCGCTGAGCGTCAGCGGAGAGCTGTGGCAGCATCTGGCGATCAGCTCCTGGCGCGCCGCGATCGGGTTTTCCATCGGCGGCAGTATCGGGCTGGTTCTGGGTCTGGTGAGCGGCCTTTCACGCTGGGGCGAGCGGCTGCTGGATACCTCCATCCAGATGCTGCGCAACGTGCCGCATCTGGCGCTGATCCCGCTGGTCATTCTGTGGTTTGGGATTGATGAGAGCGCCAAGATCTTCCTCGTGGCGCTGGGCACGCTGTTCCCGATTTACATCAACACCTGGCACGGCATCCGCAATATCGATCGTGGTCTGGTGGAGATGGCGCGCAGCTACGGCTTATCGGGTTTTTCCCTCTTTGTTCACGTGATTCTGCCGGGCGCCCTGCCCTCCATTATGGTCGGGGTGCGTTTCGCGCTCGGCCTGATGTGGCTGACGCTGATTGTGGCGGAAACCATCTCAGCTAACTCCGGGATTGGTTATCTGGCGATGAACGCCCGCGAATTCCTGCAAACGGACGTGGTGGTAGTAGCCATTATCCTTTACGCCCTGCTCGGCAAACTCGCCGACGTCAGCGCCCAGTGGCTGGAGCGCAGCTGGCTGCGCTGGAATCCGGCCTATACCCTTCAGGAGGCGAAAGCATGAATACTGCACGACTGAATCAGGGGACCCCGTTACTGCTGAACGGTGTCACCAAACGCTACGGCGATAACACCATTCTTAACGGGCTGGATCTGCATATTCCCGCCGGACAGTTTGTGGCCGTAGTCGGGCGCAGCGGCGGCGGCAAGAGTACGCTGCTACGGCTGCTGGCCGGACTGGAAGCCCCCAACGGCGGCGACATTCTGGCAGGAACGACGCCGCTTTCGAATATTCAGGGCGATACCCGCATGATGTTCCAGGATGCACGCCTGCTGCCGTGGAAATCGGTTATCGACAATGTCGGGCTCGGTCTTAAGGGTAACTGGCGGGATGAAGCCCGCCAGGCGCTGGCCGCCGTTGGGCTGGAAAATCGCGCCGATGAATGGCCTGCTGCCCTTTCGGGTGGGCAGAAGCAGCGCGTGGCGCTGGCGCGGGCGTTGATTCACCGTCCGGGCCTGCTCTTGCTCGATGAACCACTGGGCGCGCTCGACGCCCTGACGCGAATCGAAATGCAGGATTTGACTGGTTCCCTCTGGCAGACGCACGGCTTTACGGTACTGCTGGTGACGCATGACGTGAGCGAAGCCGTCGCAATGGCCGACCGGGTGCTGTTAATAGAGGAAGGAAAAATCGGTCTGGATTTGACGGTGGATCTTCCCCGGCCTCGTCGCGTGGGCTCGGCAAGCCTGGCGGAGCTGGAGGCAGAAGTGCTGGATCGGGTGATGAAACGCGGGAGCACGGAGTTACAGCGAGCTAAGGCTAATGCCTGATGCCCTCACCCCCGGCCCTCTCCCACAGGGAGAGGGAGGGTAAACTTTTATTACGCTAACGCTTTAGCAATCTTCTCGTACAGATCGCCAGACAGGTTTTCCAGCCCTTTCAGCTGCTCAAGCGCGGCACGCATCTTCGCCTGACGCTTCTCATCGTAGCGTTTCAGACGGATCAGCGGCTCTATCAGACGCGACGCCACCTGCGGGTTACGGCTGTTCAGCTCGGTCAGCATTTCCACCATGAACTGATAACCGCTGCCGTCTTCGGCGTGGAATGCGGCCGGGTTGCTGCTGGCAAACGCGCCAATCAGCGAGCGCACACGGTTTGGATTGCTCAGGGTAAAGGAACGATGCTTCAGCAGGCTGCGCACCTTGCTGAGCGCATCGGCCGCCGGGCTGGTCGCCTGCAGGATGAACCACTTATCCATTACCAGACCATCCTGATGCCACTTGTCGTCATACTCCTGCATCAGCGCATCGCGGCACGGCAGTTCGGCGGCAACGCTTGCGCCCAGCGCGGCCAGCACGTCGGTCATGTTATCCGCCTCGTGATACTGCTTGCTCACCAGGGTGTTCGCCAGCTCGGTTTCACCAAACGCCAGATAGCGCAGGCAGGTGTTACGCAGAGAACGTTTACCAATGTCCGCATGCTCAACGCGATAAGCGTCAAGCTTGTTGGCGTTATAAATGGCGAGGAACTCGTCCGCCAGTTCAGCAGCCAGCGTACGGGTCAGCGCTTCACGCACCGCCACGATCGCGATCGGATCGATAATCTCGAACAACTCCGCGATTTCCGTTGCTGACGGCAGGGTCAGAATTTCAGCGGCCAGCGCCGGGTCAATCTTCTCATCCAGCAGGATCGCGCGGAACGCGTCAGCCACGTGAACAGGCAGCGACAGCGGCTGACCCTGCTGGTGACGGTTTACGTTGATCTTGATGTAGGTCGCCAGCAGGCTTTGCGCCGCATCCCAGCGGGAGAAGTCGTTGCGGGCGTGACGCATCAGGAACGTCAGCTGCTGATCGCTCCACTTGTACTCCAGCTTCACCGGCGCGGAGAATTCACACAGCAGCGCAGGCACCGGCTGGAAGTAGACGTTATCGAAGATAAAGGTCTGCTCGGCCTGGGTCACGTTCAGCACGTGGTGTACCGGGTGGCCGCCCTTCTGCAGTGGAATGACTTTGCCCTCGTTATCGTACAGCTCAATGCTGAACGGAATATGCAGCGGGTATTTCTCTTCCTGCTCTGCCGTCGGCGGCGTGCGCTGGCTGATGGTCAGCGTGTACTGCTCGGTTTCCGGATTGTAGTCGTCTTTGACGGTAACAACTGGCGTACCGGCCTGGCTGTACCAGCGGCGGAAGTGGGAAAGATCGACATTAGAAGCATCTTCCATTGCCTGCACAAAATCGTCGCAGGTGGCCGCGCTGCCGTCATGACGCTCGAAGTAGAGCTGCATCCCTTTCTGGAAATTCTCTTCACCCAGCAGAGTATGGATCATGCGGATAATTTCAGCGCCTTTCTCATACACCGTCAGGGTGTAGAAGTTGTTCATTTCGATGACTTTATCCGGACGGATCGGGTGCGCCATTGGGCTGGCATCTTCCGCAAACTGCAGGCCGCGCATGGTACGCACGTTATTGATGCGGTTCACCGCGCGTGAACCCAGATCGGAGCTGAACTCCTGGTCACGGAAGACGGTCAGGCCCTCTTTCAGGCTCAGCTGGAACCAGTCGCGGCAGGTGACGCGGTTACCGGTCCAGTTGTGGAAATATTCGTGGCCGATGACGCGTTCGATATCGAGATAATCTTTATCGGTGGCGGTATCGGTGCGCGCCAGCACGTATTTGGAGTTAAAGACGTTCAGGCCTTTGTTCTCCATTGCGCCCATGTTGAAGAAATCAACGGCAACGATCATATAGATGTCGAGGTCATATTCGAGGCCAAAGCGCTCTTCGTCCCACTTCATGGAGTTGATGAGCGAGGTCATCGCCCACGGCGCGCGGTCCAGGTTACCACGGTCAACAAACAGCTCCAGCGCCACTTCGCGGCCTGAGCGCGTTTTGAAGGTGTCGCGCAGCACGTCGAAGTCCCCTGCCACCAGCGCAAACAGGTAGCACGGTTTCGGGAACGGATCCTGCCACTGAACCCAGTGACGGCCATTCTCCAGCTCGCCTTCGCCTACGCGGTTGCCGTTGGAGAGCAGGAAGGGATACAGGGTTTTATCGGCGATGATTTTGGTGGTGAAGCGCGCGAGGACGTCCGGGCGGTCGAGATACCAGGTAATGTGGCGGAACCCTTCCGCTTCACACTGGGTACACAGCGCCACGCCTGACTGGTAAAGCCCTTCCAGCGCGGTGTTGGCGGCCGGGCTGATTTCATTCACGATGCGCAGCGTAAACTGTTCCGGCAGGTTGTCGATGACCAGCTGGTTGTTTTCTTCTTTATAGTCTGACCAGGCTTCATCATTAATATGCAGGGAGACCAGCGTCAGGTCTTCGCCATCCAGACGCAGCGGCACAGCAGTTGCGCTGTGGCGCGTCACCTGACTCACCGCCGTGACAACGGTTTTAGTGGCATCCAGGTCAAAAGTCAGATCGATTTCGCTAATCAGATAATCCGGCGCACGGTAGTCGTGGCGGTATTTGGCTTGTGGCTGTTGTGTCATAGAAAACCTTATGCATCGTTTGTCGAGTAACGTTTCAATATATTCCTGTTGCGCAAAACGCGCTATGCAGAATGTTCATCTTTTCAGGGTCAATACCTTTTTTTGCTACATTTGTATAACACGGGGCACAAAATGCCCTCGACCATAAAACGCGCTTATGTTGTGATCGGGGTTCAATAAATCACTAAACAAGGTATACTCCGGAGTTGTTTATTGTACTAAACGCTCCTGTGAGAGGATGCTACTGCGCACCTATGACTCAATTCGCTTCTCCAGTTCTGCATACGTTGCTGGATACCGACGCGTATAAACTGCATATGCAGCAAGCCGTTTTCCACCATTACTATGACGTTCATGTCGCGGCGGAATTCCGCTGCCGTGGCGACGACTTGCTCGGTATCTACGCAGACGCCATTCGTGAACAGGTCAATGCTATGCAGCATCTGACGCTGCAGGACGAGGAATATCAGTGGCTTTCTGGCCTGCCTTTCTTCAAAGCCGACTACCTGAACTGGCTGCGCGACTTCCGCTATAAGCCGGAGCAGGTCACCGTGGTTAACGATAACGGCAAGCTGGATATTCGCCTTGCAGGTCCGTGGCGGGAAGTGATCATGTGGGAAGTGCCGCTTCTGGCGGTAATCAGTGAACTGGCTCACCGCTACCGTTCCCCGGAAACGGGCGTAGCGCAGGCGGTGGCCTCGCTGGAAAAGAAACTCGCTGACTTCTCCACGCTGACCGCAGGGCTGGACATGTCCCGCTTCCGCCTGATGGACTTTGGCACCCGCCGCCGTTTTTCGCGCGACGTACAGGAGGCCATCGTTAAACGTCTGCAGCAGGAGCCGTGGTTCGTGGGCACCAGTAACTACGATCTGGCCCGTCGCCTCAATCTGACGCCCATGGGTACCCAGGCGCACGAGTGGTTCCAGGCGCATCAGCAAATTAGCCCTGACCTGGCTAACAGCCAGCGGGCAGCGCTGGCCGCATGGCTTGCGGAGTACCCGAATCAACTCGGAATTGCCCTCACGGACTGTATTACGATGGATGCCTTCCTGCGCGACTTTGGACCTGAATTTGCGGAGCGTTATCAGGGGTTGCGCCACGATTCCGGAGATCCGGTTGAGTGGGGTGAGAAGGCGATTGCCCATTACGAGAAACTGGGCATTGACCCGATGAGCAAGGTGCTGGTCTTCTCCGATAATCTCGATCTGGCGAAAGCCGTCGAACTCTATCGCCATTTCAACGCCAGAGTGAACCTGAGCTTCGGGATCGGTACCCGGTTAACCTGCGACATTCCTCAGGTAAAACCTCTGAATATCGTGATAAAGCTGGTGGAATGTAACGGCAAACCGGTGGCGAAACTCTCCGACAGCCCGGGCAAAACCATCTGCCATGACAAGGCGTTTGTCCGCGCGTTGCGCAAAGCCTTCGATCTTCCCCAGATCAAAAAAGCCAGTTAAGCGCTTAAGGGAGCCTTCATGGCTCCCCTCTTCTTATTTATTTCTCAATTCTTCCCTTTTGACCGCGAAATTTACTTGTCTGATAGCGGATGGCAGGTAACATAGATATCCCCCCATAAGGGTGGACAAGTGTTTATTTTTTCCGACTATTAACAGAGAGAATATTATGAGCGTTGTGCCTGTAGCCGACGTACTCCAGGGCCGTGTCGCCGTTGACTCAAAAGTCACCGTGCGCGGATGGGTGCGTACCCGCCGAGATTCTAAAGCTGGCATCTCCTTCCTTGCCGTCTATGACGGTTCCTGCTTTGATCCTGTACAGGCCGTCATTAATAATTCTCTGCCCAATTACAATGATGACGTTCTGCACCTGACGACGGGCTGTTCCGTAATTGTCACCGGCGTGGTCGTGGCATCCCCGGGCCAGGGTCAGAGTTTCGAAATTCAGGCTTCTGCGATTGAAGTCACCGGCTGGGTTGAAGATCCGGATACCTATCCGATGGCGGCAAAACGTCACAGCATTGAGTATCTGCGTGAGGTAGCTCACCTGCGTCCGCGTACCAACCTGATTGGTGCGGTTGCTCGCGTACGTCATACGCTGGCGCAAGCGCTGCATCGTTTCTTCGATGAGCAGGGTTATTTCTGGGTGTCTACCCCGCTGATCACCGCGTCCGATACGGAAGGCGCCGGTGAGATGTTCCGCGTCTCAACGCTGGATCTCGAAAACCTGCCGCGCACCCCGGAAGGTAAAGTGGACTATGACAAAGACTTCTTTGGTAAAGAGGCCTTCCTGACCGTATCCGGTCAGCTCAACGGCGAAACGTACGCCTGCGCGCTGTCTAAAATCTACACCTTTGGCCCTACCTTCCGTGCCGAAAACTCCAACACCAGCCGTCACCTGGCGGAATTCTGGATGCTGGAGCCTGAAGTGGCGTTCGCCAACCTGGACGATGTCGCGGGTCTGGCGGAAGCGATGCTGAAGTATGTCTTCAAAGCGGTGCTGGAAGAGCGTCCGGACGACATGAAATTCTTCGCCGAGCGCGTAGACAGCGACGCGGTAGCCCGTCTGGAGCGCTTCGTCTCTGCCGATTTTGCGCAGGTGGACTACACCGACGCGGTGGCGATCCTCGAGAAATGCGGTGAGAAGTTCGAGAACCCGGTTTACTGGGGCGTAGACCTGGCGTCTGAGCACGAGCGCTATCTGGCCGAGAAGCATTTCAAAGCGCCGGTTGTCGTTAAAAACTACCCGAAAGACATCAAGGCCTTCTATATGCGCCTTAACGAAGACGGTAAAACCGTGGCAGCGATGGACGTCCTGGCGCCGGGCATCGGTGAAATCATCGGTGGCTCTCAGCGTGAAGAGCGTCTGGACGTGCTGGACGCGCGTATGGAAGAGATGGGTCTTAACCCTGCGGACTACAGCTGGTACCGCGATCTGCGTCGTTACGGTACCGTACCGCACGCCGGTTTTGGTCTGGGCTTTGAGCGTCTGATTGCCTACGTGACCGGTGTGCAGAACGTTCGTGACGTGATTCCGTTCCCACGTACGCCACGTAACGCCAGCTTCTAATCGGTAAAAGACTAAAATGGCCAGCCTGTGCTGGCCATTATTTTATCCTGTATTGTCAGTTTTCGTCAGCGTGAAGTCAGCATCTTCATGCCTTCACCCCGTCACAACCACTACCTGTTACGTTTTGTTTCCGCGAAATATCCAGCCACAAAAAATAAACCCCATTCTTATTGCGCTTATTACATCCTCAAGCAATAGCACAAATTTCAACCAATTTTACAGCCATCCAGAAGGCTTTTCGGCGTCATAAGAAAAAACGAGTCGTTTATCGTCTGTTTATATGAATTGCCTTTATCCAAATTAATCATAAGGAATTCATATATATAGGATAGATACTGTCGCTTAATTCACCAGGGCGTTCTGAAGTTTGAGGTGGTTCACAAAGTTCCCAAAAATACACATTTAGTTACATATATTTTCTTTTGGTTACTCAATCTTGAGAATTGTAGCACTTTCAGGCTAGCGAAACGCTTCGGCGAATGGAAAGATGCCTGTCAGATACATAAAGACACCAAACTCTCATCAATAGTTCCGGAAATATTTATTGACAGAATTTATTGACGGCAGTGGCGAGTGTCATAAAAAAACCAATGAGGGTAATAAATAATGATGAAGCGCAATATTCTGGCAGTGGTAATCCCTGCCCTGCTGGTAGCCGGTGCAGCCAACGCTGCAGAAATCTATAACAAAGACTCTAATAAACTGGATCTTTACGGGAAAGCGGTTGGTCTGCATTACTTCTCTGACTATGCTGGCAACGACGGCGACCAGACTTACGCTCGTCTGGGCTTCAAAGGCGAAACGAAAATCAATGACCAGCTGACCGGTTATGGCCAGTGGGAATACAACTTCTAGGGTAACAACTCCGAAGGCGCCGATGCTCAGAGCGGTAACAAAACCCGTCTGGCGTTCGCAGGTCTGAAATTCGGTGATGCAGGCTCCTTCGACTACGGTCGTAACTATGGCCTGGTGTATGATGCAATCGGCATCACCGATATGCTGCCAGAATGGGGTGGCGACACTGGCAAGAGCGATAACTTCTTCTCCAGCCGTAATGGTGGTCTGGCGACTTACCGTAACAGCGGCTTCTTCGGCCTGGTTGACGGTCTGAACTTTGGCGTTCAGTATCTGGGCAAAAATGACCGTGATGATGCAGTACGTTCTAACGGTGACGGCTGGGCAACCTCAGTTAGCTATGATTTCGAAGGCTTTGGCGTTGTGGGTGCATACGGCGCAGCTGACCGTACCAACAGCCAGCAAAAGCTGGTCTGGGGTAAAGGCGATAAAGCTGAGCAGTGGGCAACTGGCCTGAAGTATGACGCAAACAACATCTACCTGGCAGCGCTGTACGGCGAAATGCACAACGCCGCGCGTTTGAGCAGCAGCGGTTTCGCTAACAAATCTCAGGACTTCTCTGTTGTCGCTCAGTATCAGTTCGACTTCGGTCTGCGTCCATCCATCGCTTACTACAAATCTAAAGCGAAAGATGTTGAAGGCATTGGTGATGAAGATTTCATCAACTACATCGAAGTTGGCGCGACTTACTACTTCAACAAAAACATGTCCACCTATGTTGACTACCAGATCAACCAGCTGAAAGATGACAACAAACTGGGCATCAACAACGATGACACTGTAGCACTGGGTCTCGTCTACCAGTTCTAATCAGTACACCACTTTGTTATATGCTTAATGAACAGGGCTTCGGCCCTGTTTTTTTATGCCTGACAGAAAATAATGGCGACTTTTGAAAAGCCGCACGCTTTTCGTCGCAAACGGTTGGCATTTTGTAAATCTACCGTTAACCTGATAGCGGATTTCACTTCTGTAATCACAATGGAACTTCGTCATGTTTGAGAACATTACCGCCGCTCCTGCCGACCCGATTCTGGGCCTGGCCGATCTGTTTCGTGCCGACGACCGCCCTGGCAAAATCAACCTGGGTATTGGTGTATATAAAGATGAAACCGGCAAAACTCCGGTACTGACCAGCGTTAAGAAAGCTGAGCAGTATCTGCTGGAAAACGAAACCACCAAAAACTACCTCGGTATTGATGGTATCCCTGAATTTGGTCGCTGCACCCAGGAGCTGCTGTTCGGTAAAGGCAGTGCAATTGTGAGTGACAAACGTGCCCGTACGGCACAGACCCCGGGCGGTACCGGCGCGCTGCGCGTGGCGGCGGATTTCCTTGCGAAAAACACCTCTGTGAAGCGTGTCTGGGTAAGCAATCCAAGCTGGCCGAACCACAAGAGCGTATTTAACTCTGCGGGTCTGGAAGTGCGTGAATACGCCTACTACGACGCAGCAAACCACTCTCTGGACTTTGACGGCCTGCTGGCGAGCCTGAGTGAGGCGCAGGCGGGTGACGTGGTGCTGTTCCACGGCTGCTGCCACAACCCAACCGGTATCGATCCAACGCTTGAGCAGTGGGAACATCTGGCGAAGCTGTCCGTAGAAAAAGGCTGGCTGCCGCTGTTTGACTTTGCCTACCAGGGCTTCGCCCGTGGTCTGGAAGAAGATGCCGAAGGCCTGCGCGCGTTCGCCGCAGTGCATCAGGAGCTGATCGTTGCAAGCTCCTACTCCAAGAACTTTGGTCTGTACAATGAGCGTGTAGGTGCCTGTACGCTGGTTGCGGCTAACGATGAGACCGTCGATCGCGCGTTCAGCCAGATGAAATCCGTTATCCGCGCTAACTACTCTAACCCGCCGGCACACGGTGCCTCTGTTGTTGCGACTATCCTGAGCAACGATGCGCTGCGCGCCATCTGGGAACAAGAGCTGAACGATATGCGTCAGCGTATTCAGCGCATGCGCCTGCTGTTTGTGAACACCCTGGCGGAGAAAGGCGCGGATCGCGACTTCAGCTTTATCATCAAACAGAACGGCATGTTCTCGTTCAGCGGCCTGACCAAAGAGCAGGTTCTGCGCCTGCGTGAAGAGTTCGGCGTGTACGCCGTAGCGTCTGGCCGCGTGAACGTTGCAGGCATGACGCCTGACAACATGGCGCCGCTGTGCGAAGCGATTGTCGCCGTACTGTAATTTGCGCCCATAAAAAAGCCTGCATCATGCAGGCTTTTTTTATTCGGGTTACCAGACAGGCATTTCATCCTGAAGGAACGGATTATGGAGCCGTTCATAGCCCAGCGTCGACATCGGACCGTGCCCAGGGATAAACGTCACATCATCACCCAGCGGCAATAACTTCTGTTTAATCGACTGAATCAGCTGTCCGTGATCGCCGCGCGGAAAATCGCTGCGTCCTACGCCACCTTTGAAAATCACATCGCCGGAGATCAGCAGACGGGACTGGTCATCAAAGAAGACGATATGGCCTGGCGTATGCCCAGGACAATGCAACACCTGTAAAGTCACATTCCCTATGCTAACGCGCTCTCCTTCGTTCAGCCAGCGATCGGGCGTCAGGGGCTGACACTCATCCAGGCCAAACATGCGGCTTTGGGCGGGTAACCCCTGTAGCCAGAACTCATCTTCTTTTTCCGGACCGACAATCGGCACGCCGTAGTGTTCAGCCAGTTCAGCCGCTGCGCCCACATGGTCGAGGTGACCATGCGTCAGTAAAATCTGCATAAGCGTCACGCCGCTGTCGGCGACTTCCTGCTTGATCTTCTCAGCGTCACCGCCGGGATCGACAAGCGCGGCCAGTTTAGTCTGTTCGCACCAGATGAGTGAGCAATTCTGGGAGAACGCGGTAACCGGAATAATACGATAGTTCATACTGCTCCTGTGTTTCGTTATTACCAGTGCCGAACCGGACCGGTATCAATATGCACAAAGTTGCTGCTGGGGTAATATCCTACACCACCTGCGCGCATAGATAACGCAGCTTTGCGAATATTGGCTAACGAAACGCCCTCAATATGGAAATCCATTGCCTGTCCCTTCGTGTGATAGCTTTTTTTCGCTACCCCGCGACTGTGGGCGCGCAGTTCATTATTGGTATCAACTGAGCGATAACCAGAAATAAGCTGCACCGGCTTGCTGGTGCCCAGCAGGCCCTGAAGGCGGTAAAGCTGATCAAACAGTCCTGGGTCGATGGCTTTAATTTTATTCGCGCGGAAATCACGGAAAAAATGGTTAAGTCTTGCTAATTCATCCTGAATATAGCCTCTGCCATCGAAGAACTCCGCTTTTAGCGACTCACCGGTATGGAGATTGTTGAGCGTTAAAACTCGCGGACGAGGTGTCGAGAGGGTGGCAAATGCTGGCGTCGGCAAGATGGCCGCTGCGCCAAGCGCAACACCACCTAACGCCAGCAGTTTGCGGCGATTAGCGTCAAATTTGTCCATGATAATCAGGTCTACAGGTAAAAGAAATCGTAATATGCATAGCGCACGAAGGGCACCTTAACTGGCAAAACCGGGTACGTCAAGGCGCCCAACCCCAGTGAATACGCGGCTTGCAGCGATATAGCCCCTTATTCACCCTAACTTAGGACAATCATTTTTCCCGAACTGCTTCATTTACCTGATTAATTGTTCCGCTTTTGGCAAAATTTGTGCGCCGGATCGCGCGGTGAGATCATAATTGTAAATATCTGTACGGTACTGAGTCCGCCCGTCTTCGCCCACAAACGCCGTCAGATAGTAAAGATTGACCGGAATATTGTGCCGAATATTAACGTAACGCGTATCCCCTTGTTTCAGGGCATCCGAAATGCGCGTATCGTTCCAGCCCGCATCCTGCAGCAGCATATTGGCCAGCTCCGAGGCTTTGTTCACACGCACGCAGCCAGAACTCAACGCGCGCGTATCTTTCTGGAACAGATTGTGGTTCGGCGTATCGTGCAGATAGATAGCGTCAGAACTCGGCATATTGAATTTGTAACGCCCTAAAGAGTTATGCGCCCCCGGTGCCTGCTGGAAACGGAACGGCAGGTTTGACGCCGTGATTGTCGACCAGTCGACCATATAAGGATCGATAGCCTCTTTACTGTTCCATCCACGCATCACCGTATAGCCATGACGTTCCAGATAACCCGGATCGTTCCAGACCTTCGGCAGAATGTCTTTCCGCGCCAGCGTCGGTGGCACGTTCCACGGCGGGTTAACGACTACGTTATTGAGCGCGCTGCTCATCATCGGTGTTTTGCGATCCGGACGCCCGACAATCACGCGCGACGCCAGTTTTTCGCTACCGTCCTGGTAATAGACCAGGGAATACGCCGGAATGTTAACCATAATGCCGGTAGAAAGGGTTCCCGGCAGCAGGCGCAAACGCTGGATATTGAGCGCCAGCACCCCTGCCCGCTGCGCAGGCGATACGTTAAGCCAGTCTCGCGTCGTCTGGCCAATGACGCCATCGGCTCCCAGTCCCTGAGCGGCCTGGAATTGCTTCACTGCCGCAACCAGCTCGCGATCGTATGCTGCGGGTTTATTGCTGACGGCAATCGCTTTTTTCTCTTTCACGGGCGCTGACGGGCTGACCGCCGCGTTTTGCGGATCGTCGCCTGGCAGGGCGATATGTGGCCCGCCTTCAAGAAGACCCGAGCGCGTCAGGATCTCGCGCAGAGCAGGCACATCGCTGCTCCACTGCCCCGGACGCAGCGTCGCGGTGCCGCGCATCTGCGGCCATGGGCGCGAGTCGCCCACCAGCGCGAGGAGAGACTGGTGAAGCGTGGCGTATTGTGGATGCGCCGGTGCGAGACTGGCAATAAAGCGCGGCAGTTCGCCATTATCGAGGGCTAACTGCCACTGGTTAATCACCGACAGCGCTGGCGTCGCGAGCTTGTACGGCTTATCGCTGTATAGCCAGCGGTTGCCATTGACCGGAATACCCGCCACGAACTGCAGGTAACCCATCATGGCATCGGAAAGCACCACATCTCTCGCCTGCCCTGTTACGGCAGGATCGGTTAACAGCTCAACCCACTTTGTAAACTGCGGCTGAAACCCTGCAATTGCGACCTCCGCCAGCTGCTGCTGGAAGGCGCGCACGGCATCGCGGTTTTCCCACATCGGTTTCATATCGCGGGCGGCATAAAGCAGCGTGAGCTGATTGAGATAGACAGGCGTGTAGCCTGACGGCAGCCCCGACTGCAGCTGCTGGCTGAGCGATTCGGCGTCGATGCCTTCCGGCAGCGGCTTAATACCGGCCATGATCGCCGTCGCCGGAGATTGCTCCAGCGGCTGGGACAACGACGTAGGCTGCGCGCCCGTCGTTGCCGAGCTGTCAGTCGGCACAATTTCAGGCTCGTCGGCCTGGGCGGTTAACAGTGGAGCAAACATCACTGCCAGGCATAGACTAAGCGCCGACAGCTGACGACCACATTCTTTCTTAAGCAACATCCCTTGCCCCCTGTTTTCACGACATGCCCATCACGTTGGGGCTTTCTTTCATTATAGGTAGACGGCTAAGCTGTTGCCTTACCTTATGTAAAGAAGTTTAAAGATAACGCAGCCCTAAGCACAAGTTAAGTTTAAAAAAAAAGCGGCGCCAGAGCGCCGCTTCGGGTCAGAAGACACTTCAGGAAGCGTCCGCCGTGGTTTCCGGCAGTGACTCCGGCGGCTGCGGCGCAAAGCCGCGCAGCCCGACAACGTGAACGTGCTCGCTGTTCTGGAACACTTTACGCACCAGCTTGTAGGTTGTCCCTTTTTCAGGGCTGATGTTCTCCGGTGCCGCAATGATGAGCTGCATATCGAGACGTTCGCAAAGCTCAAACAGCGTGGCAATGGAGCGCGCATCAAGACGCGCCGCCTCATCCAGGAACAGCAGTCGGCATGGGGAGATGTCTTTGCCGCGCAGGCGGCGCGCTTCGTCTTCCCAGCTCTGTACCACCATCACCAGAATTGACATCCCGGTACCGATCGCTTCACCGGTAGAGAGCGCCCCGGATTCCGCACGCAGCCAGCCGTCGGAGCCACGGTTTACCTCTACCTCCATTTCCAGGTAGTTACGGTAATCCAGCAGCTCTTCCCCGATGGTTTGCGGCGTACGCTGTCCCATATCAATCTGCGGGTTCAGGCGCTGATACAGCTTCGCCAGCGCTTCGGAGAAGGTCAGACGGTTGCTGTTGAACAGATCCTGGTGCTGCTCGTGCTGCTCAGACAGCACTTCCAGCAGCGTCGCGTGGGCTTCACGCACGTTGACGTTGAGGCGCACGCTGTTCACCTGGCCAAACGACACGCTCTGCAGACCCTGGTTCAGCTGGCGAATGCGGTTCTGCTCGCGCTGAATGGTTTTGCGGATGATATTCGCCACGCTGCGGGAGCTGATCGCCAGCTTCTGCTCGCGAGAGGTCAGCTCTTCCGTCAGGCGCCCCAGCTCGATTTCCATCTGCTCGATAGCCTCGACCGGATCGTCAGTACGGATAATGTCCTGACGAATACGCTCGCGCAGGTGCTGGTAAACCGCCACGAAGAACTGGATTTTACGTTCAGGGCGTTTCGGATCTTCTGACATACGCAGGACATCGCGCAGGTGTTCGTTATCCGCCACCGCCAGACGCAGCGCACCCAGCGCCTTATCCGACATGGAACGCAGCTCATCGGCAGAGAGATACGCCAGCTCGCGACGGTGCAGACGACGCTCAACGTTATTGTCTTTCACCATGCGCATTACCGCGCACCAGCCCGCCTTGGCGGTCACGACCTGCTCGCGCATTTCATGGTAGTCGCGCTCCAGCTTGCGCAGGCGACGGGTCAGGTTATCCATTTCTGCTTCGCAGAAGGTGAGCGCTTTTTCCAGCTGATTGCGACGCGCGCGGTTGTTGCTGAGCTGAGCATGCAGCTCGTCACGACGAATGCGCGCGCGCTCTTCCGCCCCGCTGTCGGCACGGACGCCGATGTCCTGAAGCTCTTTCTGCAGGTCGTTTAACAGCTCTTTCTTGGTATCGAAGGAGCTTTTCAGCGAGGCCAGCACCTGGTTGTACTGGTTCAACTGAGCGGAGTGGCTGCGCATTGCTTCGCGGGCGCGGGTACGCTCCGCTTCCGCCTGCTCAAGGCGCTGACGCAGCTTTTCATTCAGATCGCTGTTACCGCTCAGCATTTCCGCCGAATCGGAGTAGCCGAAATGGGCGCGACGCTGCACCACTTCCGTCAGGGCAAACGCCTGCTGACGCGCTTCGCGCTGCACCTGCTGTGACCAGGCATAATCTTCTTTTAACTGCTCGAACTGTTCCGGGTCGCTCTGCAGGACAGAGACAACCGGCTCCAGCTTCGCCAGCTGATTGCCGTGCTGCTGCACGAAGCGCGCGGCTTCCTGCGCTTCATCCAGACGCTCCTGGATCTCATCCACGCGGTCGGCCAGCGTGTCGTCTGCCAGCAGATTCAGGCGCGGCAGAATACGGTTAAGGGCCGCAACGCCCTCTTTCGCCTGCTCGAACTGGACGCGACTCTGCTGGTTGTCGCTTTCATGACTGGCAATCGCCCGTTCCAGCTCGCCACGGCGGGTATTGAGTTTGCGAATTTCCGCTTCCGGGTCGGCTTCGAAGGCCACGGCCAGATGGCTGCCGATAAAGCGGCTAAACGCCTGATGCAGACGCTGGGTTTTCTGCACGTCAAACGACAGCGTCGCAAAGCGTTCAGACAGCGTCTCACGCTCGGCGTGCAGGCTTTCGATGCGGCTTTCGCGCGCGGCGCGGCCAAACAGCGGCAGTTCCGGGAAGCGGGAGTAGCGCCACTGACGGTCGGCGATTTTGACCACCACCGCTTTTTCCAGCTCGTCGACGCTGAATACGCTGTCATCGAACGACTGCGGATCCCCTTCGATCAGGTAGAGATCTTCCGGGCAATCTTCCAGACCGGCAAGCTGCTCCGAAATCAGCGACAGATCCGGCACCACGATCGCGTTACGCGACGGGCCATACAGTGCCGAGAAGTAAGGCGCATCGTCCAGGCCGACATCGTCGTAAATCTCAGACAGCAGCACGCCGCCAAAACGCTCTGCCAGGGCATTGAGGCGCGGGTCTTCCGCACCACCCGGCTGGCTTAAGCGCTCAATTTCTTCGTCGACGTCACGCTTGCGCGCGCCCACTTCATCACGCTCAACAATCGCCTCGCGCTCGAGCTCCAGCAGCTGCTGCAGGTATTCAGTGACTTCCTGGCTGGATTCGAACTGCTCGCCGCACTGCTCACTGAGCTGGTTAAGGCTGCTCTGGGCCGCCAGCCAGACCGGGGCACGCTGCAGAAGCGCTTGCGAACGGGACTGAAGCTGTTCCAGCTCCTGACGCAGGGTCATACGCTGTTCGCTGGCGCTGGAGACCGTGTCTGAAAGCGCAGCGATACGCGCCTCGAGTTCCTGATGCAGGGCCTCAAGCTCGTCAAAATCGTAATTTTTGCCCTGACGTTTGCAGAATTCCGCCAGCAGACGCTCGGCTTCCTGCTGCTCGCGCAGGCGCTGTTCCAGCTCGTTCAGACGCATACGCAGCGGCTGAACCTGCTCGGCCAGATGGCGCTGGTTAACACCGTCGCGCAGCAGTTCACGGGCAACGTCCCAGGCTTCGTTACGCGCCAGCGGGCCGTTAATCGCCACAACCAGCTGATAGGCCTGCTCAAACTGGCTGTGTGCCGTTTGCGCAACGCTCATTTTCTGTTCGAGGGATAGCAGTTTCTCAGTGGCTTCCTGCTCTTTGGCCTGGAAGGTATCCAGCCACTCGTCGGCGCTTTCCGGCGTCAGGTCAGGCAGATGGCACAGCTCTTTCGCGCGCTGTAATGCCTGCAGTGCCTGGGTGTACTGGATCGCGCGCGTCTGCTGCACGTCCAGCGCCTGCTGGTAATCGGCAAGCTGGCTTTTCAGCTCATCCACTTCCAGCTCGGCCGCTTCGGCGCGGGCTTCGTTCTCTTCCTGCATCTCGGCGGCTTCGGCCACCACTTCATTTTGCTCTTCGAGACGGATCTGCAGCTCGTCGAGGTCCGCTTCATAGCGCTCGATTTTTTCCTGCTGACGGAGCGCAGTTTGCACCAGGTTCAGGTGATCGCTGGCGGCCTGATAGTCGGCTTCCAGGTCGCCCTCGGCACCGTTGTGCTCGCCGAGCTCGCGCGCCATTTCGACGTGCTTGTACTGCTCGGCCACCAGCTGTTTGCGGGAGGTAAACAGCTCGCGGCGGTATTCTAATGCCTGATCGAGGTGGACGCGGCGCTCGTTGGCGTGGCGCATGTAGTCCGCCGCCACGTAGTTAGTGGCTTCGCTGATCAGGTGTTTAAACAGATCGCGGTCAGACTGGGTCACGCGAATCGCTTCCAGCGTCATGCGGTTTTCACGCAGCGCCGCCTCCATGTCCTGGAAGGCCTTACGCACCCCGCTGTTTTCCGGCAGCAGATAGTCGCGCAGGGAGCGGGTAATGGCGCTGGAGATACCGCCGTACAGGGACGCTTCGATCAGGCGGTAGTATTTGCTACGGTCTGATGCGGTGCGCAGACGACGCGCCACCACGCCGAGATCGAACATCAGCGAGTGGTAGTCGGTAATCGAGTTGAACTGTTTGAACTGCACGCCTTCGATCGCTTCGAGCTTATCTTTCAGCTCCTGCAGCGTCAGCACGCGCGCCTGGCGCTCGTTCAGGGTTTCCGTCAGCAGCGCCGTCGGCTGCACAGACGTTGGCAGCCCCTGGATGGCGAACGGTTTAATGTCGACTTTACGGTCGCGACCGGCAACCTGCTGCAGGCGCACGCCCACCACCACGCGCTGATGGCGGGAGTTAATGACGTCCAGAACCGAATAACAGACGCCGGCCTTCAGCTTCCCGTGCAGGCCTTTATCACGGGAACCGCTTGTGGCCCCCGCTTCGGTGGTGTTACGGAAGTGAAGCAGCGTCAGGTCAGGGATCAGCGCCGTGACAAAGGCCGCCATGGTGGTGGATTTACCCGCCCCGTTACCGCCGGAGAGCGTCGTCACCAGCTCATCCAGATCGAACGTTCGGGCAAAGAAGCCGTTCCAGTTAATCAGCGTCAGTGAGCGAAATTTACCGCGTTCAATCATTACTCTTCCTCCCCGCTATCCGGCAGATTCTCTTCATGCTCATCATTGAGCTGCAAATGGTTTTCCACCGGCATCGCTTCACCGTCGCGGATCATGCGAAGCTGCGCTTCACGCGCGTCATCGCCCGCACGCACGTCGGCGCCGAAGCGGAAGACAGATTCCGTAATGCGGAATTTGCTGCTGTCGTGACCCATAAACCAGACCATCCCCAGACGACGCAGACGGTTCAGGGAAGAGCGGACTTTTTCCTGTAGTTTCTGACGGTCGAGATCCGACCCCGTGGAGCGGTTGTTCACCAGCTTGAGCAGCTTGCTCTCATCTGCCAGCGTCAACAGCTCGTCGTAAAGTTCCTGCTGGGTGAAGATCCCTTCATTCGCCAGACGTTCCGGGCTGAGGTAGAGGTAGCAGAGAATTTTGCCGACCATCATATCCAGCTCGGAGAGCACGGAACGCGGAATCAGCGTCGTGGAGCGCGGGCGCAGGTAGAAAAACCCTTCCGGCGCGCGGATAAGCTCCACGTTGTAGCGGGCGTAAAACTCTTCCAGGTACTCCTGGAAGTCCATCAAAAAGGCGTGATTATCCAGCTCGTCTAAGCCAATGTGACGACCGGCACGCAGCTGGCTGTCCAGCGCCGGAAATAACGGATTCGCCAGCGCCTGTGCCAGCTTAACCGGCATCACTTGTTCAATATTTGTCAATGACATGCGCCTGTACCTTGGCTCCGTAATCGTTAATTGGCTGCCACTTCGGCGGCAGTCCGGTGAAATCGGCTTGCGCGATACCCAGGCGAACCGCCTGGTCTACCACAATGCGGGCAACGTCGAAGTGGCGCGCGCGAGGATATTGCGCCAGATAGTCGCGCACCACGAGCCCCAGATCCAGCGGAGCTTGTCTGGTTTTGTAGACAGCAAGCTGTTCTTCGATCATCGCCGCAAGCTGCTCGCGAATTTCGTTAAATTCTTCGTATTCCAGATCCGGCGGCAGTTCACCGGTTACCTCTTCATCACGCAATGCCATCTCTTCGTCGCGCATATCCAGCAGACGATCGGCATTGGCGTAGGTCAGCGCCCACGGCGCATCGAAATAGGTCTGCACCGACTGGCGCAGACGCTGGGCAAAGACGCGGTTTTTATCCATATCGATCGCGGTACGGATAAATTTATGCACGTGTCGGTCGTAGCCGATCCACAGGTCGATCGACTGCTGGCCCCAGCTGATGATGCGGTCCAGTTTACTCTGCAGGTCGAACACCAGACGGTCGATAAAGTGCAGATCGTCGTGTGCCAGCGTCGCGTCCTGGATGCGCAGCAGGTTCGCCTGCAGCTTGTCCCCTGCGGCTTCCAGCGTATCCTGCAGCTCACGCAGCGTACCGGAGGTTTCTGACAGCAGAAGTTCACAGCTTGAGATGGCTGCACGCCAGTCTTTATTCAGCAGCTGTGCGATATCGTCTTTGACCTGCTGCTGCTGTTCGTCCATCAGACGCTGGGTCAGATCGATACTGTCGAAGATTTCCGCCACCGAGTATTTCAGCGGTGCATAGACGTTTCGGTGCCAGTGGAATTCGTCACCGTCTTCATCTGCCGCATCGGCGGCGCGCTTAAGCTCACCGGCCACGATCGACAGCTGCATGGACAGACGCAGCGTGGAAAATTCGCGCTGACGAATGTAGTAATCGGTGATGCCGATGCCCAGCGGCGTCAGGCGATAGATGGCGTTTCCTTCCGCCTGCTCGCTGGTAAAGCGGTTCAGCAGACGTTGACGCACCATATCGTTAATTGCGTTGTTGGCACGCACGCTAATGGTTTCGCTGGTTTGCTCAAACGCATCACTGACATGGCGGAACGCGTCCACCAGTTCACCCTCGCTCATTTCCCCATCCAGCCGCTCGCCGTTCAGCGTGGCAACCGCCAGCAGGAAAGAGAGTCTGTCTACCGGCAGCGAGATGGAGAAATCGTTTTTCCTGGCCCAGGCAACCAGTTCGGGGACTGTCTGGGAAAATTCACTCATAGGTTATCCTTGCATCTGCGGCTTGTGCGCGGTGACGTGAATATAGCGGCCAAGGCTGACAAAAGGCTCCTGGCGGCAATACCGCGTTTCCAATTCTGTTAAGGTGTCAAAACAGTCACGCTGTTTGTGTTTTTCACGCAGATAATCATGAAACACCCTGACGCCCGTCTTCCCGACAATCTGCCAGCCAATCGCTTCCAGCCAGCCATAGACCTGCTGTGGATCGCGCGGATAGTCCGGGGAAAGCGTGCGTTTTTTCTTTTTGGGCATCCCGACCTGAACATAGTCGAAGTTTCCCGCAACCATGTTGTGCATCAGGAAGCCGTTAGCATTGTAGAACATCAACGACAGCGTGCCGCCCGGGCGCAACATCGACCACAGGGTTTGTAACACGCTTAGCGGATCGGCAACCCACTCCAGCACCGCATGAAACAATATCAGATCAACCTGGGTTTCCAAATGCTGTGCGATGTCCTGAGCGGCGCATTGTATAAAATGCATGTTGTCGCTCACACCTTTCTCTTCTGCCGCACGCGTCGCGCGGGCGACCATTTCAGCAGAAAGATCGCAAAGCGTGACGTGATGACCGCGTTCCGCCATTTTTATGGCCGTCTGCCCTTCACCGCCCCCGGCATCCAGCACGCGCAACGTTTGACCACCAAAGGTAGCCAGAATGGTGTCCAGATCCTGCCAGAGGATCGTCTGACGGAGCTGCCCTTTCGTGGTGCCATAAATGTTGCGCGAAAACTTTTCCGCGATGTCATCAAAATTGCGATCCCGCATTGGGAGAGTTCCACTCGCTAACTGCAAAACCGCTATTTTGTCACACCCGCGCGGAGAATGAACCTCTCTGGTGTAATATCACCGTCAATCACCTGCTATATGGTCAAAAAAGGAACCAAAAAGGATGCTTTTTACCCTTAAGAAATACATTGGAGGGATGATGCTTCCCCTTCCGCTGCTGCTCATCATCATCGCGCTGGGGCTGGCGCTGGTGTGGTTCAGTCGCTTTCAGAAGAGTGGCAAAACGCTGATCACGTTCGGCTGGTTGGTCCTGCTGCTGCTGAGCCTGCAGCCGGTGGCTGATGGTCTGTTACGCCCCATCGAAAACAGGTACCCGACATGGCAGGGAAATCAGAAAGCGGCGTACATCGTGGTGCTGGGCGGCGGATATACCTGGGATCCTGACTGGGCCCCCAGCTCAAACCTGATCAACAACAGCCTGCCGCGGCTAAACGAAGGCATTCGCCTCTGGCTGGCGAATCCGGGATCAAAAATGATCTTTACCGGCGCGGCGGCCAAAACGAACCCGGTGAGTACGGCGGAAGCGGGCGCCCGGGTCGCGGAATCACTCGGCGTACCGCGCTCCTCCATTATCACTCTGAACAGTCCGAAAGATACCGAGGAAGAGGCCGCCGCAGTCAAGCAGGCGATTGGTGAAGCCCCGTTCTTACTGGTGACCTCCGCCTCGCACCTGCCACGCGCGATGATTTTCTTTGAAAAACAGGGCCTGCACCCGCTTCCCGCACCGGCGAACCAGATGGCCATCGACGCGCCGCTTAATCCGTGGGAGCGGGTAATCCCCTCCCCTATGTGGCTGATGCATAGCGATCGCGTCGGTTATGAGACGCTCGGACGCCTCTGGCAGTGGCTGAAAGGTTCCTCAGGCGAGCCAGGGCAAGAGTGATTTAGTCGCCAGATCGAAGTTTGCGCGATTAAAGCGTCCGGTGTTAACCAGCTGCGCAACTTCGTCCCAGAGCAGGTAGAGCCAGCGCCGCCAGAGAAACGCTTCCGCAACGGGGGCGCGTTGAAGGTAATGCCACAGCAAACCTTCCGCCGCCCCGCTGTCGCTGAGCCTGAACAGCTCATATTCGCGCGGAGCCCAGAGCATGATCCCCGGCCCCACCATCGCCAGGAGCTGATCGCTGCGGGGGTCTTTCAGCATACTCCGCAGGGTGAAGTTACCGTGGATCAGCACGCAGTTATCGTTAAAACCTTCGAACAGCGCCGGTAAACACTCCCGGGTGCGAAAGAGAATACGTTTGTCCTGCATGGTTAAACCGGTATTGTTGAACTGGTTAAGCGTTCCCCACAGCACTTCAACCCGCTGGCGATACCACAGCGGCCAGAGATTTTCCTGAGTGCTGTCGACCGGCCCAACAAGTCCGCGGCTATCCTGACGGTGCCACGCCAGCAGCGCCTCGACAATCTGGTCTTTTAGCTGTTCCCAGCGTTCCGGCGTTCGCGCGGGCGCTTCAACGGGTACACCACGTAAACGTTCAATCAGCAGTACGTCCGGGCCGGGGTGTTCCTCATGGGTCATCACGCCGTACACCGTTGGCATACGCACGGTTCCCTCCCGCGCCAGCATCGACATTTTCCATGCAAGCTGCCTGGCAACGCCGGGTGACGTGAAACTCCGTGCCATCAGCGGCATTGGGTTACCCTCACTGTCGTACAACGACCAGAGCGCGGTATCGATTTTTTCACTCACGCATTCGACCCGGCTTAACTTTTCACCCAGCAGATGGCTAAGTTCGGCACGCAGCTGTTCCATATGAGATTACCCCCATTAAGACTACTGCTTTTATAATGAGCGTCCTTAATGAAGATGTCACCCGGAAGAGATCAATCAGGAAAAAGAAAGTAAAAAAATAAACCGGAGAGTGCATCTCTCCCTGCGAAGAGATGCCGGTAAGATTAACGCAATTCGGCGCGAACGCGCTCAAGATCTTCAGGGGTGTCTACGCCCGTGCCGGGGACTTCCTCAGCAACGGCAACGTGAATTTTCTCGCCGTACCAGAGCACGCGGAGCTGCTCCAGCATTTCGATATGCTCCAGCGGACTCGGGGCCCAGGCCACATAACGGCGAATAAAGCCGGCGCGATAGCCGTAGATCCCAATATGACGCAGGAAGGTATCACCGATGGTCTCTTTAGAAAGCGTAAAGCGATCGCGATCCCACGGGATCGTGGCACGGGAGAAATAGAGCGCATAGCCTTCCGCATCCATGACGACCTTCACCGCATTCGGGTTGAAAGCTTCTTCTGCATGATGAATGGGTACCGCCAGCGTGGCCATTCCGACCTGACGCTGCGCCAGGTTTTCGGCCACCTGACGGATAATGACAGCGGGGATCATCGGCTCGTCACCCTGCACGTTTACGATAACCGTATCATCACTGAAACCGCATTTCTCAACCACTTCTGCCAGACGCTCGGTGCCGGACTGGTGATCGGCGCGGGTCATGCATACCTCACCGCCTGCCGCCTCAACCGCACGAGCGACATCCGGATGATCGGTGGCAACAATCACGCGGTCAGCACCGGATTCACGCGCACGCTCAAGGACATGCACAATCATCGGCTTGCCGTTGATATCCACCAGCGGCTTACCCGGCAGACGCGTTGAGGCATAACGCGCAGGAATAATGACAACAAAACTCATGGTTTGCTCTCTTCTGCCACCAGGGAACGGGCTTCGTTTTCCAGCAATACAGGAATACCGTCGCGCAGCGGGAAAGCCAGGCTGTCCAGCTTGCAAATGAGCTCTTGTTTGTCCTGGCTGTAGTAGAGTTTGCCGTTGCATACCGGGCAGGCAATAATTTCAAGTAAACGGTGATCCATAGTTCCTCCGTATGGGTAATCGCTAAAGCTTAACACATTCCTTTTTCAGGGCGTGCCTGTTTCCCAGCCACTTCGACAGGATGTAAATAATCCATCAGGTACCCGGCCCAGCGTCACGTCGTCGGCCCCCTGCCAGCGCGCGAATTCGCTAATGGCGGACGTTAACCCTTTTTCCAGGCTCGCCGTCACCCTGACGCCCTCTTGCAAATAAAGCGCAATGATTTCAAGCGTGCCGGTCTTGCGGTGCATTTTGGCATCCATGCGCCCGACCAGCTGCCCCTTATGCAGGAGCGGTAAAACAAAGTAGCCATACTGGCGCTTTGGGGCCGGGGTATAACATTCCAGCCGGTAGCTGAAATCAAAGAGCTGCTCGGCGCGTTTTCTGTCCCAGACGACCGGGTCGAAAGGCGACAATACCGCGCTGTGGGTCGCCTGCAGTTTCCCCTCCAGGGCCTGAGGCAATAGCGGGAGGAGATCCGCATGTAGCCACATTTCGCCCAGCGTTTCCACGGTAACGGGAATGACGCGCTGTTCGCGTTGCCACATGTCCAGCAGCGGTTTCAGCGCGGGCTGGCGCAGGCGATAATAATCTGCCAGCCATTGCGAGCGAAAAATCCCCAGGCTGCGGGCGCTGTTTTCTAACATAATGGCCTCGGCCGCCTCCTGAGTAAGCAGGTCGCGCTCGTCGTCCCAGTGGGGCATCACGCGATGCGTGAGGTCGTAGACGCGTTGAAAATTACGCCGCTCAATCACCATGACTTTGCCTGACGTGAACAACCCTTCGAGATGACGCTTGTGCGGCTTCCACTCCCACCAGCCGCTTGTACCTTTGCGCGGGTGTTCAAAATCGGCGGAGCGTACAGGGCCGTTTTCCTGAATATGCGCGATGAGCTGCTCTATTTCAGCCGCATGTTCCTGCATCCACGCCTGTCGGTATTTCCAGCCCATCTTTTCCGGCGCAAGCATACGGTGACGCACAAGGGCAAAATCGCTGCGGGGAAGGAAGCAGGCTTCGTGCGCCCAGTACTCCATCAACTCCCCCTTGCTGAGCGCCTCATCCAGCCACTGGGAAGGATAGCTCCCCAGGCGGCTGAACAGCACCACGTAAGGGCTACGTGCCACAATATTAATGGTGTCGATCTGGAGTAGCGACATGCGCTGTACGGTAGAGAGAATATCGGCAGGCTGCGCGCGACGGCGGGGCTTTTTGAGCAGCCCCTGCGCGGCAAGGTGGAGATTACGTGCGGCTGAGAGCGAGAGTTGCGGTAAAGACATGCGTTTTCCTGTCAGTCAAAGCGCCACCAGAACCGCGTAAGCCTTTAGTGCACCAACGCAATCAGTTCCTTGAGCAAATGTTCCGGCTGCTCACCGCTGAGTTCGGCGTCAACCGGCAGATACCACCAGTTATCTTTCGCAAAGGCGCGGCATTTCACCGCATCTTTTTCGGTCATGATCAGCGACTGCCCGGGTACGGTCAGGGCAGCGACCTGCCCTTCCACCAGCGCCTGGTGGTCGGCCAGCGGAACGCGTTTTTCCAGCCGGGCACCACACTGTTCCAGCGTCGCGAAGAAGCGCGGCGGATGACCAATGCCCGCCATCGCTACCAGTGAAGGCAACTCTGAAACCGACCGGCGTTCACCCGTCACCAGGTTGATTGCCAGACCCGGCTGCAGGTGCATCGGGATTTCACCCGTTTTCGCCTCACCACCGTTCAGGATCACCGCATCCACGGACGTCAGACGCGAAGCGCGTTCGCGCATGGGTCCGGCAGGTAACCACCAGCCGTTCCCAAAACGGCGAACCCCGTCGATGACCACAATCTCTTTATCTCGCGCCAGGGCATAATGCTGCAGACCATCGTCAGTGATAATGATCTGTACCGCATGTTCGGCAAGCAGTGCCTGAACGGCATCGCTGCGCACCGGGGAGACCGCGACCGGTACGCCAGTACGCTGGAAAATCAATACCGGTTCATCACCCGCTTCAGCCGTCGTGGTTTCCGCCGTCAGCACCAGCGGGTAATGCGCCGCTTTACCACCATATCCCCGCGATACCACGCCCGGGCGTATACCGCGCTTTTGCAACTGCTCCACCAGCCAGATCACCACCGGCGTTTTGCCGTTGCCGCCCGCCGTAAGATTACCGACAACCACAACGGGCACCGGCGCGCGCCAGGCCCGCTTCACCCCAAGACGATAAAGCAGACGGATAATGCCGCTCACCAGGCCGTAGAGCCAGGAGAGCGGCAAAAGCAGCAGCCACAGCGGGGATTCACCGGACCAGATGCGTGCAATCATTCGCCGAACTGCATCTTATGAAGCTGAGCGTAAACGCCGCGGTGTTCCAGCAGATCAGCGTGGCTTCCGCGTTCAACAATGACCCCATCCTCAACCACGACGATTTCATCAGCCTGCTCGATAGTCGACAGACGGTGCGCAATCACCAGCGAGGTGCGGTTCTTTTGCAGCTCATCCAGCGCCGACTGAATCGCGCGTTCAGATTCCGTATCCAGCGCAGAGGTTGCTTCGTCCAGGATCAGTATCGGGCTGTCGCGCAGCAGCGCTCGGGCAATGGCGATACGCTGACGCTGCCCACCGGAGAGCAGTACACCGTTCTCGCCGATGATGGTATCCAGACCGTTATCCATCTTGTTGATAAAGTCCATCGCGTAGGCCATACGTGCGGCGTTCTCAATCTGCTCGCGGCTGTACTCTTCAGTGCGTGCATAAGCAATATTGTTTGCCACGGTATCGTTGAACAGGTGCACGTTCTGGGAGACCAGCGCCACCTGGTTACGGAGCGACTGCAGGGTATACTCCCGCAGATCGTGACCGTCTAACAGAATTTCACCTTCGTCAATGTCGTAGAAACGGGTGATCAGGCTGGCAATGGTCGATTTACCCGAGCCGGAACGGCCTACCAGCGCAACGGTTTTCCCCGCCGGAATGGTCAGGTTGATATTGCGCAGAGCCGGTGTTTCGCGGCCAGGATAGGTAAAGGTCACATTGCGGAACTCAACGTCGCCGTTCGCGCGCTCAATGACGCGTTTGCCTTCATCTTTTTCCTGCTCGGAATCCAGAATGCTGAACAGGGTCTGACAGGCCGCCATCCCACGCTGGAACTGGGCGTTGACGTTTGTCAGTGATTTCAGCGGACGCATCAGGGCGATCATTGAGGAGAAGACCACGGTGATGGTACCCGCCGTCAGCGTCTCCATGACGCTCGGGAAGCTTGCCGCATACAGAACGAACGCCAGCGCCAGTGAGGCAATCAGCTGAATAATCGGGTCGGAGATAGAAGAGGCCGAGACCATTTTCATCCCCTGCAGACGCATTTTGTTGCTCACTTTATCAAAGCGTTTGGTTTCAACGTCCTGACCACCAAAAATCAGCACTTCTTTATGCCCTTTCAGCATCTGCTCTGCGCTGGTAGTCACCTGCCCCATCGTATTCTGCATATTCTTGCTGATATTACGGAAGCGTTTTGAGACGACGCGGATAGCAATAGAAACCACCGGTGCCAGAACGATAAGGATGAGCGACAGCTGCCAGCTGTAGTAGAACATCATCACGAACAGGCCGATAATCGACGCGCCCTCGCGCACAACGGTAATCAGCGCGCTGGAAGAGGAAGAGGCAACCTGCTCGGAGTCGTAGGTGATCCGCGACAGCAGCGTCCCGGTTGACTGCTTGTCAAAGAACGCAACCGGCATGCCCATCATGTGACTGAACAGGCGACGGCGCATGGTCATCACCACTTTCCCGGATACCCAGGAAATGCAGTAGCTGGAGATATAGCTGGTGATACCGCGTAAGATCATCAGTCCGATAACCACCAGAGGCATCCATAGCAACACTGAGCGATCCGTTTTACCAAAACCGTCGTCCAGTAACGGTTTGAGAAGCGATAGCATAAAGGTATCGCTGGCTGCGTTGAGGATTAACGCTACACCCGCCACGATCAAGCCTGCTTTAAAAGGGGCAATCATCGGCCAGAGTCGGCGGAACGTTTGCCACGTGGAGAGATCTTTGTCGTTATGCATTCAAAAAACCAGCATTGTTGAAATAGCCGCATATTCTACCCGTTATCGACGGGCGCGCCAAACCACTGATGATACCAACGTGGTAAAATTTGCTCTCGCAAGCGCCGGATTTGCCAGTGATGTTGCGAGAATGTCACCGATATTTGTCCTGAATGAGGGGTATCGTGCCAGATATACCCCTCTTTTCGATAACGTCGAACGACTTTTGCCGACGGGAAATGCCATGCGTTATAGCGGGCCGCAGAATCCAGGGCGATTTGTCCTTCCACCCGCTGTACCAGCGGCAATGAAGACGAGGTATTGCTGCCATGATGGGGGACCTGTATGAGCGTGGCCCTCAGATGACGCCAGTAATGGCTAAGCATAGCCTGTTCCGCCTGCACTTCAATGTCCCCTGTTAGCAGAACGCTTTGCTCCCCATCGTCCACCTTTACCACACAGGAATGGTTATTCCCCTGGGCCGGGTAATTTTCAGGAGGCCAGTGGACGGTGAAGGTTAATCCCTGCCATTCCCATTTCTGCCCACGAAAACAAGGGCGGTGTCCCGTCCTGCGTAACGGGCTTCTTACCCATATATCCGGCCATGCTTTTTGCAACGACGCGAGGCCTCCTGCATGGTCGAGGTGTTCATGACTGAGAATCACCCCGTCTGGCCGCAGGTGATGCCAGCGAAGCCAGGGAATAATTAACCGCTGCGCGCTGTCTCCGTCCGGCCAGGCGAGCCCGGTATCATAAAGAATGGCTTTTCCCTGCCTTTCAATCACCATGGACAGCCCCTGCCCCACGTCCAGCATATGCAGCGTCCAGCTCTCGCTTTTTTCCACTCGCCAGAGGGGAAATGTCAGCAGGACACTGCCTGCAAGACAAACGGCAGGAACGGTTTTCCAGGCACGAAAACGCCAGGCAATAATACTCAACCACGGCAGTAATGCCAGGGCTTGCCAGCGCTGATCGACATTCTGCCAGCCATCTGGCAGGCGCATCAGTAGCCAGAAGAGTCCCGCAAGCGACTTATCGGCGGCAAACCAGATGGCATTTTCTACCGCAGCCAGCGGCAGCAGATGGAGTAGCATACCGAGCAGGATCAGCGGGACGGAGACAAACGTTACCAGGGGAACGGCAAAGAGATTCGCGACCAGGGAGGAGAAGCTGAAGCCATGGAAAATCAGAACCTGTAACGGCATGAGCAGCAGCAACATCCCGACCTGCAGATAAATCAGGTTCAGTAGCGGCCGCATACGTCGTGTCCAATTCCAGTCGGGAAGAGGCAGCCACTGAAACCAGAAAATCAGCGCGGCGACGGCAAAGGCTGACAGAGCCAGACTCTGCGAAAGTACGGCCAGGGGATCGTTAATCAGTATCGCCGCGATGCAGCAGCTCCAAACCTGCCAGGGAGACCATTGACGGCCAGTAATCCGCAACAGAGCAAGCACCGCAAGGGCGATGATCGTCCTCAGCGCAGGCGGTTGCAAACCGGTAAGCCAGGCGTAGAAAGCAGCAAAGAACAACCCGGCAAGGAGAGGCATTTGCCAGTGGACGCGGTGGCTGGGTAATAAAAACTGGAATCCACGTGCAAGTAACCAGACGAGAGAGGCTGCCAGCGCGATATGCAGACCCGAAATCGCCATCAGATGCAGCGTGCCGGTTTCCCGCATCAGGTCTTTTATTTCACGGGGTACTTCCAGGCGTTCTCCCATCCCAAGCCCCAGGATAACCGCTCCCCATCGGTAAGCCGACAGTCGGTTTTGCAGCGACATCAGATATTGCGCTCGCAGGCTGCAGCGCCCGTCGACGATCTCCGCACGGGTGAAGCGCCCGCTCAGCGTTTGATGTCGGGCAAAAGCGCTGCGCTGAGCATCATAACCGCCGTCGTTGAGTTCGCCGTGTGCAGGCCTGAGCCTGAGCGTCATGGTCCAGCGCTGACCGGCACACGCGTTCTGCGGCAGATAATTGCCATACAGCGTTACGCCGGTAGAGGCCCACCAGCGCTTGCCATTGACGCTTAGAATGCTTCCCTGATGCTGAGTGGCGCCGTCGGTCGCGGTGAGCTCTACCTCAGCCTGCACGGCCCCCGTTGTTAAATGCTGCATCGGCCAGACGCTCTCCTGCGCGGCCAAAATGCCCCAGGCACACAATAACAGCGTCATACCCGCATACTTCAGTCGACTGTTTTGCCATGCAGCAAGCGCTAGCCCGCCAGCCACCATGACCCACACGGCGTAAGGTGACGGCAATTCAGGTAACCAGAGTAACGGAATTATCGCCAGAATGGCGCAGATGCTAAGCGCAGAAATTCCCATTGCCACCTCCCTGTTTCAGGTTGGCAGTATGCAGGCAGGTTGAGCGTGTCGTCAGGCGTGAAGAATACGATTTACGGCAAGCGCAGCAAGGTATTTAACGGGTTGCAGAAAACGAAACGGAAAATGCGGGGCACCTTCAGAAAGAAAGCGACGGGTACAAAAAAAGCACCCGCAGGTGCTTTCTTTCGAACCCAGTTTAACCGGCTGGCTAAACTCAGTTGCCGTAAATATTGGCGCGATCGCGCAGTTCTTTACCCGGCTTAAAGTGTGGAACGTACTTACCTTCCAGCTCAACTTTATCACCAGTTTTCGGGTTACGCCCGGTACGTGGAGCACGATAGTGCAGAGAAAAACTGCCGAAACCGCGGATTTCAATGCGCTCGCCCTGGGCAAGAGTGGAGGCCATATGCTCCAGCATCTCTTTTACGGCATCTTCCACTGCCTTGGCAGGGATATGCGGTTGCTGACTGGCAAGTCTTTCAATCAATTCTGACTTGGTCATGATTCCTCCGGTTCCTTTCAAACCAATTAGCTGAACAGCTCATTAAACAAGGGCGGCCGTAGCCGCCCTTTGTTATTGATTACAGGACGAATCCTGTAATCTGTCAAGTTTGCTCCTCATCCTTCGCGCTGTAAATGCGTTACAGCGCAAATGATGCTGAGAACCTGATATTACTCGCCTTTAGCTGCTTTGAAAGCTTCAGCCATTGCGTTGTTAGAGAAGTTTGCATCTTCCTGTTTGTTAACAGTTGCGATTGCATCTTTCTCATCAGCTTCGTCTTTAGCACGAACAGACAGGCTGATTGCACGGTTCTTACGGTCAACACCGGTGAACTTAGCTTCAACGTCGTCGCCTACGTTCAGAACCAGAGTGGCATCTTCAACGCGGTCACGGGAAGCTTCAGAAGCGCGCAGGTAACCTTCAACGCCGTCAGCCAGTTCTACGGTTGCGCCTTTCGCGTCAACTGCAGTGACTTTACCGTTTACGATTGCGCCTTTCTTGTTCAGTGCAACCCAGTTGTTGAACGGATCTTCTGCGAGCTGTTTAACGCCCAGGGAGATACGCTCACGCTCTGCGTCAACCTGCAGAACAACTGCAGCGATTTCGTCGCCTTTTTTGTATTCACGAACTGCTTCTTCGCCTGCAACGTTCCAGGAGATGTCAGACAGGTGAACCAGGCCATCGATGCCGCCGTCCAGGCCGATGAAGATACCGAAGTCAGTGATAGACTTGATTTTACCTTCAACACGGTCGCCCTTGTTGTGGGTTTCCGCGAACTGCTGCCATGGGTTGTTTTTGCACTGCTTCAGGCCCAGGGAGATACGACGACGTTCTTCGTCGATATCCAGAACCATCACTTCCACTACATCACCAACGTTAACAACTTTGGATGGGTGGATGTTTTTGTTGGTCCAGTCCATTTCGGAAACGTGCACCAGACCTTCAACGCCTTCTTCGATTTCAACGAAGCAGCCGTAGTCAGTCAGGTTGGTTACGCGACCAGTCAGTTTAGTCCCTTCTGGGTAACGCTTAGCGATAGCTACCCATGGATCTTCGCCCAGCTGTTTCAGGCCGAGGGATACACGAGTACGCTCGCGGTCGAACTTCAGCACTTTAACAGTGATTTCGTCGCCCACGTTCACGATTTCGCTTGGGTGCTTAACGCGTTTCCACGCCATGTCGGTGATGTGCAGCAGGCCATCAACGCCGCCCAGGTCAACGAATGCGCCGTAGTCAGTGAGGTTCTTAACGATACCTTTGACTTCCATGCCTTCCTGCAGGTTTTCCAGCAGCTGATCGCGTTCTGCGCTGTTTTCGGATTCGATAACGGCACGACGGGAAACAACAACGTTGTTACGCTTCTGGTCCAGCTTGATTACTTTGAACTCAAGCTCTTTGCCTTCCAGGTGCAGGGTGTCACGAACTGGACGAACGTCTACCAGAGAACCTGGCAGGAACGCACGAATACCATTCAGCTCAACAGTGAAGCCACCTTTAACTTTGCCGTTGATAACACCGACCACAGTTTCAGCTTCTTCGTAAGCTTTTTCCAGCGTGATCCATGCTTCGTGACGTTTCGCTTTCTCACGAGAAAGCAGGGTTTCACCGAAGCCGTCTTCTACTGCGTCCAGAGCAACGTCAACTTCGTCGCCAACCTGGATTTCCAGCTCGCCCTGGGCGTTTTTGAACTGCTCTGCCGGAATGGCGGACTCAGATTTCAGACCGGCGTCAACCAGTACTACGTCTTTGTCGATAGCAACAACAACACCGCGAACAATGGAACCCGGGCGGGTTTCGATTTCTTTTAAGGATTCTTCAAACAGTTGAGCAAAAGATTCAGTCATGTTTAATCTTCAGGTTAATATTAACGTCCACCTGGCTCCATGCCGGATGGGGTTGTTTCACATACCCGCCGTCAATCCATTGCAGCGGGGGTACTGCTAAATCGGTCGCGATTACGCGAGTGCCAGTTTTTGGCGCGCATATTGTAGCGCTTTTTCAATCACTTGCTCAATAGTTAAACTGGTTGAATCCAGAACTAATGCATCTTCTGCTGGAACAAGTGGGGCGACGGCGCGGTTACGATCGCGATCATCGCGCTCTTTTATCTCGGATAAAAGGCGATCAAAGTTAACACTAAACCCCTTTTCCTGCAACTGAAGCATGCGGCGTTGAGCGCGTTCTTCCGAAGAGGCGTCAAGGAAAATTTTCACAGGTGCATCAGGGAATACCACGGTTCCCATATCGCGTCCGTCCGCGATCAAACCCGGTGCTTCACGGAACGCGCGCTGACGACGTAACAGCGCCTCACGAACGCGCGGGAAGGCCGCTACCTGAGAGGCCGCATTTGCCACTTCCTGAGTACGGATTTCCCCGCTCACGTCTTCCCCTTCAAGGATGACTTCCAGGTTGCCATTGGTCGACACGAAACGCACATCAAGATGCGCAGCCAGCGGAACCAGCGCTTCTTCTGACGCCACGTCCACATGATGATGCAGCGCAGCCAGGGCCAGCACGCGATAGATTGCTCCCGAATCTAAAAGATGCCATTGCAATGCTTCCGCCATCGCTTTGCACAGAGTCCCTTTCCCTGCGCCACTCGGCCCGTCAATGGTGATTACCGGGGCAATTGCCGTCATCTTTTTCTCCTTAAATAAGGCATACCGTTTACATGAACGCCGCGCATTATACGCGTCAACGTGCGCAACTGTTACCTTTGCGTGCAAATTACGGATTGATTGAAGCAGAGTGTAGAAGAAATGAACGGAAGTGTTCGTCAGGAAGCGTAAGGAAATGCCGCATCAGGTGATGCGGCAAAAGTCATCAGGCCAGCGTGCTAATGCGTGCCAGCTGTTCAAAGTAGTCCGGGAACGTTTTCGCCGTACATTTCGGATCGAGAATGGTCACAGGCGTGTCGGACAGTGCCACCAGCGAGAAGCACATCGCCATACGGTGATCGTTGTAGGTGCCGATCTCGGCAACCTGCAGTTTTGCAGGAGGCGTGACGCGAATGTAGTCTTCGCCCTCTTCCACCTCAGCACCGACCTTACGCAGCTCAGTCGCCATCGCAAACAGACGGTCAGTCTCTTTTACGCGCCAGTTGTAGATGTTACGCAGCGTGGTGGTGCCTTTTGCAAACAGCGCCGCCGTGGCAATGGTCATCGCCGCATCCGGAATATGGTTCATGTCCATGTCGATGGCCTTCAGCTCGCCGTGGGTACAGGAAATGAAGTCATCACCCCAGGTCACAATCGCGCCCATTTTTTCCAGCACGTCCGCAAAACGAATGTCACCCTGCACGCTGTTGCGACCAATACCGGTCACCTTCACGGTACCGCCTTTGATCGCGCCTGCAGCCAGGAAGTAAGATGCCGACGAGGCGTCGCCTTCAACAAGATAGCTGCCCGGAGACTGGTACTGCTGCGCCCCACGCACGACAAAACGCTGATAAGACTGGTTTTCCACCTCAACGCCGAAGGTTTTTATCAGGTGCAGCGTGATATCAATATACGGTTTGGAGACCAGCTCACCTTTAATCGTGATAACCGTATCCTGCGGCGCCAGCGGCGCGGTCATCAGCAGTGCGGTCAGGAACTGGCTGGAGACGCTGCCGTCCACCTCGACGTGACCGCCGGTAAAGCCCCCGCGCAGACGCAGTGGCGGATAATTTTCCTGCTCCAGATACTCGATCTGCGCACCGCCCTGACGCAGGGCATCCACCAGATGGCCAATCGGACGCTCTTTCATGCGCGGCTCGCCGGTCAGCACAATGTTGTTGCGCCCCAGACACAGGGCCGCCGCCAGCGGACGCATCGCGGTACCCGCGTTGCCCAGAAACAGCTCAAGCTCTTCCCCCGTCTGCAGCGCGCCGCCGTTGCCGGTCACTTCGCAGCGGGTACGATCGTCGGAGAGAGTGTAATGAACGCCCAACGCTTTCAGCGCATTGAGCATATGGCGCACGTCATCGCTGTCCAGCAGGTTTGTAAGGACGGTGGTGCCGTTTGCCAGTGCTGCCAGCAGCAGAGCGCGGTTCGAGACACTTTTTGAACCAGGCAGATTAATGGTGCCATCTACCCGCGCGATAGGTTGTAACGTCAGGGATTCCATGAAAACTTAACTCTCAACTCAACATAATAAAAACCCCGCAGCAGGGCTACGGGGGTGAAAACAGCGCGATTAACCGTGGCGACGTTCGAAGTCGATCATGAAATCGGTCAGCGCTTTAACGCCTTCCAGCGGCATCGCGTTATAGATGGAGGCACGCATGCCGCCCACGACACGGTGACCTTTCAGCGCGTGCAGGCCGGCCGCGAAGGACTCTTCCAGGAACACTTTATCCAGGTTGCTGTCCGCCAGCTGGAACGGCACGTTCATGCGGGAACGGTTAGCTTTCGCCACGTCGTTGCGGTAGAAATCGCTCTTGTCGATCACGCCATACAGCAGTTCGGCTTTCTGTTGATTCACTTTGTCCATCTGCGCCACGCCGCCGTTTTGCTTCAGCCATTTGAAGACCAGGCCGGAGAGGTACCAGGCAAACGTCGGTGGGGTGTTGAACATAGAATCGTTGTCGTTCAGCACGGTGTAATCAAGAATGGACGGGCACGATGTATGCGCTTTACCCAGCAGGTCTTCACGCACGATAACAATCGTCAGGCCTGCAGGGCCGATATTTTTCTGCGCGCCCGCGTAGATTACGCCATAACGGCTGACGTCAATTGGTGCAGAAAGAATGGTGGAGGAGAAGTCAGCGGCAACCACGACGTCTTTACCAAAGTTCGGCGTCTCGTCGATGGCAATCCCGTCAATGGTTTCATTCGGGCAGTAGTGCAGATACGCTGCGTTATCAGAAAGCTGCCATTCGCTCATTGGCTTCACCGCGCGCAGGCCGTCAACGGTCACTTTGGCGTCAATCACATTCGGCGTGCAGTATTTGTGCGCTTCTTTCACCGCACTGGCCGCCCAGTAGCCTGCGTCAACGTAGTCTGCCGTCGTTTTATCGCCCAGGATGTTTAGCGGTACGCCTGCAAACTGGCCGCGCCCGCCGCCGTGACAGAACAATACTTTGTAGTTCGAGGGAATATTCAGCAGATCGCGAAAATCCTTTTCTGCCTCTTCCGCCACCTGAATAAACTCTTTACCCCGGTGGCTGATTTCCATCACCGACGTTCCCAGACCGTTCCAGTCACAAAGTTCCTGTTGAGCCTGTTTAAGCACGTCTGCCGGTAACATTGCCGGACCTGAACTGAAATTAAAGACTTGAGCCATTTCCCCTCACCACGCTAAAAGCCATAAGTTATAACTGTGGATATCGGTTTTATCATTCAGTGACACGCGCCGCAATGTCTAAAACTTATGACCCGTGAAATGTGCCCCACGTCACACAAAACAATCTGCCGCCTCGCCAGGACAAAACCGACAAAATGGCTGTCAGGTGATGCGTTTAGCCCGGCTAACCTTCGTCCATTCCGGATTTGCACAGCGGGGGCATAATTGACGATCCCCCGGCTGCATCGCGACGACATGGCTACATCTCACGCAGGCATACTCGCCTGACTCAGGTACGGTTCTGAAACGCTCGACCAGCATATCCGGCAGGATGCACAGTCCCGGCCTCACCTCATCGTCAGAATAGTAATAGACGCTGATCTGCCCGTTGGTCTCCATGATCGCCAGACGCACCTGCCCGAGCTGTTCCACGCTGTTGAGGCGTAGCTCCATAAAGAACTCAAACTCGGTCATATTGGCGCTCTGAACGTTTTCCCAGGCCAGCTGACCGTCCTCGACGATAACGACCGGCTTCCCTTCAAGCAGATCTTCCAGCTTTTCACTTTTCGACATCAGCCACATGACAAGGCGGTAAAGCAGCGCCAGGGTGACAAAAACAATGAAGACCGGCACCATCGGCACATCATCATAGAAGGCGACATCCCCCGCCGCGGAACCCAGCGTCAGGATGATCAATACTTCAAAAAGCGACATCTGCCGCACACCGCGACGACCGGTGATTTTAAGAAACAGGAAGACCAGAACGAAGGTATACAGACTACGCAGCGCCACTTCGCCTAAAAATTCAGGAGGGACTTTATCAAACGCCATCCGCTGGAGATCGAATGCTTTCATTTTTCTATGCCTTAACAGTGAGTTACTGACAGTAAGCATAGCCCAGTCTTTTATTTTCGCCGGAGATAGCACCCGTCACGCAAAACCCGTATCATTGCGCGCTTTACGTACGATAAAAGTGAACGCCATGACTCAAACGTTTATCCCCGGCAAAGACGCCGCTCTGGAAGATTCCATCGCTCGCTTCCAGCAGAAACTGACCGACCTGGGTTTTAACATCGAAGAAGCCTCCTGGCTCAATCCGGTGCCTCATGTCTGGTCTGTGCATATTCGCGATAAAGACTGTGCCCTGTGCTTTACCAACGGTAAAGGCGCGACAAAAAAAGCGGCACTGGCCTCCGCGCTGGGTGAGTATTTTGAGCGTCTGTCCACCAACTATTTCTTTGCTGACTTCTGGCTGGGCGAAACCATCGCCAACGGCCCGTTCGTTCACTATCCGAACGAAAAATGGTTCCCGCTGACCGAAGACGATGAACTGCCAGAAGGAATTCTCGACGCGCGCCTGCGTGCCTTCTACGATCCGGAAAACGAACTGACCGCCAGCATGCTGATCGATCTGCAGTCTGGCAACGACGATCGCGGTATTTGCGCCCTGCCGTTTACCCGTCAGTCTGACGAGCAGACCGTCTATATTCCGATGAACATCGTCGGCAACCTGTATGTGTCTAACGGCATGTCCGCCGGTAACACCCGCAATGAAGCGCGCGTGCAGGGGCTGTCTGAAGTCTTCGAGCGTCATATCAAAAACCGCATTATTGCCGAATCCATCAGCCTGCCTGAAATTCCGGCAGAGGTGCTGGCACGCTACCCGGGCGTGGTGGAATCCATCGCCAAGCTGGAAGCAGAAGGTTTCCCAATCTTTGCGTATGACGGCTCGCTGGGCGGCAAGTATCCAGTGATCTGCGTCGTGCTGTTTAACCCGACCAACGGCACCTGCTTCGCCTCCTTCGGCGCGCACCCGGACTTCGGCGTGGCGCTGGAGCGTACCGTTACCGAGCTGCTTCAGGGCCGTAGCCTGAAAGATCTCGACGTGTTTACGCCGCCAACGTTTGACGATGAAGAAGTGGCCGAGCATACCAACCTCGAAACCCACTTCATCGATTCCAGCGGCTTAATTTCCTGGGATATGTTCAAGCAGGACGCGGACTATCCGTTCGTGGACTGGAGCTTTGCCGGTACCACGGAAGAAGAGTTCGCGACGCTGATGGCGATCTTCAACGCGGAAGACCAGGAAGTGTACATTGCCGATTACGAGCACCTGGGCGTTTACGCGTGCCGCATCATCGTGCCTGGCATGTCTGATATCTATCCGGCGGAAGATCTGTGGCTGGCGAACAACAGCATGGGCGCGCATCTGCGTGAAACGCTGCTGGCTCTGCCGGGCAGCGAATGGGAGAAAGAGGATTATCTGAACCTGATCGCCCAGCTGGACGAAGAAGGCCACGATGATTTCACCCGCGTACGCGAACTCCTGGGCCTGGCGACCGGTAAAGACAACGGCTGGTACACCCTGCGCATCGGTGAGTTGAAAGCGATGCTGGCCCTGGCGGGCGGCGATCTGGATCAGGCCCTGGCCTGGACCGAGTGGACCATGGAGTTCAACCAGTCGGTCTTCTCTGCCGAGCGCACCAACTATTACCGCTGCCTGCAAACCCTGCTGCTGCTTGCACAGGAAGAGGATCGCGAACCGCTGCAATATCTGAATGCTTTCGTGCGTATGTACGGCGCTGAGGCCGTTGAAGCAGCCAGCGCAGCCCTGAGCGGCGAAGCGCCGTTCTATGGCCTGCAGGCTGTTGATAGCGATCTGAAAGCCTTCCCGGCGCATCAGTCGCTGCTGAAGGCCTACGAAAAGCTGCAGAAAGCAAAAGCCGCTTACTGGTCAAAATAAGCGCACATAACATTACCAGCAGTAGGCGTATTCAATCGTCTGGGCTATATTACGGGGCAATTTCATTGCCCCTTTTTTTATTTCCTTCGGCAATGATTGTTGATTGTAATAATAAAGTTAAACACGGGTAAATATAATAATATTGATCTGGGCTTTACTGTTACTTTTTATGGTTAATACTCCATATTAATTAACTGATAAAGAGGTGGCCGAACGAAAAAATTCAACTCTTTTCATAACTTTTAAAATTTATTTTTATACGGATAATCAAATACTTACTCCGCATTTGCTGTAAATCCATACACATTGCGGGCCTATAAGCCAGGCGAGATATGATCTATATCAATTTCTCTTCTATAATGCTTTGTTAGTATCTCGTCGCCGACTTAATAAAGAGAGAGTTAGTGTGAAAGCTGACAACCCTTTTGATCTTTTACTCCCTGCTGCGATGGCCAAAGTTGCCGAAGAAGCAGGTGTCTATAAAGCAACGAAACACCCGATGAAGACGTTCTATCTGGCGATCACGGCTGGTGTGTTCATCTCTATCGCTTTCGTCTTCTACATCACCGCCACTACCGGTACTGCCGGAATGCCTTTCGGCATGGCCAAACTGATTGGCGGCATTTGTTTCTCACTGGGTCTGATTCTTTGCGTTATTTGCGGCGCCGACCTCTTCACCTCAACGGTGCTGATTGTCGTGGCAAAGGCGAGCGGAAGAATTACCTGGGGTCAGCTGGCACGTAACTGGCTTAATGTTTACGTGGGTAACCTGGTTGGCTGTCTGCTCTTTGTTTTGTTGATGTGGCTTTCTGGCGAGTACATGACCGCCAACGGTGGCTGGGGCCTTAACGTCCTGCAAACTGCCGACCACAAAATGCACCACACATTTATCGAAGCCGTTGCTCTCGGCATCCTCGCGAACCTGATGGTCTGCCTGGCTGTATGGATGAGCTACTCGGGTCGTAGCCTGATGGACAAAGCCTTAATTATGGTTCTGCCGGTTGCGATGTTCGTTGCCAGCGGCTTTGAGCACAGTATCGCGAATATGTTCATGATCCCAATGGGCATTGTTATCCGCGACTTTGCGAGCCCGGAGTTCTGGACCGCAGTTGGTTCATCCCCGGAAAGTTTCTCTCACCTGACTATTATGAATTTCATTACTGATAACCTGATCCCTGTCACTATCGGGAACATTATCGGTGGGGGTCTGTTAGTTGGGTTGACATACTGGGTCATTTACCTGCGTGGCGACGATCATCATTGATGGTTTTCTCAGGCAGTAAATAAAAAATCCACTTAAGAAGGTAGGTGTTACATGTCCGAGCTTAATGAAAAGTTAGCCACAGCCTGGGAAGGTTTTGCGAAAGGTGACTGGCAGAATGAAGTAAACGTACGTGACTTCATTCAGAAAAACTATACCCCGTATGAAGGTGACGAATCCTTCCTGGCTGGCGCAACTGACGCGACCACCAAGCTGTGGGACAGCGTAATGGAAGGCGTTAAACTGGAAAACCGCACTCACGCGCCAGTTGATTTTGACACCTCCGTTGCTTCCACCATCACTTCTCACGATGCTGGCTATATCAACAAAGCCCTTGAGAAAATCGTTGGTCTGCAGACTGAAGCACCACTGAAACGCGCAATCATCCCGTTCGGTGGTATTAAAATGGTTGAAGGTTCCTGCAAAGCGTATAACCGCGAGCTGGACCCAATGCTGAAAAAAATCTTCACCGAATACCGCAAAACCCACAACCAGGGCGTATTCGATGTTTACACCAAAGACATTCTGAACTGCCGTAAATCTGGCGTTCTGACTGGTCTGCCAGATGCATATGGCCGTGGCCGTATCATCGGTGACTACCGTCGCGTTGCGCTGTACGGTATCGACTTCCTGATGAAAGACAAGTACGCGCAGTTTGTTTCCCTGCAGTCCGATCTGGAAAACGGCGTAAACCTGGAAGCGACTATCCGTCTGCGTGAAGAAATCGCTGAACAGCACCGCGCGCTGGGTCAGATCAAAGAGATGGCTGCTAAATACGGCTGCGATATCTCTGGTCCTGCTACCAACGCTCAGGAAGCTATCCAGTGGACCTACTTCGGCTACCTGGCCGCAGTTAAATCTCAGAACGGCGCAGCAATGTCCTTCGGTCGTGTATCCACCTTCCTGGATGCCTATATCGAACGTGACCTGAAAGCAGGCAAAATCACCGAGCAAGACGCTCAGGAAATGATTGACCACCTGGTCATGAAACTGCGTATGGTTCGCTTCCTGCGTACCCCTGAATACGATGAGCTGTTCTCCGGTGACCCAATCTGGGCAACTGAATCCATCGGCGGTATGGGCGTTGACGGCCGTACTCTGGTGACCAAAAACAGCTTCCGCTTCCTGAACACCCTGTACACCATGGGTCCTTCTCCGGAGCCGAACATCACCGTTCTGTGGTCTGAAAAACTGCCTCTGAACTTCAAGAAATTCGCCGCTAAAGTGTCCATCGACACCTCTTCTCTGCAGTACGAGAACGATGACCTGATGCGTCCGGACTTCAACAACGACGATTACGCTATCGCTTGCTGCGTAAGCCCAATGGTTGTTGGTAAGCAAATGCAGTTCTTCGGTGCGCGTGCAAACCTGGCGAAAACCATGCTGTACGCAATCAACGGCGGCGTTGATGAAAAACTGAAAATGCAGGTTGGTCCTAAGTCTGAGCCGATCAAAGGCGATGTGCTGAACTATGACGAAGTCATGGAGCGCATGGACCACTTCATGGACTGGCTGGCGAAACAGTACGTCACTGCGCTGAACGTTATCCACTACATGCACGACAAGTACAGCTACGAAGCCTCTCTGATGGCGCTGCACGACCGTGACGTTATCCGCACCATGGCGTGTGGTATCGCAGGTCTGTCCGTTGCTGCTGACTCCCTGTCTGCAATCAAATATGCGAAAGTTAAACCAATTCGTGACGAAGACGGTCTGGCTATCGACTTCGAAATCGAAGGCGAATATCCGCAGTTTGGTAACAACGATTCTCGCGTTGATGACATGGCGGTTGACCTGGTAGAACGTTTCATGAAGAAAATTCAGAAACTGACTACCTACCGTAACGCTATCCCGACTCAGTCTGTTCTGACCATCACCTCTAACGTTGTGTATGGTAAGAAAACCGGTAACACCCCAGACGGTCGTCGTGCTGGCGCGCCATTCGGCCCAGGTGCAAACCCAATGCACGGTCGTGACCAGAAAGGTGCGGTTGCCTCTCTGACTTCTGTCGCTAAACTGCCGTTTGCTTACGCGAAAGATGGTATCTCTTACACCTTCTCTATCGTGCCAAATGCGCTGGGTAAAGACGACGAAGTGCGTAAAACTAACCTCGCGGGTCTGATGGATGGTTACTTCCACCACGAAGCGTCCATCGAAGGTGGTCAGCACCTGAACGTGAACGTCATGAACCGTGAAATGCTGCTTGACGCGATGGAACATCCTGAGAAATATCCTCAGCTGACCATCCGCGTATCTGGCTACGCAGTACGTTTTAACTCCCTGACGAAAGAACAGCAGCAGGACGTTATCACCCGTACTTTCACTCAGTCCATGTAAGTGGAATTGACTGAAATCACGCGTTAACAAGCGTACAATAAAGGCTCCACGTCAGTGGGGCCTTTTTAGCACCCTCTCCACCTCAGTCTCTTTTGTCCGCTATCTATACTGAATGGATAACAGCCAAAACAGACTTAACACAGCCGGCTTTGAGCTGTGCATACACAGGCCCCGGACGGGCCGATGATGGAGATATCACCGCAATGTCAACTATTGGTCGTATTCACTCCTTTGAATCCTGTGGCACCGTCGATGGCCCGGGTATCCGGTTTATCACCTTTTTCCAGGGCTGCCTGATGCGCTGCCTGTACTGCCATAACCGCGACACCTGGGACACGCACGGCGGTAAAGAAGTCACCGTCGACGATCTGATGAAAGAGGTGGTGACCTATCGCCACTTTATGAACGCTTCCGGCGGCGGTGTGACCGCGTCCGGCGGTGAAGCCATTCTTCAGGCTGAGTTTGTCCGCGACTGGTTCCGCGCCTGCCATAAAGAAGGCATTCATACCTGCCTCGACACCAACGGCTTTGTACGTCGCTACGATCCGGTGATTGATGAACTGCTCGAAGTGACCGATCTGGTGATGCTCGATCTCAAACAGATGAATGATGAGATCCACCAGAATCTGGTGGGCGTCTCCAACCACCGCACGCTGGAGTTTGCCAAATACATTGCCGATAAGGGCATCAAAACCTGGATCCGCTACGTGGTTGTTCCTGGCTGGTCAGATGACGACGACTCCGCGCACCGCCTGGGAGAATTTACCCGCGACATGGGCAACGTCGAGAAAATCGAGCTTCTGCCCTATCACGAGCTGGGTAAACATAAATGGGTGGCCATGGGTGAAGAGTACAAGCTTGATGGCGTGAAGCCGCCGAAAAAAGAGACGATGGAACGCGTCAAAGGTATTCTTGAACAGTACGGTCACAAAGTGATGTATTAAAGAAAAGGCCCGGTGAGAACCGGGCCTTTTTTATTCTATTTAAAGACGCCGTTAATAACGGAAGTCACAATCGCAGTACTCAGCGCAATTAAGACCAGGTCGTCACCCACTACGCGCCATTCGTAGCCGGGATAGGAAGGAAGCTGGTCCAGCATTGAGGCCGGAACGGCCTTCTTCGCAATACCCGGAGGCAGTGGTTTACCGCGCGCCAGGTTTTTTGCGATCCCCGGGGGCAGTGACTTATAGCCCGTTAAGCCGTAATTCACGGCCAGATGACGGACATGATCGAAGCTCACGCGAGCATCAACGTCATTACCGACATCTTTGCTGTTTTTGAAGTTCTTATCCGATTTTCCAGGGTTATCCTGTCCGCTATTTTGCTTATTACCATGGTTACCGGAGTTACCAGAATTCCCGTTACCATGATTGCCGCCATTACCTTGTCCGCCACCGTTTCCGTGACCACCGCCGTTCCCGTTGCCAGGATTAGCCATGACCGGAGCCGTTGCAAACGTTAAAGACAACACTACGGCAAGTGCGGTAGTGGAAAAACGACGTATAGACATGATTGTTGCCTTTTAGTGGTAGAACTCATTTGAATTATCGCCAGGCGGGAAAAACAAACAATACGTAAAAGTCTTATATGTGACAGGGACAAAAAAGCCTGTCGATGACAGGCTTTTATTTAATCAGGCGTGTGCCACCGGCGTTGGATGTTCGCCCGCTTTACGCAGCAGCATTAAGAGATAAATAAACGACACGCTGGCGATCATGATAAACAGTAAATTGTCGGAATAATTTTGCATCAGCATCGCGGTAAACGTCGGCCCTAATAAGCTGCCGATGGTATAGCTCAGTAACAGCGCCTGGTTCATTGCCACGAGCTGGTGATGTTCAACTTTCTCACATGCCCACGCCATCGCGACCGGATAAAGCGTGAAACCTGCCGCTCCAAGAATAAACAGCGCAGGTGCCATCGCGGCATTGCTGAGCATGGCGAGGCATCCCATGATCACCACGAAGACCTGAACGCGCAGCACCAGCAGACGGCCAAAGCGATCAGCCAGACGGCCAATTGGCCATTGTCCAACAATACCCGCACTCACCATCACCGCCATCCAGAAGCCAATTCCGGAGTCGCTGACGCCCTGATGGTTCAGATAAAGCGGCATCAGGCCATAGAGCGAGCCCAGTACAATCCCCGAGATAATGCAGCCGTTAACGCCCAGACGCGCCTGACGCAGTCTCAGCATGGGCCAGACGTGGGTTGCTTCCTGGTGTTCACTGTTCTGGTTCACAATGCGCGTAAAGAGCAGCGGCAGGATTGCGGCCAGCACCATGCCCGTTACCCACGGCAGAACGCTCATCAGGTCGGTTGGCAGCTTGCTCACCATCAGTTGTCCCAGCACGGTGCCGACATAGTAAACCATCATGTAGGCAGCCAGCAGGCGTCCGCGGTTGCGGGAGGTGCCGCTGCACATCAGCGCACTTTCAACGACCACCCAAATCATCGCGCAGCCAACACCGGCGATAAAGCGCCATGCCATCCAGCTCCAGAAGCCGACCATCAGGCCCAGCCCCGCACATCCGGCGGCGAAAATCAGCGAGGCCAGATAATAGCTGCGGTTAAAGCCAAAGCGCTTAATCAGGCTCCCGGTCACCAGCGTACCCAGCAGGTTCCCGGTAAAAAAGGATGAGCTGACCATACCCACCTGCCAGGTCGGTAAGTTTTCATGGGCGAGCCACAGCGGGACGAGCGTATTTAACACTGCGATCGCCAGGGTCAACGAAAGCAGGCCACAGAGCAACAGCAGCACTGGCCGGGTATAGGTGGTCATGGATTAAAAACCGTGAGGAAGTTCAGATTTCGTGCGCATCATGCCACTGGCAAAAACAAAGTCAATCCACTGATTTAGCCGCCTCGCACAATATGTTCCCTGTCGATTTAAAAAACTTATCCTGCTAATGCCACGCCTGCTATAGATATTAATTATGTCTCTGTTTTCATTTATTAATGGGCAAAATTAAAACAAAACGACAGACGAAAAATTTCATGATCGAAAAAAGAAAAAGCCGGGCACTCTGGCCCGGCTTGATATAACCCAATACACCGTTAACTGGCGACAGCCATACCAACGGTCATATGCAACCCGTAGAACACGCCGCGACCAATCAGTTCACCCGCCAGTACCAGCACAAAAGCCAGTGACAGCAGCGGCAGCGCCGGCTGATAACCTTTGAGCTGAGGGGCAATCCAGAATACCAGCGCGGCGACCAGCAGAACGATACGCCAGGCCATCAGCGCACCGTAGTCCGGCACCAGGGCAGAGGCCTGCTGAATAGAGCTGTGAATGGTTGCCAGTTCAGAACCCTGCATCAGGGCGACTATCGCACTCACTACCAGCGCCAGCAGCGAAACAGCGGGCAGCAGACGCATTGCCCATCCGTCGACACCCGCCACGCGCAGCAGCAGGTAGCCCAGCAGCGGCCCGCCGATAAACATCGTCAGGAAGAAGCTCATTGGCGTCCAGACGCTGTACCAGGTGGGGACGGTATCGATGGTGTTATAGACACGTATCATCATCCACACGAACACCACGCCCAGCACCATGGTCACAATCAGCCACAGGCTGCGCAGACCCGCAGGCAACTTCTTCATAGCGGCCAGCAGCCAGCCCAGCCCACCGACGGCAAAGAAAATAGCGCCACTGGCAATCTCGTTACTCAGTGATGAGGCCCCCACGCGGTTCAGAGAGTTAAACGCGCGCATCGGCGAACCCAGGTGCAGCGTTGAGGCGATAAAGCCGATCCCCATTAGCACCCACAGGCCAAACATGCTCAACACTAAACGCTGCTGCTGTTCAGCATTGAGACGACCTTTCAATAACGCCAGCGCGAGCACAATGAAGCCGCCCGCTACGCACTGACCAAAGACCGTGAAGATCATCAGCGGCCATTCATGCCATCCACTTCCCATCTCACACCTCCTTCGGATTTGCCAGGTAGCCGGTGGTGTCACCTGTAGGACGGCTGTTGGCGTTAGGTTTAATCACAATACTCGGCTTCGTGAAGTGCGCAGACGGCAGCGGTGCCACGGCGGCAAGCTGACCGTGTTTTTGACGCAGCTCTTCAATCGGGCCGAAGTCCAGCGCGCGCAGCGGACAGGACTCGACGCAAATCGGCTTTTTGCCATCCGCTACGCGGGTGTGGCAGCCGTCGCATTTGGTCATGTGGCCTTTAGCGGCGTTGTACTGCGGCGCGCCGTACGGACAGGCCATATGGCAGTAACGACAGCCAATGCAGACATCTTCATCCACCACCACAAAACCGTCTTCGCGCTTGTGCATCGCCCCGCTCGGGCAGACTTTTGTACAAGCGGGATCTTCACAGTGGTTACAGGCAATTGACAGGTAATACGCAAAGACATTCTGATGCCAGACGCCGTTATCTTCCTGCCAGTCGCCCCCAGCGTATTCGTAGATGCGACGGAAGCTCACGTCCGGCGTCAGGTCTTTGTAATCTTTGCAGGCCAGCTCGCAGGTTTTGCACCCGGTACAACGGCTGGAATCAATAAAAAATCCATACTGAGTTGTCATCGGTTACTCCTTAAACCTTTTCAACCTGGACAAGGTTAGTGTGGGATGGGTTACCCTTCGCCAGCGGCGACGGACGCTGTGTGGTCAGTACGTTAATACTGCCTGCCTGGTCGATGCGGTTGGCATCCGGGCTGTACCAGGCCCCTTCCCCTAACGCCACCACGCCGGGCATCATGCGCGGGGTGACTTTGGCTTCAATATGCACCTCGCCGCGACCGTTGAAGATGCGCACGCGATCGCCATTGCTGATGCCGCGCGCTTTCGCGTCCATCGGGTTAATCCACATCTCCTGGCGGCAGGCGGCCTTCAGCACGTCGACGTTACCGTAGGTAGAGTGAACACGCGCTTTATAGTGGAAGCCGGTCAGCTGCAGCGGGAATTTCGCCGTCAGCGGATCGTTATAGTTTTCAAAGCCCGGCGTGTAGATCGGCAGCGGATCGATAACATCCCCTTCCGGCAGCTCCCAGGTGGAGGCGATTTTTGCCAGCGCTTCGGAATAGATTTCGATTTTGCCCGACGGCGTGGTCAGCGGGTTCGCCTGCGGATCTTCACGGAACGCTTTGTACGCCACGTGGTGTCCTTCCGGATCGCGCTGTTTGTACATTCCCTGCTTGCGGAAGGTATCAAAGTCAGGGAGGTCAGGAATCGCCTTACGGGAGAGTTCATGCAGATGGCGCATCCACCCTTCCTGAGTACGCCCCTCGGTGAACTGCTGCTCAACGCCAAGACGTTTCGCCAGCTCAGAGGTCATTTCATAAATGGTTTTGCACTCGAAGCGCGGTTTAATCGCCTGGTCGGTAAAGATCACGTAGGACATGTTGCCGCAGGAGGCGTCCAGCGCGAAATCCATCTGCTCAGAGGCGGTGCAGTCCGGCAGCAGGATATCGGCATATTTTGCCGAGGAGGTCATGTGGCAGTCGATCACCACAATCATCTCGCACTTCTTGTCGTCCTGCAGGATTTCATGGGTGCGGTTGATTTCAGAGTGCTGGTTGATGAGACAGTTGCCGGCGTAGTTCCAGATCATCTTGATCGGCACGTCCAGCTTGTCCTTACCGCGCACGCCGTCGCGCAGGGCGGTCATTTCCGGGCCACGTTCAATCGCATCGGTCCACATAAACATGGAGATGCTGGTCTGAACCGGGTTATCCAGCGTTGGCATACGTTCAAACGGCACTTCATATGAGCCTTCACGCGCGCCGGTGTTACCGCCGTGAATACCGACGTTGCCGGTCAGAATGGAGAGCATGGAAATGGCACGGGTCGCAATTTCACCGTTCGCATGACGCTGCGGGCCCCAGCCCTGGCTGATGTAGGCTGGTTTGGCTGAGCCAATCTCACGCGCCAGCTGAACGATACGCTCTGCCGGGATGCCGGTGATGGTGGACGCCCACTCCGGCGTTTTTGCCACGCCATCGCTACCCTGACCGAGAATGTACGCCTTGTAATGACCGTTAGCAGGTGCGCTGGCGGGCAGGGTTTTCTCGTCATAGCCGACGCAGTATTTATCCAGGAAAGGCTGATCGACGAGGTTCTCGGTGATCATCACCCACGCCAGCGCGGAGACCAGGGCCGCATCGGTACCCGGACGTATTGGGATCCACTCGTCTTCACGTCCGGCACCGGTGTCGGTATAGCGCGGATCGATGATGATCATGCGGGCATTGGATTTGGCGCGCGCCTGTTCGAGGTAGTAGGTTACCCCGCCACCGCTCATGCGGGTTTCCCCCGGGTTGTTACCAAACAGCACGACCAGCTTGCTGTTTTCGATATCGGACGGACTGTTGCCGTCCGCCCAGCCGCCGTAGGTGTAGTTCAGGCCAGCCGCGATCTGCGCCGAGGAGTAGTCACCATAGTGATTGAGATAACCGCCGCAGCAGTTCATCAGGCGCGCCACCAGCGTTTTTCCCGGCGGCCAGGAACGGGTCAGCGTGCCGCCGAGCGTCCCGGTACCGTAGTTCAGGTAGATGGATTCGTTGCCGTACTCTTTAATAAGACGCTGCATATTGGTGGCGATGATATCGTAGGCTTCATCCCAGCTAATCCGCTCGAACTTCCCTTCCCCACGCTTACCGACACGCTTCATCGGATATTTCAGGCGGTCCGGATTATAGACGCGGCGACGCATGGAGCGACCACGCAAACACGCACGCACCTGATGTAACCCTTCGTAGTTATCGTCCCCGGTATTGTCGGTTTCGACATATTTAATTTCGCCATCCACCACATGCATACGCAGCGGACAACGGCTACCGCAGTTAACGGTACAGGCACTCCACACCACTTTTTCCGGCGAAGTGGCCGGAGACAGAGCATCTGCCGCCGACGCCAGTCGGGTAAAAGGGAGCGTGAAGGCACTACTGGCTACAGCCAGGCCGCCTATTGCCGTGGTTTTCATCAACCCACGGCGAGTGACCTCGGCAGCCATTAATGCTTCAGGCGCGTTGATTTTCATAGAGACTCACTTTGGTTGCTCACAAAGAAAAGAGAGGCGGCGCAAACCGCTATGTAGTTTTATATATAACGAATATTATCGTTATCAGCTTTTTATGCTGACTTTCATTCGAAGGAGTATTACTACTTTAGAGGGAGAGGTTATTGCGTCGCATCAAACCAAAGGCATAAAAAAAGCGCCCTGAGGCGCTTTTTTGTTTTAAGACAAATTATTAGCCGATGTACTGCTGGCCTTTCATGTATGGACGCAGCACTTCAGGGATCTCGATACGACCGTCTGCCTGCTGATAGTTTTCCAGCACGGCAACCAGGGTACGGCCCACAGCCAGGCCAGAACCGTTCAGGGTATGCACCAGACGGGTTTTCTTATCAGATTTGCTGCGGCAACGTGCCTGCATGCGGCGCGCCTGGAAATCCCAGACGTTAGAGCAGGAGGAGATCTCACGGTAGGTGTTCTGCGCAGGTACCCACACTTCCAGATCGAAGGTTTTGCAGGCACCAAAGCCCATATCACCGGTGCACAGCGCCATACGACGGTATGGCAGACCCAGCAGCTCCAGCACTTTTTCAGCGTGGCCGGTCATCTCTTCCAGCGCGTCCATGGATTCTTCAGGACGGACGATCTGCACCATCTCAACTTTGTCGAACTGGTGCATACGGATCAGACCGCGCGTGTCGCGACCGTAAGATCCTGCTTCAGAACGGAAGCACGGAGAGTGCGCCGTCAGTTTGATTGGCAGGTCGTCTTCGTCGATGATCTCATCACGCACGAGGTTAGTCAGCGGCACTTCCGCGGTTGGGATCAGCGCGTAGTTGCTGCTGTCTGCTTCCTCGTCCAGCGGACGGGTATGGAACAGGTCGCCGGCAAATTTCGGCAGCTGGCCCGTACCGTACAGCGTATCGTGGTTGACCAGATATGGCACATAGGTTTCGCTGTAGCCATGCTGCTCGGTGTGCAGATCCAGCATGAACTGCGCCAGCGCACGGTGCAGATGGGCAATCTGGCCTTTCATTACCACGAAGCGAGAGCCGGTCAGCTTAACAGCAGCCGCAAAATCCAGGCCCGCGTGCATTTCGCCCAGCGTCACGTGGTCGCGCACCTCGAAGTCAAACTCACGAGGCGTACCCCAGCGTTTCACTTCAACGTTGTCGTTTTCATCTTTGCCGACAGGCACGCTGTCGTCAGGAATATTCGGGATAGCCAGGGCAATATCACGAATTTCGGCCTGAAGAACATCCAGTTCAGCTTTCGCCTGATCCAGTTCTTCACCCAGCTTGTTCACTTCCAGGCGTAATGGCTCAATATCTTCCCCGCGCGCTTTCGCCTGGCCGATGGATTTCGATCGAGAGTTACGCTCTGCCTGCAGATTTTCAGTTTGTACCTGCAGTACTTTACGACGCTCTTCAAGAGCGCGCAGCTTATCTACATCCAGCTTAAAGCCCCGGCGTGCCAGTTTTTCAGCGACTGCGTCTGGCTCATTACGCAGCAGATTGGGATCGAGCATGCTTATCCTGTGCTTATCGAATTAAAATAGGAAATGTGACCACAGCCTGCGGTCACAAGGATACAATTGCCAACATTACCGCAACGATTGAACTAACGGTAGCGTTTTATAGGGCTATTTTGATCCTGTCCGGCGAGCCAGGTGAGCTTTTCACCAATCTTGCCTTCAAGACCTCTGTTTGTGGGGTGATAATAGCGCGTTTGTGCCATCTCCTGCGGGAAATATTCCTCCCCGGCAGCGTAGGCATTGGGTTCATCATGAGCGTAGCGGTATTCCTGCCCATACCCCATCTCTTTCATCAGTTTGGTCGGCGCGTTACGCAGGTGAACCGGCACATCGTAGTCCGGACGCTCACGCGCATCAGACATCGCTGCCTTGAAGGCGGTATAAACCGCATTGCTTTTCGGCGCACAGGCCAGATAGACAATCGCCTGCGCAATGGCGCGCTCACCTTCTGCGGGTCCAACCCGGGTGAAACAGTCCCAGGCCGACAGTGCGACCTGCATGGCGCGAGGATCGGCATTGCCGACATCTTCTGAGGCAATCGCCAGACAGCGGCGCGCGACGTATAGCGGATCGCCACCCGCAGTAATAATGCGCGCATACCAGTACAGCGCCGCATCCGGCGCGCTACCGCGCACGGACTTATGCAGCGCCGAAATCAAATCGTAAAAACGGTCACCTTTATTATCGAAACGCGCGCTGCGTTCCCCGGCAATTTCGGTGAGCAGTTCCGGTTTTAGCACCCGCTTGCCGGCATCGTCGACCTCGGCCATGTCGGCCATCATTTCCAGCGTGTTCAGCGCCCGACGCGCATCGCCGTTAACCAGCTCGGCAATCGCACGACGCGTCTCGTCAGGCAGAACGATATCCTGTCCGCCGTAGCCGCGCGATTTGTCGTCCATCGCCTGAGTGAGAACCTTTTCGATATCCTCGGTCGTCAGCGATTTGAGCAGGTAAACGCGCGCACGGGAAAGCAGCGCCGAGTTCAGCTCAAACGACGGGTTTTCGGTGGTCGCCCCAATGAAGAAGATCGTGCCGTCTTCAATATGCGGCAGGAAGGCATCCTGCTGGCTCTTGTTGAAGCGATGGACTTCGTCGACAAAAAGAATGGTGCGGCGTCCGGCGTTGCGGTTCTGACGCGCACGCTCGATAGCCTCACGGATCTCCTTCACGCCGGACGTCACCGCTGAGATACGCTCAACGTCCGCGTTGGCATAACGGGCAATCACTTCTGCAAGCGTAGTCTTGCCGGTGCCTGGGGGGCCCCAGAGGATCATGGAGTGCAAATGCCCCGCCTCAATGGCGCGCGGCAAGGGCTTACCGGCAGCCAGCAGGTGCTGCTGACCGATGTACTGCGCTAAATTTTCTGGCCGCATACGGGCGGCCAGAGGTTGAAACGCGTTATCTGAAAAATCGAGCGACAGATTGCCCACTCACGCCTCTTACTTATTGCGTTGGTCGTCCACCGTTACGCCCTTCGGCGGGGTAAAGGTGAACTTCGATGCATCAACGGCGCCGTTCTGCTGAGATTTGAGCTGATAGCTGCTGCGCTGATCGTCCTGCTCAACCGCGCCGAACTGATTAATGGTACCGTTGGTGCTGACATTGATGGTGAACTGCTTCAGGTTGCCGTTGCTGCCTTTCGGCGTCAGGACAAACTCGTCACCTGTCTGTTTAATATTGTACTGCTGCCAGTCGCTGGCCTGGTTACGGGCAATCAGCATAAATGGCGTATTGCTGGTGGCATCTTTCAGCCAGGTCGCAGTAGCCTGCTCAACGAACGGGTTGTAGAACCATAAGGTTTTACCGTCAGACACCAGGATGCTTTCATCCGGCTGGGTCATGTGCCAGTTAAACAGATTTGGGCGTTTTACCCACAAGTCCCCCTGACCTTCCTGCACCGCGTTGCCGCTGCCGTCCGTCACTTTCTGCGTGAAGCTGGCGTGGAAGCTGCTTACTTTATCCAGTCGGCTTTTAAGGTCGCTGGCTGCATCAGCCCAGACGCTGCTGGCGACAAAACTGGTGAGTAATGCACAGGCGATGGCGATTTTTTTCATTGTTATTCCTTAAAATACGTCTTCCCGAAATGGGGTTTCCGACTTCTATTCTGGACCTGCCCGGAGGCAGGCGACAGAAGAAAATGCTTAATTTTGGCTGATTTACCCTTCTTTGCAATCGCGGAAGGTTAATCAAACGGTGGCGGAGCCAGCACCTCGCGGTTACCGTTATGCCCCTGCTCGCTCACAATGCCCTGCGCTTCCATCTGCTCGATGATGCGCGCAGCGCGGTTATAGCCGATGCGGAACTGACGCTGTACGCCAGAGATAGACGCTTTACGTTTTTCGGTAACGAAATTTACCGCCTGATCGAATAATGGATCCAGCTCTTCACCGCCGTCAAAGCCACCGCCGCCGCCTTCACTTTCCGTATCGCTGGTGATGCCATCGACGTATTGCGGACGACCGCGCGCTTTCCAGTCCTGCACGACCGCGTGCACTTCCTGGTCGCGCACGAACGCGCCGTGAACACGCACCGGAGAGGTGGAGTTCGGCCCGGAATAGAGCATGTCACCCATCCCCAGCAGCGACTCTGCGCCGCCCTGGTCAAGAATGGTACGGGAGTCAATTTTACTTGATACGGTGAAGGCGATACGCGTCGGAATGTTCGCTTTAATCAGACCGGTGATAACGTCCACGGAAGGACGCTGGGTCGCCAGCACAAGGTGAATACCGGCCGCACGCGCTTTCTGCGCCAGACGGGCAATCAGCTCTTCCACTTTCTTACCGACGGTCATCATCAGGTCAGCGAATTCGTCGACCAGCACCACGATATAAGGCAGTTTTTCCAGCACCGGATGCTGGGCATCCATGCTGTCACCCGGCTTCCAGTACGGATCCGGAATCGGACGGCCCATGCGCGCCGCTTCGGCGATTTTCTCGTTATAGCCGGCCAGGTTACGCACGCCCAGCGCAGACATCAGCTTGTAGCGGCGTTCCATCTCATTCACGCTCCAGCGCAGGGCGTTGGCGGCGTCCTTCATGTCGGTGACCACTTCAGTCAGCAGATGTGGAATACCTTCATAGACCGACAGTTCGAGCATTTTCGGGTCGATCATGATGAAACGCACATCTTCCGGCTGCGCTTTATAGAGCATGCTGAGGATCATGGCGTTCACACCGACGGACTTACCGGAACCGGTGGTACCCGCGACCAGCAGGTGAGGCATTTTTGCGAGGTCTGCCACAACCGGATCGCCAGCGATATCTTTACCCAGCACCACGGTCAGTGGAGATGGGTTATCACGGAACTTGGTGTTATCCAGCACTTCACGCAGGTAGACGGTCTGACGTTTCTTGTTCGGCAGCTCAAGGCCAACGTACGGTTTGCCCGGAATCACTTCCACCACGCGCACCGCCACGGTCGACAGCGAACGCGCCAGGTCGCGGGACAGGTTGGAAATACGCGCGGCTTTTACGCCCGGCGCCAGGTTCAGTTCAAAACGGGTGATCACAGGACCCGGCGAGTAGTTCACCACGTCCGCCTTGATACGGAAGTCAGCCAGACGGGCTTCAACCAGACGGGCCATCTGCTCCAGCGCAAATGTATCAACCGGCTCGACTTCAGCTGGCGGCGGCGTCAGCAGGTCCAGCGACGGCAGCGGCGTGCTTGGACGCTGCAGCGGACGGCTGTCACCGTTACGCATCAGCAGCGGGTGAATCAGGCTCTCCTGCGGCTGTGGCGCAGGCTGCTGGAACTGCTGTTGCTGCGGCTGCTGTGGTTGCACATACGGCTGTTGAACAGGTTGCTGTGCGTAGGTCGATGGTGTCTGCTGGCGCACAGGCTCAGCTTCCGGCATCACGCTCGGGGTAAATAAAGGCTCGCTTGGGCCATCATCCACCAGATCTTTCATCGGCGAGAATTCAAAGTCCGACAGCGAGAACGGATTTGCCCCTGCCGGCTGTTCACCGGAGTAACGCTGCTGCAGCGTTGCCGCAAACTGGCGCGCTAATTCGGCTTCTGCCGCATCATCTTCGTCTTCCAGCGCAGGTTCGTCGTGCTGATAGTCTTGACCGTAGCGCTGATTTTGCTGCGCAGCGAACTGGCGGGCCAGCTCGTCCTGCTGCATTTCATCAGCATCATCGTCGTACTCAGACTCGCGCGCTTTTTCTTCAGCCATGCGCTGGGAAGGCAGCTTGATGCCATAAGACGCAAGCTCGCGGCGGGTTGGCACGCGGACGCGGTTAGGACGAGGCAGTTGCGGACCAATCCCCTCTTTCACCTGAGGACGCGGTGCGCCCCCTGTTGCCAGGCTAAAGACCGGTGCCGCCGCTGCTGCGGCCGCAGTAGCCTGCTTAACGCCTTCCGTTACGGGTGCTACAGCAGGCGTCGGGTCGACCGGCGGAACAGAAACAGAAGGCGCCTTCGTAACCGGCTCCTGCACCGGTTCAGGCACAGGCTGATACCAGGCGGCCAGCTGTTCTCGTTCACGCGCACGACGCTCTTCGACTTCTTCGAAATAGTACAGAGGCGGACGCGCAGGCTTCACCTCTTCCACGATTTCAGGCTCAGGTTCAGGCTGCGGTGCAACGTAAGGCTGCACAGGTTCAACGGGTTCAGGCACGTACTCCTGATAAGGCTGGGACACTGGCTGCTGATATTGCTGCGGTGCATACTCAGGCTGCGGCGGCTGATAAGGCTGCTGCCACTGTTCCTGCTGCACGGGGATGTAGCTTTCAGGTTCAGGCGCAATAACGGGCTCCGGCGTATGAACACCCGGCGCATTCTGCCAGTCAACCTGAGGTTGCTGAATAACGGATTCCGGCGGCGGGACCGGCGCGGATGGCATCACGGCGTCGACAGGCGCGGCATACGCCTGCGCAGCGGTCGTCGCGGCGGCGGCAGCCGCAACCGGCTCGGTAACCGAGTGGCCGTTCAACAGTGGATCGTATTCGTCGAAGTCACCCGGCGTGGCACGGCTACCGGAAAAAAGCACATCATCAGGATCGACGGCGGTACCTGCTGCACGATACTCAACCTGCTCGTCTTCATCCATGCGTTTACCGGAGAAGAGCGCCGCATCGGTTTTACGGCCCAGCGGGTTGGCAAATTTCTCAGCAACACGCTGGCGACGCGCCAGCGCACCGCGCAGAATTCGGGCACGACGAGACTCGCGACGCTGCACAGGCGCGTCGTCTTCCTCTTCATCTTCGTATTCGTCTTCATCCACCCACGTATCGTCACGACGGGTACGGTTACTGGCGAAGGTCAGAATGGTGAGGATAAAGCTGCCAATTTTCTCGGCAATGCTCACCCAGGACCAGCCGGTAAACAGCGTCAGCCCGGCGGCCCAGATGCACAGCAGTGCCAGCGTGCCGCCGCTGCTGTGCAGCATCGGCTGAAGCGCGGAACTTAATAAGCTGCCGATTACCCCGCCAGAGGCGAAGTACCAGATATCATCCGCATTGATCGCTGCCAGCCCGCAGGAGGTAAGGATCAGCGCCAGCGCGCCAATGAGGCGCAGCGAGACGGCGAAATAGTCGATGTAATCATCGTTCTGACGATGACGCCACGCAAACCAGCATCCGCCAATGATAATGACGGGAAGGGTGTAGGCCATCACACCGAAAATGAAAAACAGCGTGTCCGCAAGCCAGGCACCGGGGACACCGCCTAAATTATGGATAGGCTCATGCCATGCAGTTTGTGACCAGCTGGGATCAGAGGGGTTGAAACTGAGTAAGGCTGCCATCAGCCAGACGGCAAAAAGGGCAATAACAATCAGCAAAGCCTCGAGGAGACGACGTCCGCTGCTTAGCTTCGATAGTGTGACTTCTTTGTCTTCAGTGTATTCCTGGCTCAAGAAAGGCTCTCCAGGTATCAGGCATATCCTGCCTGTTTGCTAAAACGGACAACAGCGCCGGGACTCCCCGGCACTGTTGCTGTATGGATTAACAGGAGTGTAATCAAACTACGCTGATTTTGCACCTGTTCCGTGTTAGCGCGTCTTAATAACCAGACGATTGCTCTGTTTGACCTCTTCCATTACCACATAAGTACGGGTGTCGTTCACGCCCGGCAGACGCAACAGGGTTTCCCCCAGCAGCTTACGGTAGGCGGACATATCAGGCACACGGGTTTTCAACAGGTAGTCGAAATCACCGGACACCAGATGACACTCTTGAATTTCTTCAAGTTTTTGTACAGCGGCGTTAAATTGCTCAAACACATCCGGCGCACCACGATTCAGAGTAATCTCAACAAATACCAGAAGTGAGGCATCCAGATAATGCGGGTTCAGCAGAGCCGTATAGCCCTGAATAAAACCCTGTCTTTCCAGTCGGCGCACACGCTCAAGGCACGGCGTCGGGGAAAGTCCCACACGTTTTGAAAGCTCGACGTTGGAAATACGCCCATCCTTTTGCAATTCATTCAGAATGTTACGATCGATACGGTCGAGATCTTTGCCAGGGCGCTTCTTGCTATCTACCATTATTATTGTCTCTCTGTATTCCTTCCCTACTCCTGCCTGGACCCTGTGCACATCACTGTTCAGAGCCTGTACCCGTTAGTCATCACATCGCCTGGTTTTGTATTAGACGCGATGCGGATTCGGGTTCTGTTGGTAAGAAGACCGTTGCCCGAAGGCTGTCACCGACATCACGTATGGCGTCTGTCCACGCCATGCGTAGATTTCACTGACCCGGTAAAAATGGCATTTACGTGCATGCCTATGCGGCATACGGTTAACGCGGTTTTTTTTCTTCCTTGAATGTTTTCGCAAAAGCGCAGGGGATTGTCAAAGCAAAACATCGTTTTTTAGTACAACATGCCGGATATTCAACACGACAGGGTATTAATCCTCATTTTATTGCCTTATAAACGACCGGTTTTCTTAAGAAAGCGTGATGTTATCGCGCGCGATTCATCGTCCACGGCTATTACACAGATTGATATCAAAATTGCTGCGCTCTTTTTTTACGGCAACAAATTCCCTACAATCCAGCCAAATGTCTGCCAACAACAATGGGGATCTCATGGGCACGGCCAAACACAGTAAGCTGCTAATCCTTGGTTCTGGACCTGCGGGATATACCGCAGCGGTCTATGCTGCACGCGCTAACCTGCACCCGGTACTCATCACCGGTATGGAAAAAGGCGGTCAGCTGACCACCACCACCGAAGTGGAAAACTGGCCAGGGGACCCGAACGACCTGACCGGGCCGCTGCTGATGGAGCGCATGCACGAGCATGCCGCTAAATTCGAAACCGAAATTCTGTTCGATCACATCAACAAGGTCGACCTGCAGAACCGTCCGTTCCGCCTGACGGGTGACAGCGGTGAATACACCTGTGACGCGCTGATCATCGCTACCGGCGCCTCTGCCCGTTATCTCGGTCTGCCATCCGAAGAAGCGTTTAAAGGCCGCGGGGTTTCTGCCTGCGCCACCTGCGACGGTTTCTTCTATCGCAACCAGAAAGTCGCGGTTATCGGCGGCGGTAACACCGCGGTGGAAGAAGCGCTTTATCTGGCCAACATTGCCTCTGAAGTGCACCTGATCCACCGTCGCGAGACCTTCCGCGCGGAGAAGATCCTGATCAAACGTCTGATGGATAAAGTGGCAAGCGGCAACATCGTGCTGCACACCAACCGCACCCTGGAAGAGGTGACGGGCGACCAGATGGGCGTTGCCGGTCTGCGTATCCGTGATACCCAGAACACCGATAACGTCGAAACGCTGGAAGTGGCGGGTCTGTTCGTGGCTATCGGCCACAGCCCGAACACCGCGATCTTCGAAGGCCAGCTGGAGCTGGAAAACGGCTACATCAAAGTGCAGTCCGGCATTCACGGTAATGCGACTCAAACCAGCATCCCGGGCGTATTCGCGGCCGGTGACGTGATGGACCATATTTACCGTCAGGCGATCACCTCTGCGGGCACCGGCTGTATGGCCGCGCTGGACGCTGAACGCTACCTCGATGGACTGGCTGAACAAGGTAAATAATCTTTACAAGTCAGTAACAAACGTAAATAAAGGCGGCGATAAGTCGCCTTTATTGTCTCCCCGTTGTAACATTGCGCTGCCCAACTTCTAATAACGTCACCTGCAAAGTACGCAATGGAAAAAACCCGTCAACAAGAGTTAACTCGCTGGCTGAAACAGCAAAGCGTTCTTTCCCGCCGCTGGCTTACGATTTCCCGTATTTTGGGTTTCATCAGCGGTCTGTTGATTGTTGCCCAGGCATGGCTGCTGGCCCGCATTCTTAATCACATGATCATGGAGAACATTCCCCGCGAAGCGCTCCTGCTGCCCTTTATTGTCCTGATCCTGATTTTTATCCTGCGCGCCTGGGTGGTGTGGCTGCGTGAGCGCGTCGGCTTTCACGCCGGGCAGCATATCCGCTACGAGATCCGCCGTCAGGTGCTCGACAGGCTTCAGGAAGCCGGGCCCGCGTGGATCCAGGGTAAACCGGCCGGTAGCTGGGCGACGCTGATCCTTGAGCAGATTGACGATATGCATGACTACTACGCGCGCTATCTGCCGCAGATGGCCCTTGCCGTCTTCGTTCCGCTGCTGATCGTGATCGCCATTTTCCCGGTGAACTGGATGGCAGCGCTAATTCTGCTGGGCACCGCCCCGCTGATCCCGCTTTTTATGGCGCTGGTCGGGATGGGGGCCGCGGATGCCAACCGCCGAAACTTCCTGGCACTGGGTCGCTTGAGCGGTCATTTTCTCGATCGCCTGCGCGGCATGGAGACGTTACGCATTTTTGGCCGCGGTGAAGCAGAAACCGAAAACATTCGCCTGGCGTCGCAGGACTTTCGTCAGCGCACCATGGAAGTGTTACGCCTCGCCTTCCTGTCCTCCGGCGTACTGGAATTCTTCACCTCGCTGTCGATTGCCCTCGTGGCGGTCTACTTCGGCTTCTCCTACCTCGGCGCGCTGGATTTCGGCCATTACGGCACGGCGGTGACCCTTTCCGCCGGGTTCCTGGCGCTGATCCTGGCGCCGGAGTTTTTCCAGCCGCTTCGCGATCTGGGGACCTTCTATCACGCCAAAGCCCAGGCGGTTGGCGCCGCCGATAGCCTGAAAACGTTCCTGGAAACGCCGCTGGCCCACCCGGAGCGCGGTGATGTAACGCTGAATGCTAAAGACTCCGTGACCATTGAAGCGCAGGACTTTTCCATTCTGTCGCCCGAAGGCAAAGTGCTCGCCGGTCCGCTGAACTTTACCTTACCTGCCGGACAACGCGTGGTGCTTGTCGGCATCAGCGGTTCCGGGAAAAGTTCTCTGCTGAACGCGTTGTCCGGTTTTATGGCCTACACGGGTTCACTGCGGATCAACAAAACCGAACTGCGCAACCTCGATCCTGACGCCTGGCGTAAACAGCTCAGCTGGGTAGGCCAAAACCCGCAGCTTCCCGCCGCGACGCTGCGCGAAAACGTGCTTCTGGCGCGCCCGGACGCGCGTGAAGATGAGCTGCAATCGGTTCTCGACCGCGCCTGGGTCAGCGAATTTCTGCCGCTGCTGCCGCAAGGGGTGGATACCATAGTCGGCGACCAGTCCGCCGGGCTGTCGGTCGGGCAGGCGCAGCGTGTGGCCGTTGCCCGCGCGCTGCTCAACCCATGCCAGCTCATGCTCCTGGACGAGCCCGCAGCCAGCCTTGACGCACACAGCGAGCAGCGCGTAATGGAAGCGCTTAACGCCGCCTCCCTGCAGCAAACCACCCTGATGGTCACCCACCAGTTGGAAGGGATTGCCGACTGGGACCAGATCTGGGTCATGGAAAACGGCCGTATTGTTGAGCAAGGCGACTACGCCTCTCTCGTTGCCGCCCAGGGGCCATTTGCGACCCTGCTGGCAAACCGTCAGGAGGATATCTGATGCGCGCTCTGCTGCCTTATCTTGCGCTCTATAAACGCCACAAATGGATGCTGACGCTGGGGATTGTGCTGGCGATTGTCACGCTGCTCGCCAGCATCGGCCTGCTCACGCTTTCCGGCTGGTTCCTGTCGGCCTCGGCCGTCGCGGGGTTCGCCGGATTATACAGCTTCAACTATATGCTTCCGGCCGCCGGGGTTCGCGGTACCGCTATCACCCGTACTGCCGGGCGCTATTTCGAACGCCTGGTCAGCCACGACGCCACTTTCCGCGTACTGCAGCACCTGCGTATCTATACCTTCAGCAAACTGCTACCCCTCTCCCCTGCCGGGCTGGCGCGTTTTCGTCAGGGCGAGTTGCTTAATCGCGTGGTGGCGGACGTTGACACGCTGGATCACCTTTACCTACGCGTGATTTCCCCTATCGTGGGCGCGTTTGTGGTGATTGTGGTGGTCACGCTGGGGCTGTCTGTTCTGGATGTTCCCGTTGCGCTGACGCTGGGCGGGATCATGCTGCTGACGCTTATCGTTCTGCCGCCGCTGTTTTACCGCGCCGGGAAATCCACCGGGGAAAACCTGACGCGCCTGCGCGGGGACTACCGCCAGCAGCTGACCGCCTGGCTTCAGGGGCAGGCAGAGCTGACCATTTTTGGTGCCAGCAAGCGCTACCGCGCGCGGATGGAAAGTACGGAGCTGAACTGGCATGAGGCCCAGCGCCGTCAGTCGGAGCTGACGGCCTTCTCTCAGGCGCTGATGATGCTGATCGGCGGCGTGGCGGTGATTGCCATGCTGTGGCTGGCTTCCGGCGATATCGGGGGAAACACACAGCCGGGTCCGCTTATTGCCCTTTTCGTTTTCTGTGCGCTGGCCGCGTTTGAAGCGCTGGCTCCGGTGACGGGCGCCTTCCAGCATCTGGGACAGGTCATCGCCTCTGCCCTGCGCATCACCCAGATTGCCGAGCAGGAGCCTGAAGTCACGTTCAGTGCCGGGCAGACCGCTGTCCCTGAGCAGGTTGCGCTGACGCTTGAAGATGTTACCTTCAGCTATGACAAACAGGCGCAGAACGCGCTGGACGGTATCACCCTTTCTGTGAATGCCGGTCAGCGGATTGCGATCCTCGGCCGTACCGGCTGCGGTAAATCGACGCTACTGCAGCTGTTGACCCGCGCCTGGGACCCGCAGCGCGGTCAGATTCGTTTTAATAATACGTTACTGACCGATTTCAGCGAGCAGGCCCTGCGCAAAACCGTCAGCGTCGTTCCGCAGCGCGTGCATCTGTTTAGCGCCACCCTGCGTAATAACCTGCTGCTGGCTGCGCCAGAGGCCTCTGATGATGCGCTTCGCGCCGTGCTGGAACAGGTCGGTCTGCATAAGCTGCTTGAGGACGATGGACTGAACAGCTGGCTCGGTGAAGGCGGTCGTCAGCTTTCCGGCGGAGAGCTGCGCCGTCTGGCGATTGCGCGCGCGCTGCTGCACGATGCGCCGCTGATGCTGCTTGACGAACCCACCGAAGGGCTGGATGCCACGACCGAGAGCCAAATCCTTGATTTGCTGGCCAATGTCATGACCGGTAAAACCGTCCTGATGGTTACGCACCGCCTGCGCGGACTGGCGAGTTTTGATCGGATAATTGTGATGGACAACGGACACATTATTGAGCAAGGTAGTCACGCAGAGCTGTTGGCGAAACAGGGTCGCTACTTCCAGTTTAAACAGCGTCTGTAGACTATATTTGTAGCGTCCTCACTCGCGTACTGGAGTTTTGCTGTCATGCGCCTGGTCCAGCTTTCTCGTCATAACATCGCGTTCCCTTCTCCAGAAGGGGCGCTGCGTGAACCCAATGGGCTGCTGGCCCTTGGTGGTGACCTCAGCCCTGCGCGGCTGTTGATGGCGTACCAGCGCGGCATCTTCCCCTGGTTTTCTCCCGGCGACCCGATTTTATGGTGGTCTCCCGATCCGCGTGCCGTGCTGTGGCCAGAGCAGTTTCACCTGAGCCGCAGCATGAAGCGTTTCCATGCAAAATCACCGTACCGCGTCACCCTGAACCACGCCTTTGGTCAGGTCATTGAAGGCTGTGCCGAAGACCGGTTTGAGGGAACATGGATAACCCGCGATATCATTACCGCTTACCACCAGCTTCACGAGCTTGGCTACGCGCACTCCATTGAGGTGTGGGACGGCGGAGCACTCGTCGGCGGCATGTATGGCGTGGCGCAGGGGACGCTGTTTTGTGGTGAGTCGATGTTCTCCCGCGCGGTTAACGCCTCGAAAACGGCGCTGCTGGTCTTCTGCCAGGCGTTTGCCCAGCGCGGCGGACGCCTGATCGATTGTCAGGTGCTCAATGAGCACACGGCTTCCCTCGGCGCCGTTGAGATACCGCGACGCCAGTACATCGAGCATCTGGATGCCAGCCGTCAGGAAAAGCTCCCGCGCGACTTCTGGATACCGAGAACGCTCTTTATGCCCAATGCCTAAATGTTTTCCGCATATTTTTTGTGAGGGTGTTATAATTACGCCGCAGAGTAGCTTCTGCCTGTTGCCCCGCCGCCGTTTGGGACCTTCGCTTCAGATAACGTCCTGACGTTTATCCTGTTGTATCCCCTTTACGAATGCGCTTTCCGTTCGGTTGTACCGTGACGCTTGGGCAATGCGCCGAAACTGTTTTGCTGCGTTTCAAACGCGCAATTCTTTACTTAATTGATGAATTTCGGCATTATCTTGCCGGTTCAAAACTTGGTAGTGATACCCCAGAGGATTAGATGGCCAAAGAAGACAATATTGAAATGCAGGGTACCGTACTTGATACGTTACCTAATACCATGTTTCGCGTAGAGCTGGAAAACGGTCACGTGGTAACTGCGCACATCTCCGGTAAAATGCGCAAAAACTACATCCGCATTTTGACGGGCGACAAAGTGACTGTTGAACTGACCCCGTACGACCTGAGCAAAGGCCGCATTGTCTTCCGTAGTCGCTAATTGTTTTCGCCTGTAATGGCAGATGAATATTTAAAAGGTCGGGTTAATCCCGGCCTTATTTTTTTGTGTCGCAGTTGATTATTTGAACAATTATTTAGCCGTTCGTTCCAGCTTCAGGGCTGTCTGTTCGACAGTGCACGGTGCGAGAACTGTTAGGCCTTATTTTCTATTTTGCTGAGCTGCGTGTGCGGCAGTGCATCCTTATACTCACTCCATCACTTTGATTCCAGCTTTCTAAGCTGCCTGTACGGCAGAGCACTTCCAGGTGATACTTATCCGGCTGATACAGAATTTTCTAAGCTGCCTGTACGGCAGAGCACGCAGTGATGAATTCTGCGCCCGCCAGGCGCTTTTTCTAAGCTGCCTGTACGGCAGAGCACAAGGAAACAGGAGGAATTGGCTCGCGCTGCGTTTTCTAAGCTGCCTGTACGGCAGAGCACTTAATGAACGGATAGCGGATACCGTTTTTGGATTTCTAAGCTGCCTGTACGGCAGAGCACTGGATTTTGACGACAAGAGGCTTTATAAGCATGTTTCTAAGCTGCCTGTACGGCAGAGCACATACGTACATATCCTGTTTTCGTGCCCACTCGTTTCTAAGCTGCCTGTACGGCAGAGCACAGTTTCATCCGGGAGGATGTTCGCGGCGGCCATTTCTAAGCTGCCTGTACGGCAGAGCACGTACACAGTGTGATGGAAAGATGCTGGCTCGCTTTCTAAGCTGCCTGTACGGCAGAGCACTGAAATAATATCTCCACACCCTTCTGATTTGCATACAAAAAAAGCTAAAAAATCTTCTCTGACCCTCTTTTTTACCCACCAAGAATACTCATTTAAAATCAATAAATTACACAAACGCTAAAAATTAGGGTCAAAACACCTTTCTTCGCATCAATCCCCCTCACAAAAACACCGATTCCACCCACCCTGACAAATGGCTATACTTACCCATGACAAATGACATTACTCAGGAGGTGACATGAGAACATGGATCCCCGCACAGAAACCTGCTGATAACGCACTTTGGCGTTACGCCGGTTTACCCGCCAACCGAGGTATGCGGTTGATTGAATTTCTCAATCAGGGATTACCCGTCAGTGTGCTCGACAACATCCACGAGTGGACGTCCATGTCGAAAGCGGACATTTTGCGTGTCACGGGTATCAACGAACGTAACGTGGCCCGCCGCAAAAGCGCGGGACGGACGTTAACGCCCGACGAGAGCGAACGCGTGGCCCGTTTCGTTCGGGTGCTGGATGCTGCCGTTGACTATTTTGGCAGTAAAGAAGAAGCATGGACCTGGCTGCAGGCACCGGTGCGCGGACTGGGGAACGTGGCGCCCGTCGACTTAATAGCGACGGAAACCGGTGCGCTGGAAGTCACCGATTTAATTGGCCGCCTGGAACACGGAGTGTTCGCATGATTTTTTATCGTCTGGTGACAGGACGCTATGCCAGCGAGGCGTGGAGTGGGAGTGGTGCAAATCAGTATGGCGGACGGTGGAATCATAAAGGCCATCCAGCTGTGTATGTCTCCACCTCCATCTCGCTGGCCTCACTGGAGATTTTGGTGCACGTTCGAAAAGATACCGTGCTGAATCAGTACCAGCTTTTCAGCATTGATATCCCGGATGACCAGATAGATTACCTGGATAAAGCGTGGCTCCCTGAGGACTGGCAGGAAAATCCGGCGCCGGTATCGACAATGGATCTGGGAACCGGTTGGTTGCAGGCTAACAGTGCCCTCGCGCTTATCTTACCTTCCTGTATCATTCCTTATGAAAACAATGCCATCCTTAACCCCTTACATCCGGCGTTCCACTCGGCGCTCAATTCAGTTCAGCAACTCCCCTTTATTTTTGATACCCGCCTGGCTGAAAAAACCGCACCCTGAACGCGGATGCGGTTATGCGTATCAGAACCAGGGAACCGTCGCCGTCGCGCTGAGTCCGTAGGTCGTAAACATCCCGGAGACAGGCGTAGAGAGCAAATCACCATGGCGAATGAAGAGCTTAAAAGACTGGCCGGTAGAGAGACTGCGCAGGTTAAGCCAGGGTAAATCCGTCCTCGCTTCCTGCATCGTCAGAAGACGTTGTTGCGCCTCCTCCTCTGTTAACCATCCTTTTTTCACCGAGCGTCGCATGAGCCTCTGCGCACTGCTTTTCACCTGGACGCGGCTCACGCAGCGCCACTGGTTGACGACAGGCACGGGCTGGATGTCTGAGGACATGCAGTAGTCACTCAACCCTTTCCGCCAGGACAATGCTTCAAGTTCGCTTAGTGCCTGATGATGACCGTGCACGCGTAATACGGGGCCAGGCTTAAGGCCATATGCCGGGAAGCTGATCCCAATATCCCCCTGCCCCCGCTGGCCCAACGCACGATGCAGTTTAGCCACCAGCGCAGCCATCAGCATCTCCTCGCTGAACTCCGGATCGGGCAGAACGCGGATCTCAAGATAGTGATCCATAGCCACTCCTTAGTCGCCCTTCTCACCGAAAACGCCACCGCGGATCAGCACAGCCATGACGTAATGCTGCTGCTCAACCTCGGGTTTCAGTCCTTTCGTCACCCAGTTATCCAGCAAGGTGTAGAAGTCCATTTTTTCCTTCGGCTGACGACAGGCCACGCCGCGACTGGTGACTGAGCCGTACGGCTCAACGGCGATAGCGCCCAGCGCATCTACCTGAGGGTGCCAGGTATCGATAGTTCGAATGGCATTCCCGATTTTCTGCGAGTGCATGCCCGCAACGCTGTCTACCTGATACAACAGGCGACTCTTGCTGCTGTTGCTGTCCAGGACCAGCTCCTGCGACGGGAAAATCTCCTGTCCGGCACCGAGGAGCACCTGCGCTTCGACGTTCAGGAGAACAAACCCTCCACCGCTGAGCCCTTTTTCGATTTCCTGCGCCAGTGCGTTTAGGCTCTCGTCGCTGGCTGTAAAATCTCGCAGCGCATAATTGTATGCATCAAACGTCCACGACTTACTGCCCGTCACGTTCACGATGATTTTTTCAGCACCGACGCGGTTGCGCCATAAAAAACGCCCGTTCGCCAGGTTAGTTGCGTAGCGGCGCGCCAGTTCGGCAAAACCGTGTTCAGTGATATAGCCATCGATAACCTGCTGAAGTTCATCCTGATACGCGCGATCGTTACACACGGAAGGCGTCGACAGGTTTCCCAGCACGCGCAGGGTAAATTTCACCTTCAGGGTGTCTGCATCGGCAGGTAGCGACGCCACATCCACACGCTGCAGGTTCGCTTTCTGGATCTCGGCATCCAGTTTAGCCGGATCGTTGGTGAGCGCATTTTTCAGACGGTTAGAGATGGTGCCACGCACCGCTTTTTCCTGGATGCGGATCGGTTGCCACTGATTGCCCTGCCAGCTTCCGGAATACATCACTGCATCCGAGGTTGCCAGCTTACGTTCAAATGCCAGTACAGATGCCGTTTTAACGGCCGTTGGAGCCTTTGCCATAGCTAAGTCCTTTTTAATTAATAAGTTCTGATGTCACCGGCGCGCCCGCGCCCTGACAGTAGTAGCCTGTTTCCGTTGTCCGATAACGCCAGAAAATCTCGTCCAGTGACCGAATCCGGTGCAGACCGCACCACTCGCCCACGCCATACACCGCTTCGGTAAACGCAAAGGGCGTTTCTGCATCACGCGCGTTTGCCACGACGCCCGGTGCGTAGAGTTCAGAGATGCGCTGATAACCCGTCATCAACGGCACCAGATAACCGGGGTTGGGTTTCGGAACAACGTGCCAGTTGGCCGGATCGCCTTCCTGGATATCGCTATCCTCTGGCGTTTCTGCCTGTATTTTTAGCGCGGCAAAATCCAGCCAGGCGTCGAGAAGCGTTGCATCCGGGTTATGTTCAAGCAGAGTCGTATGATGCTCGCCCAGCCAGCTGCTGCGATCCCGCAAGGCAAAGCCCGGCATCAGTTGCCACGTTAATCGCCCCATCTCCTGAGCGCTGGCAGGCATCGCCATAACCGAAATGTCCTGGATATCGACGATGATTCCTCCCGCAAGTCGGAGCGTCGGACACACCTGCCTGAGATGCTCGGCAAGATCGCGCTGACCGTATTCGCCATTTGGAATTTCCCCGTGACACTCCAGCAGCAGCGAAACCATCATGTGCATGCGCCCCTCTTCGTTAAAGGAGGCCGTTTTCGCGTCCCGTGTAAGCGGATTGCGGGTCAGGGCAAACTGATAATCGCGGCCAGAGGTGTGCGCGTGGATCTGGTGCTCGTGGCTGATCACGGCACAGCCATCAATGCGCAGCTCGTGCGTTTCGGCCAGACGGCGAGACAGCGCATGGGAAAATCCCAGGAAATGGGTAATGGCGGGAAAACCGTAAGTCATACCAGCAATCGCGTTGGCGTTTTCAACTCTCACACGGCGAAGCAGGATCAGTGAGCTCATTTCAGCGCCTCCCGGATAATTTTTTCCATCTCACGCAGGTTGCTGCGTAAACGCTCACGGGTTTGCCATTCACGCTGTTCCACATACCCCACATCCTTTAATGCCTTGCTCAGGCGCGCGTTAAGCCACAGGGCAAAATCTGTTGCGACGCTTACCTGCCAGTCGTCTTTATCCCGCTCGAGACGAAAAGCCTCATCGGTTTTGGTGCGCCAGGGATCGAGCCAGAGTTGTTGATGAGTGACTAATCGTTCGCACGAGAGCGTCCAGTTTTGCCATGTATCACGCTGTAGTTCCGACGCAACCACAAACAGCAGGTCGATAAGCGCATCAATGTATTCATCACGCGCTTCGCGAATACGGACATTGGTGTAATCACCGGTTCTGGCCAATAAAGACACAAGCAGTTGAACAGTGCTGTTTGCACGTCGATCAAACTGACCACCTAAAGTGAAAATAGAACGTAACGTCGTCGGCGGCTTGTCTGCTTTTTTCCACTGCGGCGGCTGACAGGATAGAAGCCAGCTACGCCCGCCGCGGACGCTGTTGAGATAGGAAATGTTTTGCGGTTTGGTGCCACCAAAGTGTATTTCCGCTGAATCCGGGAAAAGCGTCAGCGGAGTGGGATGCCAGGTTTTTTCCCGGCGTGCTTTCCAGATAGCTTTAACATCGTCGCCAAAACGGAAGGCAATCATTTTCTGATGCATGGCGTGAACAAGCGAGGTGGCAAATAACGGGCTCAGCAGATGGTAATTTTCACCTACCGGGAAATAGCCCTGCTTAGCCAATTTGTGCGAAGCGGGTTCTCCGGACGTTAACGCACGGGAAAATCCCGCAATCCATTCATCCAGTTGGTTTGCGTCATCGGTAAAAGCGGCCAGCGCAGCGCGATCTCCGCGTTTCAGGCTTGCCAGTAGAGAATCACCACCGTCAACCCGTGTTTGCAGCAATTTCGCGACGTCCAGCGCCGCGGCGTTTCCCACAGCATCCGGTTCCAGACCTGACAACGCAGCGGTGCTGAGATACCCTTCCTGCGCCACTGCCTCGCTGTAAATACTGCTACTTTTTGAATCCCCGTGGGTAAATTTCGCCGCATGGGTCACGAGGTTAATTTGTCCGGCTCGCTTCGCGGCATCCGTCAGCCAGGCTTTCGGTTCATAGCGAAGCTCCAGTTCCCGACGTTCTGCCGCAAGCGTCGCGCTCTCTTCAGCGCTGCGTTTTGCGGCCTCTTTATCAAATGCTTCCAGCTTTGTTTGCCGTCGTCCGGCAATGTACTCAGCGATGAAAGCGCTTAGTGCTTCAACTGACATACTCGCTCCTGGCTCCTTATCGATATTCCCTGAACACACCCAACACTGGGTGATACAGCCATTGCTCTGTCTCCTCCTCCCTGCTGATTCTCAATGTGATTTCGCCATACCGTCGCGATACCGCGCCCAGCTCCATCTGCTTAGTCTCGGCCAGCGCCTGTAATACCTCGCCATAATCAATCGCCATCCACGGCTCTACACCCTCGGCCATCGATAAGGACTTCTCGCAAAACCGTCCCGCAGGTTTTAACACCCCGTTCTCCTGCATCAGGCAAAACTCAGGTTCATCGCCTTCCTCTTCCATACTCAAAAAGAAAGCGTCCTGCGGCGACGAGCGGCGAAACGGCGTTCGCCGCTGCAACTCACCGTTCCACGTCAGCGGCAGTCGCCACCACGACGCGGCTACAGCATCTGATTTATCGCCGCCGTCCAACAGCGCGGCGCGCAAACGGGCATGCTCCAGCGCCGCCAGCGCATTGCCGGGCAGGTTTTCCACGATGCGCGGGATCGCATTCAGCGTGCGATAGCCCTCTTCGCTGAGCAGTTCATGGAGATCGTGGTGAGGCAGCAGATGATGCTCGGTTTCAAAACCGGGTCGGCAGTAGGCGATCTTTTCTCCGCGAAGCGCACGCACGTTGCGTTCCAGAATCACCAGGTTTTCGCTCTCAGGCACGATCTGACGATGGCGCTGAATACGGCCCGCAAACTGAATAAGTGAACGCATCGAGCTCGGCTCGATAATCCCCCAGTCGGCATCAAAATCGCGCCCGACTTCGAGAACGGATGTGCCAAGCACGACAAAGAGATGATGCTGTTCCGGTAACATCAGCGCCTGCTTAACGTCAGGCAACTGCCAGACCCGCTCCGGTTCGTGCCGCGTGAACGCGGCGTCGAGCCGTTTTTCAATCGCCGCACGCACAGCCAGCGGGTGCTGGCTGTGGTACACGCAATAATGAATGCGGTAATTGTCCGGAGAAGGCAATGCCATCAGCGCCTGCGCGACGGCAACCAGCGGGTTGATATTCGCCATCCGCACCAGACCAAACGACACGGTTTTGCCGCTTTTATGGGTGCTACGGTGATGACCGTGCAGTGCGAACATTTGCTGGTGCAGCGTCTGCGCCAGCGCAAAGACAACATCAGCATTACAGGACGAATGCGGCTCCACGGCGGCCAGTTTACCCAGGCGAAGCCGGGGCTGGTCTGGCAGACGTTTAATACGCCGCGTGACAAAATCGCCATGCGCCTGACGAAATTGAGCATCGTCGGCCACATCCTGCGACTGCGCGCCATACTCATCAAACCAGGCGCAGCAGATACTCATCGGTCTGTCCGACTGACCGCACGCGGCCTGCCAGGCTCTGCGCCCTTCCCGATAGGCTTCAAACAGCGCTTCCGTTAACGCGGGGGGGAGCGTTGCAGAGGAAAGTAGCACGCGAGAACCGCGCATTCCCGCCCAGTTCACCAGCCGACACAGGGCGTGCAAATCATCAACGTCAAAATCGTCAGGTTCATCAAGCACCAGATCGCTGGTCATCAGGCGCAGCATGGCGGGGATCTGCCTGCCGCCGCGTACGCCTTCCGTTGCAGGCATCAGGTGATCGATAGTTGTCACCAGCACCGGGGCACTGACCAGGCGATTGAGCGCCGGTTCTTTCGCCAGCCACTGCTGCGCGATGCCGCTACTGGTCGCCCCTTCGTAATGCACGTAATGGTGGCTGGCGAAAAACGTTTCGTCGCTGGCGCTGCTGGTGTCTTCAGCATCGTTGCCCTGATACAGTTCCTTCACTGCCGCAGCACCGGTAACGACGGCCAGCGTGTCGTCATCCAGCCCCAGGCGCGACTGCAGAGCCTGCCCCGTTTGCAGCGTCAGCGTGCGTAACCCCAGCGCCACGCTGAAGCGGCACCCCTCCTGCTCATCCGAAAGAGCATACATAATCCGGGCATTAGCAAAGGTTTTCCCGCATCCGGTCGAGGCCATATTGATGCCGAAGAAGCCCTGCCCGGCACTCTTCTCGCGCAGAGAAGACGCTACGTCCCACGCCTTGTTTTGCCAGTGAAAACGCGATTCTTTCGCCCTTTCCCGGAACGTTTTATGCCGGGCGATGGCGGGCAATGAACGACGCAGCGCCGGAAGAGAACGTCCCATCAACAGCGCCTGATGTGCGACACCGACATTGTGCTCATCCAGTTTTTGCTTAAGCTGTCCGGACTGGCGGTCGCTGTTGGCCCAGCACGGGACGGCATCATCCTGCCAGGCTAAATATGCAGGTTGTGAGGAGTAAACGTGATCGGCCAGCATCAGCGACAGGCGGGCGAGATGGAGGGTGAAAAGATTATCCAGCGATCCCGCCTGAAGTAGCGCAGGCAGGTTCCGGATGCGTTTACCAATCTGTCGGGCCTTCTCGCGCCAGGTTTGACTTTTTAGCGGCGTGCCGTGCGGGAATGTCCAGACATTTTTAAAATCACGCGCTTTCCACTGATGTTTTTCATTGGATTTATGATTAAGCGCGTTCCAGTCTGCGTTCAGCTGTTTCTCAATCCAGCCTTCGCTGTACAGTAATGAGGTCTTTGCCGGATGCGGTTGAGGTAAACGGTGGTGCGATAGCATTAGCCACGCCACCACCCTCGCCACCGGGGGCAATTTTTCGAGCGGGCTATTGCTCCACTCTACCCTGTCCATCTTCAGCGCTTTCAGCATGGCTTTTTCGTCAGCGGCCTTAAGCTGCGTTAACGATGCCAGCCACTGTTCATCACTACGCTCTCCTACAAACGCCTCGAACAGACGAACCGAGATCCACTCATGGCGATACGGCTGGCAAACGTGCTGACTCTCCCCCTTAAGCGTCTGCTGGAAGCACATCCCCGCTTTACCAAAATCATGAAACAGCCCGGCAATCGCCGCCAGCAAGGCGATGCTTTCCGCACTTTGCCAGCGGTGTTCACCATCGTTCCGGATAATTTGCAGCGTCGTGCGATTCGTTGGCACGCGCCCTTGCGCATTAAAGCGACGCAAATTCCCGACTATCCATAACAGCTCGCTTTGACCGTTTTTTTTCAGCCAGTGGCAGGCCACGGCGGTATTACGGCGTGCCGTTTTACGCAGCAGCTTGCGCAGCGCGTTAACGCCTTCCATCGTTATCGTCGTCTGCCACGCGGCATCACCCGTACGTTCAGCAAACTGATCGATAATCTGGCAGCTTTGCTCGCGCGCACGTTTGGTACACCGAGAGATAATCAGCACATTCATTGTGCCACTCCCGCCAGCGATTGAGAGGTGTCCTGCAACGTGGTGATCATCACATCCAGCGCATCAGACTGTTGAAATGCGTTGATGCAGCGCTGACGAAACTGTTGACTATCCTCACCCTCCATAGCCGCAACAAACGCCTGCGGCATAACGAGGGCGTCTTTGATTAGATCGGCAATATCAAAAACCAGCCCGCCGCGTCGGGTTTTACCGTGCATAACCGCCAGACCGTGAGGAATGCCCGTTACCCAGGCCGCGACAGCCGCCAGCCCGTAGGCCAGATAGTTGCCCTGATCGAGGAAACGGTTCGCCATATCCGCCCCACCACCGCGTTTGGCGCGGGTAAAGCTGCCATAGCCCACCGTTTGACTGGTCAGTTTGTAGAGCGATTTCGTGAGCTGCGCTTCCTGGAGCATCAGCGAGGTGTGGTCCTGTGCGTTTTCCATGCCCGTTCTGGCCCGATCCAGAATAGTCTTCAGCGCGACCTTATCAGGCTGAAAAGGCGTTTCCCGATGCATCCGCAGCCTCTCCCACTGTTTTTCAATTTGCTGTAAACGGACAAACTGAAAATGCTTTGCCGCCTGCAGACGTTTTTCTTCATCAAACCAGAATGAGACCCAGTTTTGTAAATATACGGTCGGGCGGTATTCGCTTTGCGGGCTGAGCCATGAGACGTCAATATCCACCTCGTTCGCTGAATAAAGCGGCGTACCATCCGTTCCACAGAAACCGACCATCACGCCCGCCCGGGCAAACTCCCGCATTGCCATTTGTGTCACGGATGTTCCCATTCCCAGCATCACTGCCGTGGTATTCGCGATGGGAATATTCCAGTAAAACGACTCCTTGCCTTCCTGGGTGACATATTCAACGCGCCCGCCATTCACCTGGATGCGACATTTTTCCAGGTAATAAATATTGGCGCGCTTTGAATGCAGGATGGTTTTTAAGTCTGTTGGAGTGATGCTGTTTACGGACATAGCAAGGGCTTTTATTTCAAGGTGTTGAATGCGCGGTATGTTATCGAAGATAATATGAAAACAAATGTGACGGGTATCAAATGAAGAGTAATTACCGCGATAATAAAGTGAAAAATCACTTTTCCATTTAATGCATTATTTTTACGAACAATATATTCATTGGAATATAATTGGTATGTGAATGAATTTTTTATTCATTGCGAAAAATAAAGAATGTGGGTTTGATCGTATTAAGTTTTAAATAGGTAAGCTGAATGTTTTAGAGAGTTTTTTTAGTTGTGCTGCCTGTGCGGCAGTGAACACTGTTCGTCCGAGACGGGCGGCAATCTGCGCTTTCTAAGCTGCCTGTACGGCAGTGAACTGTGCCAGCGCTGCAACTTTATGCATCGCTTTTTTCTAAGCTGCCTGTACGGCAGTGAACGGCGCGCGGCAGCGGATCGGCGACTGCAGTCTTTTCTAAGCTGCCTGTACGGCAGTGAACGTTCTGACGAGCCCTACAGCGACGATCATCACATTTCTAAGCTGCCTGTACGGCAGTGAACATCAAGGTCCGCAATATGCGCTACCGCGCGGGCTTTCTAAGCTGCCTGTACGGCAGTGAACCTGCCGCGCCCGTTTCCGCGGCTCCCCTGACTTTTCTAAGCTGCCTGTACGGCAGTGAACTTTTGCTGGTGCTCTTTTCGGGGTGTATGTATTTTCTAAGCTGCCTGTACGGCAGTGAACACTGATCGACGATGGCGGCTTTATCAAGCCTGTTTCTAAGCTGCCTGTACGGCAGTGAACATCGCTGCATCTGCATAAACCGATACAGCAAAATTTCTAAGCTGCCTGTACGGCAGTGAACCATTCCCGCCCACGAAACGAAAGTCCATAACCTTTCTAAGCTGCCTGTACGGCAGTGAACTTATTAATCAAAGGGAGGTTGTACCAGACCAATTTCTAAGCTGCCTGTACGGCAGTGAACTGAAAGGAAACAACGCCATCCTATTGTTAGCAAACAAAATAATCAACTTTTTCGCATAAAACCCTTTTTCTGGGACGTAAATTAGAACCATATAAATTAATAAGTTACGTAAGCATCAGAAAAAAGGGTTTAAACCAATGGCGTCAGAGGAACACCTCCGACGCCTCAGATAGCACTCAGGAAATAATATGAATTACCGTTTCTGCACTTTGAGGTGCAACGACATCCGCGGCCATTGAATGCGTAATGTCATGCAGCAACCCCGTCAGGTGCGGCAACATATCGCAGTCAAAATGCGACACCAGCAGCACATGGTTTAACGCCCGGCAGTAGTCGCATTTCGTTTCTGTATCTTCCAGCAACCACTCTTTTTGTCGCGGTTTTTCCGCTTCGTTCTCAAATTCCAACACTTGAAAATCACGCATTGATTCTGTGAGGCCGGATTTCACCTCTTCCAGCCAGGCTCCGAGACAGCGGCAAACGGGCTGCGTTTGCGGGAGTGATTTGCAATCGAGAAGGATTTCGGTGAGCAGTTTGCAGCGTTCGGCCAGGGTGGGGAGATCGGGGTTGAGGGAGAGTTCGCTGTAAAGTTGGGCGAAATTATTAATATCAGTCATATGTAATCCTTTATGCACGTAAGATTGTTTGTGCACACTTTCAGGACGCCAATCCCGGCACCTGATTTTGCAGGTGCGCCGTCATTTTATTACTGTTGATTTATCCAGCAACCAACGTAGTACGAAACTGGAAAGCGCTTCGCAAAATTCCTCTGCGGTCTGTTGCCCTCACCCCCCCCCTCTCCCACAGGGAGAGGGAGAAAAGCAGGCATAAAAAAACCGGGCATTCGCCCGGTTTTTAACATTAACGTTCAATTCACTCAGTGAGCCGCTTCCGGCTTGTGCTTCGCCGCACTCTGGAAATCGTACGTCAGTTCGTTCTTCGCCTGGTCCAGCGCCACGGTCACCTGGCCGCCGTCCACCAGCGAGCCAAACAGCAGCTCGTTCGCCAGCGGTTTCTTCAGGTTGTCCTGAATCACACGCGCCATCGGACGGGCGCCCATCGCACGGTCGTAGCCTTTCTCGGCCAGCCAGTTGCGGGCCTCCTGGCTCACTTCCAGCGACACGCCTTTCTGATCCAGCTGAACCTGCAGCTCGACGATGAACTTATCCACCACCTGATGGATCACCTCGGTAGAGAGGTGATCGAACCAGATAATGTTGTCCAGACGGTTACGGAACTCCGGCGTGAAGATCTTCTTGATCTCCTCCATCGCATCGGTGCTGTTGTCCTGGTGGATCAGGCCGATAGATTTACGCTCGGTTTCACGCACCCCGGCGTTGGTGGTCATCACCAGCACCACGTTACGGAAGTCCGCTTTGCGCCCGTTGTTGTCGGTCAGCGTCCCGTTGTCCATCACCTGCAGCAGGATGTTGAACACGTCCGGGTGCGCTTTCTCGATTTCATCGAGCAGCAGTACCGCGTGCGGATGCTTGATCACCGCGTCGGTGAGCAGGCCGCCCTGGTCAAAGCCCACGTAGCCCGGAGGCGCACCAATCAAACGGCTGACGGTGTGACGCTCCATATACTCGGACATATCAAAGCGCAGCAGCTCAATGCCCAGTGCTTTAGAGAGCTGAACCGTTACCTCAGTTTTCCCCACGCCGGTCGGGCCGGCAAACAGGAAGGAACCGACAGGCTTGTGCTCATGCCCCAGTCCTGCGCGGGCCATCTTGATCGCTTCGGTTAAGGCCTCAATGGCTTTATCCTGACCAAAGACCAGCATTTTCAGGCGATTGCCAAGGGTACGCAGCGTGTCGCGGTCGCTCTGAGAGACGCTCTTCTCAGGGATACGCGCGATGCGGGCCACCACAGACTCAATATCCGCCACGTTAACGGTTTTCTTACGCTTGCTGGCCGGCATCAGGCGCGCACGCGCCCCTGCCTCATCAATCACGTCAATCGCCTTATCCGGCAGATGACGATCGTTGATGTATTTCACCGCCAGCTCCACCGCCGCACGCACCGCTTTCGCGGTGTAACGCACGTCGTGGTGCGCTTCGTACTTCGGCTTCAGGCCGTTGATGATCTGCACCGTTTCCTCGACGGACGGTTCGGTCACGTCGATCTTCTGGAAGCGGCGCGCCAGCGCGCGATCTTTCTCAAAGATGTTGCTGAACTCCTGGTAGGTGGTGGAGCCAATCACGCGGATCTTGCCGCTGGAGAGCAGCGGTTTGATCAGGTTAGCCGCATCCACCTGGCCACCAGAGGCCGCACCCGCGCCGATGATGGTGTGGATTTCATCGATAAACAGGATGCTGTTGGTGTCCTGCTCCAGCTGTTTTAACAGCGCCTTGAAGCGTTTTTCAAAATCACCGCGGTATTTGGTGCCCGCCAGCAGCGAGCCGATGTCCAGCGAGTAGATGGTGCAGTCGGCAATCACTTCCGGCACGTCGCCCTGCACAATGCGCCAGGCAAGGCCTTCGGCAATCGCGGTTTTACCCACGCCAGATTCCCCCACCAGCAGCGGGTTGTTCTTGCGGCGACGGCACAGCACCTGGATCGCGCGCTCCAGCTCTTTATCGCGACCAATCAGCGGGTCGATACCGCCGACGCGAGCAAGCTGGTTAAGGTTGGTGGTGAAGTTTTCCATACGATCCTCCCCGCCTGCTTGCTCTTCATTGTTATTGACCTGATTGCTGGAATCCGATGCCTGGTTAGGCTCGTCTTTGCGCGTTCCGTGAGAGATAAAGTTAACCACATCGAGGCGGCTGACTTCGTGTTTGCGCAGCAGATAGGCAGCCTGTGACTCCTGCTCGCTGAAGATGGCGACTAAGACGTTTGCGCCAGTCACTTCACTACGTCCAGAAGACTGGACGTGGAATACCGCGCGCTGCAGCACGCGCTGGAAGCTGAGCGTCGGCTGCGTGTCGCGCTCTTCTTCACTGGCAGGCAGCACCGGTGTGGTTTGTTCGATGAAGGCTTCGAGTTCCTGACGTAGCGCCACCAGATCCACGGAGCAGGCTTCCAGCGCTTCGCGGGCAGATGGGTTGCTAAGCAGTGCGAGCAGTAAATGCTCGACGGTCATAAACTCATGTCGGTGCTCACGCGCTCTGGCGAAAGCCATGTTTAAACTGAGTTCCAGTTCTTGATTGAGCATAGGCACCTCCCCCAATTTTATGCCTTATCAGGCCTTTTCCAGCGTACACAGCAACGGATGCTCGTTCTCCCTCGCATAGTCGTTCACCATCGCCACTTTGGTTTCCGCCACTTCGGCTGTGAAGATGCCGCAGATAGCTTTGCCACGATAATGAACGGTAAGCATCAGTTGCGTTGCACGTTCTACATCATAAGAAAAGAACTTTTGTAGCACGTCAATAACAAATTCCATCGGCGTGTAATCATCGTTCATTAACATAACTTTATACATAGATGGCGGTTTTAGCGCGTCACGCACTTTGTCTTCCGCCAGCTGGTCAAAATCCAGCCAGTCGTTGGTCTTACCCATTTTGCATAACCACTTTGAATCTACCTCAGATGTTAGATAACAATCATCTATTACTGTCATCCGCGATGTCTGTCACAAACTGTTGCAATAGCGTTAACTGCTTCAAACTTTGGTTGATTATTGTCCCATCTCCAGCGCCAAACGCTTGACGACGTCTTTCGTTTCTCTAAATTGTACAAGCGTGAGATGGCGAGGTTTTGAACAGCCCCCACTCCACCACCGGTTCATTCCATCTTAACTTATAAGATTTACGAAGGATGTCGAAGCATGGAAATGGGTACTGTTAAGTGGTTCAACAACGCCAAAGGGTTTGGCTTCATCTGCCCCGAAGGCGGCGGCGAGGATATCTTCGCTCACTATTCCACCATTCAGATGGATGGTTACAGAACGCTCAAAGCCGGGCAGTCCGTCCGGTTCGATGTCCACCAGGGACCAAAAGGCAATCATGCAAGCCTTATCGTCCCCATTGAAGCAGAGACGGTTGCATAGCTCTCTGTTTTATTGTGTACATCCCGCAGTCAAAATGCCAGCCCGATCGGCTGGCATTTTTATTTTCGGGTTATTCCCGAGCCAGCGCATCCACCGGATCCAGTCGCGCCGCGTTGCGGGCGGGCAACCAGCCAAACAAAATGCCGGTAAAGGTTGAACACAAGAATGCGGTAATAATGGCCACCGGCGAGAAGCCAATCTCCCAGCCGGGTAAAAAGAGCTGGAGCGCGAAGGCGATCATCATCGAGAGCGCAATCCCCATCGCACCGCCGACCAGACACACCAGCACGGCTTCAATCAAAAACTGCTGCAGCACGTCGCTGGCTCTGGCCCCGACCGCCATGCGGATGCCAATCTCCCGGGTACGCTCGGTTACCGACACCAGCATGATGTTCATCACCCCGATACCGCCGACGACCAGCGAAATCACCGCCACCAGCGTGAGGAACAGCTGAAGAGTACGTGTGGTCTTTTCTGCCGTTTTCAAGAGGCCGTCCATATTCCAGGTGAAGAAATCTTTCTTCCCGTGGCGCAGGGTGAGCAGCCGCTCAAGCTGCTGTTCGGCCAGCGCGCTGTCGTAGCCCTCCTTCACGCGCACGGTGATGGAGTTGAGCCAGGATTGCCCCATAATCCGCCCGGAGATGGTGGTATAGGGAAGCCAGACGCGCAGGATCTTGCTGCTGCCAAACATCGACTGCTTCTCTTCCGCCACGCCGATGACCGTGGCAGGCATGTTGCCGACCAGGATCACTTCGCCCACCACGTTAGCTTTATTGGGGAAAAGCTGCCTGCGCGAGTTTGCGTCCAGCACCACCACCTGCGCCCTTCCCGCCAGCTGTTCGGCGTTAAAGGTGGCCCCTTCGCTGAAGGTCATGCCGTAGACGTTAAAGTAATCGCCGCTCACGCCGTTAGCGCTGGCCGCCACGTCGATATTGCCGTAGCGCAGACGCAGGTTTTGCGAGACCGCAGGCGTGGCGGAGTTCACCCACGGCTGCTTCTGGATGGCCGCCAGATCGTCATACTTCAGCGCCTGCTGATACTGCGGCTCGTCGTCGCCAAAGTCTTTGCCGGGATAAACGTCGATGGTGTTGGTGCCGATAGCGCGAATATCCGCCAGCACCAGCTGCTTGGCCGCGTCGCCCACCACCACTATCGACACCACCGAGGCAATACCGATGATGATGCCGAGCATGGTCAGCAGAGTGCGCATTTTATTGGCCGCCATCGCCAGCCAGGCCATGGTCAGCGCTTCACGAAAGCCGCTGGAGAACTGTCCCCAGCCGGTCGAAGCAGGCAGCGCTTCCTTCGGTGCCGCCGTTCTGGCCTCGCGCGGCGGCGGGTTGCTCACCAGCTCACCGTCGCGGATCTCGATAATGCGTTCAGCCTGGGCCGCCACCTGCGGATCGTGGGTAACGATAATCACCGTGTGGCCCTGATCGCGCAACTGATGCAGGATCGCCATCACCTCTTCGCCGGAATGGCTGTCGAGCGCTCCGGTCGGTTCATCCGCGAGGATCACCTGCCCGCCGTTCATCAGCGCACGGGCAATACTTACGCGCTGCTGCTGGCCGCCGGACAGCTGCGACGGCTGGTAATCCACCCGCTCCGCCAGCCCCAGACGCGTTAACAGCGCCTTCGCGCGCTCAAGGCGTTTCTTCCGCTCAACGCCCGCATACACCGCGGGCACCTCTACGTTTTGCGCCGCGCTAAGGTGAGAGAGCAGATGGTAACGCTGGAAGATAAAGCCAAAGTGTTCCCGGCGCAGCTTCGCCAGGGCGTCGCCGTCCAGCGTTGAGACGTCCGTCCCGGCCACGCGGTAGGTACCGCTGGTGGGCTTATCCAGGCAGCCGAGAATGTTCATCAGCGTCGATTTACCGGAACCCGACGCGCCTACGATCGCCACCATCTCGCCCGCCTCCACCCGCAGGGAGATGCCCTTCAGCACCTCCACCGGGCCGTCGCCCGACGGATAGCTGCGACGAATGTCATTCAGTTCAAGCAGCGCGGTCATTTAGCGGCTCCGGGCAGGCTTTCGCTGACAACAACCTCCTCGCCCTCTTCCAACCCTTTTACCACCACCACGTCGGTGTCGTTGCGCGCGCCAATCACCACCTCGCGCTCGCGCGTCTCGCCGTTGCGCAGCACTTTCACCTTATAGCGATTGTCCCCGGCGGATTCACCCAGCGCGGAGAGCGGAACGGTCAGCACGTTCTTCACGCCGGTCAGCTGGATATGCACCTGGGCGGTCATGTCCAGACGCAGCACGCCCTTCGGGTTCGGGACCTCGAAACGCGCATAATAGAAAATGGCGTCGTTAACCTTTTCCGGCGTCGGCAGGATATCTTTCAGCACGCCTTCGTAGCGGGTTTGCGGGTCGCCGAGTACGGTAAACCAGGCGTTCTGCCCCGGCTTAAGATGGATCACATCCGCCTCGGAGACCTGGGCCTTCACCAGCATGGTGCTCATGTCCGCCAGCGTCAGAATGTTTGGCGCCTGCTGGGCGGCAATTACCGTCTGGCCCTGCAGCGTGGTAATTTGCGTCACTTCCCCGGCCATCGGCGCGACGATCTTTGTGTAATCAAGGTTGGTTTTCGCCGTATCCAGCGAGGCCTGATTACGCTTGATTTGCGCGTCAATCGTACCAATCTGCGCCTGTTTCACCGCCAGTTCAGTCGCGGCGGTGTCTAAATCCTGCTTTGAAATAGCCTGGGTTTTCGCCAGGGCCTGCTGGCGGGTCAGCGTTACCTGCGCCAGGTTACGCTCTGCCTGCGCCTGCGAACGCTGCGCGCGCAGCTCCATCAGCGTGGCTTCCACCTCGCGGATCTGGTTCTCGGCCTGTTCAGGATCGATCACGCCGAGCAGCTGGCCTTTTTTTACCTTATCGCCAATCTCAACCGACAGCGTTTTCAGCTGACCGCTGACCTGTGCGCCAACGTCAACCTTGCGCAGGGCATCAAGTTTGCCCGTCGCGAGGACGTTTTGTTGCAGTTCGCCCGGACGAACAATCAGCGTCTGATACTGCGGCACCGGCGCATTCAGCACCTGCCATAGCCAGTACCCACCGGCTAACACCACGACCGCCAGCAGCAGAAACAGCGTTCTGCGTTTTCCCTTGAGGTTCATAAATATTCCAAATAAATGTTCTGGCAATGATAAATGCTGATTCTATCTAAACGACTCCTCAACGAAACCCCTGTTCTCCGAAATCGTCACAATTTGTTTACGAGACGTTGAAAGTCCGCCTGCTGAAATGGAGATCTTCATCAAGAAGCAGGATCTAACATGTCTTCCATCGTCGATACACCTTTTTCAAACCTGCCACAGCCTGCATCGGGTTGGCAGCTCTTCAGTCATCTGGCTTCCGGTAAGCTCACGCCAGGGCTGGCGTGGCAAAACCCCGCCTATCGACGTAAATTCATGCTACGTTCGCTGGCGACGCCTGTAAGTACCGCTCGCCTGTTGACGAGCCTTGCAAAACAGCCGAGCCTGATGCAAATGCTGCAGGTGCAGCCAGGACTGCCGTGCCGTCTGCATCGCCCCTGGCTGACGGTGAATATGGATCGCCAGCAGGCCCTTGAGTCCCTTAACTGGCACTATCAAACGATGAGCCGCCATATGCCGGCATCGCTGCTCTCGGGTTATCTGTCGAAAAAGGGCTTCACGCTGCTCACCTTAACCGGTAAAGATGAAGAGCAATTTACCGTCCGCCTGTGCGCCGATGCGTTTCTGGATAAAGAAGGGGAAGCCACCCTCGCCTTCTGCGACCACCAGAATACGGTGCTGGCCGAGATGACCTTCACCCTGTGCCAGCTTGAGGGAAAATCGACGCTGTTTATCGGCGGCCTGCAGGGCGCAAAAGCCCACGTTCCCCATGAGCTGATCCAGGGTGCGACGAAGGCCTGCCATGGTCTGTTCCCAAAACGTCTGCTGGTCGAAGCCGCCATGACTCTCGGCACCGCCTTCCCGGTAGAACAGATTGTCGCCGTCAGTAACGACACCCATATTTATCGCAGCTGGCGCTACCGCAAGAAAAAAGAGGGGAAACTGTTGGCCGATTACGACAGTTTCTGGATCTCCATCGGCGGTGAAAAGCAGGATAGCGGCAACTTCATGCTGCCACTCGTCATGCCGCGTAAACCGATGGAAGAGATTGCGAGCAAAAAACGCTCCGAATATCGCCGCCGCTACGCGCTGCTGGACAGCCTGATTCAGCAGGTGAACCAGGCGACTCAACGTTAATCCGCTCTCCCGCGTGCCAGCCACAGCACGCGGGAAAACATCTTCCGCAGCAGGGTCGGCACCGCCTCCACGCCCCGTCTCCCCGCTTCCGTCGCCACTTCAATGGCTAAATCCGGTTTTGAAGAACGATGAATAGCTTTGGCGATCACGCGCCGCATGTTCATCGGGACATCGACCGGCACCATGGCAATTCGGTGGAATACGTCGTCGAACCCCTGACGATACATAAAGTGTTCCATGTCCATCGCGGGCAGCATGGTTAAATGGTCGCGCTCTTCCTCGCGCTCGTTATTCAGCAGGCTGCGTACGGTCGAGGCATATTTTTTGCCCGCCTCATCACCGTCGACCAGAACGTGCCACTCGATCCCCATCCGGCGGGCAAATTTTATCAGCGGCTTGAGTCCCGACTGGGCGAATTCAATCACCTTAATACCTTCCGCATCAAAATGGTGGCCGCACTGGCGCGCCAGTTCGTTGATGACCCAGGTTTCCGTCTCTCCTTCCACCAGCAGCCAACAGCGGGCAAAGAGCGACGACGCGCGGTTAAAGCGAATATGAAACGCGATGCGCCGCCCGTCTTCCGCGTTCAATCCACCCGGACCTAACCGGTAGGCGGAGACGCGGGAAGATTCACGCACCAGACGACAGACGTGCTCGACCGGCGTCAGCGATAATAATTCGCCGGAATTGGTGGTCGTAACGCGCTGGAGCGGCAGCAGGTTCAGCAGATGCCATGCCACGGAGAGCATGATGGGATGCAGGCGCGTTTCCGGGTCTTCCACCAGCAGCAGCGGCCGTGCGTCCCGGTCAAGACGCACGGTGCCCTTCGCCTGCAGAAGCGTTGAAAACAGCCCCAGCAAAATCACCCGATGGGTACGACCGCCGGGCCGGTCGATCATCCGGTTAATGATATCGAGGTAGCGCCAGCTGCGCTGTTCGTCATGAGAGCGGCGGCGCATCAGGCGATGGCGCGACTCCGACGTTCCCTGCTCGGAAAAATAGTGCTCCAGCAGCTGTACCATTGCGGACAACCCCTGACGAATTTGACCGTCGGTCAGATTCTGCGGACGCGACACCAGCTCTCTCGCCAGAAAATCCAGCTCGCGGGCGGTGACTTCCACTTCCGGCATATTCGGTACGGTACCGTTACGAATGCGCCGCATAAAACGCGCGTCGCGCAGGCGCAGCACCGGCGTCAGGCGGATCAGATGGCGGGCCAGATCGTCGATATTGTCCAGCGGGATCGGGCTGGCCTTCTCATCAAGAAAATCACGCAGGGTCAGCACGCCCTCGTTTTCCGCCATCTCCCCTTCCAGCCGGTAGAATATCCGGTGGAAACCGTCATCGCAGGGCACCCAGCAGGGTGACAGCGGGCGGAAGCGACGCACGCGATGGCGTCCGGGTTCGGATTCGCGGAACGTCAGGATGATATGCAGGTGCTTCTCACGCCCCGTCACGTCGCCGGGCGGGAACCAGAAATCGTCGCGAACGAAGTGATACAGATCGTCTTCGGGCGAAAGCAGTAACGTCAGCGCATCCAGCAGGCTGGACTTACCCCACGCGTTCTCGCCGATCAGGACGTTGTTCTGTTCCAGCTGCAGCGACAGGCGGTTAATACCGCGAAACCCGACAATTTCCACACGTTCGAGAAGCATAAATCCCCCGCGCAATGTTCACTTTTTCCTTTAAGTTATCAGCAGTATAGCGGGAGGCGGACTGTCACGACAGCACAACATTCACCCTGACGAGAATTGGTCTATGCTCTATTTACCGCTGATTTGAACAAGGATTGACATCACATTGCCTTAAATCAAATTAATCGAATTTATTTAAGTGGCGAAGGGGTGTTATTGGTTTCTAAAATACGGACTCTTTGAGTCGTCATCCCTTTATGGCGATATATCCCGCGCGCGGGAAAGCGTGCGGAAAATTATTTGAGGTGGTTATGTTTAGAAAATTGGCAGCAGAATGCTTTGGTACATTCTGGCTGGTATTTGGTGGCTGCGGTAGCGCCGTTCTGGCAGCAGCATTCCCGGAATTAGGTATCGGTTTTGTCGGCGTCGCGCTGGCATTTGGTTTAACCGTATTAACCATGGCCTTTGCCGTGGGGCATATTTCCGGCGGTCATTTTAACCCGGCAGTGACATTAGGTTTATGGGCCGGCGGTCGTTTTCCGGCGAAAGAGGTGATTGGATATATTGTCGCTCAGGTGGTTGGCGGTATTATCGCAGCGGGCGTTCTGTACGTCATTGCCAGCGGTAAAGCTGGCTTCGACGCGGCGGCCAGCGGCTTCGCCTCTAACGGCTTCGGCGAGCATTCTCCGGGCGGTTATTCCATGCTGTCTGCCATCGTGATTGAAATTGTGCTGACCGCAGGTTTCCTGCTGGTGATCCACGGCGCAACCGACAAACACGCGCCAGCCGGTTTCGCGCCGATTGCCATTGGTCTGGCACTGACGCTTATCCACCTGATCTCCATTCCGGTTACCAACACCTCCGTTAACCCGGCACGCAGCACCGCCGTCGCCATCTTCCAGGGCGGCTGGGCGCTTGAGCAGCTCTGGCTGTTCTGGGTGATGCCGATTATCGGCGGTATCCTGGGTGGCGTGCTGTACCGCACCCTGCTGGAAAAACGCGATTAATTGCGCGCGGTGTCGGGTGGCGCTAACGCTTACCCGACCCACGTGAGTGTGCACTTGTAGGCCGGGTAAGGCGCAGCCGCCACCCGGCTTTTTTATTGCCGCTTTACTGAACAGTCTTTATTGGGTAGTGTCTCTGGCGCTCAACAGATACTCAAAAGGACCGGCTGTTCATGTTTTCAGGACTCCTCATTATTCTGCTGCCCCTGATTGTGGGCTATCTCATCCCGCTGCACAGAGAATCCGCATTACGGCTTATCAACCGTTTTCTCAGCTGGATTGTTTACGTCATTCTTTTCTTTATGGGGATCAGCCTGGCCTTCCTGGATAATCTGGCGACGAATCTGCTTTCCATCCTGCATTATTCTGTGGTCACCGTGGTGGTTATTTTGCTGTGTAATATCGCCGCATTATTCTGGCTTGAGCGCACCGTTCCGTGGAAAAACCATCATCATCAGGAAAAACTCCCTTCCCGAATTGCGATGGCGCTGGAATCATTAAAACTGTGCGGCGTCGTGGTGATCGGTTTTCTTCTTGGGTTGACCGGCTGGGCATTTTTACAGCACGCGACAGAGGCCAGTGAATATACGCTAATTTTCCTGCTGTTCCTGATCGGTATCCAGCTGCGAAATAATGGCATGACGCTGAAGCAAATTGTTTTAAACCGTCGGGGAATGATGGTTGCGGTCATTGTGGTCGCCAGTTCCATGGTGGCGGGCGTGATTAACGCTTTTATTCTCGACCTGCCGCTGAAAACCGGTCTGGCGATGGCGTCAGGCTTTGGCTGGTATTCCCTCTCCGGTATCCTGCTGACCGAATCCTTTGGCCCGGTCATCGGTAGTGCCGCCTTCTTTAACGATCTGGCGCGCGAGCTGCTCGCCATTATGCTGATCCCGGGGCTGGTTCGCCGCAGCCGCTCTACCGCGCTGGGCCTGTGCGGCGCGACGTCGATGGACTTTACCCTGCCAGTATTGCAACGCTCTGGTGGACTGGAGATGGTGCCCGCCGCCATCGTTCACGGCTTTATTTTAAGCCTGCTGGTTCCGGTTCTGATGGCCGTCTTCTCGGCCTGATACCTCTTTGGCGGTAGGGTGCCTGCCGCCAAAATTGCGCTAAATCAATCTCCCTCTATTTTGTAGCAGAAAGCCCTTTTCTCCGTTCTGGCACAGGCATAACCTTAAACATGTATATCAAATATAACTTTAACAGGTGTGATTATGTTTTGTGTGCAATGTGAACAAACCATCCGTACTCCGGCAGGCAATGGCTGCTCTTACGCACAGGGTATGTGCGGCAAAACCGCAGAAACATCTGACCTGCAGGACCTGCTGATTGCGGCCCTGCAAGGCCTTTCCGCATGGGCGTTTAAAACCCGCGAATATGGCATCATCGACCACTACGTCGACAGCTTCGCCCCGCGCGCCTTCTTCTCCACGCTAACCAACGTTAACTTCGACTCTCCGCGCATTGTCGGGTATGCCCGCGAAGCCATTGCCCTGCGTGAAGCGCTAAAAGCGCAGTGCCTGAAGGCGGATGCTAACGCCCGCGTGGAAAACCCGATGTCTGAACTCCAGCTGGTGAGCGACGATCTCGGCGATCTGCAGCGTCAGGCGGCAGAATTCACCCCAAACAAAGACAAAGCAGCGATTGGCGAGAACATTCTCGGCCTGCGCCTGCTGTGCCTGTACGGCCTGAAAGGCGCTGCGGCCTATATGGAACACGCGCACGTGCTCGGTCAGTACGACAACGACATCTACGCCCAGTACCATAAAATCATGGCGTGGCTGGGCACCTGGCCTGCCGATATGAACGCGCTGCTGGAATGCTCAATGGAAATCGGCCAGATGAACTTCCGCGTGATGAGCATTCTGGATGCGGGTGAAACCGGCACTTACGGCCACCCGACGCCGACGCAGGTCAACGTCAAAGCGACCGAGGGCAAATGCATCCTGATCTCCGGTCATGACCTGAAAGATCTCTACAACCTGCTGAAGCAAACCGAAGGCACCGGCGTTAATGTCTATACCCACGGTGAAATGCTGCCAGCGCACGGCTATCCGGAGCTGCGTAAATTCAAGCACCTGATCGGTAACTACGGCAGCGGCTGGCAGAACCAGCAGGTGGAATTTGCCCGCTTCCCCGGTCCTATCGTGATGACCTCTAACTGCATCATCGACCCGACCGTGGGCGCGTATGACGACCGCATCTGGACCCGCAGCATCGTCGGCTGGCCGGGCGTGAGCCATCTTGAAGGTGACGATTTCGGACCGGTGATAGCGCAAGCGCAGCAGATGGCAGGCTTCCCGTACAGCGAGATCCCGCATCTGATCACCGTCGGCTTCGGTCGCGAAACCCTGCTCGGCGCCGCCGATTCGCTGATTGACCTCGTCAGCCGCGAAAAGCTGCGCCACATCTTCCTCGTCGGCGGCTGCGACGGCGCGCGCGGCGAGCGTAACTACTTTACCGATTTCGCCACCCGCGTGCCGGAAGACTGCCTGATCCTGACCCTGGCGTGCGGTAAATACCGTTTCAACAAGCTGGACTTCGGCGACATCGAAGGCCTGCCGCGCCTGATCGATGCGGGCCAGTGTAACGATGCTTACTCGGCCATCATTCTTGCCGTTACCCTGGCGGAAAAACTGGGCTGCGGCGTCAACGATCTGCCGCTCTCGCTGGTGCTCTCCTGGTTTGAGCAGAAAGCGATTGTCATCCTGCTGACCCTGCTATCTCTGGGCGTGACCAACATCGTGACCGGCCCGACAGCGCCAGGCTTCCTGACGCCGGACCTGCTGGCCGTGCTGAACGAGAAATTCGGCCTGCGTTCCGTGACCAACGTTGAAGACGATATGAAGCAGCTGTTGAGCGCGTAAGGAGGAATTTATGACCATGCCAACCTCACAATGCCCGTGGCGGATGCAGGTGCATCACATCCATCAGGAGACGCCGGATGTGTGGACGCTTTCGCTGCTCTGTCACGACTACTATCCGTACCGTGCAGGCCAGTATGCGCTGGTCAGCGTCCGCCATTCGGCGGACACCCTGCGCGCCTACACCCTCTCCTCCACGCCGGGCGTCAGCGAATATATCACGCTCACCGTCCGCCGCATTGATGACGGTGCCGGCTCTCAGTGGCTGACCCGTGACGTGAAGCGCGGAGATTACATCTGGCTCTCCGACGCCCAGGGGGATTTCACCTGTGACGACAAAGCGGAAGAGAAATTCCTGCTGCTGGCGGCAGGCTGTGGCGTGACGCCGATTATGTCAATGCGCCGCTGGCTGGCAAAAAACCGCCCGCAGGCCGACGTGCAGGTGATCTTCAGCGTGCGCTCTCCGGACGATGTCATTTTTGCCGAGGAGTGGCGTGATTATCCGGTGACGCTGGTGGCTGAGCACAACGCGACGCACGGTTTTGTGCCCGGTCGCCTGAGCCGCGAGCTGCTGCAAAGCGTGCCGGATATCGCGAACCGCACCGTGATGACCTGCGGCCCGGCGCCGTACATGGCTATCGTGGAAGAAGACGTGAAAGCGCTCGGCGTGACCCGTTTCTTCAAAGAGCAGTTCTTCACGCCGGTGGCGGAAGCGGCAACCAGCGGGATTCAGTTCACCAAACTGCAGCCTGCGCAGACCTTCTTTGGCCGCGTGGGCACGACGCTGCTGGAGGCGCTGGAAAGCAACAACGTGCCGGTGGCGGCGGCCTGCCGTGCCGGGGTGTGCGGCTGCTGTAAAACAAAGGTGGTTTCCGGGGAGTACACCGTCACCAGCACCATGACGCTGTCCGACGCGGAAATTGCCGAGGGTTACGTGCTGGCATGCTCGTGCCATCCGCAGGGCGATCTGGTCCTCGCATAAACAATAAACGCTCGTTCGTAGGCCCGGTAAGCGTCAGCGCCACCGGGCTTTTTTGCCGGGTGGCACTGCGTTTACCCGGCCTACGTTGTGCCTACTGCCTGTTCGGCATTCGACCCTAACCACCGACGCTTACCCGGCTGAAGTGCTTTCTAAGCTGCCTGTACGACAGTGAACTTGGCGCGTATTGCGCTGGCATCGCTCGAAGCTTTCTAAGCTGCCGTACGGCAGTGAACCCCTGCTGGTGGATGTCTACGCGCGTGAACACTTTCTAAGCTGCCTGTACGGCAGTGAACGACTCAACAATGATTCCTGACCAGGCTTTTACTTTCTAAGCTGCCTGTACGGCAGTGAACCTTGACCAGCTTCTTAAATTCAACGCTGTCCTGTTTCTAAGCTGCCTGTACGGCAGTGAACGTGACGAACTGGAGCACCATTAAGGATGCGTGTTTCTAAGCTGCCTGTACGGCAGTGAACGATTCGGCGCAGTACGCTGGCTCGATGCAGAATTTCTAAGCTGCCTGTACGGCAGTGAACTCACAGTACCGCAAGTATCAGGGCTAACGGCATTTCTAAGCTGCCTGTACGGCAGTGAACCTATTACTGCACGATATGAGCCCGATACTGATTTTCTAAGCTGCCTGTACGGCAGTGAACCGAGATATTCTGGGCGCTGTACACGAGAGTCATTTCTAAGCTGCCTGTACGGCAGTGAACAAATCCTCACGCTGCGAAATAGCATCATCTTCTTTCTAAGCTGCCTGTACGGCAGTGAACCTCGTTATACTGAAATTATTCGTAGTCACTTCTTTCTAAGCTGCCTGTACGGCAGTGAACGACACCGCAGCAAGTATCAAGAAGCAAATACTTTTCTAAGCTGCCTGTACGGCAGTGAACATCAAAACGTTCCTCTTCCAGCTCAACGCCAATTTTCTAAGCTGCCTGTACGGCAGTGAACGCCGCAATACTCATAATAACCTCCAGTAAGAATTTCTAAGCTGCCTGTACGGCAGTGAACAAACTTCATCGACCGATTCTAAATCCCCGCAATTTCTAAGCTGCCTGTACGGCAGTGAACTGGAACAATCTACACCTATCTTCTTGTGATATAAAGAAATCCCCCTAAAATTCTCCGTAAACCCTTTTTTCCCCACCAACAATTCACCGTTGTGAAATCAACAACTTAAAACTCACCAATAAAAAAGGGTCCGTAGACCCCTTCCCTCGGAACAGATTCCAACCCCTACCGCCACGCAGGTGTTTTCCCCAGCGCAAACCGCCCTGCCCCTAAAAACGCCACCGCCAGCGAGCCGATAAAGAAGTACACCAGGCTTTCAATCGCCCATGCGCCGACCTTGTCGAGCGCGAATGTCTCATCCAATCCCACCATCAGCCATGCCACGATCATCGTAAACGCCAGCACCAGCGCGGCCGGGCGCGTAAAGAGCCCGACAATAATCAGGATCGGCGCCACCACTTCGCCAATCAATACGCCGTAGGCGATAAACCCCGGCAGCCCTTTCTCCACCAGCATACCGCTGATAAAGCCCACGCCGCCAAACAGCTTATGCAAACCGTGAAAGAGCATCAGCCCGCCGACGGCAAGTCGTAACAAGAGTTTGCCAAGATCGTCGCACGATAGCTTTTCATTAACAGCAATTAACAATGATTTAACCATTTGAAATGATTCCTGTTTTCACTGAGGTATCACCAGATTATGCCGAAGCGTTGCGCGTGAAAAGCACCTTTTAATTGGGGGGATCTGACGGGCAATACGGAGACTTTCTTCTAAGCTTGTAAGCGTTATCACAAAAAGGAGACGGACAACCATGAAACAAACCGTGGCTGCATATATAGCGAAAACGCTCGAACAGGCTGGCGTAAAACGTATCTGGGGCGTCACCGGCGATTCCCTGAACGGACTCAGCGACAGCCTCAACAAGATGAAGACCATTGAATGGATGCCGACCCGCCATGAAGAGGTTGCCGCGTTTGCCGCAGGCGCTGAAGCACAGCTTACGGGTGAGCTGGCCGTCTGCGCCGGATCCTGCGGGCCGGGTAACCTGCACCTGATCAACGGCCTCTTCGACTGCCACCGCAATCACGTTCCGGTGCTGGCGATTGCCGCCCACATCCCCTCTTCCGAAATCGGCAGCGGCTATTTTCAGGAGACGCATCCGCAGGAGCTGTTCCGTGAATGCAGCCACTATTGCGAACTGGTTTCATCCCCGGAGCAGATCCCGCAGGTTCTGGCGATCGCCATGCGCAAGGCCGTGCTGAATCGCGGCGTGTCCGTGGTCGTTATCCCGGGCGACGTGGCGCTCAAGGCCGCGCCGGAAGGAGCCAGCACCCACTGGTATCACGCGCCGCAGCCGGTGGTGACGCCTGCCGAGGAGGAGCTGAAAAAGCTGGCGCAGCTGCTGCGTTACGCCAGCAATATCGCCCTGATGTGCGGCAGCGGCTGTGCGGGCGCGCATAAAGAGCTGCTGGAATTTGCCGGAAAGCTGAAAGCCCCGATCGTCCACGCCCTGCGCGGCAAAGAGCACGTCGAATACGACAACCCTTACGATGTGGGGATGACCGGTCTGATCGGTTTTTCCAGTGGCTTCCACACCATGATGAACGCCGACACGCTGATCCTGCTCGGCACCCAGTTCCCGTACCGCGCGTTTTACCCGACGGATGCCAAAATCATTCAGATTGATATCAACCCGGCCAGCATCGGCGCGCACAGCAAGGTCGATATGGCGCTGGTGGGCGACATCAAATCCACCCTTGCCGCCCTGCTGCCGCTGCTGGAAGAGAAAACGGACCGCAAATTCCTCGATAAAGCATTGAGCGACTATCGCGATGCCCGCAAGGGTCTGGACGACCTGGCCAAACCGAGCGACAAAGCCATTCACCCGCAGTATCTGGCGCAGCAGATCAGCCATTTCGCGGACGACGACGCCATTTTTACCTGCGACGTAGGCACGCCAACCGTCTGGGCGGCACGCTACCTGAAAATGAACGGCAAACGCCGACTGCTCGGCTCGTTCAACCACGGCTCGATGGCTAACGCCATGCCGCAGGCGCTGGGCGCAAAAGCGACAGCGCCGGAGCGTCAGGTGGTGGCGATGTGCGGCGACGGCGGGTTCAGCATGCTGATGGGTGATTTCCTGTCGGTGGTGCAGATGAAGCTTCCGCTGAAAATCGTGGTCTTCAACAACAGCGTGCTGGGCTTCGTGGCGATGGAGATGAAGGCAGGCGGCTATCTGACGGACGGCACCGAGCTGCACGACACCAACTTTGCCCGCATCGCCGAGGCCTGCGGAATCACCGGCATCCGCGTGGAGAAAGCCTCCGAGGTGGATGAAGCCCTGCAGCGCGCCTTCTCCATCGACGGTCCGGTGCTGGTGGATGTGGTCGTCGCCAAAGAGGAGCTGGCCATCCCGCCACAGATCAAGCTGGAGCAGGCCAAGGGCTTTAGCCTGTACATGCTGCGCGCGATCATCAGCGGGCGCGGTGACGAGGTGATCGAACTGGCAAAAACCAACTGGCTCAGGTAAAACATCTGGCATCGCCTTTTTAAATATAAGGACATGCCATGATTGATTTACGCAGTGATACCGTTACCCGCCCGAGTCGCGCCATGCTCGAAGAGATGATGGCCGCCCCGGTCGGGGACGACGTCTACGGCGATGACCCGACGGTCAACGAGCTGCAGCGCTATGCCGCAGAGCTGAGCGGAAAAGAGGCCGCCCTGTTCCTGCCCACCGGCACGCAGGCCAACCTGGTGGCGCTGCTCAGCCACTGCGAGCGCGGTGAAGAGTATATCGTCGGCCAGGGCGCGCATAACTATCTCTACGAAGCGGGCGGTGCCGCGGTGCTCGGCAGCATTCAGCCGCAGCCGATTGACGCTGCGCCGGACGGCACCCTGCCCCTTGATAAAGTCGCAGCGAAAATCAAAGCCGATGATATTCATTTTGCCCGCACCCGGCTGCTCAGCCTCGAAAACACCCACAACGGCAAGGTCCTGCCGCGCGAATACCTGAAGGCGGCGTGGGAGTTTACCCGCGAGCGCGGGCTCGGCCTACACGTGGATGGCGCGCGCATCTTCAACGCCGTGGTGGCGTACGGCTGCGAGCTGAAAGAGATTACGCAATATTGCGACTCGTTCACCATCTGCCTCTCTAAAGGGCTGGGCACCCCAGTGGGTTCCCTGCTTGTCGGCAACGCGGACTACATCAAGCGTGCCAACCGCTGGCGCAAAATGACCGGCGGCGGCATGCGTCAGGCGGGTATTCTGGCGGCAGCCGGGCTGTATGCCCTGAAAAACAACGTGGCGCGCCTGAAGGACGATCACGACAACGCCGCGTGGATGGCGGCGCAGCTGCGTGAAATTGGCGCCGACGTGATGCGCCACGACACCAACATGCTGTTCGTCCGCGTGGGCGATGACCACGCCGCTGCGCTTGGCGAGTTCATGAAAGCACGTGGCGTGCTGGTCAACGCCTCACCTGTGGTGCGTCTGGTCATGCATCTCGACGTCAACCGCGAGCAGCTGGCCGACGTGGTAAAACACTGGCAGGCGTTTTTACAGCGATAAGGAGCATCACGTGCCGCAACGCATTCTGGTGCTCGGCGCCAGCGGGTATATCGGTCAGCATCTCACCGCGGCGTTAAGCCAGCAGGGGCACCAGGTGCTGGCTGCGGCACGCAATACCGAACGCCTGCAAAAACTCGGTTTGCCGGGCGTTACCTGTCACAACGTTGACCTCAACTGGCCAAAGGCGCTTCCCGCGCTGCTGGAAGGGGTCGACACGCTTTACTACCTGGTGCACAGCATGGGTGAAGGCGGAGATTTTATCGCCCACGAGCGCCAGGTAGCGATGAACGTCCGCGATGCCCTGCTGCAAACCCCGGTGAAGCAGGTGATTTTTCTCAGTTCACTTCAGGCACCTGAACGCGAGCAGTCCGATCACCTGCGCGCCCGCCAGCTGACGGCGGACATCCTGCGGGGGGCCAATATCCCCGTCACCGAACTGCGCGCCGGGATCATCGTCGGCGCCGGTTCTGCCGCCTTCGAAGTGATGCGCGATATGGTCTACAACCTGCCGGTGCTCACGCCGCCGCGCTGGGTCCGTTCGCGCACCACGCCGATTGCGCTGGAGAACCTCCTGCATTATCTGGTGGCCCTGCTGGATCACCCGGCGGAGCAACACCGCGTGCTGGAAGCCGCTGGTCCTGAAGTGCTGAGCTATCAGGAGCAGTTCGAACATTTCATGCGCGTCAGCGGCCGCCGCCGCTGGCTGATCCCCATCCCCTTCCCGACCCGCTGGATTTCGGTGTGGTTTTTGAATGTGATCACCTCCGTGCCGCCGACGACCGCCAAAGCGCTGATCCAGGGGCTGAAACACGATCTGCTGGCGGACGATCGCGCGCTGCGGGCGCTCATTCCCCAGGATTTGATCCGCTTTGACGATGCCGTGCGCAATACGCTGAAAGAGGAAGAGCAACTGGTGAACTCCAGCGACTGGGGCTACGACGCGCAGGCCTTTGCCCGCTGGCGGCCCGAGTATGGCTATTACCCGAAACAGGCGGGCTGCACGGTGAAAACCTCCGCGAGCCTGGCCGCGCTCTGGGAGGTGGTGAACCAGATTGGCGGCAAAGAACGGTATTTCTTCGGTAATCTCCTCTGGCAAACGCGCGGGGCGATGGACCTGCTGGTGGGCCACCGGCTGGCGAAAGGTCGCCCGGCACGCCCGTATCTTGAGGTGGGCGACGCGGTCGACAGCTGGAAGGTGATCATCGTCGAACCGGAAAAACAGCTGGCGCTGTTGTTCGGCATGAAAGCCCCGGGGCTGGGTCGACTCAGCTTTACCCTGAAAGACAAAGGCGATCATCGTGAACTGGACGTGCGCGCCTGGTGGCACCCGCACGGAATGCCGGGTCTGTTCTACTGGCTGTTGATGATCCCTGCCCACCTGTTTATCTTCCGGGGAATGGCGAAACGCATTGCGCAACGGGCAGAACAAAAGACGGAAAAGATCTAAATAAAACTCTCTTTCTTTCACCTTTCCCATTGCATAGCGCCGTAATTCACGAAAGAATGCGCACGAAATTCTTTTCAACACAGTGGATAGCTATGAAGGTACTGGTTACCGGGGCGACCAGCGGCTTAGGCCGAAATGCGGTCGAATTTCTGCGCAACAAGGGCATTAGCGTCAGGGCTACCGGTCGCAACGAAGCGATGGGTAAACTGCTGCAAAAAATGGGCGCAGAGTTCGTCCATGCCGACCTGACGGAGCTGGTCTCCTCGCAGGCGAAGGTGATGCTCGCCGGTATCGACACGCTATGGCACTGCTCCAGTTTTACCTCCCCGTGGGGGACCCAGGAAGCCTTCGATCTCGCCAACGTGCGGGCCACCCGCCGTCTGGGGGAATGGGCCGTTGCCTGGGGCGTGCGTAACTTTATTCATATCTCCTCCCCGTCACTCTATTTCGACTATCACCACCATCATGACGTGCAGGAAGATTTCCGCCCTGCTCGCTTTGCCTGCGAGTTTGCCCGCAGCAAGGCGGCCAGCGAAGAGGTCATCGACCTGCTGGCACAGTCAAACCCGCACACCCGCTTTACGGTCCTGCGTCCGCAGAGCCTGTTCGGGCCGCACGATAAGGTATTTATTCCGCGTCTGGCGCAGATGATGCACCATTACGGCAGCGTGCTGCTGCCGCGCGGCGGCGATGCCCTTGTGGATATGACCTACTACGAAAACGCCGTTCACGCCATGTGGCTGGCCAGCCAGCCGGACTGCGATAAGCTGATCTCCGGTCGCGCCTACAACATCACTAACGGCGAACCCTGCACGCTGCGCAGCATTGTGCAGCGGCTGATCGACGAGCTGCAGATCAACTGCCGTATCCGTTCCGTGCCCTACCCAATGCTGGACATGATCGCCCGCAGCATGGAGCGCTTTGGCAGTAAAACAGCCAAAGAGCCTGCGCTGACGCATTACGGCGTCTCTAAACTCAACTTTGACTTCACGCTGGATATTTCGCGGGCGGAGAATGAGCTGGGGTATAAACCGGTTGTGACGCTGGATGAAGGGATTATGCGCACGGCGGCGTGGCTGCGGGATCACGGGAAGCTGCATCGCTAGCCTTTTTGCCCGGTGGCGGCTTCGCCTTACCGGGCCTACAACGGCTCCGTACTGACCCCTCGCCCCTTAGCCTCATGTAGGCCGGGTAAGCGCAGCGCCACCCGGTAAAAGACAGAGGGTGCAAATACGAAAACGGCAACCCGAAGGTTGCCGTTTGCTTTTACAGAGCCGTCCAGGCATCAGCCCACGCCAGGCCAGCGCCGGGTTCGTAGTATGCCGGGGCATTGTTACACCAGCCGCTGTACGGGAACGGTTTGCACTGGAACAGTTTACCGTGGTTGTTCACGATATCACCTGCGTTGTACTTGCTGTTCGCGCTCCACGCGGCGTAAGAGCCGGAAGTGCCTTCGTCCTTAGACTCGGCTTTCGCTTTCACATTCAGCAGGTAGGACGTGGTGCTGGTCAGTTCGCCATCGCTGACGGTAAGGCCGATTTCGTACTGCTGAGCCGTTGCAGACTCTGGTGCCTTGAAGGTCACCACCGCTTTGTCCTGACCGGTCACGGTCTGGCCATCCTGGGAACGCCAGGTGTAGGTCAGCTTGTTACCGTCGGCGTCTGTGGAGCCTTCCGCGCTCAGGGAAACCTGCGCACCCGCTTCAACTGCCCCGATTGGGCCCGCAATCTGCGCCACAGGGGCGTGATTCACGGTAGCCGGTTCAACAGGGGTGGTATCTTCCGCTGGCGTCGTATCCGCTGGCGGCGTGGTGTCTGCCGGGGTTTTGTCTTCTCCTGGGGTCACAGCTGAGCCGTCGTCGTTAATGATGTTCACGTTATAGAACTTCTTAACGCAGTTGGTGTAGTCACCCTCTTTGAACGCGCTGAACGGCGTCTGGTACCCCACCAGCTGGCAGGAGTAGGTCTTACCGTCCGGCGTATCCGGGCTCCACCCCCAGTCCTGCTCCCAGTAGATCTTCAGCGCGCCGGCGCCGCCTTCATCGAACTGCTTCATGTTGGCGCAGCCCAGCACTTCATTCGCCGGAACAGGCACTTTCAGGTAGTTCGCGAACTCTTTGTAGTACTTGATGCGGTTTTCAGACTGGGCAATCTCGGTTGGGCCGCCGCACTCTACGCCACCGTTGATGATCTGGGTGGTCACGCCGAAGCCCGGAACCAGACCGTTGGCTTTATCGTGATCGTTTGGCTGCCAGGTGCCGTCGATAACCTGCAGCATGCTTGGTTTTGGCGGCTGCGGATAGGCGAAGAAGAAGATCGCACTCGCCAGGTTCAGCCAGGTATCCGCCACCAGCTCAGGCTTGTCGAGCAGGGTGCGGACGGTGCCAAACATCGCTTCAGAGAACGGACCGTAGTTGTAGTTGTAAGACAGCTGCTTCGCGCCGCGGCCAAAGTAGCTTACGAAGTCACCGTCTTTGTCTTTACCGCATGGCCAGGTCTGCCCCTGCCAGATGTCTGGGTTACATTCGCCGTTATAGCCGCCTTTCTGGCCTTCGGTCCACCCCATTTCACGAACGTGAACCAGGGCCTGACGCCACTCGGCTTCCGGACGCCAGCTCTCATGGCCGCCGGTTTCCTGCGCAAAGTGGGCGAACATGGTCGCCAGCTCTTTGCGGCAGATGGCGTCACTGTCGCGACCATCGTTATAGGTCTTACACAGTGCCGGGAATTTACCAACAGCCTTCAGGAAGTTACTGTAGGTATAAGACTGAGCGCGCAGCGGGAAGAGATATTCCCAGTCGCTGGCCTTCACGATCCCTTCAACGCGCTTGACGTTGTCAGGGTTCGAGGCACGACCTGGCTCAATCTGCTCAACGAGGCTATTGTCCAGGGTCGCAATGGTATCCTTCACCGAAACCATCAGCGGGAAATTGGTCAGCTCTTTTTCCTTTTTCGCCAGATCGTTGGCTTTCATGGTGTACGGCTCACTGCTGGCCGCCTGCAGTGATGCAGCCTGGGCCATAAAGGGTGCAATACATGCCCCCGCCACGAGAACGCTCAGTAATGTCCTTTTCGTCATTTCAAATAATCCTGTATTTAAGCAACTAGGGTGAGTACATTCCCGGCTTATGTATTACTCCCTTAATAAATAAGCCCGAGAGTGTGGTTCTTTTTCATTTTCTGAAGAACACCGAAAGGAATTCTTCAAAAAATAAAAATAATGCTACGGTTATTTACCCGATTTTATTTGCTGATACTTCGCCCACACTTTATGGGCATAACGCATGCGCTGCGGATAATTTTCTTTTTTCAATCCGGCGTTATACGCTCCCACCGCTTCCCAGTTATAGCCATACACGTTTATCATCCCGGACAGGATGGAGGCGCCGACCATAATGGAGGTACAGGGCTCATTAATAAGCTGATTTTCATCAATACCCTGACGTTCTAACTCACTGAAGTGTGAGCTGTTAATCTGCATCAACCCGACGTCACGCGTGCCGTCGTGGTTCCAGCCTACCGCGTGGGGATTCATTCCGGATTCGACTTTGGCAATTGCATACAATAACCACGGATCGACATGATAATAATGTCCGGCGTTATCCCAACAGTTCGCGAATACGCTTTGACTAAACAGCAGTAAAAATATAATCACGCGTTTCATGAGCACCTGCTTTTTAAATACTGAACCTCTTTCCGCTCATCATTAGCGATAATGCTGAAGTGTTGGTCACACCCGAAGTGGGGTGTGACCAACTATTGCGGGTTGATATCATTCCCGCAATCCACGGTTCAGAAGGTTATTTGCAGTCTGTTGAAGGACCTTCTTTCACCCATACATCGCTGTTAGCCGGGTTGTCACCGCGGGTCCACCATTTGGCACGGTAAACGTTGCCCTGGTAGGTTGTGGTTTCGCCGCCGTTATAAACCAGGTCAGAACGCCAGTTCATCTTCACGTTGCTGACCAGCTCCCAGGCATCCACACCGAAGCCAGGCTGGTTGCCTTGCGTCCAGTACTTCGCTTTCCACACCAGATGGTCGAAGCTCACGGTATCGCCACTGTTGTAGATTTTGCTGGCATCCCACGCGGCATATTTGCTGGCGTTAGCATCGACAGGCGCATCGCAGCTACCGGTTGCAGACCCTTCGTCAGATGGCGGGGTCACGTCATCAGACGGAGGCGTAACTTCATCAGAGGGTGGCGTTACGTCATCAGACGGAGGTGTAACCTCATCAGACGGTGGTGTAACGTCAGCCGGTTTCGGATTCACGGTTACCTGCACGTTAGACTGCACGCTGGTTTTGCCGTCGCCTACAACTACGCTCAGCGTATAGGTAGACGTGGTGGCAACGTCTGGTGCAGTAATCGTCACGTTCGCGGTATCGGTACCGGTTGCATGCATATCCGCTGGCACGCTCCAGGAGAAGGTCATCGCATCACCGTCTGGATCCACAGCCTGCGCGTGCAGAGCATAGGTTTCTCCTGCCTGCAGCGTCACTGCCTCCATTGCGTTCACGACTGGCGCCTGGTTAGCTTTTGGCGCTTTGTTCACAACCTGCACATCAATGGCGTTGCTCAGGCCTTTAGCATCCGTAACCGTCAGGCGGAACACCATGGTCTGGTCGCTGGTCGCTGCCGCAACGTTGAAGGTGGCTTTCGCTTTGGTGCTGTTGGAGAGAGTTACAGATGGGCCAGAAACCTGGGTCCATTTGTAGGTAATCGCATCGCCGTCTGGATCGCTGGAAGCAGAACCATCAAGCGTGACGGTTGCCGGGCCAGAGACGTTCTGATCCGCAGAAGACGCGATTGGCGCATGGTTGGTGACGACCGGATCGACCGGGGTAGAACCGCCCAGCAGACTTTCGTTCATCGCGTTCAGGATGTCGCCGGTATCAGAGTCAATAGACCAGGCAAAGAGTCCACCCAGGTTTTTCGACAGCACATACTTGCCTTTAGCGGCGGTAGAGCGTGCATCTTCATAGGTGATCAGGTCGCCGGTAGACTTATTGAAGACATATGGCGCTTCAGCATTCGCGTCGTAACCATATTCCCAGCCAGGCTTGCCTTTGTACTCGTTAACGATCTGACGGTAGTCGACCACGCCAGGTTCCCAGGTACCTTTCACCATACCGGTTGCGGTACCCGTGAATGGATTGTCACCGGTGTAGCCATGCACGCCAGTCCAGCCGCGGCCATACATGCCCGCACCCACCACGATCTTGCCTGGCTGTACGCCCTGAGCAAGCAGCGCGTCCACGCCGTTCTCGGTGGTGTAGTTTGTGTCCGGACGCCATGACGGCGCGCGCAGTGCGGCCTGGTGGCCCAGCTCGGTGTTGCTCCAGCCGCCGTAGAAGTCATAGCTCATCAGGAAGATGTGGTCGAGGTACTGCTGAGCAGCGGTGTAATCCACGTCTTCGATCTTATCGCGGCCCGCACCGATGGCGCTGGTCAGTTCATAGGTACGGCCAGTCTGTGCAGACAGCTCGTTCAGCATGGTGCGCAGGTCATGCATCAGGGCGGTATACGTCGCTTTATCCTGCTGCGGGTTACCCAGGTGTTCGCTCACGCCGCCGCCGCCAGGGAATTCCCAGTCGATATCCACACCGTCAAAGAACTTCCAGGTCTGCAGGAAATCTTTCACAGAGGAGACGAAGCGGGCACGGATTGCCGGGTCGCCCATGTGGAAGAACGGATCGGACAGCGTCCAGCCACCGATGGATGGCAGCACTTTCAGGTCCGGATGCGCTTTTTTCAGCGCCATCAGCTGGCCAAAGTTACCTTTGTACGGGTCGTCCCAGTTGGAGACGCCAGACTGCGGTTTTTGCAGCGCAGCCCACGGATCGTGAATGGCGACGGTATAGTCCGGACGACCCGCGCAGTCGCGCTGCAGTACGGAGAAGCTGTTACCGCCTTCAACGGTTTTCAGGCCATCGTTGATGCCGTCGCCGCCACAGATTGGAATGAAGCCATAGAGGATGTGGTTAAGGTTCGCTGCCGGGATTTTATCAACCGGGAAGTTACGATCGTAAACGCCCCATTCAGGGAAATACGCCGCAACCACTTTATCAGTATGTTTGGCGAACGTTTTGTTGTTCTCCTGCAGCGGCGCGTTCAGCGGCAGCAGATGGCTGCCGTCGGTGTCCGCCACGATGATCAGCTTGCTGGCGCTTTTGGTGCAGCCGCTGGCATTACAGACTTCCACCTGCTCCTGATAACGTCCGCCCTTTTTCACTTTAAAGGTGGCTGAGCCGCTTGCACCAGCTGCGCCGGTCCACACGGTTTTACCATCCAGCAGCACTTTTGCAGACGTTGGCGCGTCGCCGCTCCACACGTTCCACTCGACTTTCACATCCACGCCGTCGTTATGTACCTTGACGAGGCTGTTGTAATCCTGCGCGGCCTGATCCACCTCGACCAGCGCAAATTTGTCATTGCCGGAGCCGATGGTCGGTGCACCTGGCGCAGCAGCGAATGCAGAACCGGTTGCCGCTGCAATAAAGAGCGCCAGATATTTAGGCTTAATAAATTTCATTTTTCTTTCCTGATAAATTTATTCGTAAACGAAATTGATCCATGTCTTCCTTTAGAACATGGAATGATATTCACATAGTGCGTTTTTAAATACGCAGACAGCCGTTATCCAAACCTTAAAGACGCGTTGTATTCCTCCATTAAAAGATACAAGCTAAAAATCCGTGTAGCTTATGCCTTTTACGATACACTGAGGATAAAAGGTCGTCCTTCTCTTTCCTCGTCGAAAATATTGATAAAAAAACTTGACCCGGTTATTTAATAGGTATTCACAAATAGCTGGCAGGTATAGAGCGCTATTCCAGCAAAAGCCAGATAAGGTCCGAAAGCGATGGTTTGGTTATTTTTATTCGATTTATTTAATAGCAAATAGCCCACTATGCCACTTAATGCGGCAATTAATTCAATCGCAGGCAGTGACTGCCAGCCGCACCAGGCGCCCAGCGCCGCCAGCAGCTTGAAATCGCCGTAGCCCAGCCCTTCCCGACGGGTAAGCAGACGAAACGCCCAGTACACCAGCCAGAGCGAAAGATAGCCTGCCACCGCGCCGAGCAGCGCATCACGCAGGAGCAGCCCGTGGCTGAAGGCGTGGAACAGCAGCCCGGCCCAGAGCAGCGGCTGCGTCAGGCAGTCGGGCAGCAGCTGGTGCTGTCCGTCAATCATCGCCAGCGGCAGCAGAAAGGCCGCCAGCACCCACAGCGAGAAAAGGGATGCTAAGTCCGGTATCCACCGGGCGGTGAGGCCAAAGAACACCGCCGTCAACAGCTCGAGTAAAAATAACCGCAGCGGAATCGGCGACTTGCAGCAACGACAGCGTCCCCGCAGCGCCAGCCAGCTCAGCAGCGGGATGTTCTCCCATGCGCGCAGAGCATGCTGGCAGACGGGACAGTGGGACGCCGGGAAAAGCAGGTTGCTGCGGCTCTCCTCCTCTAGCACCATCCCCGGCACGCGATCCACCACAACGCCGAGAAAGCTCCCCAGGATCGCGCCGAACACGCCGCTCATCGCGGCAAACCCGACGGGATAACTCTCCCGGACGAGTATCAGCCCGTTCATGCCACTTTTTTCCAGGTCAGCTGGATTTCGGCCTTCACGTCGCTCAGGTGATCCACGGGCGTGAGGTTCATTTTCTCCAGCCTGACGCCTGACGCGAGGTTCATCTCCCGCAGCCAGTTTTTTAATTCATACACGTTGACCCGGTTCACGACAAAGGCCAGAGTCTGACCATCCTGACGAATATCGGTCAGCGTCAGGTTGATTTCATGCGCGCTATTCTCCACCACGCTGCGTGGATTATCGGTTTTCACCTGTAGCACCGGCAGATGATTTTTATCAATTTCTGTTTTCATCCAGTTTACCGTTTCAATTTGTCGCGCCAGCGTCGCCTGGCTATTTTTTATCATGTTATCCAGGGGAATTATCCCTGCGTAATAGATGACGGCGCTGCATAAAGCTCCCGCCGCTATTTTTAAAATGAATTTTTCTCTGGTGCTGTATTGTTGATAACGAGATGTAAACTGTGCAATTCGCGCTTTCATTTATATTTCCCTGTAATCATGGCCGTATACGGCGCGTCCTTTGAAATAGGCTGTAACGTAAAATCAAAATTCGTGCTGGCCTGATGAATGAATTCCTGTAATGCCTGCTCGTTTTGCGCACTCACGCTTAATGTCAGGGCTCCCTGCGAGTCGTCATATTCAAACAGCGTAATTTCCATCGACGGAACGGACTGACGGATCTTTTCCAGTTCGTCCATCTGCAAAAAAATGCCTTTAGGCTGCTTCTTGATGTTCTGTCCAAAATGGTACTTAAGGTTGGTCTGGTGGCGCATACTCGGAAAATGGTGTTGATAAAGCTCGACCATCTCCTGCTGCACCTGATTTTCCCGATCTGCCAGCATCCACGCCAGGGTGATGCGGGGGCCGAGCAGCAGGCCCAGAGAGAGAAGCCCCATCACCGCGATGGCGGCCTTCATCCCTTTCGCCGCCCTCGCGCTGGTCGCTTTCGCGCTGAACGCACCGTGCAGCACGTTGACGCGGCACGCCCGCCACTGCGGCTGGATCAGCACCAGCGGATGTTCTGCCGCCAGCTGTTCGTCAACCTCAATGCCCGGCGGGATGTCCCCGTAGCAGCGGACCTCGCCCTCTCCGGCTTTTTGCATCAGCAGCGGCAACAGGCCAACCTCAACGTTACAGGCGATATGCGGCGACAAGCGCAACCAGTAGTTCTCTTCCCGCGCAACCAGCGTGCTTCCACCCGCCGTGACCGGCAGCAGCCAGGCGTCAGGCAGAACCTGAATGACCTTCAGGCCCGCCTCGTGAAAGCGGGTCAGCCACTGCTGCAGGCGGGCGGAATCTATCGCCACGGCGTCCACCTCGGCGCCTTTTTTGTTCAGCACCGTCCAGTGGAGATCGTCCACCTCACCAATCAGAGTCTCCTCCGCCATCCACGAGAAGGCGGTCGCCTGCGACGCCATTTTCTTCGGCAGCGTAAAGTGGCGGAAGATCATCTCACTGGCGGGCAGCAGCAGACACACGCGCGCAGCAAGAGGATGGTCGGCAAGGGTATGCAGCGCCTGCGGAGTGTCCAGGGTTGTAACCTGTTCGCTTCCCGACTCACACCACATGATTTTCCCGTCCTCACGGCTGTCGGGACGAACAAAAAGGACCTGTTTCATAGCGTTCTACTTTTCTTATTCAATCATTCGGTAACGACGTTGCCACGTCACAATTTCACCGGCTTCGTTATTCACCTGAAGCTGGCTCACCACGCGAAGCGTTAACTCATCGGTATTGCCGGTGTAGTTGACGCGAAAATACCGGCTGTTGATGGAGAGCAGCCCGGCCACCTGCGGCAACTCTTCCTTCAACTGCGGGAAGGCCTGTTCCAGCGCTTTGCTGAAGACGTCCATACTTTCCCAGCCGGTTTCCGGCCGCGACTCAATCAGGCGTACGGCATCGTCCGCGGTGAGTTTTCCCGGGAACAGGGCTGCCAGTAAGGGCGCCTGCTCCGGCGTCAGAGTATTGACATCCACCTTGCTGGCCGAGTCCGGCAGCGCGCATAAGAGCTTGCTCACTTTCGGGTACGCTGCAGCAGGAAACGCCGGCAGCAGCTTGATCTCGGCAAGGGTGCGCATCATCTGATTCGCAGGCTGACGCGCCGGCACTACGCCAGACCAGGCGTCCATCTCCGCGCCCTCTTTCACCGTCGTGGCGTCGCCGTCGAGATAATCCACCAGCTGCTGATAAATTTCTTCCGCCGCCGTCTGGCTGATGCCGCCGTCCGTCAGGATCTGCTCGACAATCTTCTCTTTTCGCGGTTTTTCCGGCACGGTTGACGCATTTTGATCCTGAGCCACTTTGTCTGCGGCCAGCAGGTTATTGACGTTGAAGCAGTCCTGCGCGTCGTCGACCTGGCTGACCACCGTATAGTCTTCACCCTGCGTCTCCAGCGGCAGGTGCCAGTCGCCCTCCGGGTCGAGCGGTTTGCTCTCGCCGCTGGCGTCGTTCTGCAACCGGTCTTTCACCACTTTTTCCTGCGCCTGCATTGCCCAGCGCAGCTGCTGCTGGCTCACCTGATAGTGGGTTTTCTGCAAATTACGGCAGAACTGCTGGCTGATTTTGGCCGCCAGGGCCGACATCATGACCAGCAGGATCAGCACAACCAGCAGGGCAACACCGCGTTGCTGATGGACCCGGCTCATGGCTTCACGTCCGGCGCAGGCGCATTTTGCGGGGCAGGCGCGTTTTCTGCCGCCGGTGCCACCGCTTCTGGTATCTCTCCCGGCGTGGTAAACACCCAGCGCCAGGTGTCGCCATTTTCCATGGTCAGCGTAAGCTCCACGCCGTCTGGCAGATGGGCAGAGTCACCCCAGCTTTTTTGCCAGCCCTGGTGATAAAACCGCCATTGCATCGCTTTCACCTCGCTGACGATAGGCACTTCATCGGGTTTGACGTCCGCCGGGCTGTCAATCACCGACCAGACGTCGCGATACAGACGCCCTTCTTCCAGCCGCCAGCGCACGCGCTCCAGCTGGACCGTGCCACTCACGCCGTTCAGCGTGGTAAATTCCACGGCATCGCCATCCTGTAAAAACAGATCCGGCGCGTTGCGCGGCGCCCGCGCCTGCAGCTGGAAAAAATCGCGCTCCATCAGGCTCCAGGCACGCTGAAGCTGATTAAGCTTCGCCGCGCGGGTATCGGTTGCCGAACTGGTGCGCATCGCGCCGTCGAGAATTTGCCAGGCCAGGGTGCTGATGACCGCAAAAATGGTCAGCGCAATCATGATCTCCAGCAGGGTAAAACCGCGCTGGCGTCGGCTCGTCTTCACTTGCTCTCTTCTCCCGGCCCAATGATCTGAAGCGAAATGACCGGCTGGCTTTTATCGCCTTCGGCGTAAACGCGGATGGCATTGGCCCAACCGCTATTGGCGGTTTTCACCCGCTGCTTATGCCAGTACCAGCTGCGCCCCCCCATGATTTCCGTTCCCTGCTCCTCGGCATCGGGAAAATCGGTTTTGCTAAGCTGGGCTTCAGCCAGCTGATTTTCTGCAACCCAGCTGGCCTGCAGCGTTTCGGCCAGCCCGTGGGTGAAGCGCACGTTCAGGGAGACAGAATTCATCAGCGCCAGCGCGGCGGTGGAGAAAATGACCAGCGCCACCATCACCTCCAGGAGCGTCATCCCGTTCTGCTTAACCTTGCCTTTAGTCATCGTTCTCTACCGAAACCGGGGCCGCGCCCTGCGACACCACGCGGAAGTGATGCTGTTTGTCGTAACTTTGCAGCGTCAGCGTAAAACGGCCAATCTCACCGTCCGGCAGAAAGAGGATCTGGGGGTCGGCCTCGACGTTAGCCGCCAGACGCTGAGGCGAGAGCGACACGTGCATCTCTTCCGGGAAATCGCCCTTCGTGGTAATACGGCCGGCGGATAACGGCACCCAGTGACGTTCGCCGTTTTTATCGTCGAGCGTGACCAGCTGATATTTATCGGTAGCGATCACCAGCCCGACAATATTTCCGTCCATGACCGCGCGGTCTGAACCATAATCAACGAGGGCTTTTAATTGCTGACCAAATATATCCGCACCGCTGCGTGAGGGTATTGTTGAGACAACCATCATGGCGCAACTGGCAAATATCACCAGCGCCAGAATAATTTCCAGCAACGTAAAGCCGCGTTGATTCTTCATTATTTCTCTTTCTTATCCAGAGACCAGTTCGTAATATCGTCTGCGGTGTTGGCTTCGCCATCAGGACCGGCAGAGAAGACGTCTACGGCGCCGTGTTCACCCGGGCTGACGAGCAGATAATCGTTGCCCCACGGATCCTGCGGCAGGCGGCGAATATAGCCGTCGGCGCGGTAGCCGTTGGGAATAGGCGCGATCTCAGGCTTGGTCACCAGCGCCTGCAGCCCCTGCTCGGTCGTTGGGTAGCGGTGGTTATCGAGCTTATACATATCCAGCGAGCCTTCGAGCGCAACAATATCGCTGGTCGCCTTTTGCGCGTCCGCTTTTTCTTTATTACCCATTAAATTGGGCACCACCATACTCGCTAAAACGCCGAGAATAACGATCACCACCATTAATTCGAGCAAGGTGAACCCCGCCTGGCGAGCCAGACGTTTTGTTTTTATAGCCATGATTTAACCTACCATATTATTAAGTTGCAGAAGCGGCTGTAATATTGACAGCACGATGAATAAAACAATCGTCGCCATGGAGACCACCAGCGCCGGTTCAAATACCGAGAGCGTTAACGTAATACGATGCTGTAGCGCCGACTCCTGGTTTTCCGCCGCGCGGTCCATTAAGTTGCCTAACTCGCCGCTCTCTTCGCCGGAGGCAATCATGTACAGCATGGTGGGCGGGAATAATTTCGCCTGCTCCAGCGCGGCATAGAGCGAGGCCCCCTGACGCACGGTATCCGCCGCCTGCTCCAGCACCTGCCGGGCGTAGAGGTTTTCGATACCGTCCATCGCGATATACATCCCTTCAAGCAGCGGCACGCTGCTCGCCTGCAGGATGCTGAGCGTGCGGATATAGCGAGCGCTGTTGATCGCGCACACCAGCTTTTTAATCGGCGAGCCGTTCACCAGCCAGCTGTGCCAGCGAAAACGGTTTTTGGCGTTTCTGAGCCAGGTCTTAAAACCAACAAACCCGCCGCCGAGGATCCCCACGATGTAGATCCCGTACGCCTGCAGGAAATCGCTCACCGCAATCAGCGTGCGGGTGGTGATCGGCAGCTGCTGCTTCATGTGGGTGAACTGCTCGATCACCTGCGGCACCACCGCCACCAGCAGAATGCTGATGACCGCGATGGCGACCACGGTGAGGGTAATCGGGTAGACCATCGCCTGCGTCAGCTTGCTCTTCATCTTCTGGCGCTGCTCGTTGTACTCCGCCAGCTTCTCCAGCACGTCGCCCAGGTGGCCGGTTTTTTCACCGGCCATCACCAGCGTGCAGTAGAGCTTGTCAAAGGTGCGCGGGAACTGGCTGAAGGCGTCGAACAGGGTGTGACCTTCCACCACCTTCTCGCGGATCTCCACCACCATTGCCGCCAGCTTTTTGTCTTCCGTTTGCTTCGAGATCGCCTTCAGCGCGCTCTCGAGCGGCAGTGCGGCGTTGACCAGCGTGGAGAGCTGACGGGTAAACATCGACAGCACCGGCGTGGAGAGCCTGGCTCCGGTTTTTGCTTTTCCGGCAGACGCCGCTTCACGGGTTTCGCTGATGCTGACGGGCATCAGCTTTTGCTCGCGCAACATCTGGCGAACCTGCTTTTGCCCCTCGGCCTGCAGCGTGCCGCGCTGGGTTTTGCCTGCGACATCCGTCGCCGTCCAGGCGTAGAAGGCCATTACGCATCCCCCCCGCGCTCGGCGGTCACACGCATCACCTCTTCCAGCGAGGTGACGCCGCTAATCACCTTCAGCAGCCCGTTTTCGCGCAGGCTGTAAGCCTGCTTAAAGAGCTGCGTCTCAATGGACATTTCGTCTTTATCTTCATGAATGGCGCGGCGCATGGCGCTGTCCACCACCAGGAACTCGTGAATACCGGCACGGCCCTGATAGCCGCTCTGGCGGCAGTGTTCACAGCCCACCGCGCGATAAATGGCTTTTGGCGGCGCCTCCATAAAGCTGAACAGCGCTTTTTCATTGGCATCCAGCGGACTGGTGGTCCGGCAGTGCGTACACAGCCGACGCACCAGACGCTGGGCAATGACACCGAGCAACGATGAACCGATTAAAAAGGACTCCAGCCCCATGTCCCGCAGACGCGTAATCGCCCCGGCGGCGCTGTTGGTGTGCAGCGTAGACATGACCAGGTGACCGGTGAGCGACGCCTGTACCGCAATTTGCGCGGTTTCACCGTCACGAATTTCCCCGATCATCACCACGTCCGGGTCCTGACGCAGAATAGCGCGCAGCCCGCGGGCAAAGGTCATGTCCACGCGCGGGTTAACCTGCGTCTGCCCCACCCCTTCCAGCTCATATTCGATCGGGTCTTCCACGGTCAGGATGTTGCGTTCGTGACCGTTCAGCGCCGAAAGAATGGCGTACAGGGTGGTACTTTTACCGGAGCCTGTCGGCCCGGTGACCAGGATAATGCCGTGCGGGCGCTCAATCAGCCCTTTTAACTTCTCCAGCTCTTCATCGATCAGGCCCAGCTTGTTGATGTCGGGCTTGAGATTGCTTTTATCGAGCAGGCGCATGACCACGCGCTCGCCGTACTGGGACGGAATGGTCGAGACGCGCACGTCGATCGCCTTGCGGCCAATGCGCAGTGAGATACGGCCATCCTGCGGCAGACGTTTTTCGGCAATGTCGAGTTTCGACATCACCTTGATACGCGACACCAGCAGCGGGGCGAGCTTACGTGCCGGCTGCAGCACCGGGCGCAGCACGCCGTCAACGCGGAAGCGAATGCTCAGCGTGCGCTCGAAGGTTTCGATATGGATATCCGACGCGCCGTCCTTAACCGCCTCGCCGAGAATGGCGTTGATCAGGCGGATCACCGGCGAGTTTTCGTCGTTATCAAGCAGATCTTCGTTATCCGGGATCTCCTCGGTTAACGCCATCAGGTCGATATCCGCATCCATGTCGTCCACCAGCTGCTGTGAAACGCCGCTGCTCTGCTGCCAGATTTTGGCCAGCATCTCGTCAAACGCTTCCGGCGTCACAGTAACCGGGACGAACGCGCGGCCCAACACCCGGCGCACTTCCAGCAGTGCTAACGCCGGGGTGTCCTCACGGATATAGACGTCATTGTTGTAAAGCAGAACGCCGTTATCTTTTGCGTAGCTGCTGCTACACAGTGTTTTACTCAGTTCGTCCACGTTGCCCCTCCGCCTTACTCTTTAAACGGATTGCGTGTCGCGCGGGTTTTCACCGGTGCGGCGTGAGGGCTTGCTGAAGGAAACGCGGGCAGGACGGCATTGTCGCTCGGCTCAACAATACCGAGCTTTTTCTCTTCCACGCGCTGCATCTGGCGCACCCGGATCTGGTCATATTTCTCTTTCGAGGCCGCGCTGTAGTTGTCGTCGTCACGCAGGACGGTGGTATGAATGAACACCATCAGGTTGCGCTTGGAGGTATCCTGGGAGGTGTAGCGGAACAGCTGACCGACCAGCGGGATATCGCCGAGCAGCGGCACTTTGGACACGGACTGTTTGGTCACATTTTCCATCAGACCGCCAAGCACCACCGTCTGGCCACTGTGGACCATCACTTCGTTATTGATCGTGCGCGTATTGAAGGTCGGGCCGAGGCTGGAGTCTTCCGTCGCGCTGTTGTCGACGCTGGAGACTTCCTGCTCAATCTTCAGATGGATCATGTCGCCATCGTTAATCTGCGGCACAATTTTCAGCTTGGTACCGACCGTCTTACGCTCAACGGAGTTAAAGACGTTATCGCCGCTGGTGGTTTGCGAACCGGAAAGTACCGGCACATCCTGGCCCACGTTGAACGACGCTTCTTTGTTATCCAGCGTGACCACGCTTGGCGTGGAGAGGATGTCATTTTTGCCGTCGGTGGAAAGCGCAGTCACCAGCGCACCAAAATCACCGTTAAAGAAGCCGGTCGCCAGGCCAGTGAAGCTCGCCCCTTTCATGGTGCCATTTTTAATCTGGCTGATTGGCAGGCCGGTGGAGCCGAACTGCACGCCGCCGTGCTTGCTGGTCCACTGCACGCCGAGATCCAGGCCGTTCCCGTCCTGCACTTCCGCGATGATGGCTTCCACCAGCACCTGCGGACGACGGATGTCGAGCTTGTCGATCACCTTCTCAAGGGAGTTCATCACGTTAGGCTGGGCGGTAATCACCAGCGAGTTGGTTGCTTCGTCGGCGGTAATGTTCAGATCGCTGGACGCTGGCGCGGTTTTCGACTTCGGCGCGCCGGCCTTGTCCTTCAGCTGCTCGCCGATGCCGGTGAGTACCGGCACCACCTTGGTGGCGCTGGCATACTTGAGATAGAAGACGCGGGTATTCCCCTCGTTGTTCTGCTCGCGATCCAGCTGATGGATCAGGGAGCGGGTCCGCGCGCGCGCATCTTCCGAACCGCTGATCACCAGGCTGTTGGTTTCGTCATCGGCCACCACTTTGGTCGCCAGCTGCGGCGCGTTCTGCCCTTTCTGCTCTTCGTTGTTGAGGTTATTCAACATCTCCGAGAGCTCTTTGGCGGACGCAAAGCGCAGCGGCACGATTTCACGACGCTGAATACCGTCTTTGTCCACGCGCTGAACCAGATCCACCAGGCGGTTCACCACCGAGGCTTTACCGGTTAGCAGCAGGACGTTGGACGGCTCAAAGTGGACCACGTTACCGATGCCGGTGGCATCGTTGAGCTGACGCAGCAGCGGCGCCAGCTCGCGAACAGGCACGTTTTCCATGCGCACGACGCGGGTGATGATCTCGTCGCCTTTGCCCGGATTTTTACCGTCGGCCAGCGGCGCACCGGCGGTGCGGGCAATGCTCGAGCGCACCACTTTAACCATGCCGTTATCCATCGGGATCACCGACAGGCCGTACAGGTCCAGCACGCTCAGGAAAAACTGGTAATATTCGTCTTCCGTCAACACGTTATAGGTTCTGACCGACACCGTGCCCTGCACGGACGGGTCGACCAGAATGGTTTTGTTCAGATTGCGGCCTACCGTATCAATAAATTCGCGGATATCGGTGTTTTTAAAGCTGGCGCTAAAGTTAGCTGCGAGCAGCGAACTGGAATATAACGACAATGCGGTCAGCGCCACGCACGCCCAAGGAAATTTCTTCATGTCTGTACACTTGTTAATTGTTTAGAACATTGACCCGAATATTTTCAAGGTGAGCGTGACGTCTGACGACGACCTCCGCTTCTTTCATTTTCGACCAGTTGGCAATAATATCTTTTGCCTTTTTTGCATCGGTCATATCGACAGAATTGACTTTTACCGCCACATCACCTTTTTCCAGACCGGCATGACTGTAGAAGTCAGAGGCATTCCTTGGATTAATGTTGTAGCCTTCCAGTTGGCCCTTTTCGATAAGTGGCTTTAACACCAGATAATCATCCAGATGCACGCTTTCAGCACCAGCATCTTTCGTCGATTGGGTTACCGGGCCGCTGTCAACGCCGCCCTTAAAATAGTCAGGTTTATTTAACGCCAGTACCTGCGTAGCACCTTCGTAATTAACCACCACATTGTCTTTGTTTATTTCCTGAATAAAGGCATCGTTAAAACCGGTCAGCGCTTCGCCTTCGCGATAGCTCTTTTGACCACCCGGCGTTTTGATCACGGCGAAGGACAACCAGGCATCGTCGCTGCGGACGATCCCCTCAATTTCGGCAGCGAGCGGGGCTTTTCCGGCCGCTGGCAGGTTGTCCTGACGCACGGCGGCGGTGAAAAGTGAAAATGTCTTTTCTTCCTGACGTTTTTTTTGCGGTTTCGCCGCTGCGTTCGCGAGTTTATTCGTCACTTTTTTATAATCTTTAAAAATGACGTAGCCTTGCTGACCGCAAAAAATCAGCAATACAAACATAATACAGGGCGTTATCCACCGTGAAAAAAGTGAGAGCCTCATTATTCATCTGGCCTTTAGCAAAGCGGAAATAAGCAGCGTCATGCTGCGCCAATATGTGACATAAATAGTAATTAGCGGCCTGACAATCGACCACCTGCTTCGCCGTTAACTTTGATAAAGAAAAAGATTGACCGTCAAAAAAACCAGTGTTAGAGGTAGCCGACAGGTTATTTTTACCCTGCCCGTAAATTGACCATGACGCACCCTTGCCGTACTTTTCTGGGCCATTGCTATTCATGCCCAGAGACGGTAAGTCGTTATGTATCAGAGTCATTTTAAATTTAATCACCCGCCTTTTCGAAAAATCACCCGCGCCTCGGGCGATTTCTTCGTGCCGTATCACCAGGATATTTTCAACCTGCTGAAAGAGAAAACCCAACAGGCGGGGATTATTGGGCTCTTTGCTGATGATGCCCCGCTGCTGGGCCAGTTCAGCGACGCCCTGAAATCCGCAACCCCTGACGTTATTGCCATCAACGCGTTTCCAAAACTGAGTGCCAGTAGCCTGCTGTATAAACTCAACCCGGGAACGAAAGAGAGCAAAAACCGGCTTCAGGCGGTGGATGCCATCCTGCACCAGTGGCAGGGGGGAAAAAGCAGGACGAAAGTGCTGGTGATTAGCCATACCGATGCCATGAAAGAGACCTGTCGGGAGGTGCTGGCTCTGCTGCTGACGCGCGCGCAAGAGCTGGAGTTTCGTCTGTCCGTCGTACTGATGGGTGCAGCGGATCGGGAAGCCGTTCTGATGCAGCAGTCTGAACTGCGTGAATATGCGCATACCTGCCACACCCTGCGCCCCCTTACCTGCCGGGAGTTTCTCAGCTACGTTCAGGCGCAGTGTGAAGCGCACGGGTGTGAGCACTCGCCGTTGACCCCGGCGCGCGTGCGTAAAATGCATGCGCTGACCAAAGGGAAAATCAGCAAGCTGAACGAGCTGGCGCACCTGTCGATGCTCGCCGCCTGGACCGAACGTGCAGAACAGGTTAGCCCGCGTCATCTGCGCCTGGCGGCCGGTGAGATCCTGCCTGCGAAAAAACACGGTATGCGCCTGGCTACCGTGGGGCTGTTCGCCTCCGTGCTGTTCGCTGCCTGCGGCTGGTATTTGACCTCCTCGATCGGAGCAAGACTTCCGATTCAACTGCCGGTGCCCGCGAGCTGGAAACAGCAGACGCCCATCGAGCAGGCGCCGGTGGTGCCGGCTATCGACAACGAGGTGGTTAATCAGCCGGATGCGATGCATCAGCTCTATCTGATGTGGGGGTATGACGCCTCGGCGGACGATGCCCTGTGCCAGAACGCCGCGAAGGTGAACCTGATGTGTAAGCAGGGAAATGCCTCACCGGACGCGCTGGCACAGGAAGGATATCCGTGGGTGAGTGAACTGAAAACCGGCAACCACCTTAACTATGCCGTGGTCGCCCGCGTCGGGGATAACTCACTCGACCTGCTGATGAATAACCGCACCTGGCAGGTAAGCCGTCACTGGTTTAACCAGCATGCCACCGGCAATTATACCCAGCTCCACCGCCTGACGCCGGAAGGCAAAGACGCCATCAGCGCCGCCAGCGATGCGAAGGACATGGGGTGGCTGGATCAGCAGCTGAGCCAGGCCCTTGCCGAGCCGGAAACCCACGCTCAAACCTGGACGACGGAGATGATGAAACGTACCCGCGAGTTCCAGCAAAAAATGCATCTGCGCGTCGACGGTATCCCGGGTGAAGAGACGCTGATGCAGTTGATGCGCGACACTAACACCACGCCGAGCGTGCTGCTTCAGACCCCCCATGCCGCACCGGACGCGAAAACGCAGGAGAAGCATTCCTAATGTCTACCATCTGTCTTGCGGCTCAGCGCAGCTACGTTTCCGGGGAGGCGGTCTGGTTTTCGTACCGCATTCCCCGTCTGAGAAAAATCGCTTCTAACGCCTTTTTAGGAATAGTAAGCCTCTGCGTCATGCTGATGGCGGGGCTGTACGCCCACGTATACTGGCAACTGCGCCACCCTGCGCCGGAGCCGGTAAAAAAAGTGAACGTGGCGAAGCCCGAGACGCAGCTTTCCGATATGCACTACGTGTACGTGAGCAAGCCGTTCCCGCATCCGCACCCGAAACCCGTCCCGGTGCAGGCCGACGTTCCTGCCATGCAGGATCTGCCGATTAACAGCGACGACGCCGACTGGCAGCAGATGCCTGACGGCACGGTGCCGCACGATACCTCGCGGGATACCCTCCCCGGAACGGAAGCGCACGACGATGCCGTCTCCCCCCGCACGGAGGGTGACGACGCATCATTAACCGAACTGTTTAAGCAGGCGTTAAATGAACAAGAGAAGGATTATTCGCAAGGGAAAATACCCGCACCGCCGATTGACGAAACGCAGGATAATACTCAGGCGGGCACATTACATAAAGAAAGTTCCCGGTCTCCATTAAGTAAAAAGGGAGACCGGCTGGAATAGTTAATATTTTTCAGGCAGGTTGGTGATATTAAGGAGCCGACCCTTTTCCACCACAATGTATTGACCTTTTTTCAGATCGGAGAGGATTTTTATAATCGTACTGCGCGCCAGGCTGGTGTATTCCTGAATATAATCATAAACATTAATATCGCGTTGATGATGTACAATCAGTTCATTAATTTCCAGCAAAAATTCGCGCACGACAGAATAGGCGCTGCGGGCAACCAGCACGTCATCGCGCTTGCTCAGGAGACAGATATACCAGGCCAGCACCTTGGTGAGTTCAGGCCACAAGCCTTTCTCGGTCATCAGTTGAGAGAAAACGCTTTTCGGAATCGAGCGCACAACGGTATTCGAGCGGACCAGGCCATACATATGGGACGAATGATAAAAAATGGAAGAGAGTCCAAAAATGCACTGCCCCTGCAGGGTGAACAAGCAGAGCTCGTCGGATTCGCGGCGGAATTCCACTTCACCGCTGACGATAATATGAATAAATTCATTATCGACGGTGGAAATTTTTTGCCATTTCTTTAACGATTTTTCTTCAAATCCTTCCGTTGCGGAAATGATTTTTTCTATTTCATGATGAGGACGTAATTTTCTGCCGTAAATGCTTAACATTGTTATACCCGAATTAAGATGTAAATTTTAGATAAAAAATGGCCACGGTGGAACCACCGAAACTATTCGTATAAACCTGATAAAAAACTTCAAGGAGAAGTGATAATAAAAATCACTATGCAGGTGTTATTTTTTATAAATACTTAGCAAGCTATACGTCTATCTTAAATGAGGGTACTTTTAAGTCAATTAACTAAAAATGAATTGAGAATGTACTTAAGATTAATCTCAAGAAAACTAAGGTAATACGGCCTGGTCAGGGGCAGCCCTGAGGACTACCCTTGCCCGTACTTCTCTAAAAGCGCCTCGGCGATGGCCAGGGTTTCTACGTCAGCCACGCCGTTCCACAGCGCGGGGCGGAAGTGCATCTGAAACGCGCTGATCACCCTCTTCTGCTGCTGTTCCGTGGCGTTGTCCGGCACCTCGTAGCCATAGCGTTTCAGCACATCAAGCAGCGCACCGCGCTCGACCTCCTGATAGCGCGGCCGCCCGTTAAGATAGAACGCCACGCGCGCGGGATCGGGCCAGGCACCTATCCCCTGCTGCGCCAGCTGCTGCCACGGAAACAGCGGGCCGGGATCGTCTTTACGCTGCGGGGCAATGTCGGCATGGGCAACCACGTTCTGCGGCTGAATGTCATAGCGGGCAATAATGTCCCTGGCAAGCGGGATCAGCGCTGCAATCTGCGCAGGCGCAAACGGGGTAAAGGTTTTCACGCCGTCACGCGTTTGCCAGCCGCGGTTCTCGAGCTCAATCCCCACGGACGTATCATTAATCCGGTTGGTGCCGCGCCAGAAGCTAATGCCCGCATGCCAGGCCAGCTCGCTCTCGGGAACCAGTTGCCAGATGCGCGGCTTGCCGTCCGGCGCCGGGGGGTTGGCAGGGATCAAATAGTGAGAGCTAACGTTTTTATCCGTCAGCGTGGCCAGCGAGCTGTCAAAATCATCCGCGGTGTAGTGGATCACCAGCACCTTGATGCGCGGGTAAGCCGCCTGCGCCTGATGACGTGTATCCAGCTCGTAGGCACCTTTATCGATAATCCCCTTTTCCGTAACGCACCCTGCCAGCAGCAGCGCCAGCAGGAGCGTGGCAAACGCACGCCTCATCGCAGGGTTTTCACCGCCGTACCGCTTACGCTCACCATCAGCATGCTGCCGTCTTTCCCGACCGTTTCGTAGTCAATATCGATTCCCACGACCGCATCCGCGCCGAGGGCTTCCGCCTGCTCGCCGAGCTCTTTAAAGGCGATTTCGCGTGCTTTGCGCAGCTCTTTTTCGTATGCGCCAGAGCGGCCACCCACGATATCGCGGATACCGGCAAAAAAGTCACGGAAGATATTGGCGCCGAGAATCGCTTCGCCGGTGACCACGCCGCAGTACTCGGTTATTGTCTGTCCTTCCAGGGTTGGCGTTGTTGAAAACTGCATGGTTTCTCTCCTTCTTTAGCGTTCAATGCCTTAGGCACAGCATTATCGGTTCGTTACGCTATGATTGAAAGGATAGTTAATAAATAAGGAAATCAACATGCGCTATTCAGCTTTAACACTTTTAGTGCCCTGCGCGCTGGTGCTCAGCGCCTGTACCACCACGGTCACGCCAGCCTTTAAGGATATCGGTACCCGCAGCGGCCCCTGCATTGAGGGCGGCCCGGACACCGTGGCGCAGCAGTTCTATGATTACCGCATTCAGCACCGCAGCAACGACCTCACCGGCCTGCGCCCGTATCTGAGCGATGGTCTGGCAAAACTGCTTAACGATGCCACCCGCGATCCGCAGCACAACGCGCTGCTGAAATCCGACCCGTTCTCCAGCCGCACCACGCTGCCGGACAGCGCAGAAGTGACCAGCGCGTCCACCATCCCGAACACGGATGCCCGCAATATTCCGCTGCGCGTGAAGCTGACGCAGGGCAGCCAAACCTGGCAGGACGAAGTGCTGATGATCCGTGAAGGCCAATGCTGGGCGGTGGACGACGTACGCTACGTGGGCGGCAGCGTGCATGCCCCGGCCGGCACGCTGCGCCAGTCGATTGAGAACCGCTGATTCATCAGTGATAAAAATGTTACCCCCGTAAAATGTCCGGCATTTCTCGCGGAATGCCGACATTTATACTCGCCGCCTTTGCCCTTCGCTATTTTGTGCTATGTTTAAGAGGAAATACGGGTTATATTTAACTTTTAACGCAGAAATATTGCATAACTATTCTGTCAACGGTACTATCTGCGGCCTCAATTGCTATAGATTGCCTGGATGAGTAAAGACTGCCCCGATGAGTATTAAACTAAACGGCATTAACTGCTTCTACGGCGCACACCAGGCGCTGTTTGACATCACGCTGAACTGCCCGGAAGGCGAAACGCTGGTTTTGCTTGGCCCAAGCGGTGCAGGCAAAAGTTCCCTTCTGCGCGTCCTTAATCTGCTTGAAATGCCTCGTTCAGGTACGCTGGCAATTGCCGGTAACCATTTTGATTTCGCAAAGACGCCGTCTGATAAAGCGATTCGCGAGCTGCGTCAAAACGTCGGCATGGTCTTCCAGCAATACAATCTCTGGCCGCACCTGACGGTGCTGCAAAACCTGATTGAAGCCCCGTGCCGCGTGCTGGGGTTAAGCAAAGATCAGGCCATCGCGCGTGCCGAAAAGCTGCTGGAGCGTCTGCGCCTCAAGCCCTACAGCGACCGCTACCCGCTGCACCTGTCCGGTGGTCAGCAGCAGCGCGTGGCCATTGCCCGTGCGCTGATGATGGAGCCTGCGGTACTGCTGTTTGATGAACCCACCGCCGCGCTGGACCCGGAAATCACCGCTCAGATCGTCAGCATTATTCGCGAGCTGGCGGAAACCAACATTACGCAGGTTATCGTTACCCACGAAGTGGAAGTGGCGCGTAAAACCGCCAGCCGTGTGGTGTACATGGAAAACGGGTATATCGTTGAGCAAGGTGATGCGAGCTGCTTCGCTAACCCGCAAACCGATGCCTTCAAAAACTATTTATCTCATTGATTGTGTCAGGGGAAATATAATGAAAAAAGTATTACTTGCCGTGCTGCTTGCTGGCGTTACCCTTTCCGCTACCGCAGCTCAGACCATTCGTTTCGCCACGGAAGCCTCCTACCCTCCGTTTGAATCCATCGATGCGAACAACAAAATTGTTGGCTTTGACGTGGACCTGGCAAACGCCCTGTGTAAAGAGATCGATGCAACCTGCACCTTCAGCAACCAGGCGTTCGACAGCCTGATCCCAAGCCTGAAGTTCCGCCGTATCGACGCCGTAATGGCCGGTATGGACATCACCCCGGAGCGTGAAAAGCAGGTGCTGTTCACCACCCCTTACTACGATAACTCTGCCCTGTTCATTGGTCAGAAAGGCAAATTCACCTCTGTCGATCAGCTGAAAGGCAAAAAAGTGGGCGTGCAGAACGGTACCACGCACCAGAAATTCATCATGGATAAGCATCCGGAAATCACCACCGTGCCATATGACAGCTACCAGAACGCGAAGCTGGATCTGCAGAATGGCCGTATCGACGGCGTATTTGGCGATACCGCTGTCGTGACCGAGTGGCTGAAAGCCAACGACAAGCTGGCGCCAGTGGGCGACAAAGTGACCGATAAGGATTACTTCGGTACCGGTCTGGGGATTGCCGTTCGTCAGGGCAACACTGAGCTGCAGCAGAAATTCAACGCTGCGCTGGAAAAAGTGAAGAAAGACGGCACCTACGAAACCATCTATAAAAAATGGTTCCAGAAGTAATTCCTGATGAATGAAATTTTTCCTTTAGCAAGCGCCGCCGGGATGACCGTCGGCCTTGCCGTTTGCGCACTGATTATCGGCCTGGTGCTGGCGATGTTCTTTGCGGTGTGGGAATCCGCGAAATGGTTCCCCGTCGCCTGGGCAGGCTCCGCGCTGGTCACCGTGCTGCGTGGGCTACCGGAAATTCTGGTGGTCCTGTTCATCTATTTCGGTTCCTCGCAGCTGCTGCTCACGCTGTCGGACGGCTTCACGATTAATCTCGGCTTTGCGCAGATCCCGGTGCAGATGCAGATTGACAACTTCGACGTCAGCCCGTTCCTGTGCGGCGTCATTGCGCTCTCCCTGCTCTACTCCGCGTACGCGTCGCAAACCCTGCGCGGTGCGCTGAAGGCCGTGCCGCAGGGACAGTGGGAGTCGGGTCAGGCGTTAGGCCTGTCGAAGTCAGCCATCTTCTTCCGTCTGGTCATGCCGCAGATGTGGCGCCATGCCCTGCCGGGCCTCGGCAACCAGTGGCTGGTGCTGCTGAAAGATACCGCGCTGGTGAGCCTGATCAGCGTTAACGATCTGATGCTGCAAACCAAAAGCATCGCCACCCGTACCCAGGAGCCTTTTACCTGGTACATTGTGGCGGCGGCTATCTACCTGGTGATCACGTTGCTCAGTCAGTACATCCTCAAGCGTATTGACCTTCGTGCGACGCGCTTTGAACGGAGACCAGGCTGATGCTTGAATATTTCCCCGAGCTGATGAAAGGGCTGCACACCAGCCTGACGCTGACCGTGGCGTCCATTATCGTGGCGCTGATCCTGGCCCTTATCTTCACCATCATCCTGACGCTGAAAACGCCGGTGCTGGTGTGGATTGTGCGTGGCTACATCACCCTGTTTACCGGTACGCCGCTGCTGGTGCAGATCTTCCTGATTTACTACGGCCCGGGCCAGTTCCCGTCGCTGCAGGAATATCCGGTTATCTGGCATCTGCTCTCTGAGCCATGGCTGTGTGCCCTGATTGCCCTTTCGCTGAACAGCGCGGCCTATACCACCCAGCTGTTCTTTGGTGCGATCCGCGCCATTCCGGAAGGCCAGTGGCAGTCCTGCGGGGCGCTGGGCATGAGCAAGAAGGACACGCTGGCGATCCTGCTGCCGTACGCCTTTAAGCGCGCGCTCTCCTCCTACTCCAACGAAGTGGTGCTGGTGTTCAAGAGTACCTCGCTGGCCTATACCATCACCCTGATGGAAGTGATGGGACACGGACAGCTGCTGTACGGGCGCACCTATGACGTGATGGTGTTCGGTGCGGCGGGCGTGGTCTATCTGGTGGTGAACGGCCTGCTGACGCTGATGATGCGCCTTATTGAGCGTAAAGCGCTGGCGTTTGAGCGCAGGAATTAACCACGCAAGTGCATAAAACGGTATTCATGGAGCGGGTAACCTGATGGGTTATCCGCTTTTTTTTCGCGCTCAACACAATACTTAATCATTTTTATTGCATACAAATTCATTAACTGGCATTGTACATCCAGGCCGCAGACACGGCGCATCAATAAGACAGACGGGAGCATTACAATGAAAAAGTTAGTTCTGGCCGCATTACTCGCCACCTTCGCCGCTGGCGCATCCGCTGCGGATAAAATCAATTTCGGCGTCTCCGCCACCTATCCGCCGTTTGAATCGCTGGATGCCAGCAACCAGATCGTCGGTTTCGATATCGATCTGGCGAAAGCGCTGTGCAAACAGATGCAGGCCGACTGCACCTTTACTAACCATGCTTTTGACAGCCTGATCCCGTCGCTGAAGTTCAAAAAATACGACGCGGTGATCTCCGGGATGGACATCACGCCTGAGCGCAGCAAGCAGGTCGCGTTCACCGACCCGTACTACGCCAACTCGGCGGTGGTGATTGCGAAGAAAGGCGCTTATACCTCTTTCGATCAGCTGAAAGGCAAACGCATCGGGATGGAAAACGGCACCACCCATCAGAAGTACCTGCAGGACAAACATCCGGAAGTGAAAACCGTGGCCTATGACAGCTACCAGAACGCGATTATCGACCTGAAAAATGGCCGTATCGACGGCGTCTTCGGCGATACCGCCGTGGTGAACGAATGGCTGAAAACCAACCCGCAGCTGGGCACCGCAACGGAAAAAGTGACCGACCCGCAGTACTTCGGCACGGGCCTCGGCATCGCGGTACGTCCGGATAACAAAGCCCTGCTGGAAAAACTGAACGGCGCGCTTAAGGCGATTAAAGCGGACGGTACGTACCAGAAAATTAGCGAGCAGTGGTTCCCGCAGTAAGATTTTTTTGCCGGGTGGCCCGGCCTACGGGGGGGTAGTCTGTAGGCCGGGTAAGGCGAAGCCGCCACCCGGCACTCTCTCACAACGGCACAAAGAACCTGAACCGCGCCCCGCTCGCCGACTCCATCAGCCTGATCCCGCCACCGTGCAGCTCCAGCATCCGTTTCACAATCAGCAGCCCTAACCCGCCGCGATTCTCTCTCGACGCCTGGGTGTTGAGCGCCGACGGCCGCTGGAACAGATCGTCGCGCAGCGAGGCATCCACGCCCGTTCCGCTGTCGGACACTTCGACCTGCAGCTGTTCATTTTCCTGCCACACCGCCAGGCGAATTTCTCCGCCGCCAGGCGTATGGCGCATCGCGTTATCCAGCAGGTTGGTCACCACGCGTTCAATCATCGATACATCGGCGTTTACCATCGGCAGCGGCCCCGGCACGTCAATATGCAGATTGACCTCTCGCGTGCGGGCCGTGAGCTCAAACTTCTGCGCCACGTCGGAAATCAGCTCTGCCATCGCAAACCGTTCGCGCTGGGGTTTAATACCGCCGTGTTCAAGGCGCGCCAGCTCAAACAGCTGCTGCGAAAGATGCCGGACTTTTTGCCCCTGACGCAGCGCGGTGGCGAGATACTGCTGATGCTCCTGCGGCGTCAGGGTGGCGGATTTGAGCGACAGGGTTTCGAGATAGCCCAGCAGCGAGGTGAGCGGCGTGCGGAGATCGTGCGAAATATTGGCGATAAACTCACGACGCTGACGATCGCTGTCGGCCAGCCGATCCCACTGTTGGGTGATTTTGCGCGCCAGCTCGATAAAGCTGTTGCGCAGGATCGCCACTTCATCTTTCGCCGCCGCATCCGGCGTCTGTGCCGCCAGCAGCCTGATGGCGCTTATGCTGTCCTGCTCCAGCCCGGCGACCTCCACCGTCAGCTGTTTGACCGGGCGCGTGACCCAGTACCAGACCAGCAGCCCTGCCAGCAGCCCAAACAGCGCGACCCACAGCAGCGACCACAGGACGGTACTCCACAGCGCCTTGTGCCAGGCCATTTCCGCCAGAGCGTTTGACTCCTCGCCCTGCAAAATAATGTACAGATAGCCTTTTAGCTCGCCGTCCTGCCGCAGCGGCGTGGCGCTAAAGACTTTTTGATTTTGACTGCGCGGATCGTCGCCCAGTACCGGCATGGCGGTGCCGCTCAGGAAGCTCTGCACTGGCGCCAGGTCGATTTTTTGCCGCTGAATATGGCCCGGCGGGGCAGCGTCGGCGAGAATATCGCCGTCCGGGGAGACAACGTAGAGCTCAACGCTCGGATTAAAGGTCATCAGCCGGCCAAACAGCGGTTTCAGCGCGCTGCGGTCGACCCTGCCCTGCGCGTCCAGAATCGGTTCGCGCTGAACGATCTGCTGCGCCAGCCCGCCCGATAACCGCTGCACCATCGCATTACCGTACTGCATGCTGCTGTAGAGCTGTACCGCGCAGGCGACGGCGGCGCAGAGCATCATCAGCAGGATGAAGAGCAGCGTCAGGCGCTGGCTCAGGCTAAAGCGACGCATCATGCTGCGGCTCCGCAAATTTGTAGCCCTTGCCCCAGACGGTGCGAATGATCTCCGGCTCGGCGGCGTCCTTCTCTATCTTGATGCGCAGGCGGTTGATATGGGTGTTGACGGTATGCTCGTAGCCTTCGTGCTGGTAGCCCCAGACCTGCTCCAGCAGCGCCAGACGGGAGAACACCTCGCCGGGATGACGGGCAAAGAAGTAGAGCAGCTCGAACTCGCGCGGGGTGAGATCCACCACCTGGCCGTGAAGCAGCACGCTGCGCGCCAGCGGATCGATGGTCAGCCCGTGCGCCTGAATGTGTCCGTCGGTTTGCGCCTGCCCCATCGCCTGCTGGCGACGAAACAGCGCTTTGATCCGCGCAATCAGCTCCTGCACGGAGAACGGTTTTGCCAGATAGTCATCGGCGCCGGTTTCCAGCCCGGTAATGCGGTCGGTTTCGCTGCTGCGGGCGCTGATGATGATCACCGGCAGGTAGCGCGTCATCTGACGGATGCGGCGGCAAATCTCCAGACCGTCAACGTTGGGCAGCATCAGGTCGAGGATCACCGCATCCCACGTCTGGGCTTCAAGACGCTGTAAGGCGTTGCCCCCGTCGGGCTCGTGGGTGATGGCGTAGCCTTCGTCTTCTAAATTGAGTCGCAGAAGCGCCGCGATATCGTGGTCGTCTTCTACCAGCAGGATCTGCTTCATGGGTAAGCCTATATTCATGTCTTATGACGTAAGCTTACCTGATTTCGCCGGGATGAAGAGTTCACATTTTGTTGAACATTGTGCGGGGGTCATGCCGGGTGGCGGCTACGCCTTGCCCGGCCTACGGGTTAACAACGTCAACACTTCATAATGCGCGGTGTGCGGGAACATATCGAAAAGCTGAACGCGTTCAACGCGATAGCCCGGCAGTTGAGCGATGTCTTTCGCCATGGTCTGCGCGTTGCAGCTGGAATAGATGATGTATTCCGGCGCCATCTGGCTCAGGTAGTCGCACAGCGCATTCCCAATGCCGCGGCGCGGCGGGTTAACCAGCACCAGTTCCGGCACGTTGCCCTGGCCGGTGGCGAACTGCGTGGAGTCGAGCGCCTGGAAGCGCAGATTCGTTAACCCCAGCTCAGAGGCAGACTGCTTCGCGCAGGCAATCGCTTCGGCAGAGATCTCAATCCCGGTGAGCTGCATCTCCGGCGTGGCGCAGTGCAGGCCAAACCCGCCCACGCCGCAGAACAGATCCCACATATGGTGAACGTTCAACGCACGCACCCAGTCGCGGGCGGTGGCGTACAGGCTGCTTGCCACGGTCGGGTTGGTCTGGAAGAAGCTTTGCGGGCGGATCCACAGCGGCACGCCGTTGAAGCGCTCCGCCAGCGCGTGCTGGTCGGTGAAGAAAATCTCTTTCTCCCCTTCCATGATCGCCATATGCACCGGCTGAATGTTCGCCGTAATGACCTTCAGCTGCGGAAGCTGCGCCTGCAGCCACGGCAGGGCCGCGCGCAGCTGCTCAAGCTTAGTTTCAGAGCGCAGCACGAAGCGCAGCATCATGCCGCCGTCGATCTGGCTTTCGGTCAGCAGAAGGTATTTCAGCTCGCCGCGCTTGCGGGCCACGTTATAGGGCGTTAACCCCGCCCGGGCAATAAACGGCTTAAGCGCGGCAAAGACCGGTGCAAAGGAGTCGGGATACAGCGGGCAGTCGGTTAAGTCTTCCGGCGTGCCGTCGCGGTGCAGCATTCCCAGCAGCGGTTTTTCTACGCTGCCGCTGACCACCATTTTGGCTTTGTTGCGAAAACCCTGTTCCGGGCCGCTGACGGGTGCGCACCACTCGCCCACCGCGTGTGCTGCCAGCAGCTGTTGCAGGTCGGCCATTTTGGCGGTGAGTTGTTGAGAGACCGGCTGTTCTAACCACTGACAGGAGCGGCAGCGTCCGGCGTCATAGAGTGCGCACTGCATATCAAAACCTTAAGAATCACGAGGGCTGCGATTATACACATTATTGCAGGCGGAAGAACCGCCGACTGGAGGCCGGAACGAAGAGGAGACAGAGCACCAGCATATCCGGCAGCTTTTGCATAAACAGCGCGCGCAGGATCTCACGTTTGGATTCACCGGCAATGCTGAACAGCTCCGGGTAGCCATACCCCAGCGAGGCGGCCCACAGATAGCTCGCCGCGGTAATCTGCGTTAGCAGATAGACCCAGCGCGCCCAGTTGCGCCCTTTGACCAGCGAAAACGCGCAGTAAATCTCGATAAACACCAGCACCAGGCTGCTCAAAAAGACCAGCGTCAGATTCCACGTCTGCACGCTGCGGTGAATGAATTCACCGATGCCGCGCACGCCCAGGGTGTTTAAAATCATCAGCACGTCCAGGCAGCGGATCATAATAATGGCGAGCGCCGCCACCTGAACCAGTGCAGGTACGTTAGGACGCGCGTGCGTAATACGTGATTTTTTTAATAATCCCAATGTTTTACTTCCCTGAAAAACAGTGCCGCGTCATGCGCGGCACATCACTGGAAATTTTAAATCCTTCAGCCGCGTCTTGCACGCTGGATATCGCGCACGCGCTGTTTTTCCGCGCGCGCCATCAAATACCAGGCGATAAATCCGACAATTCCGACCACGCCGAGGATGATAGAGGCCAGGGCGTTGATCTCCGGGTTGACCCCCATGCGCACGCTGGAGAAGACCAGCATCGGCAGCGTCGTCGCCCCCGGGCCGGAAACAAAGCTGGCGATCACCAAATCGTCGAGCGACAGGGTAAACGCCAGCAGCCAGCCAGAGATCACCGCCGGCATAATCATCGGCAGCGTGATGATGAAAAAGACCTTCAGCGGCGTCGCGCCGAGATCCATCGCCGCCTCTTCAATGGAGCGATCCAGCTCGCGCAGGCGCGAGGCGATCACCACCGCGACATAGGCGGTACAGAAGGTGACGTGCGCCAGCCAGATGGTGAGCATCCCGCGATCCGCCGGCCAGCCGATGGCGTGCGCCAGGGCCACGAACAGCAGCAGCAGCGCGAGACCGGTGATCACGTCCGGCATAACCAGCGGGGCGGTGATCATAAAGGCGAAGCCGTTCGAACCGCGAAAACGCCCGAAGCGCACCATCACCAGCGCGGCGATCGTGCCCAGCACCGACGCCATGGTCGCCGCCAGCGCCGCAATGGTCAGGCTCAGCCCCACCGCGCTCATCATCGCATCATCGTGGAACAGCTCGCTGTACCAGCGCGTCGACCAGCCTGCCCAGACCGTCACCAGTTTGGAGCTGTTAAACGAGTAGATCACCAGCATCAGCATCGGCGCATACAGGAAGGTAAAGCCGATGACCAGGATCGCAATTCGCCACGGGGAGCGCACTACCGGTAAGTTGTTCATCCGCGATCTCCCATCTGTTTCTGCTGATGCTTGTGGAACCACATGATCGGCACGATCAGCAGCAGCAGCATGACAATCGCCACCGCCGACGCCACCGGCCAGTCGCGGTTATTGAAGAACTCCTGCCACAGCACGCGGCCAATCATGATGCTGTCTGGCCCGCCGAGCAGTTCCGGGATCACAAACTCCCCCACCGCCGGGATAAAGACCAGCATCGACCCGGCGATAATGCCGCCTTTGGTCAGCGGGACAATGACGCTGAAGAAGGTTTTTAACGGACGGGCACCGAGATCGAGCGACGCTTCCACCAACGAGTAGTCGATACGCGTCAGCGCCGTGTAGATCGGCAGCACCATAAACGGCAGATAGGCGTACACAATGCCAATATAGACCGCGAGGTTGGTGTGCAGGATCGTCAGTGGCTGATCGATAACGCCTAACCACATCAGGAAATTGTTCAGCACGCCGTTGTTTTTCAGGATGCCCATCCACGCGTAAACGCGGATCAGGAACGAGGTCCACGACGGCAGGATCACCAGCAGCAGCAGGATGTTTCGCGTCGACGGCTTGCTGTGCGCCACCGCCCACGCCAGCGGATAGCCCATCACCAGACAGCAGAGCGTCGAGATCGCCGCCACCTGCAGCGACTGCAGATAGGCTTCGAAATAGAGCGGATCGTCGGTGAGCTGCAGGAAGTTACCCAGGTTTAAGGTCAGCGTCAGCTGCCCGTCGGCCCAGTCCAACAGGTTGGTGTAAGGCGGGATCGCCCGCGCCATTTCCGCCAGGCTTATCTTGAAAACAATCAGGAACGGCAGCAGGAACAGCAGGATCAGCCACACATATGGCATGGCGATCACCAGCTTGCGGCCGTGCTTCATCTGCATGCGCGTCAGCCAGTGGGCAAAGCCGCCCGGCTTTTCGACGCGGGCTGGAGGTTCAAGTGTACTCATTGGCCGCTCCTTATACCGTCAGCACAACGCAACTGTCTGCATCCCAACACAGGCGCACTTCGTCGCCCCAGGTCGGCTGCCCCTTGCGGTAGCGATGTTCGTTCTGTAACTGCGCGCTGAGCATCTGCCCGCTTTTCAGGCGCACGTGGTAGATGGAGAGATCGCCCAGATAGGCAATGTGCACCACTTCGCCCACGGCAAAGTTATAGCCATCAGCAGGCGGATCCTCACAGAGCATGATCTTCTCCGGACGCAGCGCGACGTAGACCGGCACGTTATCCACCACCGAGTTATCCGGATCGACCTTAAGCGGATGCTGCAGCCCCGGCGATTCGATGACCAGACCGTCTTCCTGACGATCTTTCAGCAGCCCCTCGAAGACGTTAACCGAGCCGATGAACTCCGCGCTGTAGCGGGTGGTCGGATGCTCATAAATCTCTTCCGGCTCGCCAATCTGCACGAACTTCCCGCGGTTCATGATGGCGATACGTCCGGCCATGGTCATGGCCTCTTCCTGGTCGTGGGTGACCATCACGCAGGTCACGCCCACGCGCTCGAGGATATCGACTACTTCAAGCTGCATACGGTCGCGCAGCTTTTTATCCAGCGCGCCCATCGGCTCATCAAGCAGCAGCAGTTTCGGGCGTTTTGCCAGGCTGCGGGCCAGGGCCACGCGCTGGCGCTGGCCGCCGGAGAGCTGATGCGGCTTACGCTTGGCGAACTCCTGCATGTGCACCAGGCTCAGCATCTCGGCCACGCGCGCGGTAATTTCAGCCTTCGGCAGCTTATCCTGCTTCAGGCCAAAGGCGATGTTCTGCTCCACCGTCATATGCGGGAACAGCGCGTAGGACTGGAACATCATGTTGATCGGGCGCTGATACGGCGGCACGCTGGAGAGATCCACGCCGTCGAGCACGATCTGCCCGGCGGTGGGCTGTTCAAAACCGGCCAGCATACGCAGCAGGGTCGATTTACCACAGCCAGAGGCCCCCAGAAGGGCAAAAATTTCGCCTTTATAGATCGTCAGGCTGACGTCGTCCACGGCATGCTGGCCATCGAAAGATTTGGTGAGGTTACGAATTTCAAGCAGCGGGGTCAGCGCTTTACGGACTTTCGCCTGCGGGCGGGGGATCGCGTCATTCACGGGGTGTTCTCCGGTAGAGATCAAATCATGGTGCAGGCGCACCAGAACGGTGCGCCTGTTGCCGGGGGCGCTTCGCTTGCCCGGCCTGTGACAAAGGGTTATTTACCGCTTTTCACCTTAGTCCACGCGCGGGTACGCACGCGGTCAATTTTTGGATCCTGGACTTTCAGGGTGAAGAGCTTGGCGAACACATCCGCTGGCGGATAGATAGCCGGGTTATTACGGATTTCTTCGCTCACCAGCGGCACGGAGGCCTTGTTACCGTTCGCGTAGTAAACGTGGTCGCTGATGTGGGCGATAACCTCAGGACGCATCAGGTAGTTGAGGAACTGATACGCTTCGTCTTTGTTTTTGGCGTCAGCCGGCATCGCGAAGACGTCGAAGAAGGCCAGCGCCCCCTCTTTCGGAATGAAGTAGGAGACGTTCACGCCGTTTTTCGCCTCTTTCGCGCGGTTTGCCGCCTGCCATACGTCCCCTGCCCAGCCGATCGCGACGCAGATGTCGCCGTTCGCCAGGTCGTTAATGTACTGGGACGAGTGGAAGTAACGAATGTTTGGACGCAGCTTCAGCAGCAGATCGGTCGCCGGGCCGGTGTAATCATCGGCCTTATTGCTGTTCGGATCTTTGCCCAGGTAGTTCAGCACGGTCGCGAAAATCTCTTCCGGCGCATCGAGGAAGGAGACGCCGCAGCTTTTCAGCTTCTCGAGGTTTTCCGGCTTCAGCACCACGTCCCAGCTGTCCAGCTTCACGTCCGGGCCCAGCGCGGCTTTGACTTTATCCACGTTGTAGCCGATACCGGTGGTCGCCCAGAGATACGGCATCGCGTATTTGTTGTCCGGGTCGTGCTTAGCCACCAGCTTCAGCACTTCCGGATCGAGATTTTTCCAGTTCGGTAATTTGCTCTTATCCAGCGGCTGGAAGACGCCTGCCGTCAGCTGGCGCTCCAGGAAGCTTGCGGAAGGCACCACGAGGTCAAACCCGGTGCTGCCCGCCATCAGCTTTCCTTCCAGCACTTCGTTGGAATCGAACACGTCGTAGACGACTTTAATGCCGGTCTCTTTTTCAAAATTTGCCACCGTGTCCGGCGCAATATAGTCAGACCAGTTATAAACGTGCAGCGTTTTTTGTTCCGCAGCGAGCGTGCCGGCAGAGACGGCCATCAGAGCACCCGCAACCAGACCCGATAACCATTTTTTATTCAAGGCGATCATAGTGTTATTCCTTCTGAAAGCTCGTTAACAAACGAACTAAAACTGTGCAATCAGGATATATGCAAAAATCATGCATAGTTTGTCGCTCTGCTCAAAATAAAAAGAAACCTCTTTACCCGGCAGCTTCCGCTCGCTTTTTTAAGCATCGCAAGAATAACTGTAGCCCGTGTCCCCGGCTATAGCCCAGACGAAAAAACGCCTTTTATCAATTTTTTATGCAGGTTAAGTCTACGTGATAAGCCGAAACGGCCTTCAGGGAGGTGAATAATTCTTTAAAGAAAGGTTAAAAGCAGCAGAAAAAATGGCCTTCTGCAGCCGCTATGGCAGCGACTGCGCAAAAGTCAGACAGGCTTAGTGAAGAAAATTGGGAGATGCATCATTATTCTCTGCATCATCTTCCGCGCTGTACAGCAGATGGTGTGCATTGGCTTCCATCATAACCATGGAAATTTGCTCTTCGCTCAAGCGCATAAACCAGGCGAACTGCTTGAACGACAGCCCTGCCCCGGAGAATAAAGACTGGCAAACGACCAGTTTTGGCAGATTATCATCCTGTATGTCGAGAAATGCCTTCACCGTCAAAGAACTGGCATTGATTGCCGACAGGTCGGAAGCCAGCGCCAGCAGCGCGGAGGGCTTCACTTCGGCCAGCGCGGAGAAAAGGATCACGTCGTTAATCAGATCGATTTTGGCATCGAAAATGCCGTCGAAATTCTGCATATGAGGCAGATGCAGCGCCTGGCAGGAATCACATTCGAAGAACGTAATTCCGGCATCATCAAGCCATTGACGTAACGTATCCAGTGTAGGTACGACCTGTAAATCCATCGCGATGCAGCCTCTTTAATAAAAACTTCGCATAGGGTACTTAAAAAGCGCGCGGTAATCCATTTAACCACCCGTTTTCAGACAGTAGCCCGGCGTCGCATGACGCTCGATCCATAAGATCATTTTACCCGCAATATCGACCCCTGTGGTTTTTTCCACACCTTCCAGCCCCGGCGAGGCGTTCACCTCCATGACCAGCGGCCCACGCGTCGCGCGCAGAAGATCTACACCCGCCACGTCCAGCCCCAGGGTTTGCGCCGCTTTCACGGCAATTTCCCGTTCGCGATCGCTGATATCGGCGATTCTGGCAATGCCGCCGCGGTGAAGATTAGAGCGGAAATCGCCCTCTTTGGCCTGCCGCTCGATAGCCGCTACGACCTCGTTACCCACCACAAAACAGCGAATATCGCGCCCTTTCGCCTCTTCGATATACTCCTGCACCAGAATGTGGGCATTGAGGCCCCGGAAGGCATCAATCACGCTCTCCGCCGCCTGACGGGTCTCCGCCAGCACCACGCCAATGCCCTGCGTGCCTTCCACCAGCTTGATCACCAAAGGCGCGCCGCCCACCATGTCGATCAGATCGCTGGTGTCGTCCGGGGAATGGGCAATCCCGGTGACGGGAAGATCGATCCCCTGACGGGCAAGAAGCTGCAGCGAGCGCAGCTTGTCGCGGGCGCGGGAAATGGCGACGGATTCGTTGAGCGGGTAGCTGCCCAGCATCTCGAACTGGCGCAGCGCGGCGGTGCCGTAATAGGTAATCTGGGAGCCGATGCGGGGGATCACCGCATCAAAGTGCGGCAGCTTGCGGCCTTTGTAGTGAATCGACGAGGCGGCCGGATCGATGTTCATATAGCAGGACATCGGGTCGAGGATTTCAACCTGATGCCCGCGTTTCGCCGCCGCTTCTCGCAGGCGCTTACATGAATAGAGCGTTCCATCCCGGGACAATATGGCAATTTTCACCCTGCACCTCTCTGAAGACATGGAAAAAGCCTGCGTATCATATACGCAGGCAGGCGCAGGATAAATGGACTATCGCGTCGCCCAGCCCTGTTTGTGCAGGTAATCAAGAATAAACGGGCGATTTTCTTTAATGATGGTGCGGCGAATATGGTCAGTCCAGGTGTCGCGGCGGTTATTGCTGCCGCGCGTCATGTAGTAGTTGGCCAGCTCTTCATCGTAGTGATTCAGGACGTCCTGATCGACCGGCTGGTAGTGGTTTTCATGCACCAGCATCGCCGCAGGAATGCGCGGCTTCAGATCCGGGTTATCCGCCGGCCAGCCAAGGCACAGGCCAAACAGCGGCAGCACGTGTTTTGGCAGCTTCAGCAGGTCGGTCACACTTTGAATGTTGTTACGCAGGCCGCCAATGTAGACGCCGCCTAACCCCAGCGACTCCGCCGCCGTAAAGGCGTTTTGCGCCATCAGCGCGGTATCCACCACGCCCAGCAGCAGCTGTTCGGCCAGCCCCAGCTCGGCCTCAGGGCAGATCTGCAGGTGGCGGTTAAAGTCGGCGCAGAATACCCAGAACTCGGCTGCCTGAGCCACATGCTTCTGCCCGCCGGTCAGCGTCACCAGCTGTTCACGCATCGCCGGGTCGGTAATGCGGATAATGGAGCTGCACTGCAGGAAGCTGGAGCTGGAGGTCGCCCTTGCGCTGTTAATAATCGCTTCGCGCTGCGCATCGGTAATCGGCTCATCGGTGAAGTGACGAATGGAACGATGGGAAAGGAGCAGGTCTATGGTTGGCGTCATCTTGTCTCTCTTTGTCTTGCTTAAACCGTATGGCAGCCAGTATAGGCAATGATATGCGCGGTGTAATTGGCGAAACATAGCTCTTAGGTATTATAACGACAGGCGAAACCTTCTTTAATGACGACAGGTTATGGGGCACTATACGTGTCATTCGCCGTCAGGCTTGTTTTTTTGAGGAGAGAGAAATGTTTGCAGTTATTTTTGGTCGTCCAGGGTGCCCTTACTGTGTGCGCGCGAAAGAGCTGGCTGAGAAACTGACCGAAGAGCGCGATGACTTCAACTTCCGCTATGTGGACATCCACGCGGAAGGCATCACCAAAGCCGATCTGGAAAAAACTGTCGGTAAGCCGGTTGAAACTGTACCGCAGATCTTCCTCGATCAGAAACACATTGGCGGCTGCACCGACTTTGAAGCTTACGCCAAAGAGCACCTGGGCCTGTTTGCTGCCCAGTAATAAAATGAAAGGACGCCCTCACCGAGAGGGCGTTTTTATTTGTGGTGTCGTCGGTTATGAAACAGACTGCGCACAAATAAGTAGCAGAGCGCGCCAAGGGCGCACCAGAAAACAGCGCTCATCAACCACGCCAGCTCCTGCCAGAAACTCCGCGTAGAGATATACAGCAAGCGCATCATCAGCAAACAGAGCGGCGCGGCCAGCATGGCGCCCAGCAGTGGCTTCACCACCTCCCCTTTACGGGAGAGAAAACTGGCAGCTGCCCCCGGCAGGGTAAAAAAGAGCAACCCGAGCTCCGGATGACCCGACGCCCTGAATGCCCCTTTCACGTTAAAAGCAAGCGACATGCATACGACCGTGAACAGCAAAAAGCAGCTGATCACCCCCGCCCAGTTTCGTTTCATATTCAACCTATCCTCCTGACTTATCTCTATCAAATACACTTTCGTCGGGTAGACGCCCAGTCAGATAAAGCAATGCGGCAATCCTTGCCAAAGTACGCACAGGGTGATGCGATAATCAGTAGCTGTCAGTAGCTAATGCGATTAAACTACACGCCAGCTAATGTTTTAGGGAATAAAGCAGGAAACAGGGAGCGTTAACGCTTTTCCCTGACCCAAAAAACAGTAGCCCAAAAAGTCCTTTCATTCAACAACTTACTGGTAAACAAGAAGTTAGCCTCCGTGAATATAAACGTCGCAGACTTGTTAAATGGGAATTACATCCTGTTATTATTTGTGGTACTGGCGCTGGGCCTTTGCCTGGGTAAATTGCGCCTGGGTTCGGTTCAACTCGGTAATTCCATTGGCGTTTTAGTCGTCTCCTTATTATTAGGGCAGCAGCACTTCAGCATTAACACGGACGCGCTCAACTTAGGTTTTATGCTGTTTATTTTTTGTGTTGGCGTGGAAGCGGGGCCGAACTTTTTTTCCATTTTCTTCCGCGACGGCAAAAATTATCTGATGCTGGCGCTGGTGATGGTCGGCAGCGCGCTGCTGATCGCGTTAGGGCTGGGTAAACTGTTTGGCTGGGATATCGGGCTAACGGCCGGTATGCTGGCAGGCTCGATGACCTCCACCCCGGTGCTGGTGGGTGCCGGTGATACCCTGCGCCACTCCGGGATGGCCGGGGAACAGCTCTCCACCGCCCTCGACCACCTGAGCCTGGGCTATGCCCTGACCTATCTGATTGGTCTGGTAAGCCTGATCGTTGGCGCACGCTACCTGCCAAAACTGCAGCATCAGGATCTGCAGACCAGCGCCCAGCAAATCGCCCGCGAGCGCGGTCTGGATACCGACTCCAAACGTAAAGTTTATCTCCCGGTGATCCGCGCCTACCGCGTCGGGCCGGAGCTGGTGGCCTGGGCGGACGGCAAAAACCTGCGCGAACTGGGGATTTACCGCCAGACGGGCTGCTACATCGAACGTATCCGCCGTAACGGCATTCTGGCGAACCCGGACGGCGACGCGGTGCTGCAGATGGGCGACGACATCGCGCTGGTGGGTTACCCGGACGCCCACGCCCGTCTCGACCCGAGCTTCCGTAACGGCAAAGAGGTGTTCGACCGCGACCTGCTCGACATGCGCATCGTCACCGAAGAGATCGTGGTGAAAAACCATAACGCCGTGGGCCGCCGCCTGGCGCAGCTGAAGCTGACCGACCACGGCTGCTTCCTCAACCGCGTGATCCGCAGCCAGATTGAGATGCCGATCGACGACAACGTGGTGCTCAACAAAGGTGACGTGCTGCAGGTCAGCGGCGACGCGCGACGCGTAAAAACCGTGGCCGACCGCATCGGCTTTATCTCTATTCACAGCCAGGTCACCGACCTGCTGGCCTTCTGCGCCTTCTTTATCGTTGGCCTGATGATCGGGATGATCACCTTCCAGTTCAGCAACTTTAGCTTCGGCATCGGTAACGCCGCCGGGCTGCTGTTCGCCGGGATCATGCTGGGCTTCCTGCGAGCGAACCACCCGACCTTCGGCTACATTCCGCAGGGCGCGCTGAACATGGTGAAAGAGTTCGGTCTGATGGTCTTTATGGCGGGCGTGGGCTTAAGCGCGGGCAGCGGGATTGGTCACAGCCTCGGCGCCGTCGGCTGGCAGATGTTGGTTTCCGGACTTATCGTCAGCCTGGTGCCGGTGGTGATCTGCTTCCTGTTCGGCGCCTACGTGCTGCGCATGAACCGCGCCCTGCTCTTCGGGGCAATGATGGGGGCGCGTACCTGTGCGCCTGCTATGGAAATCATCAGCGACACCGCGCGCAGCAACATTCCGGCGCTGGGCTATGCGGGCACCTATGCTATCGCTAACGTACTGCTCACGCTGGCGGGTACGCTGATCATCATCATCTGGCCGGGGCTCGGATAACTCCTAAGAATGCGCGTGGCGGAAAATATTTTCGTTACGCGCAGAACTTTTTTATCAGGGGGCAGTCATAACTAGTGCCACTGCTTTTCTTTGATGTCCCCAATTTGTGGAGCCCATCAACCCCGCCGTTTTGGTTCAAGGTTGATGGGTTTTTTGTTGCCTGAAAATTACCACTCTGTAAATTAATGCTTTATGCCGCCACGTTCCCCTGCATAGTGACATCGTCGCGGCAGAACTTATATAGCTATAACAGGTAATAAAAAACCAGCCAGCGGCGGGTCTATATTAGTCAGCTAACTGTTCCTGCAATCCATTTGGGCTTTGGAACGCGCCACTCAGTATTGAACTCATCTATTCGCCCTAAAACCTCCCGATAAATCGTATTTAGATTAAAAAATATCAGGTCATTCTCCTAAAAATCCCCTGTTTTTCATAAACATGATCTGCTTTGAACTTCCATATTAGTTACGGGCATACGCTGGAGCGGATAGAAACACTATGGAGGGGACAGGAATGCAGTTTTCAAGCTCAGTAATGGCAATTCCGGTCTTAGGGAATGCAGCAAAAGATCGCTCAAGTGAGCTGAAGTGCGAGGTCAGTAAGCATGTACCATTCTGAAGAGATCATCCGCCAGCTTCAGAGCCAAAAAATACTGGCCATGAAGCTGGACCAGGCGGTACGCGCGGTAGGTGAAGAAGTAAAGAGCCAGCTGAGTAATATAGGTGCCGGTGCCCAACGCCTGCTGTACTACACTTCCTGCTTTACTGATGAATATTACGATGTATGCACCCGACAAAACCTGGAGGACGCTCGCTTCCGAAAGGGCATATTCCATCTCGTTTCTCGCTGGAACATCGTCTTTGACCTAATCAACACGTACGTTGAGGAGCTGGTTAAGGATTATTCCCCGGCAGAATTATCAGGGATACAGCATGCTCTAATGCGCGCTAACGTTTATATATCCACCAGCACGCTAACCTCTTATTCATTCTCTGCAGGGGTCACATCGACTGTTTGCCTTTATATAACCCTTCCACCTTCAGGGTTAAAGGTCGTTTCAGGATTAACGGGCGCGGCTATTGGCGGGCTGGGGATATATGGGATTGTGCAACAGGCCGCTGACAGCGCTCATCGCTTGCAAGTGATGCATCCCGCCTACTATCAAGCGTTGTACCTGCGAGAACTGGAAATGATGTATTTCCTGGTGGAACCTGCTTTTATGCGCGCGGGCGTGCTAACCCATCAATGGACCGACAGTCAAAGCCCTTATGATGCTGCTGACACTATCCTGAAGCTCATGGGCAGGCACTAATGGGCTTTCTAAGACGCTGGCTCAAATCTCAGGCCCAGTTTTTCTTCTGGACTTATCTACCCATCATCCTCGCGTTCATTTTTGGCTATGTCCTTGACGTTTACTTCCCTGAGGTTAGCCAGGGATTCATCCTCCTGTTTTACCTGGTCACACTGGGGCTGGCTTACTGGATATGGCATTGAGGACCATAAAAGCTTCACGTTTGCTAATAAGGAAATGACATGTCTACACCCGCACATCTCTGGCTTGAGGACGAGAACGGCTCGCCAATTGTTGGTAGCTGTATGATGCCCACCCGTCATGGTTCCATAGAACTGAAATCGTTCTCCCATGACGTAACCATTCCGGTTGACCCAAGTTGGGGCAAGCTCACCGGCACGCGCGTCCATCGCCCTATTACGATAATCAAAGAATTTGATCAGACTACCCCACTTCTTTACCGAGCCGTGTGCGAAGGGCGAGTGATGAAGAAGGGGATTATTAAGATGTACCGTATTCTGGAGTCCGGTATCGAGGCCGAATATTTCAATATCGTGATGGAAAACGTTAAGTTCACGACAGTGGCACCCTTCCTGACCCCTAACGGGATGAGCAGCACCCATCTTGAAACACTCGAATTGCGTTATGAAGCTATCTCATGGAAGTACACGGAGGGGAATATCATTTACCGTGACACCTGGAACGATCGCTGTTGCGCCTGAGCACAGAAGAGTGTTGAAAGTGAGCAGATAAAATGAAACCGTTCCAGGGGACGGTTTCTTTCCCATGACTGTCAGGATTGGTCCGGGCAAGCCATAAAAGACTATTTTGACCTTCAACAAGCCCTCCCTGAGTTTTTCTATCCTTCCTGCTTTTCCCTCTTCTCTCGCCAGCCATAAACACATATGATTTAATGCATATGATTAAAGACATTCAGGATGACCGAATGCTCCACCCACTCCACCTCTTCAAAACCCTCTCCGACGAAACGCGGCTCGCCATCGTCATGCTGCTCCGCGAAGCGGGCGAGCTGTGCGTCTGCGATCTCTGCGCCGCCACCGCCGAATCTCAGCCGAAAGTCTCCCGCCATATGGCACTGCTGCGCGAGTCCGGGCTGGTGATCGACCGTCGCGAGGGTAAGTGGGTCCATTACCGTCTCTCTCCCAACATGCCTGCATGGGCGGCAGCCGTTATCGACACCAGCGGGAACTGCCTGCGGGAAGAGACGCGTATGAAGCTGAAAAACCGGCTTCCGGGTTCGTGCTAATCAAAACATATTCACAAAAACAAATATAACGGAGTAAGCGATGTTTCTGGCAGGGGCAATTTTTCTGTTTACGCTGGTGCTGGTCATCTGGCAGCCCAAAGGACTGAGTATCGGTTGGAGCGCGACCATCGGCGCCGTGCTGGCGCTGGCCAGCGGCGTGATTCACATTAACGATATTCCGGTAGTCTGGAATATCGTCTGGAACGCCACGGCAACGTTTATCGCCGTTATCATTATCAGTCTGCTGCTGGATGAGTCCGGCTTTTTCGAGTGGGCAGCGCTGCACGTCGCTCGCTGGGGGAAAGGTCGGGGGCGATTGCTGTTTACCTGGATTATCCTGCTGGGCGCAGCCGTCGCAGCGCTGTTTGCTAATGACGGCGCGGCGCTGATCCTCACGCCTATCGTCATCGCCATGCTGCTGGCGTTGGGGTTCAGCAAACAGGCCACGCTGGCGTTTGTGATGGCGGCAGGTTTTATCGCCGATACCGCCAGCCTGCCGCTGATTGTCTCCAACCTGGTCAACATCGTCTCGGCAGACTTCTTCGCGCTGGGGTTCAGCGAGTACGCTTCGGTGATGATCCCGGTGGATATCGCCGCGATTGCCGCAACGCTGGTGATGCTGCACCTGTTCTTTCGCAAGGAAATTCCTCCAGAATATGACCTGGCGAAACTCCAGGAGCCTGCGCGGGCCATTCACGACCTCCCGACGTTCAGAACGGGCTGGATCGTCCTCCTTCTTCTGCTCGTCGGTTTCTTCGTACTTGAATCTCTCGGCATTCCGGTCAGCGCCATTGCGACCGTCGGCGCGCTGATTTTATTCACTGTCGCAAAACGCGGACATGCGATAAATACCGGAAAAGTGCTGCGCGGCGCGCCGTGGCAGATCGTCATCTTCTCGCTGGGGATGTATCTGGTGGTGTATGGCCTGCGTAATGCCGGGCTGACGGACTCTCTCACAGGCGTACTGAATAGCCTGGCCGGACACGGGCTGTGGGCCACCACGCTGGGAACCGGGTTCATCACCGCGTTCCTGTCATCCATAATGAACAATATGCCCACGGTGCTGATTGGCGCGCTCTCCATTGACGGCAGCACGGCAACAGGATTGATAAAGGACGCGATGATTTACGCCAACGTGATTGGCTGCGATCTGGGGCCAAAAATCACGCCTATTGGTAGTCTCGCCACCCTGCTCTGGCTTCACGTGCTGGCGCAGAAAAACATGACGATTACCTGGGGCGGCTATTTCCGGACGGGCATCATCATGACGCTGCCGGTCCTGTTTGTGACGCTCGCCGCCCTGGCGCTACGTCTCTCCTTCACACTGTAATGAGCCACTGATATGAGCCACATCACCATTTACCACAACCCCGCCTGCGGCACCTCGCGCAACACGCTGGAGATGATCCGCAACAGCGGCGCGGAGCCAGAGATTATTCTCTATCTGGAAACTCCACCGTCGCGCGATACGCTGACCGCCCTGATTGCCGATATGGGCATTTCGGTGCGCGATTTGCTGCGTAAAAACGTGGAGCCCTATGAACAGCTCGGCCTTGCCGACGATAAGTTCACCGACGACCAGCTTATCGATTTTATGCTGCAACACCCGATCCTGATTAACCGTCCGATCGTGGTGACGCCGCTGGGCACCCGCCTGTGCCGCCCGTCTGAAGTCGTCCTCGACATCCTGCCGGACGCGCAGAAAGGGGCGTTTACGAAAGAAGATGGCGAAGCGGTGGTGGACGCCAGCGGGAAGAATATCCTGAAAAAATAATCCTTCCTCAGGTGGACGACAGGGCCAGCGCCCGGCGGGCCCTGAACGCCAGGAGAAAACAACCGCCCGCTAGCTCGCCACGCAGACCCGGTTGCGCCCCTCACGTTTTGCACGATAAAGCTCACGATCGGCTCGCGCCAGGGCTGACTGCACGCCATGTTCAATCTCCAGTTCATCCGGCGTCATGCATACGAGCCCCATGCTGGCGGTGAAGCGGATCGTCTGCCCGTTGAAGTCGACGTTCTGGCTGGCAAGACTCATCCGTACGCGCTCGGCGATCTCAGCGGCCGTCTCCAGAGAGGTCTGCGGCATTGCCACGACAAACTCTTCCCCGCCGAAGCGGGCGACAATGTCGCTGCCTCTCACCAGTGCCGGAAGCGCGTTGCCAATATGCTTCAGCACCGCATCGCCGCCGTCATGGCCCCAGGTGTCGTTAATACGCTTGAAGAAATCCAGATCCATGCTCATCAGGCACAGGGGTTGCTGATGCCGACGGGCAAGATTGCAGGCCCGCAAAGACCACTCATCAAACTGGCGACGGTTTGCCAGCCCGGTGAGCGGATCGAGCCGCGCCTCCTGCTGGAAACGCGCCCGCTGCAGGGCGTTGACGTGGATGTAATGCATCAGAAACCACTGCGTAATGGAGATAACCAGAATCGCCAGTGCCGTCCACAGAGCCTGATAATACCAGCCGTGCAGCACGTCTTTTCTGGCCAGCCCGACGGCCAGCACCCATTTGCGTTCGTTGAGGTTAAGAAATACACCCATACGTTCAACGCCATCAATCGGAGAGGTATATCGTTGGACCTGTGCGGTATCGCTTGCGTATTCCAGCAGCTTCGCGAGGCGCGGGTCGGAGGTGTTCAATTGCGAACCGTCATTCGCCCCCATACGGGCAAGCTGCACCGCATTGTCACGATCAAGGACCGCCATCGCCCCACCCTGACCTAAATCGAAGCCCTGCGCTTCCATTTTGCGAAACATATCGTTCATGGTGTTACCATTGAAGAAACCCAACGCACCACCAAGAAAGCGACCATGTGCGTCGCGCACTGCACGGAACATCACGAAGCCCAACATGTTTTTATCCGTGCCGTTGCTCTGCCAGTAAAACAAACTTTCGGTAACTTCATCCCGGCGAAAATCAGTAAACAGAGGGTGCTGCCGAAAGCTGGCCTGCGCAAGCGTAGAGGCGTCCAGAGCGCGCTCAAAAGGAAATAGCGCGCGGCTGCTGAGAAAATCACCGTCTTCATCAAAGACGACAACGCCATCCAGCCAGGCGCGCTTGAGCTCCCCTTGCAGGAATGGCTGCGCGTTTTCAGGCGTGACCGTATGGTTGAGCAGAAAGGCATTCCCGATAAAGCGCATCTGGTAGCGCATCGCGTTAAGGCTGGTTTCAAACTGCTGGGACTGGAGTATGGCCGTATTGCGAAGGATACGTGCAGCGTTATCCTCCACATAGCCGCGCTGGTAGAGCAGATGCCCAATCAGCAGACTCGCCTGAACCAAAATCAACAGTACTAACAACGCTCTCTTTTTTGCCAGACTGACCTGCACGAACCAGGTACTTACTTTTTCACCCAACGCCAACCTCAACCACTGAACAGTAAATAACCACCGCGGTGGATAGTCACGTGTTAGGTCCGAATTGTCAATATGGAGAAAAATCGTAATACATTGAAAAATATGAACTAATTTTCTTTATTTAACGGTGTAATGCCCGCAATCCTCCCCACCATCGCCCGAATCTCCTCCCGGCTTAACGGCGCCCGGTCGGTGACATAGTGCAGCGTCATCCCTTCGATAAACGCGTCCAGCGCGCGGGTGGTGACCGGGTCGAACCACTGCTCCAGCGTGGTCTGGCTCATCTTCATCCAGTCCTGCATCACCGTTTTCAGCGCCGCGCTGCGGTGCATAAAGGCGTAAAGCTGATACATCAGCGCCATGTTGTGCGGCGTGGTCACCTGCGAGCTGTGGATCAGCGTGGTGATAGATTCGCACGCCATTTCCGGCCCGGTGACGCCCGCGAAGAAATCCCGGTACTGCTGCGACATCTGGCGGGTAAACCACGTGAAGGCCTCCTCCAGCAGCGGCTCCATGCCGTCGAAATAGTAGGTCATCGACCCCAGCGGCACGCCCGCGCAGGTGGCGATTTTACGGTGCGTGACGGCGTGAATACCGTGTTCAGCAATGGTGTCGAGCGTCGCCTGCAGGATCTTCTCCCGGCGATGCGGATCGTTGGGTGGTCTGCTCATCAATTCCTCACCTGGTTTGTGTACAAATGTACACAAACTTGCTAGTGTTGTCGCTATTGTTGTACTTCTGGTGCTATCCCGATGACGCTGACCTCTCCCCGCAAAGCCCTGCAGCTCCGCCTGTGGGCGCTGTTTATGTTCTTCTTCATTCCCGGCCTGCTGATGGCCTCCTGGGCCACGCGCACCCCCGCCATTCGCGATATTTTGTCCGTCTCTACCGCGGAAATGGGCATCGTGCTGTTCGGCCTGTCGATAGGCTCCATGAGCGGCATTCTCTGCTCCGCGTGGCTGGTAAAGCGCTTCGGTACGCGAGCGGTGATCCGCACCACCATGTGCTTCGCGGTGTTCGGGATGATCGTGCTGAGCGCGGCGCTGTGGTTTGCCTCACCGGTGCTGTTTGCCCTCGGGCTGACGGTATTTGGCGGCAGCTTTGGTTCGGCGGAAGTGGCGATAAATGTGGAAGGGGCAGCGGTCGAACGCGAGATGAACAAAACCGTGCTGCCAATGATGCACGGCTTCTATAGCCTCGGCACGCTGGCCGGTGCGGGCGTGGGGATGGCGCTGACGGCCACTGGCGTGAGCGCGAATCTGCATATTCTGCTGGCGGCGCTGGTGTGCATCATTCCCATTCTGACCGGCATCCGGGCCATCCCGGACGGCACCGGTAAAAACTCCGCTGACGAACAGCACTCAGCCGAAAAAGGGCTGCCCTTCTACCGCGATTTCCAGCTGATGCTGATCGGCGTGGTGGTGCTGGCGATGGCGTTCGCGGAGGGGTCCGCCAACGACTGGCTGCCGCTGCTGATGGTGGACGGTCACGGCTTTAGCCCGACCTCCGGCTCGCTGATTTACGCCGGGTTTACGCTGGGGATGACCGTCGGGCGCTTCACCGGCGGCTGGTTTATCGACCGCTACAGCCGCGTGGCGGTAGTGCGCGCCAGCGCCCTGCTCGGCGGGCTGGGTATCGCGATGATCATCTTTGTGGATGTGGACTGGATTGCCGGCGTCTCGGTGATCCTCTGGGGGCTGGGCGCGTCCCTCGGCTTCCCGCTGACCATCTCTGCCGCCAGCGATACCGGCCCGGATGCCCCGACGCGCGTCAGCGTGGTGGCAACCACGGGCTATCTCGCCTTCCTGGTCGGGCCGCCGCTGCTCGGCTTCCTCGGGGAGCACTACGGGCTGCGCAGCGCCATGCTGGTGGTGTTAGGGTTGGTCATCATCGCGGCGCTGGTGGCGCGCGCGGTGGCAAAGCCGGAAACGAATCAAACGACACTGGAGAAGGGATATGAGCGTTAAACTGATCGCCGTCGACATGGATGGCACATTCCTGAGCGATGCCAAGACCTACAATCGTCCGCGCTTTCTGGCGCAGTACGCGCGCATGAAGGCGCAAGGCATTCGTTTCGTGGTCGCCAGCGGCAACCAGTACTACCAGCTCATCTCCTTTTTCCCGGAGATTGCGCATGAAATTTCATTCGTCGCCGAAAACGGCGGCTGGGTCGTGAGTGAGGGTGAAGACGTCTTTAACGGTGAACTGTCGAAAGCCCATTTCGAGACCGTCGCGAGCGTCTTAAACGACGTGCCGGGCATTGAGATTATCGCCTGCGGGAAGAGCAGCGCCTACACTCTCAAGTGCTATGACGAGGGCTTTAAGGCCATCGCGGCGAAGTACTATCACCGTCTGGAAATGGTCAGCGATTTCGACAACCTGAACGATATTTTCTTCAAGTTCGGACTCAACGTGTCCGATGATGAAATTCCGCGTATCCAGGCGCTGCTGCATGAAAAGCTCAGCGACATCATGGTGCCCGTCACCACCGGTCACGGCAGTATCGACCTCATTATCCCCGGCGTGCATAAGGCCAACGGCCTGCGGATCCTGCAACAGCGCTGGGGCATAGAGAACAGCGACGTGGTGGCCTTCGGCGACAGCGGCAACGACGTGGAGATGCTGCGCCAGTCCGGGTTCAGCTTTGCGATGGCGAATGCCAGACCGCATATCAAAGCGGCAGCGCGCTTTGAAGCGCCGCACAATAACGAGGAAGGCGTGCTGGATGTGATTGAGAAGGTGTTGAACGGGGAGGCACCGTTTAATTGACCGCGTGCGGTCTGGTGCCCTCACCCTAGCCCTCTCCCACAGGGAGAGGGCATAAGAATTAAGGTTGCAGAGCGTTTCCGACGCGCTTGTCTTTCAGGAATACCACCATCAGGCCAACCCACAGCACGCCATTGGCGAGGTTAAACAGGCTGAACAGCCCGTTACCGCCCATCGCGTAGGCATGCTTGCTCACCTCGATACCGACGGTAAAAATCAGCATCTGTAGCATCCCCATCGCCGCGGAGACCGTGCCCTTACTCATCTCGCTGGCAAACAGCGTCAGGCGCACCAGCCCGGCGTTCGCCACGCCAATCCCGAAGGCGTAGATACTCAGCCCCGCCGTCATCCACAAATAAGCGTGAGATGACGCGACGGTTGCCACCGCCGCCAGAATCAGCCCTGCCGCAATCGGCCAGCCGCCCATGATAATCAGCGAGCGCACGGTGCGGCGTGACGTCAGACGCGCCAGCACCAGGTTACCGATAATCAGCGCGCCAAAGATCGGCACCTGCAGCAGGCCGTACTCGTAGCTGCTGAGCTTTTCACCGCTGATGATAATAACCGGCGACTGGGCGATCCACGCCAGCAGCGGCAGGCTAACAAACCCGGTCGCCAGCGCGCCCGCTACAAAGCGGCCGTTTTTCAGCACCTCTTTGTAATCCCGACCCAGCTCTTTCAGCGAGAGTTTCTCGCCGATGCGGGTGGCGGTTTCCGGCATCGCACGGTGCAGGCCAAAGAACGCGATGGCGGCGAGAACGGCAAACAGCACAAACATCCCTTCCCAGGGGGCCATATGCACCCATGCGGCGCCCACCAGCGGCCCGAGCAAGGGAGCGATCAGCGCCACGTTCGCCATCAGCGCGGTGATTTTGATACACACCGCCTCTTCAAACGACTCCTGAATGGCGGCATACCCCACGGCGCCGATAAAGCACAGGCTCACCCCCTGCAGGAAACGCAGCAGAGTAAATTGTTCAATATTTTGCGCCAGCAGCGTGGCAAGACAGGTCACGATGAACCACACCACGCCCGTCAGCATCACCGGACGACGGCCAATACGATCCGACAGCGGGCCTAACAGCCACTGTAAAAACATGCCGCCGGCCAGATAGGCGGTCATGGAGGTCGGTACCCACTCAATTCCGGCGTTGTACTGCGCCACCACGGCCAGCATACCGGGCTGAATCATATCGTTGCCGATATAGGTAGAAAATTCGTAGAGCACCAGACACAGGGGGAAAAGCAACGCCTGACGACCCAGACGTGAACCTGAAGAAGAACGGTTTAACATGCAATCTCTTTATAATGACAAAATCGCGACGAGTGTAATGAAATGCCGCAGCCCGAGATAGTGATTTATCGAGGATAAACAGAAATAAAGCACATATCGTCTTCGTTTAAGGTTTCCTTAATTTGACAGATTTATGATAGCCCCATTACTCGTCAACGACCCCAAATTATGTCACTCACCTCCAGCCGTTCAGAATTGTCTAAGTTACAGACAAATAAGACAAAACGCCTTTACCGCTTGCCGGCCCGCTTTTATGGTTATCAGCTTTTCATACTGATAGTCCTTGCCGTGGTGTTTACGTGGCTATCGCGCAATGAAGCGCTCGACAGATGGATCACCGGCTTCTGGTATGACGCGGCGACGCAGAGCTTCCCGCTGCAGAAAGACCACCTGCTGGATCTGCTCAACCATCGTCTGGCGAAGTACATTGCCATCGCTTTAGGCGCCGTGGCGCTGTTTTACGGCGCGTACAAGCGTAACGCGAGGCTGGTTACGGCGGCGCTGCTGATGGGGCTTGGCGCGCTGGTCGTGGGCGTGCTGAAAAGCATGAGCCATCACAGCTGCCCGTGGGACCTGGTGGAATATGGCGGTAAGGCGATGTCCTATCCCCTGTTCAGCGCCGTCCCGGCGGACAGCGGCCCGGGGCGCTGCTTCCCCGGCGGCCATTCTTCCAGCGGCTTTATGGTGATGGGACTGTTTTTTGCCTTCTGGCGCGAGCGGCCGCGTCTGGCCTGGAGCTTTGTCGTTCTCGGCATTTTGCTGGGTCTGGCGATGGGCTTCGGTCAGGTCATGCGCGGGGCGCATTTTTTCTCTCACAACCTGTGGGCCGGGTGGTGGGTCTGGTTTTCCCAGGTGGCAGTCTACGGGCTGGTTTCCACCCGGTTTGCTAAAGAGTGATAACGCTATGCTAGAGAATCTGAATTATCAGCTGTTTTATCTGATCAACGCCACCCCGGCCTCGCCCGAGTGGATGATCGACTTCGCCACCTTTCTGGCAAAAGATCTGATCAGTATCGTGCCCGCGCTGGCAGCCATCCTCTGGCTGTGGGGACCGCGTAGCCAGGTGAAAGCGCAGCGCAAGCTTGTAATCAAAGTGGCGATGGCTCTCGGCGTAAGCGTCCTGGCAAGTTACATTCTGGGCCATGCGTTCCCGCACGATCGTCCGTTTGTCGATCACGTCGGCTATACCTTCCTGCACCATGCGCCGGATGACTCTTTCCCGAGCGATCACGGTACGGTGATCTTCACCTTCGCACTGGCCTTCCTGTTCTGGCATCGCCTGTGGTCGGGTGCGGTGCTGATGGTGGTCGCTGTGGCCATCGCCTGGTCTCGCGTGTATCTGGGCGTCCACTGGCCGCTGGATATGGTTGGCGGCTTCCTGGTGGGGCTGATTGGCTGCGTGAGCGCGGCTATCCTGTGGAGCCTCATTGGGGAAGCGCTCTACCGTGCGCTTTCTTCACTCTATCGCGCCATTTTCGCCATCCCGATCCGCAAAGGCTGGATACGTGACTAACCCCGACCTGACAGGTTACACTTGAACCCCCGCCCTGCGGGGGTTCATTTTTTTATGCCGAGGAACTATGGAAACACGTCGCGATGACCGCATTGCTCAGCTGCTACAGGCGCTGAAGCGCAGCGATAAGCTGCATCTTAAGGAAGCCGCCAACCTCCTCGGCGTCTCGGAGATGACCATTCGTCGGGATCTGAACAGCGAGAGCGCGCCCGTCGTGCTGCTGGGCGGATACATTGTGCTTGAGCCGCGTAGCGCCAGCCATTATCTGATCAGCGACCAGAAGACGCGCCTGGTGGAAGAGAAACGCAAAGCCGCGCGGCTTGCGGCTTCCCTGGTACAGCCGCACCAGACGCTGTTTTTTGACTGCGGTACCACCACGCCGTGGATTATCGAAGCCATCGACAGCAGCATTCCGTTTACCGCCGTCTGTTATTCCCTGAACACCTTTCTGGCGCTTCAGGAGAAACCCGAGTGCCGGGTGATCCTCTGTGGCGGTGAGTTTCACGCCAGCAACGCGATCTTTAAGCCGCTCAACCTGCAGGACACGCTCAGCAATCTCTGCCCGGACATCGCGTTTTATTCCGCCGCAGGCGTCAATGTGCGTCAGGGGGCAACCTGCTTTAACCTGGAAGAATTACCGGTCAAGCACTGGGCGTTAAGCGCCGCGCAGTACCATGTGCTGGTGGTCGATCACAGTAAGTTTGGTAAGGTGCGTCCGGCAAGAATGGGCGAGCTGGCGCAGTTCGATGCCATCGTCAGCGATTGCCGCCCGGACGACGAGATTGTGGCCCACGCGAAAGCGCAGCAGGTGAAGTTGATGTATTGAGGTTATGCCGGGTGGCGGCTTCGCCTTACCCGGCCTACAACGGCTCGAACGTAGGCCGGGTAAGCGCAGCGCCACCCGGCAAAAACTTAGCTAAACCAGCTGCCGAACCACCCGTGGAATTTCATCATCACGAAATCCCACATCCGGCTGAAGAAGCCGCCCTCTTCCACCGCTTCCATCACAATCAGCGGACGCTGTTCAATCGACTTACCGTTAAGCTGGAAATCAATCGTCCCAACCACCTGGCCTTTTTTCAGCGGGGCGGTGAGCTGCGGGTCGGTCAGAGTGTAGCTGGCCTTCAGGTTTTTCAGCTGGCCGCGCGGAATGGTTACCGAGCCCGCCTCACCCGCGCCCAGGTTTACCTCGCTCTTGTCACCAAACCAGACGCGCTGGCTGACGAACGTGGCATCCGGTTTAATCGGCGTCACGGTTTCATAAAAGCGAAAGCCCCAGGTCAGCAGTTTTTCTGATTCGTTAAAGCGAATGCGGTCGGTTTTGGTGCCCAGCACTACCGAAATCAGGCGCATGTCGCCCTGGGTCGCGGAGGCCACCAGGTTATAGCCTGCACCCGCCGTGGTGCCGGTTTTCATCCCGTCCACGTTGACGTTGCTGCTCCACAGCAGGCGGTTGCGGTTCGGCTGGCGAATTTTGTTGAAGGTAAACTCTTTCTCTTTGTGGATGGCGTATTCATCCGGCACGTCGTGGATCAGCGCTTTCCCCAGCAGCGCCATGTCGCGCGCGGTGCTGAACTGGCCCGGCGCATCCAGGCCGTGAACCGTTTTGAACGTGGTGTTGGTTAAGCCCAGCTTCTGCGCGTAACCATTCATCAAGCCAATGAAAGAATCCTGGCTGCCGGCAACGTAGTCGGCCAGCGCGATGCACGCATCATTTCCCGACTGAATAATCACCCCTTTATTCAGATCGGAAACGGAGACCTGATCCCCTGGCTTCAGGAACATCACGGAAGATCCGCGCAGGGCCGGGTTGCCGGTCGCCCAGGCGTCTTTCCCGATGGTCACCATATCGTCCAGCTTGATCTTGCCCGCTTTCAGCGCCTGGCCTACCACATAGCTGGTCATGATTTTGGTCAGGCTTGCCGGATCGAGTTTCTCATCCGCATTCCCTTCCGCCAGCACTTTACCGCTGGCGTAGTCCATCAGGATCCAGGCGCGCGCATCCACAGGCGGCGCTTCGGGCGCAGCCTGTTCAGCTGCGTAGAGCGTTGGTGCAAACAGGAAAAGAAGCGCAGAGCCTGCCGCCAGGCTGCGCAGAGAAGTCATTTTACGCGTCATAAATGCCACCCGAGTGTCCATTCAAAAATTACGTCACATCACCGTGTCGCAAGAAGCGATGAGTAATAGCGCACTAAAACCGTTAAAGAAACCCAACGAGGGTAAAGTTATTAAAGTTTATGCAATAACATTCAGATACGCTTTGATTAAGGCGATTTTTTTGTCTTCTGTTGCGTAATTGTTAGGTTTATCTCACCATGGCGAAAAGCTGATTCGGATTCACATCTCATCGGGAGTAAATATGATTACGCTGTGGGGCAGGAATAATTCGACCAACGTTAAGAAAGTGCTCTGGACGCTGGAAGAGCTGGATTTACCGTTCAATCAAATCATGGCAGGCATGGCGTTCGGCGTGAACAAGGAGGCCGACTATCTGGCCATGAACCCGAATGGCCTGGTGCCGCTGCTGCGCGATGATGAAACGGACGCGACGCTTTGGGAGTCCAATACGATTGTGCGTTACCTCGCCGCGCAGTACGGTCAGGGCCGCCTGTGGGTAGAAAACCCGGCCCGCCGCGCCCAGGGCGAAAAGTGGATGGACTGGGCGAACCAGACGCTGTCCCCGACCCACCGCGTGATCCTGATGGGGCTTATCCGCACGCCGGAAGCGGAACGCGATTATCCCGCGATTCACGCCGCGCAGGATGCCTGCGAAAATCTGTTTGCGATGATGGATGATGAGCTGGCGAAGCACGCCTGGTTCTCCGGCGAGGCGTTCGGCACCGGCGATATCGCCGTGGCGCCATTCGTCTGGAACCTGACCAACATGGGCCTGAAGTGGACGCCGCGCCCGCACCTGGAGCGCTGGCTTAAACAGCTGAGCGATCGCCCGGCGTACCGTAACGTCGTGATGATCCCGGTTACCTGATTACGCGCCGGACGGGCTGACTTTCAACAGCTGCCCGTCCGTCTCGTCGGTCAGGACATACAGATACCCATCCGGCCCCACCCGCACATCGCGAATACGCTGATCCCGGTCGCCCAGAATGCGCCCGTCCTCTGTCACCTTGTTACCCTCCACGCTCAGCACGATCACGTCCTTCTCCTTCAGCGCGCCGATAAACAGCTTGTTTTTCCACTGCGGGAAGACGTCGCTGTTGTAGAACGCCATGCCGCTTACCGCGGGTGAGACTTTCCAGACGAACAGCGGCTTCTCGGTGCCCTCAACGTGCTCGCCTTTGGCTTCCGGGATTTTCAGACCGCTGTAGTTAATGCCGTGCGTTGCCAGCGGCCAGCCGTAGTTCTTACCCTTCTCCGGGATATTGATCTCATCCCCGCCGCGCGGGCCGTGCTCGTTCAGCCACAGCGTGTCGCTCCAGGGGTTCATCGCCATCCCCTGCGGGTTGCGGATGCCGTAAGACCAGATTTCAGGTCGCGCACCGGGGGTATTCACAAAGGGGTTATCCGGCGGGACTTTTCCGTCTTCGGTGAGGCGCACCACTTTGCCCTGCAATTTATCCAGATCCTGCGCCGTGGGACGCTGGTTATTCTCGCCGAGTCCGATAAAGAGGGAGCCTTTGCCGTCGAACACCAGCCGTCCGCCGAAATGGTTACCGGTTGAGAGTTTCGGCATCTGGCGGAACGCCACCTGGAATCCCTCGATGCGGGAATAGTCGTCGCTCAGGCGGCCAAAGCCCACCGCCGTTCCGGCTTTGCCGTCATGCCCGGCCTCGGCGTAGCTCAGCCAGACGCGGCGCGACGTTTCAAAATCCGGCGCCAGCACCACATCCAGCAATCCGCCCTGCCCGTTTGCCCAAACCTTTGGTACACCGACGATCGGATCGGAAAGCCCTTTCCCGGCCTGCCAGTGTTTAAGCTGGCCGCCCTTCAGGGTCACCAGCAGCCCGTTATTATCCGGCAGGAACGCCAGGGACCAGGGGTGATCGAGTCTATTTTGCAGCACCTCGACCTTCACCGCCTCTGGCGCAGCTAGAAGTGAAAACGGAATAAATAACGCAGGCAGGGAAATCAGCGAGGATCGAGGCATAACGCGCTCCTTTATCGGCATATGGCTTAAAGATTAGCCACTGCGTCCGGGCGCGTTACCACTTTTACAAAAGCTTAAGCAGAAGGGGGAGTTGCCTCCCCCGGGATCAGTGCTGTTCAAGCTGTTTGTGCTCGTTCAGGCACATGATGCATAGAGAGAGCGTTGTCAGGCAGTTTTCAAGCTTCTCCGCGTTTACGGCGATAAAATTCGGGCAGTCGTGGCGTCCGTTCATCAGACACACCCCTGCAATGGAGAGCACCTCGGCGGCACGGCGCAGCGCGACTTCTTCACTTTCGCCGTAGTTCGCCTGCAGGGCCGGTGCTTTTTCACGCATGAAATTGCAAAGTTCAAACAGGTTATCACGCAGATGTTCGCTTTCGCTGACTGACATATACCCTTTTGCCTTCCTCAACTGCAGGTACGCGGCCAGGTCGATTCGGGCGTTGATCAGCTTGTTCAGCAGATCGCGTTTTAGTCTGTCAACGGTCATGCTCTTTCCTCCTCTGTCAGCCATGGTGCATAGTCAGGATAAGTACATTTTTTGTACAGTTTAATGCCTGGGATCAATTTTTATTAACTGATTAACATTATTTACAATGTTACAACCTCTGCCCGGCGCATCCGCCTTGCAAAGAGTGTATAAATCCCCCGCGATACGCTGTAAAATCCCGCCCTGATAACTCCATAATTGATGAATTTTTAACCTATGAGCAATGTTACGCACCAGCCGAAAATCGGCTTCGTCTCCCTGGGCTGCCCGAAAAACCTGGTGGATTCAGAACGCATCCTGACCGAACTGCGCACCGAGGGCTATGACGTGGTGCCAAGCTACGACAACGCCGATATGGTGATCGTTAACACCTGCGGGTTTATCGACAGCGCGGTCCAGGAGTCACTGGAAGCCATCGGTGAAGCGCTGACCGAAAACGGCAAAGTGATCGTGACCGGCTGTCTGGGCGCGAAAGAAGACCAGATCCGCGAAGTGCACCCGAAGGTGCTGGAGATTACCGGCCCGCACAGCTACGAGCAGGTGCTGCAACATGTTCATCACTACGTGCCAAAACCCAAGCACAACCCGTTCCTGAGCCTGGTGCCGGAACAGGGCGTGAAGCTGACGCCGCGCCACTACGCGTACCTGAAGATTTCCGAAGGCTGTAACCATCGCTGCACCTTCTGCATCATCCCGTCCATGCGTGGCGATCTGGTGAGCCGTCCCATTGGCGAAGTGCTGGCTGAAGCCAAACGTCTGGCCGATGCGGGCGTGAAGGAACTGCTGGTCATCTCCCAGGACACCTCAGCTTACGGCGTGGACGTTAAGCACCGCTCCGGTTTCCACAACGGCGAGCCGGTGAAAACCAGCATGGTCGGCCTGTGCGAGCAGCTGTCCAAACTCGGTATCTGGACGCGTCTGCACTACGTTTACCCTTACCCGCACGTTGACGACGTCATCCCACTGATGGCGGAAGGCAAGATTCTGCCGTACCTGGACATCCCGCTGCAGCACGCGAGCCCGCGTATCCTGAAGCTGATGAAACGTCCTGGCTCCGTTGACCGTCAGCTGGCGCGCATCAAACAGTGGCGTGAGATCTGCCCGGACCTTACCCTGCGCTCGACCTTCATCGTCGGCTTCCCGGGTGAAACCGAAGAAGACTTCCAGATGCTGCTCGACTTCCTGAAGGAAGCGCGCCTGGACCGCGTCGGCTGCTTCAAGTACAGCCCGGTAGAAGGCGCAACCGCCAACGAGCTGGCGGACCAGGTGCCGGAAGAGGTGAAAGAGGAGCGCTGGAACCGCTTCATGCAGCTTCAGCAGCAGATTTCTGCCGAACGTCTGCAGGAGAAAGTGGGCCGCGAGATCATGGTTATCATCGACGAAGTGGACGAAGAAGGCGCGATTGGCCGCAGCATGGCGGACGCCCCTGAAATCGACGGTGCGGTGTACCTGAATGGCGAAACCAACGTTAAGCCGGGTGATATTATTCGCGTGAAGGTTGAAAACGCGGATGAGTATGACCTGTGGGGTAGCCGGGTTTAATTCCCCCCACTCCGCTTTTGTAGGCCGGGTAAGGCGTAGCCGCCACCCGGCACATTTCACTGCACTACCCCTTTATCCTCGGATCCAGCGCGTCGCGCAGCCCATCCCCCAGCAGGTTAAACGCCAGCACGGTCAGGAAAATCGCCAGACTCGGGAAGATCGCCACGTGTGGCGCAATCACCATATCGGCCCTCGCCTCGTTCAGCATCGCGCCCCACTCCGGCGTCGGAGGCTGTGCCCCTAGCCCCAGAAACGACAGGCTGGCCGCCGAGATTATCGACACGCCGATACGCATGGTGAAGTAGACCACGATGGACGACACCGTCCCCGGCAGAATATGGCTGAAGAGGATGGTCGCATCGCTGGCCCCCATACTGCGGGCCGACTCGATGAAGGTCTGCTGTTTCAGCACCAGCGTGTTGCCGCGCACCAGGCGGGCAAAGGCCGGAATCGAAAAGACCGCGACCGCAATGATGACGTTGGCCATGCCGCTGCCCATGATCGCCACCACGGCAATCGCCAGCAGAATGCCGGGGAAGGCAAACAGCACGTCGCAGATGCGCATGATGATGCGGTCCCACCAGCCTTCGTAATAGCCGGCGACCAGCCCCAGCACGATCCCGATAGCCGCGCCGATCAGTACCGCAAACACCCCGGCGGCGAGCGAGATCTGCGCCCCCACCAGCACCCGGCTAAAGATATCCCGCCCGAGAGAGTCCACGCCGAACCAGTGGAGCATTGAGGGCCCGTCGTTCAGGCGGTCGTAGTCAAAATAGTTTTCCGCATCAAACGGCGCCACCCACGGCGCCACGATCGCCACCACGATCAGCAGCAGCACGAACAGCCCCGCCGTCATCGCGACCGGCTGGCGGCGGAAACGCCGCCAGAATTCAGACCACGGGGTGCGGATGTGGTCCGGTTTTAGCCCCGGCATGGCGTTTAATACGGCCTGACGCCGCCAGTTCAACAATCGCATCTTACTTATACCTGATGGCCGGGTTAATGGCGGCGTAGAGCACGTCCACCACGAGGTTGATAAGAATAAACTCCAGCGAGAAAAGCAGGACTTCCGCCTGAATCACCGGGTAGTCGCGCATCTCGACGGAATCGACCAGCAGACGTCCCAGCCCGGGCCAGTTGAAGACCTTTTCCACCACGATAGAGCCGCCCAGCAGGAAGCCAAACTGCAGCCCCATCATCGTCACCACCGGGATCATCGCATTGCGGAACCCGTGCTTGAGAATGACCCACTTCTCGCTGACCCCTTTCGCTCGCGCGGTGCGAATATAATCTTCGCTCAGCACGTCAACGAACGAGGCGCGGGTAAAGCGGGCCATCACCGCCGACACGGCAGCCCCCAGCGTCATCGAGGGCAGAATGTAATGCTTCCAGGTATCGGCCCCGACGGTGGGCAGCCAGCCCAGCTCAACGGAGAAGATCTGCATCAGCAGCATCCCCAGCGCGAACGCCGGGAAGGAGATGCCGGTCACCGCCAGCGCCATGCCGAGCTTGTCCGGCCAGCGGTTGCGCCAGACGGCCGCCACAATCCCGGCGCCAAGTCCGAACACCACCGCCCAGCTCATGCTGGCTATCGTTAACCAGAACGTGGGCATAAAGCGGCTGGCGATCTCCTCCGACACCGGACGACGCGACACCATCGAGATACCAAAGTCACCCTGCAGAACGTTGCCAATATAGTGCAGAAACTGCATATACAGCGGCTGGTCAAGACCAAGCTGTTTACGCACCAGCTCAATGACCGTGGCATCCGCTTCGGGCCCGGCAACCAGACGCGCCGGATCGCCCGGCAGCATATGGACAAACAAAAACACCAGCACCGCCACAATCAGCAGCGTCGGGATAAGCCCCAGCAGGCGTTTACAAACATAGTTCAGCATGGGCGTTATTTTAAATCCGCATCGTCAAAGCTAAAGCCCGTATCCGGCATGATGTAGAACCCGGTCAACGCTTTGTTATGGGCTGACACCAGTTTCTCCACCACCAGCGGCACCCACGGCGACTCTTTCCAGATGATGTCCTGCGCGTCCTTGTAGAGACGTGCCTTCTCGTCCGGTTTGGTGGTTTTCAGCGCGTCAGCCAGGTCTTTGTCCACCTGCGGGTTGCTGTAGAACGCGGTATTGAACAGGGTTGGCGGCCAGTTCTGTGAGGCAAACAGCGGCGACAGCGCCCAGTCGGCTTCACCCGTCGAGGCCGACCAGCCGGTGTAGAACATCCGCACGCCGCTCTCTTTCTGCCCTTTCCCCTCGACCTCTGCCGCACGCTGTCCGGCATCCATGGCGGTAACCTGCGCCTTAATCCCCACCTGCGCCAGCTGCTGCTGGGTAAACTGCAGCACCTTCTGGGCGGTACTGTGGTTATGCGACGACCACAGCGTGGTGCTAAAGCCGTTCGGATAGCCCGCCTCTTTCAGCAGCTCGCGCGCTTTGGCCGGATCGTACGGCCACGGCTGATAGCTTTGCGCATACGCAATAGCCGGCGGCAGCACGCCGGTGGCCGGGGTGGCATAGCCCGCAAAAGCGACCTTCACCAGCGCCTGGCGGTTAATGGCATAGTTAATGGCTTCGCGCACCTTCGGATTATCGAACGGCTTTTGCGTGACGTTCATGCTGATGTAGCGCTGCATGATCGACGGGCTGGCGACCAGCTCCAGCTTGCTGTTTTTCTCCAGAATGGCGGCCTGCTCGTACGGGACCGGGAAGGCAAACTGCGCCTCGCCGGTTTGCAGCATCGCCGCACGGGTATTGTTATCCACTACCGGGCGCCAGGTGATGGTGTCCAGCTTCGGCAGCCCTTTCTGCCAGTAGCCCGCGTATTTCTTCACCTTCACAAAATCGGTCTGATTCCAGGTGACCAGCTCGTACGGACCGGTACCCACCGGGTGGAAGCCAATCTCCTTGCCGTATTTCTTCAGCGCGGCAGGGGAGATCATCGCCGTCGCCGGATGCGCCAGGATATTGATAAACGCGGAGAACGGCTCTTTCAGGGTGATTTTTACCGTCGCCGGGTCGACCACCTCGGTTTTGGCGATGTTTTTATAGAGGTTATAACGCTTGAGGCTGTTCTCAGGATTGCTGGCGCGATCCAGGTTTACCTTCACCGCGTCGGCATTAAAGTCGGTGCCGTCCTGGAACTTCACCCCGGTTTTGAGCTTAATGGTGTACACCAGCCCGTCATCCGAAACGGTGTACCCCTCCGCCAGCACGTTTTTAAGCTTCATCTCTTTATCCAGGCCAAACAGGCCCTGGTAGAACGATTTCGCCACCGCCTGGGAGAGCGTGTCGTTAGCGTCATACGGATCCAGCGTGGTGAAGTTAGAGCCGACGGCGACCACCACATCTTTGGCAGCGAACGCGGGGGCAGCGGCCAGGGCTGCCGTCACGCTCGCGGCTAACAACCATCTACGCGCTACAAATGTAACCATTATGTTCTCCTGCCTGTTGAAAGTTATAACCGCGAAAAGGCATTGTCCTGACGCGGGGGAGCCACGAAATGACCCGGACCGACCTCACGCAGCGTCACGCGCTCCACGGCCTCGCCGCGTTTACGAATGTTGCTCGGCATCTCATCCTGCAGCAGCACGCGCTGGCCGTGACGATGCGCCGGATCGGCGACCGGGACCGCCGCGATGAGCTTGCGGGTGTACGGGTGCTGCGGGTTCTCAAATACCGCCCTTCGCGGCCCGATTTCCACGATTTGCCCCATAAACATCACCGCCACGCGATGGCTGATGCGCTCAACCACCGCCATGTCGTGCGAGATAAACAGGAAAGCGATCCCCATATCCCGCTGTAAATCCAGCAGCAGATTGATGATTTGCGCCCGAATAGAGACATCCAGCGCCGAGACGGATTCATCCGCAATCACCACTTTTGGGTTCAGCGCCAGCGCGCGGGCGATGCAGATACGCTGCCGCTGCCCGCCGGAAAACTCGTGCGGATAACGCCAGGCGTGTTCAGGCTTCAGGCCAACGCGCTCCAGCAGCCAGGCCACGCGACGCTGCGCCGCCTCGCCGTCAAGCAGGTCATGCACCCGCAGCGGCTCCATGATCGAATACCCCACCGTATGTCGCGGATCGAGAGAGGCATACGGATCCTGAAAAATAAACTGAATATCCCGCCGCACCGCCTGCAGCCTGCTGTCCGGAAGGGTATCAATGCGCTCGCCGTTAAAGGTAATGCTGCCCTCCTGCGCGTCCACCAGACGGAGCAACGCGCGCCCGGTCGTGGATTTACCGCAGCCGGACTCCCCTACCAGCGCCAGCGTTTCGCCCGGCCAGAGGTCGAAGCTGACGTTTTCCACCGCGTGCACTTCGCGCTTTACGCGGTTCAGTACGCCGCTGCGCAGCGGAAAACGCGTGACCAGATTGCGCACTTCCAGAATGGGCTTGCCCGGCACCACGGTGTCCTGCTCGCGTTCCTCCTCCTGCGGCTCAGACGCCTCCAGGGAAATCAACGGAAAACGACGCGGCAGATCGCTGCCGTTCATCGCCCCCAGGCGCGGAACCGCCGCCAGCAGCGCTTTGGTGTAAGGATGCGCGGGCGCGTGAAAAATCTGCTCGACCGGGCCGGTTTCCACCGCGCTGCCCTTGTGCATCACCAGCACCCGATCGGCGATATCGGCGACCACGCCCATATCGTGGGTGATGAAAATCACCCCCATCTCCATCTCCTGCTGCAACACCTTGATGAGCTGCAGGATCTGCGCCTGAATCGTCACGTCCAGCGCCGTCGTCGGTTCATCGGCGATCAGTACCGCCGGACGGCAGGAGAGCGCCATGGCAATCATCACCCGCTGTCGCATGCCGCCGGAAAGCTGATGCGGATAGCGGCTCAGGATGGCCTGCGCCTCCGGAATGCGCACCAGCTCCAGCATCCGTCGGGCCTCTTTCAGCGCCTCATCGCCGCTCAGACCCTGATGCAGCCGGATGGACTCGGCAATTTGCTCCCCGATCGGGAAAACCGGGTTGAGCGAGGTCATTGGCTCCTGGAAGATCATCGCGATATCCGCCCCGCGCACGCCCTGCATCTGCGCGCCGCTCAGCTCGTTTAAATCAATGACCTGACGGTTACGGCGGCGCAGCAGCATTTTCTCGCTGCTGATTTGCCCGCCCGTCTGTTCCAGCAGGCGCATCAGCGCCAGCGCGGTGACCGATTTCCCGGAGCCGGATTCGCCAACAATCGCCAGCGTCTCGCCGCGCCTGAGCGTGAACGATAAATTCTGTACTGCGGGGATGAACTGCCGCTCTTCCTGAAACGCAATATTCAGCTGATGGACAGCCAGCACTTCGCGGTTGTCCAGCTCTTCACTGTGCGGCACGCGCTGCCCCCTTATTCACGATAGATCCCCGTGCTCGGCTCATCACCGGCATAGCCCCAGGCGCGGTACATGCCTTCGCTGTTGAACGGCAGGGCCACGTTGCCCTCGCGATCCACCGCAATCAGCCCGCCGACGCCGCCCAGGGCAGGTAATTTCTCCATCACTACGCGCTCGCAGGCTTCGCTGAGGCTTAAGCCGCCGTAATCCATCAGCGCGGTAATGTCGTAGGCCGCGAGGGCGCGAATAAAGACTTCCCCGGTGCCGGTACACGACACCGCCGCCGTCGCGTTATTGGCATAGCAGCCGGCGCCCGGCAGCGGGCTGTCGCCCACGCGTCCGGGGAGCTTGTTGGTCATCCCGCCCGTGGAGGTTGCCGCCGCGAGGTTGCCCGCTTTGTCGAGCGCCACCGCGCCGACCGTGCCCATTTTGCTGCGCTCATCCAGCGGCGCAGTATGGTCAAGCTGCGTCATACCCGCCGAACGGGCGTCCAGCAGCTGCTGATAGCGCGCTTCTGTGGAAAACAGATCGGGCGATACCGGCTCCATTCCGTGTTCGAAGGCAAACCTCTCCGCCCCCGCGCCCGTCAGCAGCACGTGCGGGCTCTCTTCCATCACCAGACGCGCGGCCAGCACCGGGTTACGCAGGTGGCTGACGCCTGCCACGGCCCCCGCTTTCAGGGAGATACCGTCCATGACGCAGGCATCCAGCTCGTGGGTTTCATCCCGGGTAAAGACCGAACCGATCCCCGCATTAAATAACGGGCACTCCTCCAGCAGGCGTACCGCCTCGGTGACCACGTCCAGCGCGCTCTCGCCCGCTTCCAGCATTTTCTGGCCCGTTTCGACAATGGCGTACAGCGCGTCGATGTAGCGCTTTTCCTGCTCAGGAGTGAGCTGTGCACGGGTGATTGCCCCGGCCCCGCCATGAATTGCGATTACCGCCTTAACCATTCGCATCACCCGTTAGCCTGTTTTGCGGCTTTTTCTATAAATATCATTATCGTCGACGAAACTTCAGATGATTTTTGAATATAGAAAGACGTAACAGTGATGTAAAGCGAACACCCTCCGGTCATACAGTTAGCCGCACTTTTCTGCCATAATGGACGCTTTCGTTGTTACTCCGCAGGAGCCCACCATGGATTTTACCGCCGGACTGATGCCGCTTGAGACGGCACTCACGCAGATGCTTGACCGAGTTTCCCCGCTGCATGACGTTGAGACGCTGCCCCTCGTGCGCTGTTTTGGCCGTATTGCCGCACGCGATATCGTCTCCCCGCTCAACGTGCCGGGGTTTGATAACTCCGCGATGGACGGTTACGCGGTACGCCTGGCGGATCTCCAGACGGGTAACGCCCTGCCGGTGGCGGGTAAAGCCTTTGCGGGTCAGCCGTTTAGCGGCGAATGGCCTGCGGGCACCTGCGTGCGCATCATGACCGGCGCGCCGGTTCCGGCTGGCTGCGACGCTGTCGTCATGCAGGAAGAGACCGAACAGACCGACGACGGCGTGCGTTTTACCGCCAGCGTCAAGGCGGGCCAGAACATCCGCCGCACGGGCGAAGACATCACCCTCGGCGCGACCGTTTTTGCCGCCGGGCAAAGGCTGACGGTGGCGGAGCTGCCGGTGCTGGCCTCGCTCGGCATCGCGGAAGTTGACGTTATCCGCAAAGTGCGCGTCGCCGTTTTCTCCACCGGCGACGAGCTGCAGCTTCCAGGCCAGCCGCTGCAGGACGGCCAGATTTACGACACCAACCGACTGGCGGTACACCTGATGCTGGAGCAGCTGGGCTGCGACGTGATTAACCTCGGCATTATTCCAGACAACCCGGAAAAACTGCGCGCGGCGTTTATCGAGGCGGATAAATCCGCCGACGTGGTCATCAGCTCCGGCGGCGTCTCCGTGGGCGAAGCGGATTACACCAAAACCCTTCTTGAAGAGCTGGGCGAAATCGCCTTCTGGAAGCTGGCGATCAAGCCGGGCAAACCGTTCGCGTTTGGCAAGCTTCCACACAGCTGGTTCTGCGGCCTGCCGGGTAACCCGGTCTCGGCGGCACTCACCTTTTACCAGCTGGCGATCCCGCTGCTGGCGAAGCTTTCCGGCAACAAGGCCAGCCCGCTGCCGGAACGCGTGCGCGTGCGTGCCGCCACGCGGTTGAAAAAATCACCGGGCCGTCTCGATTTCCAGCGCGGCATTCTGGCGCGCGGTGCGGACGGCGAGCTCGAAGTGAGCACCACCGGACATCAGGGTTCGCACATTTTCAGCTCCTTCAGTCTGGGCAACTGCTTCATCGTGCTGGAGCGCGAGCGCGGCAACGTGGAAGCCGGCGAATGGGTTGAGGTCGAGCGCTTTAACCACCTGTTCGGAGGCTGACATGACGGTGGAGCTGAGCGACCCGGAGATGATGCGCTACAACCGCCAGATTGTGCTGCGCGGGTTTGATTTCGAAGGTCAGGAAGCGCTCAAGGCGGCCAGCGTGCTGGTCGTCGGGCTGGGCGGGCTGGGCTGCGCCGCCGCGCAGTACCTTGCTGCGGCGGGCGTAGGAAGCATGACGCTGCTGGATTTCGATACCGTATCGGTGTCCAACCTGCAGCGCCAGACGCTGCACAGTGACGCGACGGTGGGCCTGCCGAAAGTGGAATCCGCCAGGGCTGCGCTGGCGCGTATCAACCCCCACGTTCAGTTCACGCTGATTGACGCAATGCTGGATGACGACGCGCTCTCCGCGCAGATTGCCCGGCACGATCTGGTCCTGGACTGCACGGATAACGTCACCGTCCGTAATCAGCTCAACGCGGGCTGTTTTGCTCACAAAACCCCGCTGGTCTCCGGGGCGGCGATCCGCATGGAGGGGCAAATCAGCGTCTTCACGTACGCTGAGGGTGAACCCTGTTACCGCTGCCTGAGCCGTCTGTTTGGCGAGAATGCGCTGACCTGCGTTGAGGCGGGCGTGATGGCGCCGCTCGTCGGCGTGATTGGTTCACTGCAGGCAATGGAAGCGATCAAGGTCCTGGCGAATTACGGCACGCCGGCAGCGGGGAAAATCGTGATGTATGACGCGATGACCTGCCAGTTCCGCGAGATGAAGCTGATGCGTAATCCGGGGTGTGAGGTGTGTAGTCAGTAAAAAAGTCGGGTGGCGGCTTCGCCTTACCCGACCTACAACGGCTCGAACGTAGGCCGGGTAAGCGTCAGCGCCACCCGGCAGCCGCGTCAGATGGACGTCCGTCCAAACGCCCCCTGCCAGTCCTGCTCAAACTTCACAATCGCTGCGTCTACCGCCGGAGAGGTAATAAACTGCTGCGCCACGTCCAGCGGCAGCGTGATGGACTCGCAGCCTGCCAGCAGGCAGTCCAGCGCCTGACGCGGGGTTTTAAAGCTCGCGGCCAGCACTTTTGACTGCGGCGCATGCAGCGTCAGCAACTGCTGTAATTCCACCACGGTCTGGATCCCGTCCCCGCCCTGCGCGTCCACGCGGTTAACGTAAGGGGCCACATACTCCGCCCCCGCCAGCGCGGACAGCATCCCCTGCGCGGCACCGTAGACCGCCGTGCCCAGGGTCGGGATCCCTTCCGCCTTCAGCATCTTGATCGCCGCCAGCCCTTCTGCGGTCACCGGCACTTTCACCACCAGATCGTTAATGATGGCGCGCAGCTTACGCGCGTCTTCCACCATCCCTTCGGCGGTGGTCGCCATCACCTGTGCGAACAGACGGCCCTTGCCGCCCAGCGCGTCGTGCAGCGCGGGCAGCAGTTCGTCGAGCGGCGTTTTACCGGCCGCAACGATGCTTGGGTTGGTGGTCACGCCCGCCAGCGGGAAGATACGCGCCAGCTTTTTGACTGCCGCAACGTCAGATGTGTCGAGATAAAGTTCCATGATGTCACCTTCAAAATTAGCCTGCACTTACCCTATCACGACAAAACCTGCTCAAGAGTTGACCTGCATCAAGATAACTTTCATTCGAAAGTAATTTAATCTTCATATGCAAGATGAGAGGCGAAAAACATGATCTTTAATATTCAGCGTTACTCTACCCACGACGGCCCCGGTATACGTACCGTGGTGTTCCTGAAAGGCTGCTCGCTGGGCTGTCGCTGGTGCCAGAACCCGGAAAGCCGCTCCCGCAGCCGGGACGTGCTGTTTGATACGCGTCTGTGCCTGGACGGCTGCGACCTGTGCCAGCAGGCGGCACCGGGCTGCATCGAACGCGCGCTGAATGGCCTGGTCATCCACCGCGAAAAGCTGAGTGAAGAGACGCTTGATGCCCTCACCGACTGCTGCCCGACGCAGGCGCTGACCGTTTGCGGCGAAGAACAGCAGGTCGAGGAGATCATGGCGACCGTACTGCGCGATAAACCCTTTTACGACCGCAGCGGCGGCGGGATCACCCTCTCCGGCGGCGAGCCGTTTATGAACCCGGAGCTGGCGCACGCGCTGTTTAAAGCCAGCCATGACCAGGGTATCCACACCGCCGTCGAGACCTGCCTTCACGTGCCGTGGCACTATATCGAGCCGTCATTACCGTACGTCGATCTGTTCCTCGCCGACCTGAAGCACGTCGACGGTGACGTTTTCAAGCAGTGGACGGACGGTTCGGCTAAGCGCATCCTGGACAACCTGAAACGCCTGGCCGCCGCCGGGAAAACGATCACCATCCGCGTGCCGCTGATCCAGGGCTTCAACGCGGATGAAGCCTCCATCACCGCCATTACCAACTTCGCTGCCGATGAACTCGGCGTCGACGATATTCATTTTCTGCCGTATCACACGCTGGGCATGAACAAATACACCCTGCTCGGCCAACCCTACTCTGCCCCTGACAAACCGCTGGATAACCCTGCCCTGCTGGACTTCGCGCAGCAGTACGCCTGCCAGAAAGGGTTAACCGCGACCTTACGAGGATAAACTTATGACCACCCTGAATCTCAATACCCTCAGCGAGCGCATTAAGGCGCACAAAACGGCGCTGGTACATATCGTTAAGCCGCCGGTCTGTACCGAGCGCGCCCAGCATTACACCGAAATGTACCAGCAGCACATGGACAAGCCGATCCCGGTGCGCCGCGCCCTGGCGCTGGCGCATCACCTGGCCAAGCGTACCATCTGGATCAAGCACGATGAGCTGATCATCGGGAACCAGGCAAGCGAAGTGCGCGCGGCGCCCATTTTCCCGGAATATACCGTCTCCTGGATTGAGAAAGAGATTGACGACCTGGCGGACCGTCCGGGCGCGGGCTTTGCGGTGAGCGAAGAGAACAAGCGCGTGCTGCATGAGATCTGCCCATGGTGGCGCGGCCAGACGGTGCAGGATCGCTGCTACGGCATGTTCACCGACGAGCAGAAAGGCCTGCTGGAAACCGGCATCATCAAAGCCGAAGGTAACATGACCTCCGGCGACGCGCACCTGGCGGTGAACTTCCCTCTGGTGCTGGAGAAAGGTCTCGACGGCCTGCGCGCCAAAGTGGCCGAGCGCCGCTCGCGCATCAACCTGACGGTGCTGGAAGACCTGCACGGCGACCAGTTCCTGAAGGCGATCGATATCGTGCTGGAAGCGGTGAGTCTGCACATCAAACGCTTTGCCGACCTGGCGCGCGAAATGGCCTCCACCGAAACCCGCGTAAGCCGCCGCGACGAGCTGCTGGCAATGGCGGAAAACTGTGACGTAATCGCCCACGAGCCGCCAAAAACCTTCTGGCAGGCGCTGCAGCTGTGCTACTTCATTCAGCTGATCCTGCAGATTGAGTCCAACGGCCACTCCGTCTCCTTCGCGCGTATGGACCAGTATCTCTATCCGTACTACCGCCGCGACGTGGAGCTGAACCAGAGCCTGGACCGCGAGCACGCCATCGAGCTGCTGCACAGCTGCTGGCTGAAATTGCTGGAAGTGAACAAGATCCGCTCCGGCTCGCACTCGAAGGTTTCCGCCGGTAGCCCGCTGTACCAGAACGTCACCATCGGCGGCCAGAAGCTGGTTAACGGTGAGCCGATGGACGCGGTGAACCCGCTCTCGTACGCGATTCTGGAATCCTGCGGTCGCCTGCGCTCCACCCAGCCGAACCTGAGCGTGCGCTACCACGCGGGCATGAGCAACGACTTCCTCGACGCCTGCGTGCAGGTGATCCGCTGCGGCTTCGGGATGCCTGCCTTTAACAACGACGAAATCGTCATTCCGGAATTCATCAAGCTCGGCGTTGAACGCGACGACGCCTACGACTACGCGGCCATTGGCTGTATCGAAACCGCGGTGGGCGGCAAATGGGGCTACCGCTGCACCGGCATGAGCTTTATCAACTTCGCCCGCGTGATGCTGGCCGCGCTGGAAGGCGGCCGCGACGCCACCAGCGGCAAGGTGTTCCTGCCGCAGGAGAAAGCCCTCTCTGCCGGTAACTTCGATAACTTCGAGGAGGTGATGGCGGCGTGGGATAGCCAGATCCGCTACTACACCCGCAAATCCATCGAGATTGAGTACGTCGTGGACACCATGCTGGAGGAGAACGTCCACGATATTCTCTGCTCGGCGCTGGTGGACGACTGCATCGAGCGCGCGAAAAGCATCAAGCAGGGCGGCGCGAAGTATGACTGGGTGTCCGGCCTGCAGGTGGGCATCGCCAACCTCGGCAACAGCCTGGCGGCGGTGAAGAAGCTGGTGTTCGAACAGGGCGTCATCGGCCAGCAGCAGCTGGCGGCGGCGCTGGCCGATGATTTCGATGGCCTAACCCACGAGCAGCTGCGCCAGCGCCTGATCAACGGCGCGCCGAAGTACGGCAACGACGACGACAACGTGGATATGCTGCTGACCCGCGCCTATCAGACCTATATTGAAGAGCTGAAGCAGTATCACAACCCGCGCTATGGCCGCGGCCCGATCGGCGGTAACTATTACGCGGGCACCTCTTCCATCTCCGCGAACGTGCCGTTTGGCGCAGCGACGATGGCGACACCGGACGGACGTAAGGCGCATACCCCTCTGGCGGAAGGGGCCAGCCCGGCTTCGGGTACGGACCACCTCGGCCCGACGGCGGTAATTGGCTCGGTGGGCAAACTGCCGACGGAAGCGATTCTCGGCGGCGTGCTGCTCAACCAGAAGCTGAACCCGTCAACGCTGGAAAACGACAGCGATCGCCAGAAGCTAATGGTGCTGCTGCGCACCTTCTTCGAAGTGCATAAGGGCTGGCATATTCAGTACAACATCGTCTCGCGCGAAACGCTGCTGGAAGCGAAGAAACACCCGGACCAGTACCGCGACCTGGTGGTGCGCGTCGCGGGTTACTCGGCGTTCTTCACCGCCCTGTCGCCGGATGCGCAGGACGATATTATCGCCCGTACTGAGCATACGCTGTAAGAAAACGCCCGGTGGCGCTGCGCTTACCGGGCCTACAGAGTCTCCCCGTAGGCCGGGTAAGGCGAAGCCGCCACCCGGCTTTCTGACTTTCATTCGAAATTAAATTTGTGCTCCTCGTCACCTTGTTATTAGAATGTTTCAAAACGCAGTGACCCAGGAGCACAGTATGACCGTTAAAGTTATCGTCACCGATATGGACGGAACTTTCCTTGATGATGCCAAGCAGTACGATCGTGACCGCTTCCAGGCACAGTTTGAACAGCTTAAATCCCGCGACATTGAATTTATTGTCGCCAGCGGCAACCAGTATTACCAGCTCATCTCCTTCTTTCCGGAGCTTAAAGATCGGATCTCCTTCGTGGCGGAAAACGGCGCGCTGGTGTTCGATCGCGGCGAGCAGATTTTTCACGGCGAGCTGACCCGCCATGAATCGCAGATCGTGATTGGCGAACTGCTGAAAGACAAAGGGCTGAACTTCGTGGCCTGCGGGCTGGAGAGCGCCTACGTCAGCGATAAAGCGCCGGAGGCGTTCGTGGCGCTAATGTCAAAGCACTACCACCGCTTAAAGCGCATCAGCGATTACCGCGACATTGACGACGTGCTCTTTAAGTTCTCCCTGAACCTGCCGGACAGCGATATTCCTAATCTGGTGGATAAGCTGCACGTCTCGCTGGACGGCATCATGAAGCCGGTCACCAGCGGCTTTGGCTTTGTCGATTTGATTATCCCCGGCCTGCACAAAGCGAACGGCATCAGCCGTCTGCTGAAGCGCTGGAAAATCTCTCCGCAAGAGTGCGTGGCCATTGGCGACAGCGGCAACGATGCCGAGATGCTGAAGCTGGTGAAATATTCCTTTGCGATGGGTAACGCGGCAGAGAGCATCAAAGAAATCAGCCGCTACAGCACCGATGACAACAACCATCAGGGCGCGCTGAACGTCATTCAGGCCGTGCTCGACAACCATTCCCCGTTCGACGCCTGATCCTTTCTTCGCCGGAGCCTGGCTCCGGCCTCTCACTCTTTTTCCGTCCTGTGGCGCAGGTCAAGTTTTTAAACTTGCATTAACTTATTTTTAACTTAAAGTATCACTTGTAGACACTTTTACTTTCGAATGAAAGATGCGAGGCAATTATGACCTTTACCAGTGAAACCTTGCCAGCGGATCACAAAGCGGCAATCCGTCAGTTGAAACGTGAGTTACGCGCGCAGATCGGCGACGTGCAGGCGGTGTTCAACAAGCTCAGCGACAGCATTGCCACCCGCGTGGCGGAAATTAACGCGCTTAAAAATAAAGGTGAATCCGTCTGGCCGGTGATTCCGTTTAACGATGTGAAAAACGGCACGATTACCGACGCACAGCGCGAGGCCGTTAAGCGCCGCGGCTGCGCGGTGATTAAAGGTCACTTCCCGCGCGAGCAGGCGCTGGCGTGGGATCAGTCGATGCTCGACTACCTCGATCTGAACAAGTTTGACGAGGTGTACAAAGGGCCAGGCGATAACTTCTTCGGCACCCTGAGCGCTTCCCGTCCGGAGATTTACCCGATCTACTGGTCGCAGGCGCAAATGCAGGCGCGTCAGAGTGAAGAGATGGCGCAGGTGCAGTCGTTCCTGAACCGCTTATGGACGTTCGAGAGCAACGGCAAGCAGTGGTTCGACCCGGACGTGAGCGTGATTTACCCGGATCGTATCCGCCGCCGTCCGCCGGGAACCACCTCGAAAGGACTCGGCGCGCATACCGACTCCGGCGCGCTGGAGCGCTGGCTGCTGCCGGCATACCAGCAGGTTTTCGCCCGCGTGTTTGACGGCAACGTCGAGAAATACGACCCGTGGAACGCCGCGCACCGTACCGAAGTGGAAGAGTATACCGTCGATAACACCACCAAATGCTCCGTGTTCCGCACCTTCCAGGGCTGGACGGCGCTGTCAGACATGATCCCCGGCCAGGGGCTGCTGCACGTGGTGCCGATCCCGGAAGCAATGGCGTATATTCTGCTGCGTCCGCTGCTGGACGACGTGCCGGAAGACGAGCTGTGCGGCGTGGCGCCGGGGCGCGTGCTGCCGGTTTCCGAGAAGTGGCACCCGCTGCTTATCGAGGCGCTGACCAGCATTCCTGCGCTGGAGGCGGGTGATTCGGTGTGGTGGCACTGCGATGTGATCCACTCCGTCGCGCCGGTGGAAGATCAGCAGGGCTGGGGCAACGTGATGTACATCCCCGCCGCACCGATGTGCGAGAAAAACCTCGCCTACGCGAAGAAGGTCAAGGAAGCGCTGGAAACCGGCGCGTCGCCGGGAGACTTCCCGCGCGAGGATTATGAAAAAACCTGGCAGGACCGCTTTACCGTGAACGATCTCAACATCCACGGCAAACGCGCGCTGGGCATGGTCTAGCTGTCGTACAGCCCTTCCCGCTCCACGGCGGTGCGTCGTTTCCCCTGACGTATCCGCCGTACCGATTCCCGCACGGCCAGCGTGCCGTTCAGCAGCAATGTGCCTACCGGCGCGTCCAGGCGCATGAGCCGCTGCTGGAGCATGTGTACCGCTTCCGTTCCCAGCTCATCGCGGGGAACATGCACGGCCGTTAATGGAACATCCTGAATCGCCGCCAGGTTAAAGCCGTCGATGCTCATCACCGAGACGTCCTGCGGCACGCGCAGGCCGTGGTTTTGTAAGGCGCTGATGGTGCCCGCCGCCATAAAGTCGCCGCCAACCAGGAACGCCGTCGGCAGGTCTTTTCCCTGCTGCTGATTTAGCCAATCGCTCACCAGCTGCTCCGTCTCTCTGGCGCTGAAGCTCGGCACCACCAGCAGATCGCGCTTGTCGTTGAACGCCAGGTTGTGGGACTGCCACGCGTCGCGGATCCCCGACAGGCGCTGCTCCATGGTGTAGCGCCGCAGGCACAGCACGTTCATCACCTCGCGGTGTCCCATCTCGAACAGGTACTCCGCCGCCCGCTCGCCGATGGCGCGGTGATCCGGCGCAACGGCAGGCAGACGCATGTGCCGGTCGCGGCAGTTAATCAGCATGCAGGGTTTGCCCACGTCCACCGCCAGATCGTGGATATGCGGATCGTCAATACCGAGAAGAATGGCCGCCTGCGTATCCGGCTCGTTCATCCGCGCCAGAAACAGCTGGGCGTCGCTGTCGTTCTCCTCCAGCGCGCAGTAGCGCAACCGGACCTCGTGCGAGGCAAGGGCTTTGCTCACGCTCTGGATCACGCGGTAGTAAAAGATGTCGGACCGCTCGTCAAACGCCCGCTGCGGGGCAAAAACCACCAGGCTGTTAAGCAGCAGACGCCCGGCCGCCATGCCGTCCATTACCCCCAGCTCGCGCGCGCACGCCAGCACCTTTGCACGCGCTTTTTCGCTGGTATTCGCTTTCCCCGCCAGCACCCGCGACACGGTGCTGATGGAGAGCTGCGTGCGGGCCGCGATTTCGGTGATTTTTAGCCTTTTGTCCATTTTGTGATCTGGCTCCATTTGCGAAATGAAAAAATTTTCATAGCGTGTTTGTCAGGAAATAACTGGCATGAATGCCATCATGCCAGAGTGTTTTCGTCGGTTATGAGAAATTTTGCACAAAATCCACTTTTGCCCACTCATTTTCTTCCTTAAGGTGAACTTGTCACACAGCTTCCATACTAGTTGTATAGCAACTTAAGCATTATAAGCGGATAGAAATCAAAGGCATAACAATCTGTGTGACACCTGAACCTCCGTCCCCTTACCGTCCGTCTTGTGGAGAGTAAAATGAGTCAGGACATCAATAACACCATTGCGACAAGCAAAACCCGTCGCGTCATCAAGAACCTGCGCTGGTACGTGCTGGTGCTGTTTTTGCTGGGCGTCACCGTTAACTACATCACCCGAAATTCCTTAGGTATTCTCGCTCCGGAGCTTAAAGAGAGCCTCGGGATCACCACCGAGCAATACTCCTGGATCGTCGGCGCGTTTCAGATCGCCTACACCATTTTCCAGCCCCTGTGCGGCTGGCTGATTGACGTTATCGGCCTGAAGATTGGCTTTATGGTCTGCGCCGGGATCTGGGCGCTGATGTGTATTTTCCACGCGGGCGCCGGAAGCTGGCTGCACCTGGCGATTCTGCGCTTCTTTATGGGGGCTTCTGAGGCCGCCGCCACCCCGGCGAACGCCAAAACCATCGGCGAATGGTTCCCGAAATCAGAGCGTCCCGTTGCCGCCGGCTGGGCAGGCGTGGGCTTCTCCATCGGCGCGATGCTGGCTCCCCCTATCATCTACTTTGCTCACGCCTCGTTCGGCTGGCAGGGGGCGTTTATGTTTACCGGCGTGCTGGCGCTGCTGTGGGTGATCCTCTGGTGGGCGTTCTACCACAACCCCGAGCAGCACCCGAACCTGAGCAAGGACGAGCTGGCGTTTATCAAGCAGGATAACGAACCGCCTGCCGTCAAACTGCCCTTCCTGACCGCGCTGAAAACCGTCTCGAAGAACAAACGCTTCTACGGTATCGCCATCCCGGCCTTTATGGCGGAACCGGCCTGGGCGGTGCTGAGCTTCTGGGTGCCGCTGTATCTTGCCAAAGAGCACGGTATGGACCTGAAGCAGATTGCGATGTTTGCCTGGCTGCCGTTCCTCGCCGCTGACCTCGGCAGCGTGGCAAGCGGCTACCTGACGCGTCTGTACACCCGCCTGTTCGGCTGCTCCCGCGTGAACTCGGTTGTCGCCAGCTCCGTGACCGGCGCGTTCCTGATGATCTCGCTGGCCATCGTGGCCATTACCCGCGACCCGTATATCACCATCGTGCTGATCTCCATCGGCGGCTTCGGGCACCAGATCATCTCCTGCATGCTGAGCGCCCTGGTCGTGGAGTCGTTCGACAAAGGTCAGATGGCGACCGTCAACGGCATGCGCGGCTCGGCGGCGTGGATCGCCAGCTTCCTGTTCTCGCTGTTAATCGGTGTGACCGCCGACAAAATCGGCTTTAACCCGCTCTTTATCGCCATGGGCTTCTTTGACCTGATTGGCGCTCTCTTCCTGGTAGCATTTATTGCTGAACGTCGCGCGAAGCGCGCCTGATAGTGGATGTATTGCATATGAAAACCCTGAAAAACTGGACCCTTGATACGCAGTCGGCAAACCATCTGGAACTGCTGGTCGATAGCCAGCACCGCCTGTGCCTGTATGTGCTGGAAGAGAACCTGTTCCGCGTGCTGATCAAACGCAAGGGCGAGCTGGCGCTGGACCGCACCTGGAGCATCGCACCGGAAAAAGACGTGCCGTGGGAAGGTCGCCGTCGCGACGATATCAGCGGCTTCTCCTGCCCCGCCTGGACGCTGACGCAGCAGGACGATACGTTAACCGTGGCAACCGAGCAGCTGCGCGTCACCGTCCACCAGCCGCTGTGGCTGGAGTGGCACTACCGCAATGACGCGGGCGAGTGGCAGCCGCTGGTCAACGACCGCCCCACCAGCGCCTACCTGCTGAACGCCCACGGCGACGGCGTGGCGCACTACCTCAGCCGCCGCAAGGACGAGCGTTTCTACGGCCTGGGTGAGAAAGCGGGCGATCTGCAGCGCAACGGTAAACGCTACGAGATGCGTAACCTCGACGCGATGGGATACAACGCCGCCAGCACCGACCCGCTGTACAAGCACATTCCGTTCACCCTCACCCGCCGCGACGACGTGAGCTACGGCCTGTTCTACGACAACCTGAGCAGCTGCTGGCTGGATCTGGGTAACGAGATCGATAACTACCACACCGCCTATCGCCGCTGGCAGGCGGAAGCGGGCGATATCGATTACTACCTCTTTACCGGCAGGCGCGTTCTGGACGTCACCAAAGCCTTTGTTCGCCTGACCGGAAAAACGCTGTTCGGACCGAAATGGAGCCTGGGCTACAGCGGCTCAACCATGCACTACACCGACGCGCCGGACGCCCAGAACCAGCTGATGAACTTTATCCGCCTGTGCGAAGAGCACGCCATTCCGTGCGACTCATTCCAGCTCTCCTCCGGCTATACCTCCATCAACGGCAAGCGCTACGTCTTCAACTGGAACTATGACAAGGTGCCGCAGCCGAAGGTAATGAGCCAGGCCTTCCACGACGCGGGTCTAAAGCTTGCGGCGAACATCAAGCCGTGCCTGTTGCAGGACCATCCGCGCTACAGCGAAGTGGCGGAACGCGGGCTGTTCATTCGCGATTCAGAAACCGATGCACCCGAACGTTCCAGCTTCTGGGATGACGAAGGCTCACACCTCGACTTTACCAACCCGCAGACGGTGCAGTGGTGGCAGAACGGCGTCACCACGCAGCTGCTGGAGATGGGCATCGACTCCACCTGGAACGACAATAACGAATATGAAGTGTGGGACGGGGAAGCTCGCTGCTTTGGCTTCGGCAAGGAGATCGCCATCAAGCATATTCGCCCGGTGATGCCGCTGCTGATGATGCGCGCCTCGCTGGAAGCGCAGCAGCGCTTTGCGCCGGAAAAACGCCCGTATCTCATCTCCCGCTCCGGCTGCGCCGGGATGCAGCGCTACGTCCAGACCTGGAGCGGCGACAACCGCACCAACTGGGACACCCTGCGCTATAACATCCGCATGGGGCTGGGCATGAGCCTGTCCGGGCTGTTCAACGTCGGGCACGACGTCGGCGGTTTCTCCGGCGACAAGCCGGACGCCGAGCTGTTCGTGCGCTGGGTGCAGAACGGCGTGATGCACCCGCGCTTTACCATTCACTCGTGGAACGATGACCACACGGTGAACGAGCCGTGGATGTATCCGGGCGTCACGCCTGCCATTCGCGGCGCGATTGAGCTGCGCTACCGCCTGCTGCCGTATCTCTACACCCTGCTCTGGCAGGCCCATGCCGACGACGAGCCGATGCTGCGCCCGACCTTCCTCGACCACGAGCACGACGCGCAAACCTTCAAAGAGTGCGACGACTTCCTGCTGGGCCGCGACCTGCTGGTCGCCAGCGTCGTCGAGGCCGGGCAGCGCGAGCGCCGCGTCTGGCTGCCGGATAACGAAACGGGCTGGTACGATTTTTACACTCACGCGTGGTATGCGGGCGGACAATCCATCGTCCTCGATGCGCCGCTCGAAAAACTGCCGCTGCTGGTGCGCGCCGGGGCCGGTCTGCCGCTCAGCGAGCGCATCACGCATGTGAGTGCCGAAAAAGATACGACCCGCGAGCTGAAGCTGTTCCCGGTGAAAGGCGTTGGCACAACCTCGGGGCTGCTGTTTGAAGACGACGGTGAAAGCTGGGGCTACCTGAACGGCAATGCGCTGTGGGTGGAATGGGAGATGGTGTGCGACGGCGCAACCATCAACCTGAAGGTGAACGCGCGCGGCGACTATCGTCCGGCGTGGAAGGCGCTGAAGGTATCATTACCGGCGGGGGAAAAACGTACGCTGCGGGTGAACGGGGTTGAAAGGAGTGAGTGGGTGCTCTGAACATTGCCGGGTGGCGGCTTCGCCTTACCCGGCCTACAAAGTCACCCGTAGGCCCGGTAAGCGAAGCGCCACCGGGCTTTTTTTTAGCCGTCGATACCTTTGCTGCGCAGGTAATCTTCGTAGTTACCGGTGAAGTCCACCACGCGCTCTGGCGTAATCTCGATCACGCGGGTTGCCAGCGAGCTGACGAACTCGCGGTCGTGAGAGACGAAGATCAGGGTGCCCTGATACATCTCCAGCGCCATGTTCAGGGATTCGATCGATTCCATGTCCAGGTGGTTAGTCGGTTCGTCCATCACCAGAATGTTCGGTTTTTCCATCATCAGCTTGCCGAACAGCATGCGGCCTTTCTCGCCACCGGAGAGCACTTTAGCAGGCTTTTTGATGTCGTCCTGGCTGAACAGCAGACGGCCCAGGATGCTGCGCACCGCCTGCTCGTCGTCGCCTTCCTGCTTCCACTGGCTCATCCAGTCGAAGACGGTCAGGTCATTTTCGAATTCGTACTCATGATCCTGCGCGTAGTAGCCAATCTGCGCGTTCTCGGACCATTTCACGGTGCCGTTGTCCGGCTGCAGTTCGCCGACCAGGGTTTTCAGCATGGTGGATTTACCCACGCCGTTGGCGCCCAGAATGGCAATCTTCTCGCCCACTTCCAGCAGCAGGTTGAAGTTTTTAAACAGCGGGCCTTCATCGAAGCCTTTGGTAAGGGCCTCCACTTCCAGCGCGTTACGGAACAGCTTCTTATCCTGCTCGAAGCGGATGAACGGGTTCTGACGGCTGGAGGCTTTAACCTCTTCCAGCTTGATTTTGTCGATCTGACGCGCACGCGAGGTCGCCTGACGCGACTTAGAGGCGTTAGCGCTGAAGCGGCTAACGAAGGACTGCAGGTCCGCAATCTGCGCTTTCTTCTTGGCGTTGTCCGCCAGCAGACGCTCGCGCGCCTGGGTGGCGGCGGTCATGTACTCGTCATAGTTGCCCGGATACACGCGCAGCTCGCCGTAGTCCAGATCCGCCATGTGCGTACAGACCATGTTCAGGAAGTGACGGTCGTGCGAGATGATGATCATGGTGCTGTCGCGGTCGTTGAGCGTCTGCTCCAGCCAGCGGATGGTGTCGATGTCCAGGTTGTTCGTGGGTTCGTCGAGCAGCAGGATGTCCGGGTTAGAGAACAGCGCCTGAGCCAGCAGCACACGCAGCTTCCAGCCTGGCGCAACTTCGCTCATCGGGCCGTAATGCTGTTCGACCGGAATGCCGACGCCCAGCAGCAGCTCGCCCGCACGCGCTTCCGCAGAGTAACCGTCCATCTCGCCGTACTGCGTTTCCAGATCGGCCACTTTATAGCCGTCTTCTTCGCTCATTTCGGCCAGCGCGTAGATGCGATCGCGCTCCTGCTTCACTTCCCACAGCTCCGCGTGCCCCATGATCACGGTGTCCAGCACGGTGAACTCTTCGAAGGCGAACTGATCCTGACGCAGCTTACCGATACGCTCGTTCGGATCGAGCGAGACGTTGCCGAGGGTCGGCTCCAGATCGCCGCCGAGGATCTTCATGAAGGTGGATTTTCCGCTACCGTTGGCGCCAATCAGGCCGTAACGGTTGCCGCCGCCAAATTTGACGGAAATGTTTTCGAACAGCGGCTTACTGCCAAACTGCATAGTGACGTTGCTGGTAACTAACACGGGGAGATTCCTGCGAAAAGTGTGATAAACACGGCATTATGCCACAATTCCGAATTGAGATCCCGTGTTGCGGCAATCCACTAAACTTTAACAAAATCGAAAAAAATGTGATTTCGTACACATCTGAATTCCCTGTTAGCGGGAATGCACATATAATGCGCTCCCATCACAGATTCAGACTTATCAACTCATCGCCAGAATGGCTTAGATACCTCGCACAACATGAACATGAAATTAACAACGCTTTTTGCGGCGGCGTTAGCCGTAGTAGGTTTTTGTAAGACCGCGTCTGCGGTGACGTATCCCCTGCCGACCGACGGAAGCCGTCTGGTGGGTCAAAACCAGGTGGTGACGGTGCCTGAGGGTAACTCTCAGCCGCTGGAGTATTTCGCCGCGCAGTATCAGCTGGGCCTGTCTAACATGCTGGAAGCGAACCCGGGCGTTGACCCGTATCTGCCAAAAGCAGGTACCGTGCTGAATGTTCCTCAGCAGTTGATCCTGCCGGATACCGTTCATGAAGGTATCGTGATCAACAGCGCCGAAATGCGTCTGTATTACTACCCGAAAGGCACCAATACCGTTATCGTGCTGCCAATCGGTATCGGCCAGCTGGGCAAAGACACCCCGCTGAACTGGACCACCAAAGTTGAACGTAAGAAAGCGGGCCCAACCTGGACCCCAACCGCCAAAATGCACGCGGAATACATCGCTGCGGGCGAACCGCTGCCAGCCGTTGTGCCAGCCGGTCCGGATAACCCGATGGGTCTGTATGCCCTGTATATTGGTCGTCTGTATGCGATTCACGGCACCAACGCCAACTTCGGTATCGGTCTGCGCGTAAGCCACGGCTGCGTGCGTCTGCGTAACGACGACATCAAGTTCCTGTTCGAAAACGTGCCGGTCGGTACGCGCGTGCAGTTCATCAACGAACCGGTGAAAGCGACGTCTGAGCCAGACGGCAGCCGCTACATCGAAGTGCACAACCCGCTGTCCACCAGCGAAGACCAGATCAACAACAACGAGATCGTGCCGATTACGCTGAACAGCGCGGTGCAGTCCGTGACCTCTCAGCCTGACGTGGAAACCACCATCGTCGACCAGGCGATTCAGAACCGTTCCGGTATGCCGGTGCGTCTGAATTAATCACGCGCATTAAAAAAGCGGGCTTCAAGGCCCGCTTTTTTTTATCCGTTATTCACGATAACAATCCCGCCGTGGTCGTACCGATAGTGGCAGTGGGCATACTCCAGCGCGGTGCCATCTTCCAGATAAATGACCTGCTCCACCTCCAGCACCGGATCGGTTTCCTCACAGACCAGATGCTCTCTGTCCAGCGCGTTGGGCTTTAGCGCCCGCACCACCCGGTATGACCCCATAATTTTCAGCCCCAGGGTCTCCTGCACGTAGTGGAACACCGAACCTTCAAGATGGCTTTTCGTCAGGCCCGGCACCAGATTCATCGGCATCACCGTGGAATCCAGCGACATGGGTTCGCCGTTTAATAAGCGCAGACGAATAAAGTCATAGACGGGCGCATCGGCGTTAATCATCAGCGACGCCTGCTCTTTTTCGTTCGGGAAGCGCAGTTCAAAATGCACCACCTGGCTGGTAACCGTGCCCAGATGTTCCCAGGTTTTGGTGGCACCGAAATAGTCGCTGCCGGAGAGATCCCACTGCGAGAGCTGGAGGAAGTTTTTGCGGATGAACGTCCCTTGCCCCTGACGGGTGTAGACCAGCCCTTCGACGATCAGCTGGCGCATCGCCTGCTGGATGGTCATCCGGCTGGTGCTGAACTCCGCCGCCAGCGCAAACTGGTCCGGGAGCGGTTCATTGGCGGCGTACTGCTGGCTGATAATGCGTTTCTTGATTTCCCGCGCTATGGTGATGTACTTCGCCGCCATCGTCCTTCCTTACAGTTAGTTTTCTATCCCGCTGTTTTTCAACGCCACTCGCTCGGCAATCTTGAGGAAAGGCAGGTAGAAGAATACACCAAATACAATGATTGCCAACTGCACCACCACCGCCCGCCAGTCCCCTGCCGTCGCCAGCCAGGCGCTGAGAATCGGCGGCGTGGTCCACGGGATCATCACCACGCAGCGCGACATGAATCCCAGCGTGGTACAGAGCCAGGCGAAGTAAATGCCTATCGCGGGCAACAGCACAAACGGGATCATTAGCGGCAGGTTAAAGACAATCGGCAGGCCGAAGATCACCGGCTCGTTGATGTTGAATAAGCCGGGCGCCAGCGACAGACGCGCCACCTGCTTCGCCGACTGCTGTCGGGAGAAGATAAAGATGGCGATCAGCAGCGAGATCGTGCTGCCGGTTCCGCCCACCATGCCAAACGTCGGCACGAAGATGTTGTTGATGATGTGCGGAATGGGCTGGCCGTTGGCGAAGGCCAGCATGTTCTCGTTGGTGTTGATCAGCAGAAACGGCTCCAGCACCACGCTGTTGACCACCGACTGATGGATACCGAGCGTGAACAGGAAGTTGCCGAAGCTGTAGATGAAAATCGTCCCCGGCAGGCTGGTGTTGATCAGCCGCAGCGGCTGCTGGATAAAGGTGGTAATGAGATGGATCAGATCCGTGTGCAGCACGTTTGCCAGCACGGCCGCCAGCACCGCGAACAGGGAGAGCGTGAGGATCGTCGGGATCAGCGCGGTAAAGGATTTGCTGACCGCTGGGGGCACATTTTCCCCGAGCGATATGTGCAGCGCCTTCAGGCGCGAAATCGCGATAAACACTTCCGTTGAGAGCAGCCCAATCAGCACCCCGGCGAAAATGCCGGTGGAGCCGATATTGGCGAAGGTCAGCACCTGCGTGACGTTCACCGCGGCGTCGCTGCCAACGGGCGTAACCTGTAAGCGCATCGGCATCATGATGATAAAACTGCTGACGGCGATAACCACTGCCGAGACCGGGTTGTCGAAATCTTTGTTGCGCGCCAGTGACCAGGCGATCATCGGGGCCAGCAGCAGCGCGGCGATGTTAAGCGTGCCGTTGATAATCGCCTCGCCCCACACTTTGAAGTGTGCCAGCGTATCGCCGTGAAAAATCCACGGGAACACCACGTTGTTCACCAGCACCGCCAGACCGGCGAGGATGAAAATCGGCATCACCGTGGCGAAGGCGTCGCGCAGGGAGCGCAGGTGCACCTGGTTTGCCAGGCGCGCCGAGAACTCGACAAACTTATCGACAAAGGACTGCATATGCGGTGTGATTTTTGTTTCAGACATAGCGGCGTGTTCCCATCAATCAGTCACAAAAACGGCCCGGCAGCGTACGGCTTACATCTCGCGTCCGTTGGTATGGATAACCTGTTTTAACCACGCGTAGCTCTTCTTCGGCACGCGCCTGAGGTCTTTCAGGTCGTGGTTTTCCCGGTTGACGTAGACCACGCCATAGCGCTTACGCATGTCGCCCTGGGAGCTGAGAATGTCGATTAACCCCCAGCCGAGGTAGCCCATGACCTCTGCCCCATCCTCGAATATCGCCGCTTTCATCGCCTCGATGTGCGCCCGGTGGTAGTCGATGCGGTAGGTATCCTCGATGGGGTTGACGCCATCCCAGGACTCAATCACGCCAATGCCGTTTTCAATCGGGAACACCGGCATGCGCCAGTCGTTGGCGTAGCGGGTAATGATGGTGCGAAAACCGAGCGGGTCGATCTGCCAGTTCCACTCGGTGGCTTTCAGGTAGGGGTTATTTTTCTCGCCGTGCAGCAGGTAATAGTTGACCGGCGTGCCTTCCGGGATCGCATCGCTGTCCAGCGTTTTGCTGGCGTAGTAGCTGAAGGCCATATAGTCGTTTCTGGTGCGCGCCAGTAGCGCTAAATCTTCGGCGCGGTAGATATCACCAAAGCCTTCCTGCTCCACCACCGCCATCACCGCCGGGCTGTAGCCCTGCCCGGCAAAGACGCGCAGCAGGTTCTGGTTGAGGAACTCGTCATACTGCTGGGCGCAGAAGATATCGCGCGGTTTGCAGGTGGCCGGGTAAACCAGCTGGTGCGCCAGCATGCCGCCCATCAGCTGGCCCGGTTTCGTCTGGTGCAGATACTCGGTCAGCGCCATGTGCGCCACCATGATATGGTGCTGCAGCTCGTACAGCTCGCGCAGGGTTTGATCGCCTTTCATGTAGCCAGAAATGCGGAATGCTTCCGGCATATGGAAGATGTTCTGCTCGTTGAAGGTCAGCCAGTACTTCACGCGGTCGCCAAAACAGTCGATCATCTTTTTACCGTAGCGGATAAAGGCGTCCATTACGCGGCGGTCATTGAAGCCGTTGTACTCCTGCGCCAGCGCCAGCGGCATATCGAAGTGGTAGAGGCAGATCATCGGCTCAATACCGCGGGCGATGAGATCTTCAATAAAGCGGTCGTAAAACGCGATGCCCTCGTCGTTGAACGCGCCGTCACCCTGCGGACAGACGCGGCTCCAGGAGATCTGGAAGCGGTAGCAGCTCATGCCCAGATCCTGCATCAGGTCGAAATCTTCCCGGTAGCGATGGTAGGAGTCGGTCGCGACTTTCCAGTCGGAGATGTTCTCCCCAGCTTCGCGAATGTCGTACACCGACATCCCCTTCCCGCCCTCGTTCCAGGCCCCTTCCGTCTGCATGCTCGATACCGAGTTGCCCCATAAAAAGTTGGCCGGCAGCTGATTGCTCATGTTTCCTCCCTATATGACTAGTCATTTAAAATTTCATGACTAGTCATATAGGCGAAGATGGCATGTCGATCAAAGCGGAGGATCGTTTTTTGTGAGGTAGGTTAGAAAGAAGACGCCGGGCAGGAAAAATGAATCGCGCAAACCCTGTTATTGAGGCCGGTGCGTTAGCCTATGCAAAATCACATTTCCCGATCGTGCCGCTGGCTGGCCTCATAAAATCACTATTAACTTAATGAGCACGAACCACGGCCCAGGCCGAAAAATAAAAATCTCAACCCTATCAAATGGAAAATGACGCTCATGAAGATATCTACTAGCCGTATCGCATTCGCTCTCAGCTTAGCGTTGCCATGCTCAATGACTCACGCGGCAACGGTGTATACGGGTGATAAGGTGCAAGGAGTGCCGGTTATCTCGACTCTGGATGTATCAGACCTGACAGCAGGACAACATCGCTTCATGTTCGAGGGGGTTGAGACAGGAACAGGACAGCGCTGGTATGTCCCCATCATGGTGGCAAAAGGCAAAACGGACGGGAAGAAAGTCCTGCTGCAGGCGGGCGTCCACGGGGATGAGCTAAACGGAGTGCGCATCGTCCAAAAAGTAATGGAACAACTGGACCCCGCAAAAATGAACGGCAGCGTTATTGGCATTATCGGTCCAAACCGTTCTGGACTTGAAAGGGTCTCCCGGACATGGTCCGTTTCAACCGATGGGGGTGAGACGATCGACTACAACCGCGTGCACCCAGGAAAAGAAACGGGTAACCCTGCCGAGCGTCAGGCATGGATGATGTGGAATAAGGTTTACAAAGGAAATGTCGACCTGGCGATTGACTATCACACCCAGTCTACCGGAACGGCTTATCCGCTGTTCATTTATGCCGACTACCGCAATGCGGATGCCCGGACGATTGCAGAACTTTTTCCGGCCGACCAAATTAAGAAAGATCCCGGCGAAGCCGGCTCAATGGAAACCACCTTTATTCAAAATGGTATCCCGGCGATAACGGCCGAGACGGGAGAGCCGAGGATTTACCAGCAGGATATGATTGACCGGGGTGTAGAGGGTGCCCTCAATGTACTGATTCATTACAAGGTGATTGAAGGCAAAATCGGCGCAACCGCCAGCAGCAATAAAACGTATATTGGTAATGCGATCAGTTCAATACGAGCGACCACGGGCGGGTTTGCGGAAGTTTTCGTTAAACCCGGCGACACGGTAAAAGCAGGACAAGAGGTCGCCCTGCAGCGAAATGCATTCGGTGATGTTGTCGCGAAGAATTCAGCAGAGCGGGACGGCAAAGTACTGTCAGTTGGAACAGATGTCGTGAGAGAACCCCGAGCCCTGCTGGTAAGAATCCTTGAGCAAAACCCAGCGGCAACCTGCAAAGACGGTTGCTGATTCCCGCCACAGCCCATCGTTGAATCGGCAAAAGCGTGCTCAGTGAAATAAGCCGCTTTCGCCGATTTCTGTACCGATGGGCAAACAAATTTAAAAATTACCTGATGCGGAGAGTTACTGTTGCGCGAGCTGATTACGGCGATACTCTCCCTGCCGCTCCAGCATCCAGCCGGGATACTCGCGCGGCAGCGCGCTCACCGCATCCAGCTGCCTGAGCTCGTCTTCGCTTAAGCGGATCCCGGTGGCGGCAATGTTGTCGTCCAACTGCTCAACGCGCTTCGCGCCAATGATGACGCTGGTCACCGCCTTCTGGTGCAGCAGCCACGCCAGCGCGATTTGCGCGACGGAGACGCCCTTGCTTTCGGCAATCACGCGCATCACGTCCACGCAGTCAAAGGCGCGCTCTTTGTTCACCGGCGGGAAGTCAAACTCCAGACGGCGGCTACCGGCTTCGCTCTGCCCGTCGCGGCCATATTTTCCGCTCAGCAGGCCGCCCGCCAGCGGGCTCCAGACCATCAGCCCGACGCCTTCGCTCTGCATCATCGGCACCAGCTCGCGCTCAAGATCGCGTCCGGCGATGGTGTAATACGCCTGGAGGGAAGCGAAGCGCGCCAGCCCGAGGCGCTCGGAAATACCCAGCGCTTTGGCAATCTGCCACGCCGCCCAGTTCGAGACGCCGATATAGCGCACGTGGCCGTGCTGCACCAGGTTATCCAGCGCATATAGCGTCTCTTCAATCGGCGTGGCCGGGTCGAAGCCGTGCAGCTGATAGAGATCGATATGATCCAGCTGCAGGCGGCGCAGGCTCTCCTTCACGCTGCTGATGATGTGATAGCGCGAGCTGCCGCGCGAGTTCACTCCTGCCGTCCCGGTTTCGCCAAATACTTTGGTGGCGACGACCACGTTCTCGCGCGGAATTTTCAGGTTTTTCAGCGCCTGCCCGACGATCGCCTCCGAACGCCCTTCCGAATAAACGTCCGCGGTGTCGATAAAGTTTATCCCGGCATCCAGCGCGCGGCCCACCAGCTGTTCTGCTTCGCTTTGCTGGAGCTGACCAATCTTGCCCCACATCCCGCCTTCACCGCCGAAGGTCATGGTGCCGAGGCAGAGTTCAGAAACGAACAGTCCGGTATTGCCCAGTTTTTGATAACGCATAACGCTTTCCTCGCATGTCGATTGGGTGTCTGTTAGTTATACCCGCCCCTCTGCCATCGCGAATGTGGCGTTCCTGTCCGTTTCTTGCCCAATCCTCTGAATATTTATCCGCGCGGGGCGTCGCCAAAGACGCTGTAGTCCGGCAGCCGCACCTGCTGATACGGCTCCCAGCCGCCGCCGAGCGCCTTGTAGAGCGCCACCAGATCGAGCGCGCTTTGCACCTGCGCCTGTGCGCGCTGCTGCTGGGCCTGCGCCAGCTGCCGCTGGGCGTCCAGCACGTCGATAAAGCTGGCGATCCCCTGCCGATAGCTGTCGCTCGCCAGGTCAAAGGCGTTTTGCAGGGCATCAATGGTTTTCGCCAGGCCCGCTTCACGCTGCTGGTCGGTGCGATAGCTCACCAGCGCATTTTCGACATCGCCAAGCGCAGTCAGCACCGTCTGGCGATAGTCCAGCACCGCCGCCCCCTGCTGCGCGCGCGCCACCTTCACGCTGGAGACCAGTCGTCCGCCCTGGAAGATGGGAATCGAAACCTGTGGACCAAAACTGTAGAAGTGGCTGCTCCAGTCGGTCAGCCAGTTGGTTTCGCTGTTGCGCAGGCCAAACTGCCCGGAGAGGGTAAAACTCGGGAACAGCTGGGCCACCGAGACGCCAATCTGCGCCGTGGCGGCATGAAGATTCGCCTCCGCTTCGCGCACGTCCGGACGGCGTCGCGCGAGCGTAGACGGAATGCCGGTTTGCACGATATCCGGCAATGCGGGCATCGGCTGCACGCTTTGTAACTCCGCATCGAGCGCCCCCGGCGGCTTGCCAAGGAGAATTGCCAGACCGTTCATCGCCTGCCGCGCCTGCGCCTGGTACTGCGGCAGCTGCGCCTCCAGGTTACCCAGCTGTGCACGCGCATTTTCCACGTCCATCTGCGGCGACAGCCCGCCGCGCTGGCGGCTCTCGGTCAGATCCAGCGTCTGCTGCGCGCTTTTAATCTGGGTGTTAAGCGTGGCGATAATGCTCTGCGCCCCGCGCAGCTGGAGCCACGCGCGCGCCACTTCCGCCTCCAGCGACACCAGCGCGTCGTTACGCTGCTCGATAGCGGCTTTCTGCTGCGCTTCGGCGGCTTCCACCTGTCGGCGCACCTTGCCCCAGAGGTCAATTTCCCACTGGGCGTCGAAGCTGCCCTGGTAGAGGTTGATCGGCTGCGTCAGGGGGCCTAACGCACCCCGCAGCTCAGGATCGACATTATCCAGCTGGTCATACACGCCGTGGGATTTCAGCTCCCCTTCCAGCCCGAGCTGCTGGCGCGTCGCCTGCAGATTGCCGTTCACCGACGGGTAAAACGCCCCGCCCGCCTGGTTAATCTGCTCGCGCGCGCCGGCGATGCGCAGCACCGTCTGCTGCAGCGTCAGGTTTCCGGCGATGGCGCGCTCAACCAGGCTGTCGAGCTGCGGCGAGCCGAAGGTCTTCCACCAGCGCGGATTGGTCGCGGCGGAGGTCGTCTGCGATTTTACCCCGCTGTCGCCCTTATCGTTCCAGTGCGTCACGGCAGGCGGCGCGGGCGGCTGATAGTCCGGCCCGACGGCGCAGCCTGCCAGCAGCATCATTATCATCAGGGGGTGTAAACGTCTGTGTATCATCAATGTGCTCCTGCACTCCCCTCGCTCTTAACCGGCGAGAGCAACAAACAAAACGGAATCAATAGCAAGGCCACGGCGCTCAGAAGGGTGAAGACGTCGATGTAGGCCAAAAAGCGCGACTGCTCGATCATGGTCTGGTACAGGCGTCCGGTGGCAATCCCGGTGGGATCGCCCACCTGGGTCGTGAAGTTCTGGATCGCCTGGGCGCTTTCGCGTATTGCCTGCTGAAACTGTTCGTTAAACGGCGAGGCGTGGTACGCAAGGTGCGCGCTATGCGCCTGAGACCGTTCGGTGATGGCCGCCGTCGACAGCGAGATCCCGACCGAGCCCGCGACGTTACGGAACATAGTGAACAGCGCCGCCGCGTCGGCATTCAGCCGTCTTGGAATCGAAATAAAGGCAATGGTGGTCAGGGGCACAAACAGGAACCCCAGCCCCAGCGACTGGGCGCTGCGGAACAGCACCAGGGTTTCGAAGTCGATATCCGGGGTCAGCGTGCGCGACCAGAAGAACGACACCGCCAGGCAGGTAAAGCCAAAGGCAATAATCCAGCGCGTCTGCACCACCGGCATCAGCTTCAGCACCAGCGGGATCGTTAATACAATCAGCACCGCCCCGGGCGACAGCACCAACCCGGACCAGGTGGCGGTATAGCCTAAATCCTGCTGCGCCAGCTGGGGGATCACCACCGAGCTGCCGTACAAAATCATCGCCATCCCCGCCATCAGCAGGCTGGAAATCGCAAAGTTGCGGTCCTTCATGCAGTGCAGATCCACCACCGGCTTTTTGGCATACACCAGCCAGTAAATGGCACCGATAATGCCGATTAGCGTTAACACGGCGAAGGTACGGATAAAGTTCGAGTAGAACCAGTCCTCATCTTCTCCACGGTCAAGCATCACCTGCAGGCAGCCAAGCCCTAAAGCGATCAGGCCGATCCCCGTCCAGTCGATGGTCAGCTTCTCTTTAGACTTGCTCTCCCACGGCGGATCTTCCAGCAGCTGGTAGATCGCCAGCACCGTAACAATCCCCACCGGGATGTTGATAAAGAACACCCAGCGCCAGGAGTAGTTGTCGGTGATCCAGCCCCCCAGCGTCGGGCCGAGGACCGGTGCAACAATAATCGCGATGGAGGAAAGGCCGAACGCTTTGCCCCTGTCCTCCGGCTTGAAGTAGTCGAGCAGTACCGACTGCTGCGTGGGCTGCAGCCCGCCGCCAAAAAAGCCCTGCATCACGCGGAACAGGATGATCTGCCACAGCTCGGTGGCGATGCCGCAGAGGAACGAGCAGACGGTAAACATGACGATGCAGATCAGGAAGAACTGCTTGCGGCCAAACACCCGGCTCAGAAAGGCCGAGATAGGCAGCACGATGCCGTTCGCGACCAGGTAGCTGGTTAATACCCAGGTGGATTCGTCATAGCTGGACGAGAGCGAGCCTGCCACGTGGGGCAGCGCCACGTTGACGATGGTGGTGTCGAGGATCTCCATAAACACCGCCAGGGTGACGACAATCGCCACCGCCCACGGATTGCTGGCGGGCTTCCAGCTGTCGTGGCTGTGATCCGTCATTCCACCGTCACCTTCGGCGCGACCGACAGCCCCAGCGGCAGCGGTTTGTTCGGATCGAGCCCCTTATCAATCACGATTTTCACCGGCACGCGCTGCACAATTTTGACAAAATTACCGGTGGCATTTTCAGCCGGGAAGGCGGAGAAGCGCGAGCCGCTGCCCTGCTGGATACTGTCAACGTGGCCCTCAAGCGCCATATCCGGCCACGCGTCGACCGACACGGTGACCTTATCGCCGGGCTTCATGCGCTCAAGCTGGGACTCTTTGAAGTTCGCCACCACCCACACGTTCGGCGAAACCAGCGAGAACAGCGCCGTTCCCGCCTGCACCAGCGTACCGGGCTGCACGTTGCGTTTGGTGACAAACCCGTCGAACGGGGCGCGGACTTCGGTGTAAGAGAGGTTCAGATTGGCCGTTTCCAGCTGCGCTTTCGCCTGTTCGACCTGACGCTCGCGCGCTTCAACGTTGGTTTCCTGCTGGCGGATTTGCAGCTGTACCTGCTCTGCCACTTCCAGCTGCGCCTGAGCGCTGGCCAGACCCGCCTGGGCACTGCGCAGTTGCGCATTCGCAGAATCAATACTTTGCTGGGTGGTCGCCCGCGGATCGACGCCGCGCTGGCGGCGATACTCCGCCTGCGCGTTCGCCAGATCGGCCTGCGCTTTCAGCACCTGCGCTTTGGCTTCGTCACGCTGGGCGGGATACTGCACTTTGGAGAGTGCGAGCTGCGCCTGGGCCTGATGCAGCTGTGCGATGGCCAGCCCAAGCTGGGCCTGAGCCTGATCGCGCTGCGCGGTGGTATCCCGCGGATCGATGACCACCAGCAGATCGCCTTTTTTCACGCGCTGGTTATCGCGCACCCGCAGCTCGGTGACGTAGCCTGCCGTTTTCGGGGCAATCGTCACCACGTCGCCGTCGGTAAAGGCGTCGTCGGTCGTCTCTTCGTTACGGGTTAAAAACCACCAGACCAGCGCCACGACGACCATTACCACCACGACAATGCCGAGGATAATTAACGGTTTTTTGCCCGGGCGCTTACGCTCATTATTGTTTTTGTCCTGCTCGTCAGCAGGCGGATTTTGATCTTCAGCCATAGTTCAGCAACAGTCCTGTCAGTGAGCGGCATCACACTATGCCGTTCACTAAAGCTAGGACGTTGCTATACGTTTGCCAGGAAAAACTGACAAATTGCGCACTATATGAGAAGGAATATTCCGAAACCGATCGCCGCGGCCCAAACCAGCATAGGGATTGACCAGAGATGGAAGCGCCACCAGATGCGGCGATCGTTGGCCATGCGCAGGGCAATCAGGTTGGCCAGCGAGCCGGGCAGCAGCCCAAACCCGCCGATATTCACCGCCCTGGCCAGCAGCGTGTCCGGCGGAACATAGTTGAGCAGCAGAATGGTGGAAGGCACGTTGCTGATAAACTGCGACAGGCCAATCGCCGTCAGCCACAGTCCCGGCTGAGACAGCGTGCTGACGCTGTGGAGCACGTTTTGCAGCACCGGAAGCTGGATAAGCAGATGCACATCAATAAACATCACCATAAAGACCAGCAGCAGCGTCCAGTCCACGCTGACCAGCACGCGCCGCGCCAGGACAACAAAGCCCGCGGCGACAAGCAACACGCCCGCCACCTCATACTTCAGCTCCAGCGCGAACAGAAAGACGATATATAACCCGAGGCAGCTCCAGACCAGACGCGGCTGCCACTGCGGGCCCGTGGTGCCGCTGTGGTACTGCAGTTTTTTATCCGGAAAGGCAAACCAGCAGACCGCCAGCAGCGACAGCATCATCACCAGCGCCAGCGGCGCCATCTGCCAGGTAAAAGCGGCGAACGACAGCCCGGAACGGCCCCAGAGGAGGATATTTTGCGGGTTACCGATGGGCGTTAACAGAGAACCGGCGTTAACGGCGAGCGCTTCGAAGATGATCAGCCGGCTTACCGGGATCTCGCAAAGCTTACGCAGCGTGAGGGTGAGGGGCACGATGATAAACAGCGCCACGTCGTTGGTCAGAAACGTCGACAGCACCGCGGCGGAAAACACCATAAACAGGGACAACCTGCGCTCGGTGGCAAAGCGGCGCACCATTTTACGGCCCAGAACGTCAAAATAGCCGCTCAGCTCAACCCCTTTGGTGAGCATCATCAGGCCGCTCAGGGTAATGATGGTGCGCCAGTCAATGGCAGCGGGCCAGGCCTGCGGCGCAAACGGCACAAAGAGGCTTAACCCTGCGCCAATGAGTAATAAGAGATGGAAGAAACGATCGCGTGCCAGGGCCTGCAGTCCAGGGATTTTCATTCAGCGGAGGGACCATATTTAAGGGTAAATTCGCGAAACTTCACCAGCGTCTCTTCGCTGACGTGGTGTTCCATGCCTTCCGCATCCCGGCGGGCAATCTCCGGGCTGACGCCCAGCACCAGTAAAAAATTCTCGACAAGCTGGTGGCGCTCGCGGCTCTCCTGCGCGAGTTTCTCCCCTTCCGGCGTCAGAAAGACCCCGCGCCAGGGGATCATTTCAATTAGGCCCACGGAGGCGAGACGTTTTAACATTTTTGCGACAGTTGGCTGCGATACCCCCAGCCTGGCGGCCATATCGACCTGACGCGCTTCCCCGACCTCACGAATCAGATCGGAAATGAGTTCAACATAATCATCAATCAGTTCACGCCGGTGCGCTTCACGGACCTGGCGAAAACCTTCAACATGCTCTTCAACATTCACCAGTTGCGTCGTTTTTTTAATGGTTGGCTTACCTGCGCGACGGTTCATTGTACTTCCTCAGTGGGGTGACGCTTCCAGCGCCCGGTATCGAGAGCGCACATTGTAAACCATCCCTCCACAAGCACAAAAAATTAACGAAATAGCCATAGCTATACAATATAGCCTGTGCTATATCTGTATGTAATGCAGTCACCCTTCACGGATCGAAGGGATCAAAAATCAGGAGGTCTTATGAACGAATTCAAGAGGTGCATGACCGTGTTTACCCACTCCCCCTTTAAAGTGCGCTTAATGCTGCTGAACATGCTGTGCGATATGTTTAACGGCAAACCGCATCAGGATGATAAACCTTCCCACTAAGCGGCGTTGCGGTACGCCGCTTCATTTTCCCGTCACAATCTCGCTCTAAACTGGCTCCCAGCCGCCTTATTCCCGATCTTTTTTACGGATTTGCAATCCCCTTCGCAAAACATCTGCTTAGCAACTGTTGATATTATTTAGCGCTCGCACTATCTTCTTGCAGCCCTGCACAATTTGCGGCTCGCTGAAGCGGACCCTCATTCCCTCTCCACGCACTGTCAGGCAGGTTATGACCCTTGACGCCAGGGTGAGCACATGGCGTTTTCATCCATGATAGTGACCTATGAATGTAACCCTGATAGATACCGTTGTGACCCGCAGCCGGGCCTTAAGCCCGTGGACGGGTTTTTACTTTTTGCAGTCATTACTGATTAACTTTGCGCTGGGTTATCCCTTTAGTCTGCTCTACGCGGTGGCCTTCACCTGCATTCTGCATGTGCTATGGCGCGCCGCCCCGCGCGCGCAAAAAGCGTTAATCGGCATCTGTTCGCTGGTTGCGGCACTCTATTTCCCGTTTGGTCAGGCGTACGGCTCACCAAACTTTAATACCCTGCTGGCGCTGCACTCGACCAATATGGAAGAGTCGACGGAGATCCTGACGATCTTCCCGTGGTACAGCTACGTGGTCGGGCTCTTTATCTTCGCATTGGGTGTTATCGCCATTCGTCGTCAGCCGGGCGAGAAAAAATCCTGGGGTAAGATCGACATACTCTGTCTGGTATTCAGCGTTGCCGTGGCGTTTGTCGCCCCCATCCAGAACATTCCCTGGGACGGTAAGCTAAGGCTCACCAATATCGGCTACCCGGTTTTCCGCTTCGTGAAAGACGTCGTTGTAAATAACAAAGAGGTTCTCGACGAACAGGCCCGCATGGCTGAGCTTTCCAATATGAAAGACACCTGGAACGTGCTGGCCGTGAAGCCGAAATATCACACCTATGTGGTGGTGATTGGTGAAAGCGCGCGTCGCGATGCAATGGGCGCGTTTGGCGGCCACTGGGATAACACCCCGTTTGCCAGTTCGGTCAAAGGCACCCTGTTTACCGATTATGTCGCGGCCAGCGGCTCGACGCAGAAATCACTCGGTCTGACCCTTAACCGGGTGGTGGATGGCAAACCGCAGTATCAGGATAACTTCGTCACCCTGGCAAACCGCGCGGGTTTTCAGACGTGGTGGTTCTCTAATCAGGGGCAAATTGGCGAATACGATACGGCGATTGCCAGCATCGCCAAACGGGCTGACGAAGTGCAGTTCCTGAAAAATGGCGACTTTGAAGCTGACAAAAACACTAAAGACGAAGCGCTGCTGAAAATGACGGCGCAGGTCTTCGCCACCCCGCGCACCCAGCCGCAGCTGATCGTCCTGCACCTCATGGGGTCGCACCCACAGGCCTGCGATCGGACAGGCGGAAAGTACGCGGAGTTTGTGCAGTCCAAAGAGACCTCCTGCTATCTCTACACCATGACGCAAACCGACGACCTGCTGAGCAAGCTGTACGATCAGCTGCGCAATACGGGCGACAGCTTCTCTATGGTCTATTTCTCGGATCACGGGCTGGCGTTTAAAGAGCGCGGTAAAGAGGTGCAGTATCTGGCGCACGATGACAAGTTCCAGCAGAACTTCCAGGTGCCGTTTATGGTGCTGTCGAGTGACGATAAAACGCATCGCGTCATTAAAGCACGCCGTTCAGCAAATGATTTCCTGCAGTTTTTCTCGCAGTGGACGGGGATTACCGCCGGGCAGATAAAAAATGTTTATCCGTTTGTCTCTAACAAGAAAGCTCCCCCAGTGTACGTTACCAACTTCAAGTTACAGAAAGTTGACTACAACCATCTGGGTACGGATATTTTTGATATTAAGAATAAGTAATTGCCGTCTCGTGCGGACTGATGCCCTCACCCTGGTCCTCTCCCACGGGGAGAGGGAACCAACACTCAAAACGGCAACCTCAGGTTGCCGTTTTGCTTTTATCTTCGACAAAAAAAATCCGCCACAGTGGGCGGATTTTTTATTTAATCACCGAAGTGATTAGAAGCGGTAACCTACGCCCGCGATCCAGGTGCCAACGTCAACGTTGCGGATACGGCTCTGCTCATAGGAGAAGTCCAGAGCAACGTCCTGGATTGGGTTGAACTGCAGGCCTGCGCCATAGGAGAAGCCGTAGTCGCTGTTGCTTGCAGTGCGGTTCAGACCTTCGTTTTCGGTCTGCTGGAATTTACCGTAGCCAACACCTACAACACCGTAGATGCTTGCCCAGTCGTTCAGACGGTAAGCTGGACCAGCAGTGATACCGTAGTACTGGCCTTTGTTGTATGCGCCGTTTTCAGAACGATCTTTCTCGGTGTAGGTGAAAGAACCGATCACGCCCAGTGGGTTGTTATCCTGCTCGTAACGATACTTCAGGTTGAAACCGTTAGCTTTGTTCATCACGCCCTGATAGTCGCTCTGAGCGTAACCACCAGTAACAGTAGAAGTAGCAGCTACAGCGGTACCTGCGGAAACAGCCAGTACAGCGGCCAGTGCTGAAAGACATGCAATTTTTTTCATAACCACCTCAAATGTGATCCAAGTAAGTCCGTAAGTTTTAAATATATCAAAAAAATTTGCGAAACTCTTTGTGATTCGTGATGTCTAATGAAGCCTTTCCTGTAACAGAACGTTTCCAGCGTAAGCTATCTCTTTCAAATCACATGCAATTTTCACTACTAAATGCGCATAGTGCGCGTCTGCGCCGTTACATTCATCCAGATTATTCCTAATCTGACAGGCGATAAATCCACCAGCGCTTATCCATTTTACGGATTTCACCTGCTTTTTTTTCAACAGCGCCTCAACCGTCGCCGCATATTTCCTTTACACTGCAACCTTTACCTCATTTGACATAAGCTGACAGGAGAAAGGATGCCTGGGTTATCCCGCACGTCGTCGGTCTGGTTGCCGGTTGCAGTCATACTCATTGCCATGTTGTCCATTCAAAGCGGCGCCTCGCTGGCAAAATCGCTTTTTCCACTGGTTGGCGCGCCCGGGGTGACCGCCCTGCGTATTGTTCTGGGCACGGCGATACTGGTGGTCATTTTCAAACCGTGGCGACTGCGCTTTAAAAAGGAGCAGCGTTTACCGCTGCTGTTTTATGGACTCTCCCTGGGGGCGATGAACTACCTGTTCTACCTCTCCATCCAGACGATACCGCTGGGTATTGCCGTCGCGCTGGAGTTTACCGGCCCGCTGGCGGTGGCGCTGTTCTCCTCCCGACGTCCGGTCGATTTTATCTGGGTCGTGTTGGCCGTACTGGGCTTATGGTTCCTGCTGCCGCTGGGCCAAAGCGTTTCTGAGATTGACCTGACGGGCGCAGCGCTGGCGCTGGGCGCAGGTGCCTGCTGGGCTGTCTATATCCTCACTGGCCAGCGCGCAGGGGAAGAGCACGGACCGGCAACGGTGGCGCTGGGTTCCCTGATTGCGGCCATCGTGTTTGTGCCCATCGGCATGGCGCAGGCGACAGAATCGATCTGGCAATGGTCCGTCATGCCCATCGGGCTGGCGGTTGCGATTCTCTCTACCGCACTCCCCTACTCTCTGGAGATGATTGCCCTTACGCGTCTGCCGACGCGCATATTTGGCACCCTGATGAGCATGGAGCCTGCGCTTGCAGCCATTTCCGGGATGGTGTTTCTCGGTGAAACCCTGACATTGACCCAGACGCTGGCGCTCTGCTCGATTATCGCGGCATCAATGGGATCGACGCTCACCATGCGCCCCGAACCTAAAGTTGAGAAAGTGGATATCAACTAAGGCCATATATTCTGCATGGCTTCCACGCCATGCAGAATAAAGGACAAAAGACAGTCGTTATAATTTCTTACACTCTGATTCCTGCCAGCTAAATATCCCTCTGCGCTGACTTCCTCATTCAACAATTAAGATTGATCTGTATCAATTTAAAAATTATTCAATATTTTCAATACATTAATTTCTCAACCTCCTTCTCGCTATTAAACCGATAGGCACAGCCAAACCGCAGAGAAAAAATCCGGTGCTATACTTAGTTCCGTAATTACCTGGGACATAAACATCAAGAGGATATGAGATTATGAGTACCGCTAAACTGGTGAAAACGAAAGCGTCTAATCTGCTTTATACCCGTAACGATGTATCGGACAGCGACAAAAAAGCGACCATTGAGTTGCTGAATCGCCAGGTGATCCAGTTCATCGATCTTTCGCTGATCACCAAACAGGCCCACTGGAATATGCGCGGTGCAAACTTTATTGCCGTTCATGAAATGCTGGATGGCTTCCGCACAGCACTGGTTACCCACCTCGACACGATGGCTGAACGTGCCGTTCAGTTAGGCGGCGTGGCGCTGGGTACCACACAGGTGATCAACAGCAAAACCCCGCTGAAAAGCTATCCGCTGGATATCCATACCGTTCAGGATCACCTGAAAGAGCTGGCGGACCGCTACGCGATTGTGGCGAACGATGTGCGCAAAGCGATTAGCGAAGCGAAAGACGAAGATACCGCAGATATCTTCACCGCCGCGTCCCGCGATCTGGATCAGTTCCTGTGGTTCATCGAATCTAACATCGAATAATTCATACGAATTTTCTATCAAACCCTCGCCTTCCGGTGAGGGTTTTGCACATCTATGGTGCACGTTTTTTGCCTGAGAACGTGCAAAAGTGAAGAAATTGTAATAATCACCTCACACAACCGTTAACGGAAGATTGTTTTTTCGTCAGAATTTACGGTAAATATCTCCCCGTCAGTTGAGCCAAACGAGGCGCACCAAAACAGTGCTCCACTTTGGTGCAATAAAACCTCATTGCCCCATTTATTGTGCAATGCATGACATCATCCCCTTTGCAAAACAACAGCTTGTAAAGTTGGCACGATTTTTTCATTGTGCCACCTGTTCTCGCAGGGGATCGCCCCGTGGATATAAAAGGAAATGCTATGAAGTCTGTATTAAAAGTTTCACTGGCTGCACTTACCCTGGCTTTTGCGGTGTCCTCTCAGGCTGCCGACAAACTGGTTGTGGCGACCGACACGGCGTTCGTTCCGTTTGAATTCAAACAGGGTGATAAATACGTTGGTTTTGATGTGGATCTGTGGGCCGCAGTCGCAAAAGAACTCAAGCTGGATTACACCCTGAAGCCGATGGACTTCAGCGGCATCATCCCGGCGCTGCAAACCAAGAACGTTGATCTGGCGCTGGCGGGTATCACCATTACCGACGAGCGTAAAAAAGCGATCGACTTCTCTGACGGCTACTACAAAAGCGGCCTGCTGGTGATGGTCAAAGCCGATAATAACGACGTAAAAAGCGTGAAAGATCTCGACGGCAAAGTGGTGGCAGTGAAGAGCGGCACCGGGTCAGTTGATTACGCGAAAGCGAATATCAAAACCAAAGACCTGCGCCAGTTCCCGAATATCGACAATGCGTACATGGAACTGGGTACCGGCCGCGCTGACGCAGTGCTGCACGACACGCCAAACATCCTGTACTTCATCAAAACCGCGGGCAACGGCAAGTTCAAATCTGTGGGCGAATCTCTGGAAGCTCAGCAGTACGGTATCGCCTTCCCGAAAGGCAGCGACGACCTGCGCACGAAAGTTAACGGCGCGCTGAAAACGCTGAAAGAGAACGGCACCTATAACGAAATCTACAAAAAATGGTTCGGTACCGAGCCTAAATAATTTCACCTGAATTCAGGTTTGTAACGCCCGGTGGCGCTGCCGCTTACCGGGCCTACGTTTTTCGTTTTTCACCACGGTATACAGGAATACATCATGCAGTTTGACTGGAGCGCCATCTGGCCTGCCATTCCACTCTTGCTTGAAGGCGCTAAAATGACCCTGTGGATTTCGGTCCTGGGTCTGGTTGGCGGGTTGATTATCGGTCTTGTCGCCGGTTTCGCCCGCACCTACGGTGGCTGGATTGCAAACCACATCGCACTGGTTTTCATCGAAGTGATCCGCGGCACCCCCATTGTCGTGCAGGTCATGTTCATCTACTTCGCCCTGCCTATGGCATTCACCGACCTGCGCATCGACCCGTTCAGCGCCGCCGTCGTCACCATTATGATCAACTCGGGCGCCTACATTGCGGAAATTACCCGCGGTGCGGTGCTGTCGATTCATAAAGGGTTCAGTGAAGCCGGTCTGGCATTAGGCCTTTCACGTCGCGAAACGATCCGCCACGTTATTCTGCCGCTGGCGCTGCGTCGCATGCTGCCACCGCTGGGTAACCAGTGGATCATCAGCATTAAAGATACGTCGCTGTTCATTGTTATCGGCGTGGCCGAACTGACCCGTCAGGGGCAGGAGATCATTGCTGGCAACTTCCGCGCGCTGGAAATCTGGAGTGCGGTGGCCGTTGTCTACCTGATCATTACTCTGGTTCTGAGCTTCGTTCTGCGTCGTCTTGAAAGAAGGATGAAAATCCTGTGATTGAATTTAAAAACGTTTCCAAGCACTTTGGCCCAACCCAGGTGCTGCACAATATCGATCTGAACATCAAACAGGGTGAAGTGGTGGTGATTATCGGGCCATCCGGCTCCGGTAAGTCGACCCTGCTGCGCTGCATCAACAAGCTGGAAGAGATCACCAGCGGCGATCTGATTGTCGACGGTCTGAAGGTGAATGACCCGAAAGTGGATGACCGTCTGATTCGTCAGGAAGCGGGCATGGTGTTCCAGCAGTTCTACCTGTTCCCGCACCTGACGGCGCTGGAGAACGTGATGTTTGGCCCGCTGCGCGTGCGCGGTGCCAACAAAGCGGCGGCAGAAGCGCTGGCGAAAGATCTGCTGGCGAAAGTCGGCCTGGCTGAACGCGCCCATCACTATCCTTCCGAGCTGTCCGGTGGTCAACAGCAGCGCGTGGCGATTGCCCGCGCGCTGGCGGTCAAGCCGAAGCTGATGCTGTTTGATGAGCCTACGTCCGCACTCGACCCGGAGCTGCGTCACGAGGTGCTGAAGGTCATGCAGGATCTGGCGGAAGAAGGGATGACGATGGTTATCGTGACCCACGAAATCGGCTTCGCGGAGAAAGTGGCATCCCGCCTGATCTTTATTGATAAAGGCCGTATCGCGGAAGACGGTAACCCGCAGGAGTTGATTGCGAACCCGCCGAGCCCGCGTTTGCAGGAGTTCCTGCAGCACGTCTCCTGATCCCTCGCGTTACGCTAAGCCGGGCCTGCCCGGCTTTTTTACGCCAGATTGTTCCCAAAAATCCCCCTCCGCGTCCCGACTTCTATACTTATCATTTTGTTCGACATTTTCACCGGAGGACGCCGTGCCGTGGATCCTGTTGCTGTTGATTAGCCTGTTTAGTGCGCCATCGTTCGCCGTCGCGATCCCCGGTGTGACCACCGGAACAACCGCCAGCCAGCAAAGTACGCCCCCTCCGGAACCGGATGTTGAACAGAAGAAAGCGGCTTACGGCGCGCTTGCCGACGTTCTTGAGAACGACACCTCCCGAAAGGAATTAATCGAGCAGTTGCGCAAAGCCGCCGCCACACCGCCCCAGGAAACCGTTCCGACCCTCACCCCTCCGCAGGAGGAGGAGCAAAAAACGGTGCTGGAAAATGTCACTGACGTGAGCCGCCACTATGGGGAAGCGCTCTCCTCGCGCTTTGCTCAGCTCTACCGCAACCTGATTGGCTCACCGCATAAGCCGTTTAACCCACAAACGTTTACCGCCGCCGCCATGCAGTTCCTGATGCTGGCCAGTGCAGTCTTCCTTTTTTACTGGCTGGTGCGCCTGTGCGCGTGGCCGCTGTACCGCAAAATGGGGCAATGGGGACGCAGAAAGAATCAGCAGAAAAGCAGCTGGCTGCACCTGCCGCTGATGATCGCCTCAGCGTTTATCATCGATTTACTGCTGCTGGCGCTGACGCTGTTCTTAGGCCAGATGCTGGCCGACAGGCTGAACGCGGGCAACAAAACCATCGCCTTCCAGCAGTCGCTTTTCCTGAATGCCTTTGCCCTGATTGAGTTCTTCAAGGCGCTGCTGCGGTTACTCTTTTGCCCTCACGTGCCGGCGCTGCGTCCCTTCTCCATTCGGGACGAGAGCGCAACATACTGGGCGCTGCGCCTGAGCGTGCTCAGCGGGCTGATTGGCTACGGTCTGCTGGTTGCCGTGCCGATCATCTCCAACCAGGTGAACGTCCAGTTTGGCGCGCTGGCAAACGTCATTATCATGCTCTGCATTACCGTCTGGTCGCTGTACCTTATCTTCCACAATAAAAAGACCATCACTGAGAGCCTGCTGCATCTGGCCGATCGTTCCCTCTCGTTCTTCAGCCTGTTTATTCGCGCATTCGCCCTGGTGTGGCACTGGCTGGCAAGCGCCTACTTCATCGTATTGTGCTTCTTCTCGCTGTTCGACCCGGGAAACAGCCTGAAATTTATGATGGGGGCAACATTCAAAAGCCTGGCCATTATCGGCATCGCGGCATTTGTCTCGGGGCTGCTGTCGCGCTGGATCTCGAAAACCATCACCCTGTCGCCGCAGGTACAGCGTAATTACCCGGAACTGCAAAAACGGGTGAACGGCTGGATGTCGGTATCCCTCAAGGTGGCGCGCATTCTCACCGTCTGCGTGGCGATCATGCTGCTCCTTAACGCGTGGAGCCTGTTTGATTTCTGGAACTGGCTGCACAACGGCGCAGGTGAAAAAACGGTCGACATTCTGATTCGCATCGCGCTGATTTTGTTCTTCTCTGCCGTCGGCTGGACGCTGCTGGCGAGCCTCATCGAGAACCGTCTGGTGTCAGATATTCACGGCAGGCCCCTGCCCAGCGCGCGGGCCCGCACCTTGCTGACGCTGTTCCGCAACGCGCTGGCGGTCATCATCAGTACCATCACCATCATGATTGTGCTGTCAGAAATCGGGGTGAATATCGCCCCGCTGCTGGCCGGTGCAGGTGCCCTGGGGCTGGCGATCTCCTTCGGGTCGCAAACGCTGGTGAAGGATATTATTACCGGCATCTTTATCCAGTTTGAGAACGGGATGAACACGGGCGATCTGGTGACCATCGGGCCGCTGACCGGCACGGTGGAGCGGATGTCGATTCGCTCGGTGGGCGTGCGTCAGGATACCGGGGCGTACCACATCATCCCCTGGTCTTCGATCACCACCTTTGCCAACTTTGTGCGCGGCATTGGTTCCGTGGTGGCGAACTACGATGTGGATCGTCATGAGGATGCCGATAAAGCGAAGCAGGCGCTGCGCGATGCGGTAGAAGAGCTGATGCAGATGGAGGATATTCGCGGACTGGTGATTGGCGAGCCGTCATTTGCCGGCATTGTCGGGCTGACGAACACGGCCTTTACTCTGCGCGTGTCGTTCACCACCCAGCCGCTTAAGCAGTGGACGGTGCGCTTTGCGCTCGACAGCATGGTGAAAAAGCACTTCGATCTGGCGAACGTGCGGATGCCGGTACAGACGTATCAGGTCCTGCCGCCGCCCGCAGCGCCGCTCCCTCCGCAGGAGCCGACGCTGTAGCCGGATTGCCGGGTGGCGGCTTCGCCTGACCCGGCCTGCGACGCAGCGCTATTTTCGACGTTTGTTATCGTCCATAAATGACCAGGCGATAAAGCGGCTTTGCTTCTGGCCCTGCGCCATCTCTTTTTTCACTACTTTCACCGCGCCCGCTTCGGTGAGCGCGCGGTAAAGTGGCGGCAGGTTATCTCCGCGGGAAACCAGCGTCGTAAACCACTTCACCTGACGGCCAAACTGTTTGCTTTCCGCAATCATGCGCAGGATAAAGGCCACTTCGCCGCCTTCACACCACAGCTCCTGCTGCTGACCGCCGAAGTTCAGCGCGGCGTCTTCAGCCTGACCCAGGTTGCGGCGCTTGCGCTCGCTGCCCGCGCGGGCCGCTGCCGCCGAATCGTGGAACGGCGGGTTGCACATCGTGGCGTCATAGGTTTCATTTTTATGAATAATGCCGTTGAAGATTGAGGCGGCCTCTTTCTGACGACGCAGGCGAATGGCGCGGCTTAATCCCGGGTTCGCGTTGATAATCGCCTGGGCGCTGGCGAAGGCCTCGGCACCGATTTCGCTTCCGGTAAAGCGCCAGTGATACTCATGCGCGCCGATCAGCGGGTAAATCAGGTTCGCCCCGGTGCCGATATCCAGCACGGTCGCCTGCTGAGGAATAATGCCATCACGGTCTTCAGCCAGAAGATCGGCAAGGTGATGAATGTAATCCGCGCGGCCCGGAACGGGTGGACAGAGAAAGCCTTCCGGAATATCCCAGTTCGCCACACCGTAGTAGTGTGCGAGCAGCGCTTTGTTCAACATTTTAACCGCCTGGGGGTCAGCAAAGTTGACCGAAGGTTCACCCGCGGGGGTCTGGACAATATAGTCCTTTAACTGCGGGCAGCTCAGGCATAACGCATTCATGTCGTAGCGGCTGCGGTGGCGGTTTCGTGGGTGCAATCCCGGCTTTTGGGAAGTCATGGCGTTCTCCTTTAAACAGCGGCGTAAGATACCCTTTGCAGGCCCGACGGTAAATCTTTCTCTGCGGCGCTGAAAAAGCCGCCATAAATCAAACACCTTTATGTCTATGATCTGTCAGCGTAATGTCAACTTTTATCGTTCAAAAAATAAGCAGATCATCATCAAATATTTGCGCTAAGTCACACTCGTCAGGCTTCTAAACTTAAGGGGAATCACCTGTTGTTTCCTCATGAGGATGTGATTATGAAAAAGTACCTGACCCTTGTTGTTATCGCCGCCGCCCTGACGACCGCGTCATTTTCTGCGATGGCCGTTCAGTCGCTGACCCAGAGTACCGACACCAGCCAGCTTCAACCTGCAGGCACCGTCTCCGTAAGCCGCGCAAGTAACCTGGACGATCTGCAGAATAAACTGGCGGAAAAAGCCCGCCAGGAAGGTGCAAAAGGCTTCGTGGTGAATTCCGCTGGCGGAGATAACCATATGTACGGCACAGCGACCATCTATAAATAATCTGCCCCACCCCATGACTGCATCTGCCTGCCAGATGCAGTTTGCTCTCTTCCTCGCCTTGATTGTTCATTTTTTAACCCCATATTAAAAGCAGGGCATAACACCATTTCAGGAGGATGCTATGGCTTCCGGTTGGGCGAATGATGACGCCGTAAATGAACAGATCAACAGTACGATTGAAGATGCGGTTGCGCGCGCTCGCGGTGAAATCCCGCGCGGCGAAAGCCTGGAGGAGTGCGAAGAGTGTGGAGAACCGATCCCGGAGGCGCGGCGAAAAGCCATTCCAGACGTAAGGTTATGCATTACCTGTCAGCAGAATAAAGATTCAAAAAATGCTTCACATTCAGGTTATAATCGCAGAGGTTCGAAAGACAGCCAGTTACGTTGACTTTCCTTTACCTAAGTTAACCGCCGGGGCGCTTACCTTTACGCTCACGATTTTTAGCGAACCGCGTAGCAAAATGTGCCCTTCATTTTTGTTCTGTAAAGCGCATCCACAAGAAGTGTAAAGCGCCACTTTGAATTTATTAGTAATCAATAAGTTATTTGTCATTCAATTTTTTTGATTGACCACGTCAATTCTCTTCGATTTTATCTCTCAAGAAAAAACGTGATACTCATCACATCGACGGAACATCGTCCCCTTAACAGAAACACCTGCGAGAGATTACTTATGAAAACCATCAAATATGCTGTAGCTGCTGTTGCCCTGTCCGCTCTGTCTTTCGGCGCTTTCGCCGTAGAGCCAGTCTCTTCTGCTCAGGCACAGAACATGAACAAAGTCGGTGTGGTGAGTGCTGATGGCGCGACCACCCTGGACGGTCTGGAAGCCAAACTGGCTGAGAAAGCGGCTGCTGCCGGTGCAAGCGGATACACCATTACCTCCGCTAACGGCAATAACAAGCTGAGCGGTACCGCGGTTATCTACAAATAATCGCCTGAATGAATGCTGTCCCCTCGCCAAACCCTCTGGTGAGCTGCTCCAACCCTCATTGACCCTGTTGTTTGTTACCCTTGCTTGCCCGTCCGCCACTGGACGGGCTTTTTTTTGCCTAAAACGCCGCGTCCACGCGTTTGAGACCGGCCTCGACCGTATCAACTTCCCCGGTTGCCAGCAGGCAGCAGGCCATCTGCAGCTTAATAGACCGCGGCACAGGCACGCTTCCGGCGAGGCACTGTTCAATCCAGTGCGCGGTGGTGTGCGGGTCTTTCGCTTCAGGGAGAATGACGTCCGTATTCTCTTCCCCGCGCGCCAGAACAGCGCGCGTACCGGCAGAATCGATGAGCATCAGCTGAGGGCAGCGGAGTGGATTGGCATACACCTCACCTTCTGTACCGTGCATCAGCAGCGCCCTGCCGCCAATCTCCTCAAAAAATTTCCCGACACGCCCCACGTATTCCGGGTGCGATACGCTGGAAAGGCGCAATGCGGCATCTTCTGCAAACGGCGTCGCCAGCTTCGCCAGGGTGTGGGCGCTGTTGCGCACGCCCATCCGCCAGCGCATATCCAGCTGCTTTTCCAGCGGCGGGCACAGGGCTCCGACGGGGATGTAAACCGGCTGATGGCCATCCAGCTTCGCCTGCGCCTGTCCTGCATGACGCGTTGGCTCAATCCCCAACATGCCGAAAATGGTCTCCGTCAACACGCGGGTGGGATCTTCGCTGACCCCGTGAACCACCACCGGGAACCCCAGCTTATGCAATAAGATCGCCAGCAGCGGAGTGAGGTTTGCCTGCTTGCGCGCGCCGTTATAGCTCGGGATGACAATCGGCATCGGTTTTGCCACCGGCGGCGTCAGGCGCAGCGTTTGCGCCTGCATCGCCTCGTAAAAACCGCGCATCTCCGCTTCGCCTTCGCCTTTGATACGCAGCGCAATCAGGATGCCGCCCATCTCCAGGTCAGGTACCTCGCCATCGAGCATTCGGGTATACAGGGCGCGAGCAGTTTCATGGTCCAGATCGCGGGCGTGGTTTTTGCCCCTGCCTACCTCTTTGATAATCTTGCGATAATCCACGACATCTCTCCTGAAAATATCCTTCTGGTAACAATATAGCCCTGTTAAACGTTCGGACGTTAGTTTTTTCTACATCATCAACGTTCTGTTTTTAAGGATAAAAATGAAACTCAAGCATTATTTCAATTATTTGTGATTCCTGCAGAAGATTCTTAATGCATCATTATTTGTTTAAATAACCAGCGGAAAGTCATTAAGGGTCAACGGTGAAAACGTCCAGGCAACGCTCTCACCAGAAACATATCAGGATTTGTTATGAACAAGGTTGCTTTAGGTTTAATCATCGCCGCAGCGGTGGGATGTTCTGCATCCACGTTTGCGGCAACAAACGGTGAAGGTCAGATCAATTTCACCGGTGAAATTATCGATTCTGCTTGTCAGGTCGTGAATGGATTAAGTAATCCATTAAATGTTCAGCTGGGAAAAGTGTCTAAAACGGTATTTACCGGTGCTGGCTCTACCAGCACATTAACGAAGTTTGATATTCAGTTAACGAATTGTCCCGACACGGTCACCTCCGCAGCCATTAATTTCGGCGGTACGCCAGATGCGAATAACAACGCTACGCTGGCCTTAACGCCAGATAGCGATGCGGCGACCGGTGTGGCAATTCAGCTGGTTGATGCCTCAGAGCAGCCTGTCAGCCTGTATACGCCATCGCAGCAGTATCAATTAACCTCCGGTACGGCGGTTAACGATCTGGAATTTGGTGCCCGTTATATCCAAACCGGCGCTGCGATCACCGCAGGCCCTGCTAACTCTGTATCGACCTTCACCGTTATTTATAACTGATCTTATCAATCCTGAGATATTAATGCTTTTGCGGGCATTAATATCTCATCTATTTATTGAGAAATCTGTATGCGCCACGGTTATTTACTGAGCACGCTTTTACTGGTAGCCGCCACTGCACATGCGGGCGTCATTATTAATGGCACCCGTCTGGTCTACCAGGGAGATAAAAAGGAATCATCTCTTGGTCTTTCAAATCCAGATGCGACGGATTATCTGGTGCAGTCCTGGGTTGATTCCGGCGGTAAAAACCTGGCCAAAGCCCCGTTCCTCATCACCCCGCCGCTTTTCCGTCTGGATGCCAAAGAAGATAACGTTCTGCGCGTGGTACGCACGGGCGGAAATTTGCCTGAAGACAGGGAATCCCTGTACTGGTTGAATATTAAAGCGATCCCTTCCTCAAAGCAGGTGGAAGGCGTGAATACGCTGCAAATTGCGATTAATACCCGTATTAAATTGCTGTATCGCCCGTCTGCGGTAAAAGGCAGACCAGAAGACGTGGCCGATAAGCTTGAATGGCGTCGCGAAGGTAACGAGCTGGTGGTGAATAACCCCACGCCGTTTTATATGAATTTCCAGGCGGTCACCCTGAATGGTCAGAAAGTGACGAAAGCGACCTGGGCCGTTCCAAAAACAGAAACGCATTTTGCCATACCGGGTAATGTCAGAGGCTCGAACGTGACGTATTCCATTATTACTGATTACGGCAGCATCAGCCATACCTGGTCGAAATCCGTTCATTAATACTTTTCCCCGGTAATAAAATAATCATGTACAGCCATAAAAAGCCGTTCACCTGCCGATTTTCGTCATTGCTGGTCATTCTTTTTGGCCTGGCGATGGCGATCTTTGCGCATCAGGTTATGGCTGATGATTATTTTAACCCTGCCCTGCTGGATATTGATAATCCCCAGCAGGGAAAAACCGATTTATCCGTCTATGAAAAAGGCCCAGGCCAGGCGCCGGGTAAATATCAGGTTACGGTGTTTATCAATAATAATAAAATTGATACCCGCGATGTCACCTTTACGCTGCAGAAAGACGATCAGGGCAACAGCACGCTGCAACCTTGCTTTACCGTGGACGATTTAAAAAGCCTCGGGATCAAAACCCAAAAATATCCGCAGCTGAAAGCCAAAGGCCAGTGCGCCGATTTACACGCCATCCCTGCGGCATCCGCGACCTTCCGCGTTCGCAACCAGCAACTGCTGCTGAGCATTCCCCAGTCGGCGCTCGGTCAGGTGCCTCGCGGCTACATTGACCCAAAAGAGTTTGACGAAGGAATTAACGCGGGCCTGCTTAACTACAGTGCAAATGCCAGCCAAAGCCATGCGCGCCAGCCGGGTGAACAGGATAACAGCAGCCAGTACGTTAACCTGCGTCCGGGTTTGAACATTGGCGCATGGCGCATTCGCAACTATTCCACCTGGAATCGCAGCACCACGGGTAACGAGGAGGACCAAAAATTCACCTCCGTATATACCTACGCGCAACGCGATATTGTGGCGATGAAAAGCGACCTCACCGTCGGCCAGAGTTCCTCGCCTTCCGACGTTTTTGACAGCGTACCCTACACCGGCGTGGAGCTGAAATCCGATAACGACATGCTGCCGGACAGTGAAAAAGGCTACGCCCCCATTATTCGCGGCACCGCCCACAGTAACGCGCAGGTGGTGGTACGCCAGAACGGTTACATCATTTATCAGAATACGGTCGCCCCCGGCGCGTTCGAAATTAACGATCTCTACCCCACCGGCAGCAGCGGCGATCTCCAGGTCACCGTGAAAGAGACCGACGGCAGCGAAAGCCATTTCGTCGTGCCGTTTGCCTCCGTGCCGGTATTGCAGCGTGAAAAAAATCTGCGCTACAGCGTGACTGCCGGACGCTACCGTTCTTATGACAACGACGTCGAGAAGACCCCGTTTGCCCAGGGCAGCGCCATCTACGGTTTACCCTACGGTTTCACCGCCTACGGTGGCGTGCAGCAGAGCAGCCATTACCAGTCTCAGGCGGCTGGCGTCGGGAAAAACATGGGCGATTTAGGCGCCTTCTCCATTGACGTGACCCGCGCGAAGGCTCTGTTGAAAAAACAGCAGGCCAGCAAAGGCCAGTCATGGCGCGTGCGCTATAGCAAAGACATCGCCCGGTCAGGCACCAACTTCTCACTGGCCGGCTACCGCTACAACAGCAAAGGGTTTTACACCCTTGAAGACACCATGGAGTCATATACCCGCTCCGACGACTGGTCTGCACCGCAGCAGCGCCGCGCCCGAACCGAAGCCACCATCGACCAGACGCTGCCGGAAGGCTGGGGATCCGTCACCCTGAGCATGGTGAAAGAGACGTACTGGAGTCAGAGCCAGAACATGACCTCGATGAGCGTCAGCTACAACAATAGCTGGCACGGGGTGAGCTACAGCCTCAGCTACAGCATGAACAAAAACACCCAGGACAGCGATGAAGACGGTAACGAGGTGACAAACGACAACCAGTTCTCGCTGAGCGTCTCGGTGCCGCTGGACCGCTGGATGCATAACACCTGGGCCACCTACAACCTGAACAACACCAAAGACGGCACGACGCAGAACATCGGCCTGAACGGCACGGCGCTGAAAGAGGACAACCTGAACTGGAACATCCAGGAAGGGCTGAGCAGCACCGGCAGCGGTAACTCCACCAGCGTCAACGCCGATTATAAAGCGACCTATGGTGAAGTGAGCGCAGGCGTCAGTCAGGATAAATATCAGCAGACCGTGAACGTCGGTTTGCAGGGCGGCGTGGTTGCCCATGCGAACGGAATAACCCTGAGCCAGCCGCTCGGTGACACCATCGCGCTGGTGAAAGCGCCGGGCACGCACGGAACCCATATCACAAACCAGACGGGCGTCGAGACCGACTTCCGCGGCTACACCGTCGTGCCGTTTGTTACCGCGTATCGCCACAACACCATCGCGCTGGATACCGAAACGCTACCGGACAACGCCGACGTCACCCACGCGGCGCAGATCGTGACGCCAACCCGCGGGGCCGTGGTGCGCGCCAGCTTTAACACCCGCGTGGGTAACCGCGTCCTGATGACGCTTACGCAAAAGGGTAAACCGCTGCCCTTCGGCGCAACGGTCACCACCGAGGATAAGGACAGCGAATTTATTGTCGGGAATGACGGCCAGACCTACCTCTCTGGTCTGCCGCAGCAAGGGCATCTCTACGTTTCCTGGGGACAGGGGGCGGACGAGCACTGCGTCGCTGACTATGCGCTAACGGATGAGAAAGAGAAAACCAGCATCATTAACGCTGCCGCGCAGTGTCACTGATCCACCGTTCAGGCTAACGATTATGCAAATGATTAAACAGTGCTTTTTCTTACTGGTTCTGGGAACCGCCGCGTTATTTATGCCGCATGCGAAGGCGACCTGTACTACGCCAGACCTGCCGAAAATGATCAACGTGGCCTCTATCTCCGTTCCCACGACGCTGGCCGTTGGCGAAACGATCCCGGGTACAGAGCAAACCGCCCATATCGCCGGTAATTGTGACAATGCGGAAGATAAGGGGCTGGAAATTGTCTCTTGTTACTACGGCACTGGGGCTGAGATTCCAGGCCTGAAAGGTGTCTACGATTCGGGAGTTCCTGGGATCGGTGTGGCCCTGATGAACGATCAGGGGCAGCGCATCAGCGGAGCCGGAGGCGTTAACTGCATTTCCACAGGAACGCCGTTGGGTTATGTTTCCAGCGATGGCAAACAGACCTTTAATTTCGACGTTACGCTGGAGTTGGTCAAAACCAGCGATACCGTAGCGTCAGGCACGCTGAATCAAAGTCAGACCCGTTTTGGGATCGGGGTTTATCACCACGAAGGGCTGGGCGATCCCAACACCATCTCCTATGCAGGCAACGTTATTCTGAAAGAGGTCACCTGCTCCGTCCTGCCGAAAAACCTGACGGTCAATCTGGGGGATTTCCCGGTCAGCGATTTTATCAGCGTGGGGATGCTCTCTTCCCCGGCACGAAACTTTGACGTCACGGTGAACTGCAACAGCACCGTACAGCCTGAAGTGAAAATTACCAGCTCAAACGGCTATGAAACGGCCTTCGAAGGGGTGCTGAAACTCACGCAGCAGACCGGCGTCGCGACGGGCGTCGGTGTCCGAATGCTGTTCGACGACAATATCGCCACCTTTGATACCTACGTTAACACCCGAAGCGAAGCCATTGCCAACGAAACGCTGACCATACCGTTTGAGGTGCGCTACGAGCAGGTCAGCGACGTGGTCACTCCCGGTCCGGCCAACACGGTTGCCACCATCACGCTTGCTTATAAGTAACTGACATGAAGAAGATAATTGCGTTTCTGGCGCTGGGACTGATCGCCCAGGCACACGCCGAGGATATTCAGATCCAGATGACGGGCAACATTTACGCCAATACCTGCATCATCGACAGCGCCAGCCGGAACCTGACGGTGGATTTAGGTCAGGCGGCATCCGGTGATTTTAAAGACGTGGGCGATACCGGCGAGTGGAAAGACTTTTCCCTGTCAGTATCCCACTGCCCGCCAAGCCTCGCGCTTGCCACCGCCTATTTCTACGGCCAGGCGGACAGCACGCACCCCACTAAATTCGCCAATATCGGCAGCGCAAAGGGGCTGGCGCTGGAGCTGGCAGACCGGCAGGACAATATTCTCATCGCTCCGCAGGCGAGCTTTAACGCGGTGATTAATCAAAACGATCACACGGCCACCTTCCCACTCGCCGCACGCTACTACGCCACCTCCATGCCGGTGAGCGCGGGGACGTTCAGCAGCGTGGTGCAGGTGACCTTCACTTACCAGTAGGACCGCGCCCCTTAGCACGGATGCTTTTCCTGCGCCCGGCGGTCAGTGTTGCCGGGCGTTTTTTTACCTCGGGGACCTCTGGCTGTTCAATCGGAAAGATCGGCAGCGCGTTTAACAACCGTTGGCCGTAATTTTTAGTGAGCAGACGCTTGTCATAAATCACCACCTCCCCCCAGCAGCCGTGGCTACGGATCAGACGCCCGACCTGCTGAATAAGATTAAACGACGCCGCAGGTAAACTCTGCACCTCAAACGGATAACGGTTGAGGCTCTTCAGCCACTCGCCCTCGGTGATAACGACCGGGCTGTCGATGGGCGGGAAAGCAATTTTATGAATATGCACCTGCGTCAGGTAATCGCCCTTCAAATCCAGACCTTCCGCGAAGGACTGCAATCCTACCAGCACGCTGCGCTCGCCGTTATCGATGCGCTTGCGATGGGTTTCCACCAGCCGGTAACGGGGCTGGTCGCCCTGGACCAGCAGAAGCAGGCGCAGGTCGGTCACATGTTCCAGAAAACGCTGCATCGCCCGTCCGCTGGCAAATAGCACCAGCATGCCGGGGTACTTTCTGCTCTCAACCTGTTCGCGGAAGTAGGCCGCCATCTCCGCAATGTGCTGCTCTTCGTTGTCGATAAGCGGCTCATACTTCATGCGCGGGATCACCAGCTTCCCCTGCTCGCAGTGGTTAAACGGCGAATCCAGCGCGACAAAACGATCGCCCGCTTTCTCTTTCAGGCCGCTCATCTCCTGCAGCCGCGAGAAGCTGTTCAGGGAGCGCAGCGTGGCGGAGGTCACGACCACGTGCGGCACGCTGCGCCAGATGAGCTTTTCCAGCTGATCGGCCACGCGGATGCCCACGCAGTGGAAAAACAGGTGGACCTGGCCGTCGCGCACTTCACGGGTGGCCCATTTGGTGACCGGCGCGCCCGACGCCTGTGCCATCGAGGCCAGCCGCCAGAGCTTGCTCTGGGCTTCGAACATGCCGAGCGCACGGTTCATTTGCAGCAGAATGCGGTGCAGGCGAACAACGTCATGGGTGCCGGTTTTCTCGCTGAGATCGTTTAAGAACATCTCCGCCAGCCCGCGCAGCTTTTCCAGATGCTTCGCCAGCTGCTGGCAAATCTCCATCACCTCCTCCGGCAGTTCGCCCATCGCAAAGCGGTGTTCCGCCTCCTGGGCTGCGGGAAGATAAAGATTCAGGATGTTGTTCAGAGACGAGATAAGGCTGTAAACCTCTTCGCAGTGGTCGCTCAGACGCTCCGGCACCGCCAGCGGCGGCGTGGTTTTCGGGCGAAACTGCTCCATGCAGGTGGCGACAAGCTTGCAGAAGAGATCCAGCTGCAGGCGGAACCAGGGCGCGGTAATTTCTGCGCTCATCTCCAGCGCGTCGCGCGCCACGTCGGGCAGATGGTGGCCTTCGTCGAGCACCAGCAGCAGGTTTTTCGGCTCCGGCAGCACCGCTTCGCTCTCCAGCGCCGCCATCACCAGCGCGTGGTTAGCCACCACCACTTCGGCTTCCTGAATTTCGCGCCGCGCGACGAAGAACGGGCATTCGCGGTAGTAGTGACAGTTGCGGTTCAGACAGCTGGCCTTGTCGGTGCTGAGCCTGCGCCACAGATCGTCGCTGATGGCTTTATCGGTGTGATCGCGCAGGCCGTCCCATTTATAGCCATCAAGATCGCCTTTCAGCGTTGCGCAGAGCTCCTGCTCGGCTTTGTTGTTGGGCGTGAGATCGTCGTCGAGGAACGCCAGCAGATCCTGTTGCGACGCCTCGCTGCTGGCAAGCCCTGCCAGGTTACGCGGGCAGACGTAGCGCCCGCGGCCAAAGGCGGCCGTAAACCGCAGGTCGGGGATGATTTTGCGCAGCAGGGGCAAATCTTTGCTGAAGATCTGGTCCTGCAAGGCCACGTTGGCGGTGCTGACCACCAGCGTTTTGTCCTCCTCCCGCGCGATGGCGATGCCGGGAATGAGATACGACAGGGTTTTCCCGACGCCGGTCGGGGCTTCAATCGCCAGATGTCGCCCGTCGTCCCCGGCGAGCGTTTTTGCCACGTCGGCAATCATCTGCCGCTGCGGCGCTCGGGGGATAAAATCGGGGATCTGCTGCTGTAGCGCCTTATACCAGGCGCCTATTTGCGCTTTCAGCGCCGCGGTTAAAGCCATTGGAAAACCTGAAACACTGTATAAACAGCCACTATTGTGGCACTTTCTCTTCGCTGCCGCAAAAAGAAAAGCCCGGCTTTACGACCGGGCTTCCAGATTACTGCGGGTTAGCAGGCTTGCGCGGGCGGCGTCGGCGCTGCCCTTCCCCTGCCGGCTTGCCTTCGCCGCTGCGCCACGGATTGTCACCGGCCGGTTTGCTGTCGTTGCTACGACGCGGCGGTTTGCCCGCTGTCTTCGGCGCGCCACCTTCAGCACGGCGCGGCTGCTGGCCGCGACCACCGCCGCCCTGACCGCGACCGCCCTGACGACCGTTCTGAATCGGCTCGGCTTTGATCGACGGATCCACTTCATAGCCCGGGGTTTCGATGCGCGGGATCTCTTTCTTCAGCAGGCGTTCGATGTCGCGCAGCAGCTTGTGCTCGTCCACGCACACCAGAGAGAGCGCTTCACCGGTGGCCGCCGCACGACCGGTACGGCCGATACGGTGCACGTAGTCTTCCGGCACGTTTGGCAGCTCGTAGTTCACCACGTGCGGCAGCTCTTCAATGTCGAGGCCACGGGCGGCGATGTCGGTCGCCACCAGCACGCGGATGTCGCCAGACTTGAAGTCCGCCAGCGCACGGGTACGCGCCCCCTGGCTCTTGTTGCCGTGGATCGCCGCACTGCGGATGCCGTCTTTGTTCAGCTGTTCCGCCAGGTGGTTCGCGCCGTGCTTGGTGCGGGTAAAGACCAGCACCTGCTGCCAGTTACCCTGACCGATCATCTGGGAGAGCAGTTCCCGCTTGCGCTTTTTATCCACAAAGTGAACGTGCTGCGTCACCTGCTCAGAGGCGGTGTTGCGGCGCGCCACTTCCACTTCCAGCGGGTTATGCAGCAGCTTTTCCGCCAGCGCCTTGATCTCGTCGGAGAAGGTCGCGGAGAAGAGCAGGTTCTGACGACGCGGCGGCAGCTTGGCCAGCACGCGGCGAATATCGTGAATAAAGCCCATATCGAGCATGCGGTCGGCTTCGTCCAGCACCAGAATTTCGATGTTATCCAGCTTCACCGCGTTCTGGTGTTCCAGATCCAGCAGACGGCCCGGCGTTGCCACCAGCACGTCCACGCCGCCGCGCAGCTTCATCATCTGCGGGTTGATGCTGACCCCGCCGAACACCACCAGCGAGCGAATGTTGAGATAGCGGCTGTAGTCACGCACGTTCTCGCCAATCTGCGCGGCCAGCTCGCGGGTTGGGGTGAGGATCAGGGCACGAACCGGACGACGGCCTTTGGCGTGCGGCTGGTTTTTTACCAGCAGCTCTAACAGCGGCAGCGTAAAGCCTGCGGTTTTACCGGTGCCGGTCTGGGCGCTGGCCATCAGGTCACGGCCCTGAAGAACGGCAGGAATAGCCTGCTGCTGGATTGGGGTTGGCTCAACGTAGCCCTGCTCTGCGATCGCGCGCAGAATTTCCGGGTTCAGGCCAAGGGAATCAAAAGACATAAAAACTCCGAACCGCCCCGACCATCACAGGTGTAGTTTTCAGGGAGATATAACAATTGAGAGGACAAAAACCACAATGTCGCGAAGGGGCGGAGTGTAGCAGCTTTTGTGACGTGGCGCATAAAATATCCCTCCGCGTTCCCTCGACGGGGATGCGAATCAGGCATAATCTTAATCAATCGATTGATTAATTTTTAATGCCGCCATGAATACAACACCCACAACAACCAAAGGTGAACAGGCCAAAAACCAGCTTATTGCCGCCGCGCTGGCGCAGTTTGGTGAGTACGGGCTGCACGCGACCACGCGCGATATCGCCGCGCTGGCCGGGCAAAACATTGCGGCGATTACCTACTATTTTGGCTCAAAAGAGGATTTATATCTCGCCTGCGCCGAGTGGATCGCCGATTTTATCGGCACGCAGTTTCACCCGCACGTTGAGGAGGCCACCGCGCTGCTCGGCCAGCCGTCGCCCGATCGCGAGGCCATCCGCCAGCTGATCCTCAATGCCTGCCACAACATGATCCGCGTGCTGACGCACGACGATACGCTCAACCTGAGCAAGTTTATCTCCCGCGAGCAGCTCTCCCCCACTGCCGCCTACCAGCGGGTACACGATCGGGTCATTGCCCCGATGCATACCCACCTGACCCGGCTGATCGCCGCCTATACCGGGCGGGATGCCGGCGATACCGCGACAATTTTGCATACCCACGCCCTGCTGGGTGAAATCCTTGCCTTCCGTCTGGGCCGGGAAACCATCCTGTTACGCACCGGCTGGACACAATTTGATGAGGATAAAGCCGCGCAGATCGGTGAGGTGATCGCCTGTCATCTCGATCTGATCCTGCAAGGCTTAACGCAAAGGAGCCTGAAGTCATGAAAAAACCTGTCGCCATCATTCTGGTGGTTGTTGTTTTGCTTGCCGCGGGCGTCGGTGGATGGCTGTGGTACCAGAGCCATCAGGATAAAGGCCTGACGCTGTACGGTAACGTGGATATTCGCACGGTGAACATGAGCTTCCGCGTCGGCGGACGTCTCGCCTCACTGAGCGTTGACGAAGGCGATGCCATTAAAAGCGGGCAGACGCTGGGGATGCTGGACAAAGCGCCCTATGAAAACGCGCTGCTGCAGGCCAAAGCGGGCGTCTCCGTTGCGCAGGCGCAGTATGACCTGATGCTGGCCGGCTATCGCGACGAAGAGATCGCCCAGGCCGCTGCCGCCGTCAAACAGGCACAGGCGGCCTATGACTACGCGCAGAACTTCTATGCCCGCCAGCAGGGGCTTTGGAAAAGCCGCACCATTTCCGCGAATGACCTGGAAAATGCGCGCTCCTCCCGCGACCAGGCGCAGGCAACCCTGAAGTCCGCGCAGGATAAATTAAGCCAGTACCACACCGGTAACCGCCCGCAGGATATCGCCCAGGCGAAAGCCAGCCTTGAACAGGCGCAGGCCCAGCTGTCGCAGGCAGAGCTGGATCTGCACGACACCACGCTGGTGGCACCGTCAGACGGCACGCTGATGACCCGCGCCGTCGAGCCGGGCAGCATGCTCAGCGCGGGCAGCACCGTGTTAACCCTCTCCCTGACCCGCCCGGTCTGGGTACGTGCCTACATTGATGAGCCCAATCTCGGCCAGATGCAGCCGGGCCGCGAGCTGCTGCTTTATACCGACGGTCGCCCGGACAAGCCGTATCACGGCAAGGTGGGCTTTGTCTCCCCTACCGCCGAATTCACGCCGAAAACGGTAGAAACGCCGGACCTGCGTACCGACCTGGTGTATCGCCTGCGCATCATCGTGACCGATGCGGACGACGCCCTGCGCCAGGGCATGCCCGTCACCGTAAAAGTGAACAGCGGGGAACGACATGAATGACGCGGTTATTCAGCTCAACAGTCTGGTTAAACGCTTTAAGGGGATGGATAAGCCTGCGGTCGCGCCGCTGAACTGCACCATCCGGAAAGGCTATGTGACCGGCCTGGTCGGCCCGGACGGCGCGGGAAAGACCACGCTGATGCGGATGCTGGCGGGGTTGCTGAAGCCGGATGAAGGCTCGGCCCGCGTGCTGGGCCTGGATCCGATAAAAGACGACGGCCCGCTCCACGCCATGCTCGGCTATATGCCGCAGAAGTTTGGCCTGTATGAAGACCTGACGGTGATGGAAAACCTGAACCTGTACGCCGACCTGCGCAGCGTCACCGGCGAAACCCGGGAGAAAACCTTCGCCCGCCTGCTGGAATTTACCTCGCTCGGCCCGTTCACCGACCGGCTGGCGGGCAAGCTCTCCGGCGGGATGAAGCAGAAGCTGGGGCTGGCCTGCACGCTGGTGGGCGAGCCGAAGGTGCTGCTGCTGGACGAGCCCGGCGTCGGCGTAGACCCGATTTCCCGCCGCGAGCTGTGGCAGATGGTGCACGAGCTGGCGGGCGACGGGATGCTAATCCTCTGGAGCACCTCCTACCTCGACGAAGCGGAGCAGTGCCGGGACGTGCTGCTGATGAACGAAGGCGAACTGCTCTATCAGGGCGAGCCGACGACGCTGACGCAGAGCATGGCCGGGCGCAGCTTCCTGCTGCACAGCCCGCAGGCGTCCAACCGCTCGCTGCTGCAGCGGGTGCTCAGGCTGCCGCAGGTCAGCGACGGGATGATTCAGGGCCGCTCGGTGCGGGTCATCCTCAAAAAAGAGGCCACCGTCGACGATATTCGCCGGGCGCCTGGGATGCCGACGATTGAGATAGAAGAGACGGCGCCGCGTTTTGAAGATGCGTTCATCGACCTGCTGGGCGGCGCGGGGACCTCCGAGTCGCCGCTTGGGGCGATCCTGCACACGGTGGAAGGTACGCCGGGCGAAACGGTGATCGAAGCCAAATCTCTCACCAAAAAATTCGGGGATTTCGCCGCCACCGACAACGTCAATTTTGCGGTGAAGCGCGGCGAGATTTTTGGCCTGCTCGGACCGAACGGCGCGGGAAAATCGACCACCTTTAAGATGATGTGCGGCCTGCTGGTGCCGACGTCCGGCAAAGCGCTGGTGCTGGATATGGATCTCAAAGTCAGCTCCGGCAAGGCGCGCCAGCACCTGGGCTATATGGCGCAGAAATTCTCCCTGTATGGCAACCTGACGGTCGAGCAGAATCTGCGCTTTTTCTCCGGCGTGTACGGCCTGCGCGGACGGGCGCAGAACGAGAAAATCCGCCGCATGAGCGACGCCTTCGGGTTAACGACGATTGCTTCCCACGCCACCGACGAACTGCCGCTCGGCTTTAAGCAGCGGCTGGCGCTGGCCTGCTCGCTGATGCACGAACCCGATATTCTTTTCCTGGATGAGCCGACCTCCGGCGTTGACCCCCTCACCCGCCGCGAGTTCTGGCTGCATATCAACAGCATGGTGGAAAAAGGGGTGACCGTGATGGTGACCACCCACTTCATGGACGAGGCGGAGTACTGCGACCGCATCGGGCTGGTGTATCGCGGCAAGCTGATTGCCCACGGCACGCCGGACGACCTGAAAAACCAGGCCGCCGACGATGAGGTCCCGGACCCGACCATGGAGCAGGCGTTTATCACCCTCATCCACGACTGGGATAAGGAGAATGCCCATGCGCAGTAACGCCCTTTCCTGGCGCCGGGTGCGCGCCCTGTGCATTAAAGAGACGCGGCAGATCGTGCGCGATCCCAGCAGCTGGCTGATTGCGGTGGTGATCCCCCTGCTGCTGCTGTTTATCTTTGGCTACGGCATTAACCTGGACTCCAGCAAGCTGCGGGTCGGGATTTTACTCGAACAGCAGAGCGAAGAGGCGCTGGACTTTACCCACGCCATGACCGGTTCGCCCTACATTGATGCCACCATCAGCGACAACCGCCAGGAGCTGATCCAGAAGATGCAGGCCGGGAAGATTCGCGGTCTTATCGTCATTCCGGTGGATTTTGCCGCCAATATGGCGCGGGCAAATACCGATGCGCCGATCCAGGTCATCACCGACGGCAGCGAGCCAAACACCGCGAACTTCGTGCAGGGCTACGCGGAGGGGATCTGGCAGCTCTGGCAGATGCAGCGCGCCGAAGACCGGGGTGAAGAATTTAAGCCGCTTATCGACGTGCAGACGCGCTACTGGTTTAACCCCGCCGCCATCAGCCAGCACTTTATTATTCCGGGCGCGGTGACGATTATTATGACGGTCATTGGCGCGATTCTGACCTCGCTGGTCATCGCCCGCGAGTGGGAGCGCGGCACCATGGAGGCGCTGCTTTCCACCGAGGTGACGCGCGTCGAGCTGCTGCTGTGCAAGCTTATTCCCTACTACTTCCTCGGCATGCTGGCGATGCTGCTCTGCATGCTGGTGTCCGTCTTTATCCTCGGCGTGCCGTATCGCGGCTCGCTGGTGGTGCTGTTCTTTATCACCAGCCTGTTTTTACTCAGCACGCTGGGGATGGGGCTGCTCATCTCCACCATCACCCGCAACCAGTTTAACGCCGCGCAGGTGGCGCTGAACGCCGCTTTCCTGCCGTCAATAATGCTCTCAGGGTTTATCTTCCAGATAGACAGCATGCCTGCCGTCATCCGCGCCGTGACCTACATTATCCCGGCGCGCTACTTCGTGAGCACGCTGCAAAGCCTGTTCCTGGCGGGGAATATTCCGGTAGTGCTGATTATCAACACGCTGTTTTTAATGGCGTCGGCGGTGATGTTTATCGGGTTGACGTGGATGAAAACCAAACGGCGGTTAGATTAAGGAGCGCGCATGTTTCACCGTTTATGGACGTTAATACGCAAAGAGCTGCAATCCCTGCTGCGCGAGCCGCAAACCCGCGCCATTCTGGTGTTGCCGGTGCTGATCCAGGTTTTACTGTTCCCGTTTGCCGCCACCCTTGAGGTGACCAACGCCACCATTGCCATTTACAACGAAGACAACGGCAAACATTCCGTGGAGCTAACGCAGCGCTTTGCGCGTGCGAAGGCCTTTACCCACATCCTGCTGCTGAAAAGCCCGCAGGACATTCAGCCCACCATCGACACGCAAAAAGCGCTGCTGCTGGTGCGGTTCCCGGCGGATTTCTCCCGCAATCTGGATACCTTCCAGACCGCGCCGATGCAGCTGATCCTCGACGGGCGCAACTCCAACAGCGCCCAGATTGCGGCCAACTACCTCCAGCAGGTGGTGAAGGATTACCAGCAGGAGCTGATGGACGGCAAACCGAAGCCCAACAACAGCGAACTGGTGGTGCGCAACTGGTATAACCCAAATCTGGACTACAAGTGGTTTGTGGTGCCGTCGCTGATCGCCATGATCACCACCATCGGGGTGATGATTGTGACCTCTCTCTCCGTCGCCCGCGAGCGCGAACAGGGCACGCTGGATCAGCTGCTGGTCTCCCCGCTCGCCACCTGGCAAATTTTCGTCGGCAAAGCGGTGCCGGCGCTGATTGTCGCGACCTTCCAGGCCACCATCGTGCTGGGCGTGGGAATATGGGCCTACCAGATCCCGTTCGCCGGATCGCTGGCGCTGTTTTACTTCACGATGGTGATTTACGGGCTGTCGCTGGTGGGGTTTGGGCTGCTGATTTCCGCACTCTGCTCGACGCAGCAGCAGGCGTTTATCGGGGTATTCGTCTTTATGATGCCCGCGATCCTGCTCTCCGGGTACGTCTCGCCGGTTGAGAATATGCCGGTGTGGCTCCAGGATCTGACGTGGATAAACCCGATACGCCACTTTACGGATATCACCAAGCAGATCTATCTGAAGGATGCGAGTCTGGATATTGTCTGGGGAAGTTTGTGGCCGCTACTGGTCATCGCGGCCACGACAGGCTCAGTGGCCTATGCGATGTTTAGACGCAACATCGCGTAGCTTTTTCTCTTTGGTCAGCAACGAGACCACCGCAGGCCCTGCGAGGATGGCCAGACCCGCCAGGGCCAGCAGCAGGTTGTTTTGCAGCACGCGTGACAGCAGCCACAGAACAATCATCGCCGCACCAAAGTACCAGGTGGTGGTGAGCTCTTCGAGCACGTCACCCACCTCGCGCCAGCGCGCGTCATGGTGGCGCTGTAAAAACAACATCGACAGCACGGTGACGCCGTAAAGGACGCATAGCCCCAGGCCAACACGTACCAGCGTGCCGCTCATCCAGCCCATCACCAGTACGGCCACGACCAGTAAATGCAACATTATCTGCCAGCAACTCAGGCCAGTTGCGACACGAACACGTTGTTGCCACTTCATGGCTTCTCTCCTGAAGGATTTTTCTCTGCTTAATCAGACTACCGCACTTTACGGAAAATTCCGTAACGCCGCATCTTTTTGTGACGACGACTACACTTTATTTTCATCGGGATAGTCACTCAGGAAGGAGCTTATGACGAAAAAAATGCAGCATTTCTCGCTTAAAGTGCTGACGATAAACATTCATAAGGGCTTCACAGCATTTAACCGCCGCTTCATTTTACCGGAGCTGCGCGACGCGGTGCGCACCGTCAGCGCGGATATTGTCTGCCTGCAGGAGGTGATGGGTGCGCACGAAGTACATCCGCTTCACTTTGAGAACTGGCCCGACACGCCGCACTATGAATTTCTGGCCGATACCATGTGGAGCGATTACGCCTACGGCCGCAACGCGGTCTATCCTGAAGGTCATCACGGCAACGCGGTGCTGTCGCGTTATCCCATTGAACATTATGAAAACCGCGACGTTTCCGTCGGGGAGAGCGAAAAACGCGGCCTGCTCTACTGCCGCATTACCCCGCCCGACCTTGAGCTGCCCATCCACGTCGGCTGCGTTCATCTGGGCCTGCGCGAAGCCCATCGTCAGGCGCAGCTGAAAATGCTGGCCGAATGGGCCAACGCGCTGCCTGACGGTGAACCTGTTGTCGTGGCAGGCGATTTCAACGACTGGCGCCAGCGGGCAAACCATCCGTTGAAGGTGGATGCCGGGCTGGAGGAGATCTTCACCCGGGCGAACGGCAGGCCTGCGCGCACGTTCCCGGTCCGTTTCCCGCTGCTGCGGCTTGACCGCATCTACGTTAAAAATGCCCACGCCAGCAGCCCGACCGCCCTGGCGCTTCTCAACTGGCGGCATCTTTCCGACCATGCCCCGCTCAGCGCGGAGATCCACTTATGAAATGTTCCTGGCAGGAAGGCAACCGGATCACGCTGCTGGTCAACGGGGACGAGTATTACCCGGCCGTGTTTAAGGCAATTGATAACGCCCAGCAGAAAGTGATCCTCGAAACCTTTATCTGGTTCGAAGACAACGTCGGCAAGCAGCTGCACAGCGTGCTCCTGCGCGCCGCACAGCGCGGCGTCAAAATTGAAGTACTGCTGGATGGCTACGGCTCGCCGGACCTCAGCGATGCGTTCGTCAATGAACTGACCGCCGCAGGCGTGGTATTCCGCTACTACGATCCCGGCCCTCGCCTGTTCGGCATGCGGACCAACCTTTTCCGCCGAATGCACCGCAAAATTGTGGTGGTGGATGAGACGGTAGCGTTTGTCGGCGGCATTAACTACTCGGCGGAACATATGTCCGACTACGGCCCGGAAGCGAAGCAGGATTACGCCATTCGCATTGAAGGCCCGGTGGTGCAGGATATCTTGCTGTTTGAGCTGGAGAACCTGCCGGGGAAAGAGGCCGTACGCCGCTGGTGGCGACGCCGCCATCGCCCGGAAGAGAACCGGAAGCCCGGCGAAGCGCAGGCGCTTTTCGTCTGGCGCGACAACGGCGAGCACCGGGACGACATTGAACGCCACTATCTTAAAATGCTGGCCAACGCCAAGCGCGAAGTGATCATCGCCAACGCCTACTTTTTCCCGGGCTATCGCCTGCTGCATGCCATGCGAAATGCTGCAAGACGCGGCGTGCGCGTGAAGCTGATTGTCCAGGGCGAGCCGGATATGCCGATCGTCAAAGTCGGGGCGCGGCTGCTGTATAACTATCTGGTGAAGGGCGGCGTACAGATCTACGAATACCGCCGCCGACCGCTGCACGGCAAAGTCGCGCTGATGGACGATCACTGGGCCACCGTGGGCTCCAGTAACCTCGATCCGCTGAGCCTGTCGCTGAATCTTGAAGCCAACCTGATCATACACGACCGCCAGTTTAACCAGACCCTGCGGGATAACCTGCAGGCGTTGATCGTTAACGACTGCGTGCGCGTGGATGAGTCTATGGTTCCCAAACGCACCTGGTGGAACCTGGGCATCAGCGTGGTGGTGTTCCACTTCCTGCGGCATTTCCCGGCGATGGTCGGCTGGCTGCCGGCGCATACGCCGAAGCTGGCGCAGGTGGACCCGCCGGTACAACCCGAAATGGAAACCCAGGACCGCATTGAAGCGGAAGACGGAGGCAAACCCTGATGTCAAAATCGCATCCACGCTGGCGACTGGCAAAAAAGATCCTCACCTGGGTGTTTTTTATTGCCGTCGCGGTGCTGCTGGTGGTCTACGCGCAGAAAGTGGACTGGGAAGAGGTGTGGAAGGTCATCCGCAACTATAACCGGATGGTGCTGCTGGGCGCGACGGGGCTGGTTATCGTGAGCTACCTGATGTACGGCTGCTATGACCTTCTGGGTCGGGCCTACTGCGGCCACAAGCTGGCCAAACGTCAGGTGATGCTGGTGTCGTTTATCTGCTACGCCTTTAACCTGACGCTGAGCACCTGGGTCGGGGGCATTGGCATGCGCTATCGCCTCTACTCGCGGCTCGGCCTGCCGGGCGGGACCATCACGCGCATTTTTTCCCTGAGCATTACCACCAACTGGCTGGGCTATATTCTGCTCGGCGGGGTGATCTTCACCATCGGCGTGGTGCAGCTGCCCGCGCACTGGTATATCGACGAGGCCACGCTGCGCATTCTGGGCATCGTGCTGCTGCTGATTATCGCCGTTTATCTCTGGGCCTGCGCGTTTGCAAAGCGCCGCCATATGACCATCAAAGGGCAAAAGCTGGTCCTGCCCTCGTGGAAGTTTGCGGTGCTGCAGATGGCGGTCTCCAGCGCCAACTGGATGGCCATGGGGGCCATCATCTGGCTGCTGATTGGCGAGGACGTCAATTACTTCTTCGTGCTGGGCGTGCTGCTGGTGAGCAGCATTGCCGGGGTGATTGTGCACATTCCGGCGGGGATCGGCGTGCTCGAGGCGGTCTTTATTGCGTTGCTTGCGGGGGAGCATGTCTCTCAGGGAACGATTATCGCCGCCCTGCTGGCGTACAGGATGCTGTATTACTTCCTGCCGCTGGCGCTGGCGACGGTCTGTTATCTGGTGCTGGAGAGCCGGGCGAAGAAGCTGCGGGCGAAGAATGAGAGGATGCTAGCGAAGTGAATAAGTCGGGTGGCGGCTTCGCCTTACCCGACCTACGGTTCGCGATTCGCAGGACGGGTAAGGCGAAGCCGCCACCCGGCAAAGCAACCTTAGCGACGGTTGCCTAAAATCCGCAGCAGCATCAGGAACAGGTTGATAAAGTCCAGATAGAGCGTCAGCGCGCCCAGGATCGCGTATTTGCGCAGGTTTGAACCGTCGCGCACGTCAATCTGCTCGCCGATATTTTTCAGCTTCTGGGTGTCATAGGCCGTCAACCCGACGAAGAGCACCACCCCGATATAGGTCACGGCCCACATCAGCGCGTCGCTCTTCAGCCACAGATTCACCAGTGACGCCAGCACAATCCCGATCAGCCCCATAAACAGCATGCTGCCGAAACCGCTCAGATCGCGCTTCGTGGTGTAGCCGTACAGGCTCATCGCACCAAACATCCCGCCGGTGACCACGAAGGTGCTGGCGATGGATGAGTAGGTGTAAACGATAAAGATGCTGGAAAGCGTCAGCCCCGTTAGCGCCGAATAGAGCATAAACAGGGTCGTTGCCATGCCGGCACTCAGCTTGTGCACCAGACCCGAAAGCACAAACACCAGCGCCAGCTGCGCGATAATCAGCCCAAAGAAGGTGATCTTGCTGGAGAAGATAAACATCATCAGCTCCGGCGTATTCGCCGCATACCACGCGATAAACGCGGTAAGCAGCAGGCCAACCGTCATCCAGCCGTACACCTGAGCCATATACGTCTGCAGGCCGCTACGGGTCTGCTGCACTATTGAATCGGAACGCGGAAATCGGTCCATGATTCACTCCTGATTAAGATTAAGTAGACACACTCGTTAAGAGTAACACATCCACGTAAACCGACTACCAACGGCTGGCGGCCTGTTTATCGCTGTCGCGAGATTCTACCCAGCGATCGCCTTCCGGCGTGGCTTCGCGCTTCCAGAAAGGCGCTTTGGTTTTGAGGTAATCCATAATGAACTCCCCTGCCGCAAACGCGCTGCCGCGGTGCGCGCTGGTCACCCCGACAAAGACAATCTCCTCGCCGGGCCACATCTCGCCGATGCGGTGAATCACCGTGACGCGTCCGAGCGGCCAGCGGCCTCGCGCCTCGTCCACTATCTCCGCCAGCGATTTCTCCGTCATGCCGGGATAGTGCTCCAGCGTCAGCGCCTTCACGCTGTCACCGAGGTTGTGATTGCGCACTTTGCCGGTAAAGGTCACGACCGCACCGTCTTCGTCGCGTTCCGCCAGCCAGCTGTATTCTGTCCCTACGTTAAAGCGCTCAGGGCCAACCAGAATGCGGGTTTCACTCATATTAGCCTCCTGTGACCGGCGGGAAGAAGGCCACTTCATCCCCGGCCTTCAGCGGATGGGTAAGCTCCACCAGCGTCTGGTTAACGGCGGCCAGCAGCTTGCTTTCGTCGAGCGCCAGCGCCCAGCGCTCGCTCTGTGCCGCCAGATGCGCACGCAGAGCCGCAACGTTTTCAAAAGACGCATCCAGCGTCAGGCTGTCGGTATTCACCAGCTCGCGCACCTGCGCAAAAAAGAGCACCTTAATCATGGCTGTCCACCTTAAAATCTCCGGATTTGCCGCCGCTTTTTGCCAGCAGGCGAACCGGGCCAATCACCATGTCTTTCTGCACCGCCTTGCACATGTCGTAGATGGTCAGCGCGGCCACGGACGCTGCCGTCAGCGCCTCCATCTCCACGCCGGTTTTGCCGGTTAAGCGGCACAGCGATTCAATGCGCACGCGATTGTGCTCCGGCTGCGCCTGCAGGTTTACCTCCACCTTGCTCAGCATCAGCGGATGGCACAGCGGAATTAAGTCCCAGGTGCGCTTGGCGGCCTGAATACCGGCGATGCGCGCGGTGGCAAAGACGTCTCCCTTATGGTGGCTGCCGTCGATGATCATCGCCAGCGTTTCCGGCAGCATGGTGACGTACGCTTCGGCGCGCGCTTCGCGCACCGTTTCCGCTTTGGCGGAGACGTCCACCATATGCGCTTCGCCAGCGGCGTTAATGTGGGTCAGTTGTGACATAGCTTATTTCTTTAAATGGGGATGGAAATTACACGGACGGGTACGGGCATCCAGCTGCGGGGCGATGATGTTTTCCCACGCGGTACGGCAGGCTTTGGTCGAGCCCGGCATGGCGAAAATCAGGGTGTTGTTCGCCACCCCGGCAACGGCGCGCGACTGCAGCGTGGAGGTGCCAATCTCTTCAAAGGAGAGCATGCGGAACACCTCGCCGAAGCCTTCCACCTCGCGGTCGAACAGCGGGATCAGCGCTTCAGGCGCCTGATCGCCTGCGGTAAAGCCGGTGCCGCCGGTGATCAGCACCACCTGCACCTCATCGCTGGCGATCCACTGAGAGACCTGCGCGCGAATGGCGTAGCGGTTCTCCTTCACGATCGCTTTATCGACGATGTGATGCCCCGCGTCATGGGCCGCCTCGCGCAGCCAGTGGCCGGAGGTATCATCCTCTTCGCCACGGCGGTCGGAAACGGTAAGGATAGCAATGCGTGTCGGGATAAATTCTGCGCTTACCTGACTCATCTTCTGATTCCTTCTTAAGCCTGATTACCCGCCGATGTAAGACAGGTTCTGAGTAATGCCGGTATTGCCCTGATGCAGGAAGTGGGTCTGTTTTTTATGCGTCAGCGCTTCAGAAATGCGCGCTTCAAGCGCCTCCTGCTGGGCATCGTCTGCCAGCAGATCGCGCAGGTCTACGCCGCCGTCCCCGAACAGGCACAGGTGCAGCTTGCCGACGGAAGAGACGCGCAGGCGGTTGCAGCTGGCGCAGAAGTCTTTCTCGTAAGGCATGATAAGCCCAATTTCGCCTTCGTAATCAGGATGGCAGAAGACCTGCGCCGGGCCGTCGCTGCGCTGGCGGATCTGGTGGATCCAGCCGCGTTTCAGCAGCGCGTCGCGCAGCACCATGCCGGAGATGTGATGACGGCGGAACAGCTCGCTGCCCTCGCCGGTTTCCATCAGCTCAATAAAGCGCAGCTGAATGGGGCGGGATTTGATCCAGGCGAGGAAGGTGTCCAGCTGGTGGTGGTTGACGTCGCGCATCAGCACCGTATTGACTTTGACCTTCTCGAACCCGGCGCTGAACGCCGCGTCGATGCCGTCCATCACCTGGCGGAATTTATCCTGGCCGGTAATGGCGTGAAACTGGCGGGCGTCGAGACTGTCCACGCTGACGTTAATGGCGGTTAAGCCCGCATCGCGCCAGGTGGCCACGTCGCGCGCCATGCGGTAACCGTTGGTGGTCACGGCAATCTGGCGAATGCGGTCGTTTTCACGCACGGCAGCAATGATGTCCGGGAAATCACGGCGCAGAGAGGGTTCACCGCCGGTCAGACGCACTTTTTCGGTGCCGAGCTCAGAGAAGGCGCGCGTGACGCGGCGCACTTCATCCACGGAGAGAAAGCCGTTATTGGTGACGCTGCCCGGTTTGTAGCCGTCGGGCAGGCAGTAGGTGCAACGGAAGTTACACACATCGGTAATCGACAGACGTAAGTAATAAAACTTACGCGCGAAAGCATCAGTAAGTTGTGAAGCCATGTACACCTTTCCAGATACGGGAGGCACAGTCATTTCTTTCTGTACCCTGGTGGCAAATTCGCCACGGCCAGAGCGCCATATCTTCCGACACAGGCACAAGGGCTAGAGTGTATGTTTTCAGTGTTGAAAACGTGGTTAAGGCGATAGTAGCGCGGAAAGTCTGACAGCGCCATTATCGCTTTTCGCTATATAATTGTGTATATAGCGAATCAATCCTGCATTTTCGCTACAGAATACCTAAAAACTGCACTTTCACATTGATATACGTCATTTTGCTTCGGGTGAGGCATCGTCTTTTAGGGGTAGTTAGGTTACTGTTACGCGATCGAACGTGATAAGGAATATGTATGCGCAATCGCACTTTTGCGGATCTTGACCGAGTGGTCGCTCTTGGCGGAGGCCACGGCCTGGGCCGCGTTATGTCCTCTTTGTCGTCACTCGGCTCAAGGCTGACAGGGATAGTGACCACCACCGATAACGGCGGCTCAACCGGGCGGATCAGACGTGCCGAAGGCGGTATTGCCTGGGGCGATATGCGCAACTGCCTAAACCAGTTAATTACCGAGCCGAGCGTCGCGTCGGCGATGTTTGAGTACCGTTTTGGCGGCAATGGCGAACTTTCCGGACATAACCTCGGAAATCTGATGTTAAAGGCGCTGGATCACCTGAGCGTAAGGCCTCTCGAAGCCATCAATCTGATCCGTAACCTGCTCAAAGTGGACGCATTCCTGATCCCCATGTCTGAACAACCGGTCGATTTGATGGCCATCGACGCCGAAGGGCATGAAGTGTACGGCGAGGTGAACATTGACCAGCTTCTGCTGCCGCCCAAAGAGCTGATGACTTACCCGAGCGTGCCGGCGACGCGTGAAGCCGTAGAAGCAATTGGCGATGCGGATTTAATTCTGATCGGCCCGGGCAGCTTTTACACCAGCCTGATGCCGATCCTGCTGGTGAAAGAGCTGGCGCAGGCGCTGCGCCGCACCCCGGCGCCGATGGTCTATATCGGTAACCTGGGCCGTGAGCTGAGCCCGGCAGCGGCGAGCCTGTCGCTGGCGGACAAGCTGGACCTGATGGAGCAGTACGTCGGTAAGAAAATTATCGACGGTGTCGTGGTTGGGCCAAAAGTGGATGTGACAGGGATTGGCGATCGCGTGGTGGTGCAGGAGCCGCTGGAAGCCAGCGATATTAAATATCGTCACGACCGCCACCTGCTGCGCGAGGCGCTGGAGAAAGCGATTCAGGCGTTGGGTTAACAAAAACCCCGGTGGCGCTGCGCTTACCGGGGCGACAAAAGACGCTAAACCTGTAGGCCCGGTAAGCGCAGCGCCACCGGGCAAAAAACTCACGATGCCGCGATAAACAGATCCCGCAGCTGATGAAGCTGGTCGCGGATCTGCGCCGCCTCTTCGAACTCCAGGTTCTGCGCGTGCTGCATCATCTGCCCTTCCAGCTCGTGGATCTTCTGCTGCAGCGCCTTCGGCGTCAGCACGACGGTATCTTCTTCCACCACTGAACGCGCCTTGCCGCGGCCTTTCGCTTTGGTTTTGGCAATGTTCTGGCCCAGCGCCAGAATATCCACCACCTTCTTGTTCAGCCCCTGCGGGGTAATGCCGTGCTCTTCGTTGTAGCGCTGCTGCTTCTCGCGGCGGCGCTCCGTCTCACCGATCGCTTTCGCCATCGACGGGGTAATTTTGTCACCGTACAGAATCGCTTTACCGTTGACGTTACGCGCGGCGCGGCCGATGGTCTGAATCAGCGAACGCTCGGAACGCAGGAAGCCCTCTTTATCCGCATCCAGAATCGCCACCAGCGAAACCTCCGGCATATCCAGACCTTCCCGAAGCAGGTTAATCCCCACCAGCACGTCAAACTCGCCCAGGCGCAGGTCGCGGATAATCTCCATGCGCTCCACGGTATCGATATCCGAGTGCAGATAACGCACCTTCTCGCCGTGCTCTTCGAGATACTCGGTCAGGTCTTCCGCCATACGCTTGGTGAGCGTGGTCACCAGCACGCGCTCGTTAATGGCGGAACGGGCGCGGATCTCAGAGAGCAGGTCGTCTACCTGCGTCGCCACCGGACGCACCTCGATAATCGGGTCCAGCAGCCCGGTCGGACGCACTACCTGGTCAACCACCTCATCGCCCGATTTTTCCAGCTCGTAGTTGCCCGGCGTGGCCGAGACGTAGATGGTTTGCGGCGCCAGCGCCTCAAACTCTTCGAACTTCATCGGGCGGTTATCCAGCGCTGACGGCAGGCGGAATCCGTACTCCACCAGCGTCTCTTTACGCGCTCGGTCGCCGCGGTACATCCCGCCGATCTGCGGGATCGTGACGTGGGATTCGTCGATCACCAGCAAACCGTCGGCCGGAAGGTAATCAAACAGCGTCGGCGGCGGCTCGCCCGGCCCGCGCCCGGAGAGGAAGCGGGAGTAGTTTTCGATGCCGGAGCAGTAGCCCAGCTCGTTCATCATCTCCAGGTCGAACTGGGTACGCTGGCTGAGGCGCTGCTCTTCCAGCAGCTTATTGTTCGCCAGCAGCACTTTGCGGCGCTCGGCCAGCTCCACTTTGATCTCTTCCATCGCCTGCACGATACGCTCGCGCGGCGTCACGTAGTGCGTTTTCGGGTAGATGGTGAAGCGCTGGATCACCGACTCAACGTGTCCTGTCAGCGGGTCGAAGAGCGACAGGCGTTCGACCTCCTCGTCAAACAGCTCAACGCGCAGCGCCATATCGTCCGATTCCGCCGGGAAGATGTCGATCACTTCGCCGCGCACGCGGAACGTACCACGCTGGAAGGCCTGGTCGTTGCGGGTATACTGCAGCTCCGCCAGACGACGCAAAATCGCGCGCTGGTCGATGATCATCCCCTGCGTCAGGTGCAGCATCATCTTGAGATAGAGATCCGGATCGCCCAGGCCGTAAATCGCCGAAACAGAGGCCACCACAACCACATCGCGACGCTCCAGCAGCGCCTTAGTGGCCGACAGTCGCATCTGCTCAATGTGTTCGTTCACCGACGCATCTTTCTCGATGAAGGTATCAGAGCTCGGCACATAGGCTTCAGGCTGGTAGTAATCGTAGTAGGAGACGAAATACTCAACGGCGTTTTCCGGGAAGAACTCTTTCATCTCGCCGTAAAGCTGCGCCGCCAGGGTTTTGTTGGGCGCCAGCACCATCGTAGGGCGCTGGAGATCCGCAATCACGTTGGCAATGGTAAAGGTTTTACCCGAGCCGGTAACCCCGAGCAGCGTCTGGTGCGCCAGCCCATCCTCCAGCCCCTCTTCCAGACGACGGATCGCTTCAGGCTGATCGCCAGACGGACGGAAAGCAGAATTCAATTTGAACGGTTTACTCATGGGCGACAACCTGATGACGTTATAAGCGGCAGGTGAATAATTTTACTCCTTGTTGCCAGGAATGCCAGTAAAAAACACTGGATGAAAAACCAGTAGCATGTCAGGATATTTAGCATAGCGCCTGAATGATTAGCGCGATAGCGGCCAAAATTTGGACAGTGGCAACATAAAACACCAGTCAGGTCAGGTTATCCCCAGAACTTTTTCTTTTTTAACATTTGTCAAGCCAGGTAATGATAGTTTTATGGCAACGGGTGACACTTTCATGACGGGAATTGATTTTATCTAACCAATTAAAAAATAAACGATATTTTCTAAAGCCGCGTTTCGCGTCAATTTGGGCGTAAGCCGCGTCTTCTCTCGCTTATCGCGTGTTTTCTAACTCTAATACACATGGTTATCCACAGGAATAGTGGATAACTGCTTCCAGCCCATACAGACTGGCGCTCTGCAAATTCCCGGATTTTCCCACGAGGCGGCAGCAAAAAATTTTTATAGCTCTTTTTTGCTGATTAACAGTCGCGTCATTCATAACCAACTGACGAGATCTTGCTCACATTTCCATCATTTCTGGCTCTGCACCACAACTCACCACCGTCGGCACCGTCGATGTGCAATCCCCCTTTTTATCCCCCGCGCTTCTGTGACTTATTCCTAAAAAAGACGCTTTTTTAATCACTTTCCGCTTTATGGCAGGGGTTTTGCAGTTTAACAACGAGCCACACCTACACACATTTTTAAGGAGAGAAAGATGTTGAGCCTGCGTGCAGTGAATCAGTTTTACGGAAGTCAACATACGCTATGGAATGTGGATTTAGATTTTCCGCAAGGGATGTGTACAGGCGTCGTTGGCCTGCCGGGGATGGGAAAAACCACCCTCATGAATTGCATCGCCGGGAAAGTGCCCGTCGAAAGCGGCAGCATCATCTGGTATGAGGCGGGCGCGCCGCCGCGCGATTTGCTCAACCCGCCGCCAGAACAGCGTTCCGGGCCGGGGATAGGCTATGTCTCGCAGGACAGGCGGATCTTCTCCCAGCTCACGATTGAGGAGAACCTGCATATCGCCATGCGGGCGACGGGGAAACCGAACCCGGAGGCGAAAAATGACGTTTACGACCTGTTCCCGGCGCTCTATGCCTTGCGACGAACCCGCGCCAACACGCTCTCTCCGGACGACCAGTATCAGCTGGCGCTGGCTAATGCGCTGGTGAACCGCCCTCACCTGCTGATCCTGGATGAACCGCTGCACGGCGCGGGGCACAGCGTTGCCCAGAAGCTGGTGCAGCTGCTGGGGCGCTTAAACCGGGAGTTAGGGATGACGGTGCTGTTAGCGGAGCAGCAGCTGTCGTTTATCCGCCGGGTGGCGGACCGTTTCTGTCTGCTCTATCGCGGGCGTAACGTGGCGCAGGGCCACGTTAACGAACTGGATGACGAGCTTATCGCTCACTGGATGTCGCGGGAAGCAAAACGCTGAGATCGAGATAACGTCCGGTTTCGGCATTTTCCGCGCCGTCAGCCAGCCAGGGGATCTCCCCGAGGCACGGCGCGGGAAGGACGCGCCTGAGCGTCGCCAGATACGCCTGATGGCGTTTACCCGGCGCAACCACGTCGTTGGCTATCCAGCCCGCAAGACGCAGCCCGGCCTGCTGTACGGCCTGTGCGGTCAACATGGCGTGATTGATGCAGCCCAGCTTGACGCCGACGACAAGAATGACCGGAAGCTGCTCGGCCTGCACCCAGTCAGCAAACGTCTGCGTGTCTGAAAGCGGCGTAAACCAGCCGCCGGCCCCTTCCACCAGCACCCAGTCGGCCTGATTTTCCAGCGTCCGCAGTCCGGCAGACAGCACGGCGAAATCAATCGGACGGCCTTCATCAGCGCTGACAATGTGCGGCGAGGTCGGTTCGGCAAAGGTGTACGGATTCACTGCAGAATAGGCGAGTTCACGCGTGCTGTTACGCTGGAGCGCCAGCGCGTCGGTGTTGCGTAACCCTTCCGCCGTCATCTCGCTGCCGGACGCCACGGGCTTATACCCGGCGGTGTTTTTCCCGAGCAGCCGTGCCGCCTGCAGCAATGCCGTGCTGGCAACCGTTTTGCCCACTTCTGTGTCCGTGCCGGTGACAAAATAACGTTCAGTCACGTTCGATAACCCCATGAAAAAGTTGATAGGAGAGCGGGAAATGCCCCCGCTGCTGCGGCCAGGCCAGCTCAAGGCGCTGCAGCTGCCCCCGGGTAAGCGGTTTTTTCTCGCGTCCGGTATGCAGGTGCGTGGCGCCGATGCCCTTCAGCGAACGCATGGCGCTGAACGCATCGCTAAAATTGAGCGTGATGGTCTGCACCGTGCTGCGATAGCGCCAGCCTGCCAGCGCCTGCGTCACCTGCTCATGCGATAAAAACCGGTTAGCGTGCGGCTGTTCATCGACTGCCCGCCAGGCCTGATTCAGCTCCAGCAGCGAACTTTCCAGCAGGGTGGTAAAGGCCACCTTCCCGCCCGGCCGCGCCACGCGATAAAGCTCGCGCAGGGCCTGCGGCAGGCTGCTGCACCACTGAACCGCCAGATGGCTCCAGACCAGATCGAACTGCGCGTCCGCCAGCGGGATCGCCTCGATATCGGCCAGCAGATAACGATCTGCCGCCTGCCGCTGGCGTGCCTCTTCCAGCATCCGGGCTGAGAGATCGATAGCCGTCACCTGGCTTCCCGCCCCGCGCCAGTAGCGGCTGTTGCTGCCGGGACCACAGCCGGCGTCCAGCACCTGTGGAAAACCGTTCTCGCCAAGGGCGGCCAGAAGCCCCTGCGCGCTCAAACGCTGCAGCTCATCATGCTGCGAATAGCTCTGCGCGGCGCGGCCAAATGCGGCCGCGATGGCCTGCTTATTCACCGGCATCATGGAGCGCCTCCAGCAACGTCTCAATATCCTGTGCTTCATGCGCCGCCGTCAGGGTTAAGCGCAGCCGCGCCGTGCCCGGTGGGACGGTGGGCGGGCGGATGGCCGTGACCCACATGCCCCGCTGGCGCAGCGCCTGTGCCAGTGCCAGCGCGCGGCCGTTTTCACCGACAATCACCGGCTGGATAGCGCTCTGCGAGTCGGGACTGTGGAAAGGCAGCGCCGCGAGTCCCTGACGGAAGCGCGCAATATGCTCTGCCAGCCGCTGGCGACGCTCCTCCCCTTCTGCGCTGCGTATCACCGCCAGCGACGCCGACAGCGCTACGGCCTGCGCCGGGGGCATGCTGGTGCTGTAAATCAGGTGTCGGGCAAACTGCAGCAGATAGTCGGCGACGGATTCGCTGCACAGCACGGCGGCGCCGCTGACGCCAAAGCCTTTGCCGAAGGTGACAATCAACAGCTCCGGCTTCACGTTTTGCTGGTATGCGCTCCCGCGCCCTTCGTCGCCCATCACGCCAGTGCCGTGGGCATCGTCCACCAGCAGCCAGGCGTTCTGCCGCTTTGCGGCCTCGTGCAGCGCGGCAAGCGGCGCGCTGTCGCCGTCCATGCTGAACACCCCTTCCGTGACCGCCAGCTGTTGTCCGTCGCAGGGTTTATCCAGCAGCGCAGCAAGCTGCCCCGCATCGTTATGGGCAAAACGCCGCAGCTGCGCCGGGCTTAAATTTGCCGCCTCCAGCAGGGAGGCGTGGCTTAAGCGATCGGCGACAATGCGATCGTCCTTGCCCATCAGGGCCGTGATGACCGCCTGGTTGGCGGCAAAGCCGGAGATAAACAGCAGCGCGCGCGGGTAGCCCAGCCAGTCGGCAAGCGCCTCTTCCAGCGCCTGATGCGCCGTGGTGTATCCGCTGACGTGTCCCGATCCGCCGCTGCCCACGCCAAACCGCTCCGCGCCCTGCTGCCAGGCGCGGATAATGGCCGGATGCTGGCTCAGCCCGAGATAGTCGTTGCTGGAGAAATTGCAGAACTGCTGGCCTTCACCGGTAAGAAAACGGCCCGCGCCGTTTTCCACCACCCTGCGAACGCGAAATGCCTCTGCCGCCCGACGGTCGTCGAGCGCAGAGTTGATACGTGCCTGCCAGGTCATACGGCTGCCGCGTTGTAGAACTGGTCGGTGTCGGCGTTAAAAATCTGCTGCTCCAGCTGCTGCTGTTGCTCGTTATCGCCCGTCAGCACCTCGGTCTGGTGCGGGTTCAGCCCCAGCTTGCGGAACAGCTGAACGTCTTTGTCCTCTTCCGGGTTCGGCGTGGTCAGCAGCTTGCAGCCGTAGAAGATGGAGTTGGCCCCGGCCATAAAGCACATCGCCTGAGTCTGCTCGTTCATCTGCTCGCGGCCCGCAGAGAGGCGAACGTAAGACGTTGGCATCATGATGCGCGCCACCGCGATGGTGCGGATAAAATCAAACGCATCCACGTCCTCGTTATCCGCCAGCGGCGTGCCCTTGACCTTCACCAGCATGTTGATCGGCACGCTTTCCGGCGGGGTCGGCAGGTTCGCCAGCTGCAGCAGCAGGCCCGCGCGGTCTTTCACCGTCTCGCCTAAGCCCACGATGCCGCCGGAGCAGACCTTGATCCCCGCGTCACGCACTTTATCCAGCGTATCCAGACGCTCCTGGTAGGTACGGGTGGTGATGATATTGCCGTAAAATTCCGGCGAGGTATCGAGGTTGTGGTTGTAGTAATCCAGCCCCGCGGCCGAGAGGCGCTGCGCCTGCTCCTCGTTGAGCGTGCCGAGGGTCATGCAGGCTTCGAGGCCCATCTCCTTCACGCCCTTCACCATCTGCTCCAGATACGGCATGTCGCGATCGTGCGGGTTCTTCCACGCCGCGCCCATGCAGAAGCGGGTTGAACCGGCGTTTTTCGCCTTGCGCGCGGAGTCGAGGACCTGCTCGACCTCCATCAGGCGCTCTGACTCCAGGCCGGTTTTGTAGCGCGCGCTCTGCGGGCAGTATTTGCAGTCTTCGGGGCAGGCGCCGGTCTTGATCGACAGCAGCGTGCTGACCTGAACATGGCGGGGATCGAAGTGCTGGCGATGCACCTGTTGGGCTTCGAACATCAGCTCAAGGAAAGGTTTGTTGAATAATTCAGTAACTTGCGACATCGTCCAGCGTGCGTGGTGAGCCATCGGGCTTCTCCAAAGGGTTTTGTTAATTTTCGGTTCGGTTTATACTCGTAAACCTAAAACTTTTCAAAATGGTTTACAAGTCGATTATGACCCAGGACGATCTCGCCTTCGACAAGCAGCATATCTGGCACCCTTACACCTCCACCACCCGCCCCCTTCCCGTCTATCCGGTGGCCTCCGCCCACGGCTGCGAGCTGCACCTCGCCAGCGGCGAGCGGCTGGTTGACGGGATGTCCTCCTGGTGGGCGGCCATTCACGGGTACAACCACCCGCGCCTGAACGCGGCGATGAAGACGCAGATTGACCAGATGTCGCACGTGATGTTTGGCGGGATCACCCATCAGCCCGCGGTGGATTTATGCCGCCGTCTGGTGGCGATGACGCCTGACTCGCTGGAGTGCGTCTTCCTGGCCGATTCCGGCTCCGTGGCGGTGGAAGTGGCGATGAAAATGGCGCTGCAGTACTGGCACGCGAAGGGCGAAGTGCGCCAACGTTTCCTCACCTTCCGCAACGGCTATCACGGGGATACCTTCGGGGCGATGTCGGTGTGCGATCCGGATAACTCCATGCACAGCCTGTGGAAGGGGTATCTGCCGGAAAACCTGTTCGCCCCGGCGCCGCAGAGCCGCTTCGACGGCGAGTGGAACGAGATGGACATGGTCGGCTTCGCGCGGCTGATGGCGGCACATCGTCACGAGATTGCTGCCGTCATTCTTGAACCGATCGTGCAGGGCGCGGGCGGTATGCGGATGTACCATCCGGAATGGCTGAGGCGTATTCGCAGGATGTGCGACCGCGAGGGCATTCTGCTGATTGCCGATGAGATCGCCACCGGCTTTGGCCGCACCGGCAAGCTGTTTGCCTGCGAACATGCGGGTATCGCCCCGGATATTCTGTGCCTCGGTAAAGCGCTGACGGGCGGCACCATGACGCTCTCCGCCACGCTCACGACCCGCCAGGTGGCCGACACCATCAGCGACGGTGAAGCCGGCTGCTTTATGCACGGCCCGACGTTTATGGGTAACCCGCTGGCCTGCGCCGTGGCGAGTGAAAGCCTTGCGATTCTGGAGAGCGGCGAGTGGCAGACGCAGGTTGCGGCGATAGAAGCGCAGCTGAAAGCGGAACTGAGCGCCGCCTCGGGCGCGAATTTCGTGGCGGACGTGCGCGTGCTGGGCGCCATTGGGGTGATTGAAACCACCCATCCGGTGAATATGGCGGCGCTGCAGCGCTTCTTCGTGGACAAGGGCGTGTGGGTCCGGCCTTTCGGCAAGCTTATCTATCTGATGCCGCCGTACAGCATCACGCCAGAGCAGCTTCGAAAATTAACCGACGCGGTTGTAACAGCCGTTAACATTCCCGCGCATTTCACGATTTAACCCAATGCATTACACTTGCTGAACGAGCGATCAACGAGGGTAAACCGTATGAAAATCATCAGTAAAGATCTGCGCGACGGTGAAAAGCTGCCGGAACGGCACGTTTTCAACGGCATGGGCTATCAGGGGGATAACATCTCCCCGCACCTGGCGTGGGACGAGGTTCCGGCAGGCACCAAAAGCTTTGTCGTGACCTGCTATGACCCGGATGCGCCAACCGGTTCCGGATGGTGGCACTGGATCGTGGCAAACCTGCCTGCCGACACGCGCGTGCTGCCGCAGGGTTCCGGTTCAGACCTGGTTGCCCTGCCTGAAGGTGCCATTCAGACGCGAACTGACTTTGGTAAAGCGGGCTACGGCGGCGCGGCGCCGCCAAAAGGGGAAACTCACCGCTATATCTTCACGGTGCACGCGCTGGACGTGGAGAAGATTGACGTCGATGAAGGCGCGAGCGGCGCGATGGTCGGGTTTAACGTGCATTTCCATTCCCTGGGGAGCGCGTCGATTACGGCGATGTATTCGTAAAAAAAGCCGGGTGGCGGCTACGCCTTACCCGGCCTGGATTTCGCACTCGTAGGCCCGGTAAGCGCAGCGCCACCGGGCAAAAAAATCACAGCACCGAAGGTAGCAGCCCCACCAGCCGCCCTTCTTCCAGAAGCTGCATCGCCTTATCAATATCCGGGGCAAAGAAGCGGTCATCATCGTAATGCGTGACGTGCTCGCGCAGCACCTGGCGCGCCTGCTCCAGCAGCGGGCTGGATTTGAGCCCTTCACGCAGATCGATACCCTGACTTGCCGCCAGCCATTCCACCGCCAGCACGCCGCGGGTGTTGGAGGCCATCTCCCACAGACGACGCCCGGCAGCCGGTGCCATCGAAACGTGATCTTCCTGGTTTGCAGACGTTGGCAGGCTGTCCACGCTGTGCGGGTGCGACAGCGCCTTGTTCTCGCTTGCCAGCGCTGCGGCCGTCACCTGAGCAATCATAAAGCCCGAGTTGACCCCGCCGTTACGCACCAGGAACGGTGGCAGCTGGGACATGTGTTTATCCATCATCAGCGCGATGCGGCGCTCGGACAACGCGCCGACTTCGGCAATCGCCAGCGCGATATTATCCGCCGCCATTGCCACCGGCTCGGCGTGGAAGTTGCCCCCGGAGACCACCTCGTTTTCCTGGGCGAACACCAGCGGGTTATCGGACACCGCGTTGGCCTCCACCAGCAGCACCTCCGCCGCCTGGCGCAGCTGCGTCAGGCACGCGCCCATCACCTGCGGCTGGCAGCGCAGGGAATACGGATCCTGCACCTTTTCGCAGTTATGGTGTGAATCGGCAATTTCGCTGGTGTCGGTAAGCACGTGACGGTACATCGCGGCGGCATCAATCTGTCCCCGCTGACCGCGCACCTCGTGGATGCGGGCATCGAACGGGCGACGCGAGCCCAGCACCGCTTCGGTGGTCAGCGCACCGCACACCACCGCCGAGGCAAACAGATCTTCCGCTTCAAACAGGCCGCGCAGCGCGAAGGCGGTCGATGCCTGGGTACCGTTCAGCAACGCCAGCCCCTCTTTCGCCGCCAGCGTGATCGGCGTTAAGCCGGCTTTTTTCAGCGCCTCTTTCGCAGGCAGCCACTCGCCCTGCCAACGCGCTTTGCCTTCGCCCAGCAGCAGCAGCGACATGTGCGCCAGCGGCGCGAGATCGCCGGAGGCACCGACGGAGCCCTTCGCCGGGATCCACGGATAGACCTCCGCATTCACCAGCGCCATCAGCGCCTGAATCACGCTCAGGCGAATGCCCGAGAAACCGCGCGCCAGGCTGTTGATTTTGAGCACCATCATCAGACGGACAATCTCATCGTCAAGCGGCTGACCCACGCCCGCCGCGTGCGACAGCACCAGCGAACGCTGCAGGTTTTCCAGATCGTGCGTCGCGATGCGGGTCTGCGCCAGCAGCCCAAAGCCGGTATTAATCCCGTAAGCCGTGCGCCCTTCGGCAACGATGGCTTCAACGCAGGCGACGCTGTCGTTAATGGCGGCGTGGGCGCTTTCATCAAGCGACAGGGTGACCGGCTGACGCCAGACGTTACGCAGCTGCTTGAGCGTCAGTGAGCCGGGAGTGAGTGTTAACGCGTTCATTCATGCTTTCCTTGTGTGGCAGGGATCATCGGCAGGTTAAGTCCCTGCTCTTTGGCACAGTCAATGGCAATCTCGTAACCCGCATCCGCGTGACGCATCACGCCGGTGGCCGGGTCGTTGTGGAGCACGCGAGCGATACGCGCGGCGGCTTCATCGGTACCGTCGCAGACGATGACCATCCCGGAATGCTGGGAGAAGCCCATTCCCACGCCGCCGCCGTGGTGCAGCGACACCCAGGTCGCGCCGCTGGCGGTGTTGAGCAGGGCGTTCAGCAATGGCCAGTCGGAGACCGCGTCCGAGCCGTCGCGCATGGCTTCGGTTTCGCGGTTCGGGCTGGCGACGGAGCCGGAGTCCAGGTGGTCTCGGCCGATGACGATCGGCGCGGAAACTTCACCGTTGCGCACCATTTCGTTGAAGGCGAGGCCCAGTTTTTGACGCCACTCCAGCCCTACCCAGCAGATACGCGCCGGCAGGCCCTGGAAGTTAATGCGCTCGCGGGCCATGTCCAGCCAGTGGTGAAGATGCTCGTCATCGGCGACGATCTCCTTCACTTTGGCGTCGGTTTTGTAGATATCCTCCGGGTCACCGGACAGGGCAACCCAGCGGAACGGACCGATGCCGCGGCAGAACAGCGGGCGGATATAGGCCGGGACGAAGCCGGGGAAGTCGAAGGCGTTACTCACGCCCATCTCTTTCGCCATCTGGCGGATGTTGTTGCCGTAGTCAAAGGTCGGAATGCCCATCTGGCTGAAGGCCAGCATCGCGGAGACGTGTTCCGCCATGGCGCGTTTCGCGGCAAGCACCGTGCCTTCCGGATCGGTTTCCGCTTTTTGCTGGTAGGCTTCCCACGTCCAGCCTTTTGGCAGGTAGCCGTGCAGCGGGTCATGGGCGCTGGTCTGGTCGGTGACCAGATCCGGGCGCACGCCGCGGGCAACGAGTTCAGGAAGAATGTCCGCCGCGTTGCCGCACAGGGCAATCGACACCGCTTTGCCTTCGGACGTGTACTTTTTGATGCGCGCCAGCGCGTCATCGAGATTCTCGGCCTGTTCGTCGACGTAACGGGTACGCAGACGGAAATCAATGCGGCTCTGCTGGCACTCAATGTTCAGCGAGCACGCGCCGGCCAGCGTGGCGGCCAGCGGCTGCGCGCCGCCCATCCCGCCGAGACCGGCGGTCAATACCCAGCGGCCTTTCAGCGAGCCGTTGTAGTGCTGGCGACCGGCCTCCACGAAGGTTTCGTAGGTCCCCTGCACGATCCCCTGGCTGCCGATGTAGATCCAGCTCCCGGCGGTCATCTGGCCATACATCGCCAGCCCTTTCGCGTCGAGTTCGTTGAAGTGTTCCCAGGTGGCCCAGTGCGGCACGAGGTTAGAGTTGGCGATCAGCACGCGCGGGGCGTTTTTGTGGGTTTTAAACACGCCAACCGGCTTGCCGGACTGCACCAGCAGGGTTTCGTCGTTTTCGAGTTCGGTCAGTGCCTTAACAATGGCGTCATAGCATTCCCAGTTGCGCGCGGCGCGGCCTATGCCGCCGTAGACCACCAGCTCGTGGGGGTTTTCCGCCACCTCAGGATCAAGGTTGTTCATCAACATGCGCAGCGGGGCTTCGGTGAGCCAGCTTTTGGCAGTAAGGGTGGTGCCGCGCGCGGCGCGGACGTCCTGCTGGCGGTATTTACCTGACGACATTGTGTGCTCCTATACGGGACAGATGATGCATTTAGATATACTTGTATAGACAAGCACACACAAGGTCAGATTTAACAAAAAAGATACAATTTTGTTATATTGCGTTAGCGATCACGCTTATAAAACTTATGACATAAAGTGGCCCTGCAGCCGGTAACGGTTCCCCGGGAAAAGCAGCCGGGCATGTGACACGATGTGCGACGAGGACCAGGTTCGACGGCGGATCAGCAGGCACGGGTCGTGCTCTTTAATGCGCAGCCGTTCGCACTCCTGCGGCGTGGCGCGCACGGCTTCCACAATGTGCTCCCCTTCCGTCAGCGGTGCGACGAGCGAGAGATAGGCATGCGGTGTGGTCTGGGTGTAATCCTGGTTCAGATAGTCCGGTATCCGTTCGGCGTTCACGCAGCGATCCTCAATCTGCACCGGAATGTCGTTTTCGAAATGCACCATCACCGAGTGGAAGATCCGGCTGCCTTCTTTAACATTCAGCTCTACCGCCTGCTCGGCGCTGGCTTGAGTCTCTTCGAGCACCAGCACCTCACAGCGGTGCTGATGATTACGCGCGGCAATCTCGTCCGCAATGCTGCGGATTTCAAACAGGGCGGACTGCCCTTTCGGCTCCGCCACAAACGTCCCGACGCCCTGCAGGCGTACCAGAAGCCCTTCGTCGGTCAGCTCGCGCAGCGCCCGGTTGATGGTCATCCGGCTAAAACCAAACTGCGCCACCAGCTCGGCCTCCGAGGGAATGCGGTCGTGCGGCCGCCAGACGCCGGTGGCGATTTTTTCGCTGATCGCCTGCTTCACCTTTTCGTAGAAAGGCGCGGGAGGGCTCGACGGCGGCAGGGGTGAGCGTGAAAACATCGTGACTCCTTGAATAGTGTTATGCCCACCAGTGAGCAATTTGCCAGGCCAGACGGGCGGCAAGCTTTGCGCCCTGCCCGTCCCGATCGAACTGCGGGTTAAACTCTACCAGATCGGCGGCCTGTAGCTTACCGCTACGGCAGATTTGTTCGATAACGGGGAGGAGATCCAGTGCCGGTATGCCTAACGCAGCCGGAGCGGAAACGGCAGGCATTTCGCTGGCGGGCAGGACGTCCAGATCGATTGTCAGGTAGACGCGATCGGCCTGGGCCAGCACCTTTTCCAGCGCGGATAGCGCATCGCGCCTGAAATGGAGATCCTCCACCAGCGTGACGTTCAGGCGTTCAGCCTCATCCCACAGCGCCTGCGTGTTCGCCGCCCGGCTCACGCCAAAACAGGCGTACTGAAATGCCCGCCCGCGCTCATCGCAGTAGTGCGCCAGCTGGCGAAACGGCGTGCCGGACGTCGCCCGGTCGGCCTTGCGCAGATCGAGATGGGCATCCAGGTTGATAATGACCACCCGCTCGTTCGGGAAGGCGTCCAGCACGCCGCGACCGTGCGCCCACGCGGTTTCGTGTCCGCCGCCAAAGACCAGCGTGCGCATCCCGGACCGCTGGCAGGCTGTCACGGCATCGCTTAACGCCTGCTGTGCCGCTTCCAGCTCGTCACCTTCAACGTAAACCGACCCCATATCCGCCAGCCGCTCGTGTCCCGGATGGCTTGCCATATTTGCCAGCGCCTTACGCAGCACATCAGGCGCCTGCACGGCGCCGGGCCTGCCCTGATTACGTTTTACCCCTGCATCACATTCAAAGCCTATCAGCGCAATGCCGGATGCCAGCGGCGTGAACGCTCCCTGCTGCCGTATCGTCTGGAAAATGCGCGTTGCGTTGCTGGCCTCGGCGCTGTCGTCGCGCCCCTGCCAGACCGTTTCGGCGACGGGCCGCCATAACCTCATACTGCCTCCCCACGGAAAATACGTTGATACAGCGGATTGCGTCCCGGCTCGTAGACCATCTCTACCGGATGGTGTGCATCCCAGACGATGAAATCGGCGACAAACCCGGCCCGCAGCTGTCCGTGGGTTTCACCGCGGCCCAGCGCCTGCGCGGCATGGCGCGTGACGCCAGCCCAGGCTTCCTCGGGCGTCAGGCCAAACTGGACGCAGGCCATGTTCATCGCCAGGTGCAGGCTGGCAAACGGGCTGGTGCCGGGGTTATAGTCGGTGGCGACCGCCACTGGCACGCCCTGTTTTCTGAGCTGTTCCACCGGCGGACGCTGGCGCTCCTGCAGAAAATAGAACGCGCCCGGCAACAGGACCGCCACCGTGCCGCTTTGCGCCATCGCCTGAACGCCTGCGTCGTCAAGATATTCGATATGATCGGCGGAGCGTCCTTTATACCGGCTGACCAATGCCGCACCGCCCTGATTCGACAGCTGCTCGACGTGCCCTTTCACCGGAATACCGAGCGCGGTCGCCGCCTTGAAGAGGCGCTCGGTTTGCGACGGGGTAAAGCCGACGTTTTCACAGAACACGTCGACAGCTTCAAACAACTCTTTTTGCCACAGCGTGGGCAATATTTGCTCGCAGACCAGCGTGAGGTAGGCATCCGGATCCTGTCGGTATTCCGGCGGAACGGCATGGGCCGCCAGCAGCGTTGGGCTGATATCGATCGGATTATTGAGGCTCAGCTGGCGTGCGACCTGCAGCATTTTCTCTTCGGCCTCGGCGTTGAGGCCGTATCCCGATTTGATTTCAATCGTGGTGACGCCTTCATTTATCAGACGCTGAAGCCGCTGCTGTGCCAACTTAAGCAGGGTTTCGGGTGAACTGCTGCGCGTCGCCGTCACGGTCGCGTTAATCCCGCCCCCCTGGGCGCTGATGGTTTGATAAGAGACACCGTTCAGACGCTGCTCCCACTCCGCCGCGCGATCGCCGCCAAACACCAGGTGGGTATGGCAATCAATCAGGCCCGGGGTGACCAGACGACCCTGAAGATCGACACAGTGAGTGTGTCCGGCCGGAATGTCAGATTCAGGTATCACGGCCAGGATAGTTTGACCCCGTATAACCAGGGCGTGTTGATCTTTCAGTCCATAGGGCGCACGGACGTCCGGCGCCATCGTAGCCAGTCGCGCATTTCGCCATATCACATCGTCAGGATGAATCTGCTGCATGGGCTTTCCACTTGTCATGGGTTGTATAGACATTTATTTTCATCTGTTGTCTGCTGTCAACCGACTTTGCGGAAAATGTTATTTATTTGTGATCACTTACCCGCCGCTCCAGGGCCAAAAATGCAACTTTTACCCTTTTTATCTTCCCGTTTCGCTCAACTTAGTATAAAAAAGCAGGCTATTTCGTCTATCCCGTAAAGACTTGCATACCCAGGAGCTTCACCTTGAACATTTCCAGGATTTCCCGTCTGGCGTTAGCGCTCGCCTTTGGCGTGACCTTATCCGCATGCAGTTCAACCCCACCGGATCAGCGCCCTTCTGAGCAGGTCGCGCCCGGTACCGCCTCCCGCCCGATTTTGTCCGCTGATGAAGCGAAGAACTTCGACCGTGCGCACTACTTCTCGTCGATGGATCCTAACGCTGCGCCGTGGACCCCGTCTTCGATTAACCTGCCGAAACAGCCTGACTTCGTGGTTGGCCCGGCAGGTGCGCAGGGCGTAACGCATACCTCGATTCAGGCTGCGGTAGATGCTGCCATCACGAAACACAGCGCGTCTCGCCAGTACATCGCGATCCTGCCAGGCGAATATGAAGGCACCGTGTATGTTCCGGCTGCACCGGGCAGCATTACGCTTTACGGTCTGGGCGAAAAAGCAATCGACGTAAAAATTGGCCTGGCGATCGATTCTGAAATCGACAGCAACACCTGGCGTCACCTGGTGAACCCGGCCGGTAAATATATGCCGGGCAAACCGGCGTGGTATATGTTTGATAACTGCCAGAGCAAGCGTTCCGCCACCGTTGGCGTGATGTGCTCAGCGGTGTTCTGGTCCCAGAATAACGGTCTGCAGCTGCAGAACCTGACCATTCAGAATACCCTGGGCGACAGCGTTGACGCCGGTAACCACCAGGCCGTCGCGCTGCGCAGCGATGGCGATAAGGTGCAGATTAACAACGTCAACATTCTGGGTCGTCAGAACACCTTCTTCGTGACCAACAGCGGCGTGCAGAACACCCTGCAGAATAACCGTCTGACCCGTACGCTGGTAACCAACAGCTACGTTGAAGGTGACGTGGATCTGGTGTCCGGCCGCGGCGCGGTGGTATTTGATAACACCGATTTCCGCGTGGTGAACTCACGTACCCAGCAGGAAGGTTACGTGTTTGCTCCGGCAACCCCGTCGAACCTCTTCTTCGGCTTCCTGGCCGTGAACAGCCGCTTTAACGCTGCCGGTGACGGCGTGGCGCAGCTGGGACGCTCCCTGGACGTGGACTCAGCCACCAACGGTCAGGTTGTGATCCGCGACAGCGCGATCAACGAAGGCTTCAACATGGCGAAGCCGTGGGCGGATGCGGCGATCTCTAAACGTCCGTTCTCCGGCAATACCGGTGCGGTGGACGATAAAGGGAACGTGCAGCGCAACCTGAACGACGCTAGCTTCAACCGCATGTGGGAGTACAACAACCGCGGTCTGGGCAGCAAAGTGGTTGCTGAGCCGAAGCAGTAAGCTGTCCTTTTGCCGGGTGGCGGCTTTGCCTTACCCGGCCTACAGGTTATGTAAGCCCGGTAAACGCACTGCCACCGGGCATAAAAAAACCTCGCATTCGCGAGGTTTTTTGTTTAAGCCGCTTAGTGAGCGTTAACCACCACCCACATCGGCCCCTGGCCTACGGCGTAGCGCCCTTTCTCTTCCAGCAGCCCCTGCTCGCCTTTAATTTCATACAGCGCGATGTGGTGGGATTTCTGCCCCGCCGCAATCAGGTATTTGCCGCTGTGATCGATATTAAAGCCGCGCGGCTGGGTTTCCGTCGGCTGGAAGCCTTCAATCGCCAGCACGCTGCCGTCTTCGGAAACGCTAAACACGGTGATCAGGCTGGAGGTGCGGTCACAGGCGTACAAATGACGGCCATTTGGCGTAATGTGAATATCCGCCGCCCAGCGTGTGTCGGAGAAATCAGACGGCATCATATCCAGCGTCTGCACGCACTCAATCTGACCGTTTGGATCTTTCAGCTCCCATACGTCCACGGAGCTGTTCAGTTCGTTGACCACATAGGCGTACTGCTGGTTCGGATGGAAGACCATATGACGCGGGCCCGCGCCTTCTACCGTCGTGACTTCAGCTGGATTCTGCGCCACGAGGTGACCATCGTCGCTCAGGGTGAACAGGCAGATACGATCCTGCTTCAGGGCAGGCACCCACAGCGTGCGGTTATCCGGAGAGATATTCGCCGAGTGGCAGCCTTCCAGCCCTTCCACCACATCCACGGTTTCGACCGGAATGCCATCTTCCAGACGCGTTACGCTGACGCAGCCTGCATTATACGAGCCGCTGAAGACAAAGTTGCCTTTACGATCGGTTGAGATATGGGTTGGACTGCCCGGCAGCGGCGCTTCGGCAGTGTAAGTCAGCGCGCCGTCGTCCGGAGAGATGCGATAGGCCAGCACGCGAAACTCCGGGCGCACACCCACGTACAAGAAACGTTTATCCGGGCTGATGACCATCGGCTGTACCTGGCCTGGCACATCAACAACCTGAACCAGCGTGAGTGTCCCTTCGGTATTTAAGCGCCAGACGTGGATCTGCTGGCTTTCAGGACTGGCGGTATAAACGGTTTGTTTCATGAATATTCACTCCTCACTGCGCATGAAAGTAATTAACTTTTGACGGTGAATGCTGAATTGTCGACAGGAATTTTGAAGCCTTCGCCTCTCGGTGTACCATCCCATCAAAACGTAAATTCAATATTAACCCGGGAAAACAGATGACCTCGCGTGTGATTGCTCTGGATTTAGACGGTACCTTACTGACGCCGCAAAAAACCCTTCTCCCCTCTTCCCTTGAAGCGCTTAAACGCGCGCAGGAAGCGGGATATCAACTCCTTATCGTAACGGGTCGACATCACGTAGCCATTCACCCTTTTTATCAGGCACTGGCGTTAGATACACCTGCAATTTGTTGTAATGGCACTTATTTGTATGATTATCAGGCAAAAAAGGTTTTAGCCTCCGACCCGCTGCCGGTTCCCCAGGCGCTGCAACTGATTGATATGCTGGATGAGCATGCCATTCACGGCCTGATGTATGTGGATAACGCAATGGTCTACGAGCGCCCTACCGGCCACGTGGTGCGCACCAGCAACTGGGCGTTGTCCCTGCCTGAAGCGCAGCGTCCGGTCTTTACCCAGGTATCCTCGCTGCGTCAGGCAGCCCAGGACGTTGAGGCTATCTGGAAATTCGCCCTGACGGATGAAGACACGACCAAACTGAATACCTTCGCGAAGCACGTCGAGGAAACGCTGGGGCTGGAGTGCGAGTGGTCCTGGCACGATCAGGTGGATATTGCCCGCAAAGGCAACAGCAAAGGCAAGCGTCTGACGCAGTATGTGGAATCACAGGGCTGGTCAATGCAGGACGCGATCGCCTTCGGCGACAACTACAACGACATCAGCATGCTGGAAGCCGTCGGTACGGGCGTGGCGATGGGCAATGCCGACGACGCGGTAAAAGCGCGCGCTAACGTGGTGATTGGCGACAACACCACCGACAGCATCGCGCAGTATATTTATACCCACCTGCTGTAATCAGGCGGTGATCGAGACGCTCTTAATTTGCGCGTAAAGCCACAGGCCGGGTTTGATCCCTAACTCATCCCTGGCCCACGGGCTAATGCGCGCCCAGAGCGTCCGGCTTCCCACCTCGAGCTTCACTTCCACCTGGCCGTTATCATCAAAACACTCCGCGACTTTGGCGCGCAGGATATTTCGAATACTGGTTTGCAGCGGCGGCTGCAGCACCAGCGAGACGTCAGATGCCTGAATACGAATACGCAGCGCGGACTGCAACGGCTTGTCGATCTTATTGACCCACAGGTGCTGATCGCCCAGCGCCAGCGCCGTCATCGCGTAGTGCGGATGGTGTTCCAGCACGCTCACCTTCAGAATGCTGCTCTGCTGTTCCCGGGGTAACCAGGGGTGCATGACGCTGCTGCCCCACACCTCTTCCAGGTTGCCGAAGGCCTTGACGCTGCCCTCTTCCAGCACCAGCACTTTGTCGGCCAGATGGAGGATCTCATCCAGCGAATGGCTGACGTAGAGCATCGGAATATTAATTTCTCGCGTCAGGCGCTGCAGGTAGGGCAGGAGCTCACGTTTGCGCGGAATATCCAGCGAGGCCAGCGGTTCGTCGAGCAGCAGCAGTTCGGGCGCGGTCAGCAACGCGCGGCCAATGGCTACGCGCTGTTTTTCTCCGCCGGAAAGCGATGAGGGCAGTCTGTCGAGCAGTGGCTCAATGCCTAAAAGCGTCACCAGCTTATCAAACTGTCCGGCCATGCTTTTTGCCATGCCGTAACGCAGGTTGCCGCGCACGCTGTAGTGCGGGAATAAGCGCGCGTCCTGGAAAACATAGCCGATGCGGCGTTTATCCGGCGTGAGATAAACCTTGTTCTCCACGTCGTTTAAGACGCGGTTATTCAATACAATCCGTCCTGACTGCGGGCACGTCAGGCCGCTGATGGCATTTATCAGCGACGTTTTTCCCGCCCCCGAGACGCCGAAGATGGCGGTGATACCGCTTGCAGGCAGCGTCTCGTTAAGCGTCAGGGTATGGTTTCCCAGCGTCTGGGTGAAATTCAGTTCCAGCATGCTTATTTCCCCATCCGCTCACGGCTCAGCCGCGCCAGCCATTCCGACACCAGCAGCGATACCAGGGCTAGTACGATTGAGATGATACACAGCCGCGCCGCGGCGCCTTCTCCGCCCGGCGTTTGAATCAGGGTATACATGGCCGACGGAATCGTTCGCGTCTCGCCGGGGATGTTCGAGACAAAGGTGATGGTCGCGCCAAACTCGCCCAGCGAGCGGGCGAACGCCAGTACCGTCCCGACAATAATGCCGGGTAACGTCAGGGGAAGCGTGATGGTGAAAAAGACGCGCCAGCGCCCGGCACCGAGCGTACGGGCCGCCTGTTCGAGCTTCATGTCCACGCCTTCCAGCGCGAGGCGGATCGCCCTCACCATCAGCGGGAATGACATTACCGCCGCCGCCAGTACCGCTCCGCGCCAGCTAAACGCAAAGGTCAGCCCAAACCAGTCGTAAAGTTTTTCGCCAATAAAACCGCGTCGCCCCATGGAAATTAACAGCAGATAACCGACCACCACGGGCGGCAACACGAGCGGAAGATGAAGCACGCTGTCGAGCAGCGCTTTGCCGGGAAACCGACGGCGAACCAGTAGCCAGGCAAAGAAGATCCCAAAGGGCAAACTCAGCGCAACCGCCAGGGAAGAGACTTTAAGGCTCAGCAGAACAGCCTGCCATTCAGGATCGGTCAATATCATCAGTGAGTCGTAAATCCGTAACGTTTAAAGATCGCGGACGCTTCCGGCCCCTTCAGATAATCGCGGAAGGCCGTCACGGTCGCATTTTTATGTCCATCAACAATCGCAACAGGATATTCCACTTTCTTGTGGGAGTCTTCCGGGAACGTTGCCACCACTTTCACACCCTTACTGGCAACGGCATCAGAGCCATACACAATGCCCAGCGGGGCTTCGTTGCGTTCCACCAGCGCCAGCGCGCCGCGGACATCTTCCGCCGGGGCCAGCTTCGGTGACAATGTCTCCCATGCGCCCAATTTTTGCAGCGCTTCTTTGGCGTAGATCCCGGCCGGAACGTGCTCCGGATCGCCCACCGCCAGACGCCCGCCGTTCAGCAGGCTTATCCAGTGGGTCTCTTTGTTGATGGTGAAGTCAGCCTGGGCGCTGGCTTTTGGCGCCACGACAACCAGGCTATTCCCCAGCAGCGTTTCGCGGGTTGCCGCATCAATCGCTTTTTTCTCCGCCGCGTAATCCATCCACTTCTGGTCAGCCGAGATGAACAGATCCGCCGGCGCGCCCGCTTCTATCTGGCGCGCGAGCGTCGAGGAAGAGGCAAACGAGGAGACCACCTCGACGTTTTTCTCTTTTTTATACGCCGCCGCGATATCCTGCAGCGCGTTAGTCAGCGACGCCGCCGCAAAGACCGTGATTTTACCGTCGTCCGCCAGCGCGTGTCCGGTAAGGGAAAGCGTCAACGTTGCCCCTGCAAAAAGGCGTACCCATGAACGTGCCATCTGTAACTCCTGTGAGTAGCGTTATATACACATTAATATAACGGTAACGTCAGGGAGATCCCAGCTTTTAATCGTACCGCTGAAGAGGTAAACCGGCGTAGTGCGTTAAAGAGTATCGGCGAAAATGGGAAAATCTTGAGAGCAAAACGCCCGGACAAGCCGGGCGTTTTGGGGGGGAATCAATGCTGCTTTTTAGCCTGGTTTCTGTGACCAATGTTCGAAAAGACGTTGAACACTTCACCCAGGCCGTAGATGGCACCGAGGATGATGGCCATCACTACTGGTACCATGATCACGGCGAATACCAGACTTTTCAACAACTCTAACATGGTTTTCTCCAGATATTGTGAACAGCTTATTCTACCCTTTCAACTGAGAAAAACATCCCCTTTTGTGCGGTACCCTTTGCGCCCTGCACCATTTGGGTCACAATACCCTTTTTGCCAGGACACTGTTATGCAGGCCGAAATTCTTCTCACACTCCGACTTCAGCAAAAGCTTTTCGCCGATCCGCGACGTATCGCCCTGCTTAAACAAATAGAACAAACGGGCTCGATTAGCCAGGGGGCGAAAAACGCGGGCATCAGCTACAAAAGTGCCTGGGACGCCATCAACGACATGAACACCCTGAGCGAACAGCCGCTGGTGGACAGAGCCACGGGCGGCAAAGGCGGCGGCGGTGCAATCGTGACGCGTTATGGCCAGCGTCTTATTCAGCTTTACGATCTGCTGGCCCAGATTCAGCAAAAAGCATTCGATGTGTTAAGCGATGACGATCACGTTCCGCTGGACAGTCTGCTGGCCGCCATTTCCCGCTTCTCGCTACAAACCAGCGCCCGCAACCAGTGGTTTGGTACGGTGACAGCGCGCGACAATCTGCAGATACAGCAGCATATTGAGATCCTGCTTGCCGATGGCACCACCCGTCTGAAGGCCGCCATAACGGCGCAAAGCGCGGAACGTCTTGAACTGGATGAAGGGAAAGAGGTGCTGGTGCTCCTGAAGGCGCCGTGGGTCAGTATTACACGCGATCCCGACGCGGCAAAGACAGCAGATAACCAGCTGCAGGGCACCATCAGCCATATCGAACGCGGCCAGACGCAGTGCGAAGTGCAGATGACCCTGGCAGATGGACAGCCGCTTTGCGCGACCGTACCGCTCAGCGAGTCGGACAACTTAGAAGAAGGTGCTGCCGTCACCGCGTATTTCAACGCGGACCGGGTGATTATCGCCACTTTGTGCTGAGCACATTGACAATCGTACCGACAGTGCGTATCCCTGATATCTGGTGCTGCAAAAACAGGGATAAACCATGTCATCATTGCATATTTCGCAAGGCACGTTTCGTCTTAGCGATACCCGAACGCTGACAATTGCTGATTTGACGCTACGCGCGGGTGAAAGCTGGGCGTTTGTCGGCACAAACGGCAGCGGTAAATCCGCGCTGGCCCGCGCGCTGGCCGGAGAGCTCAACCTCCTCAAGGGCGAATACCAGAGCAACTTTACGCGCCTGACGCGCCTGTCGTTTGAACAACTGCAAAAGCTGGTCAGCGACGAGTGGCAGCGCAACAACACCGATTTGCTCAGCCCTGGCGAAGAGGATACCGGCCGTACGACGGCGGAAATTATTCAGGATGAAGTGAAGGATCCCGCCCGCTGCCAGTGCCTGGCAGAACAGTTCGGTATCACCCCTCTGCTGAACCGGCGCTTTAAATACCTTTCGACCGGCGAGACGCGAAAAACGCTGCTTTGTCAGGCGCTGATGAGCGAACCTGAACTGCTTATTCTGGACGAACCGTTCGACGGTCTTGACGTGCAATCCCGGGCGCAGCTGGCGTCTCTGCTGGCGTCGCTTAATCAGCAGGGATATACCCTCGTGCTGGTGCTTAACCGTTTTGATGAAATTCCGGACTTTATCCAGCACGCGGGCGTCCTGGCCGACTGTAACCTGACCGAGACCGGCGAAAAAACCGCACTGCTTAAGCAGGCGCTGATTGCCCAGCTCGCGCACAGCGAACAGCTCGACGGTATTACCCTTCCGGAACCCGACGCCCCGTCGGCGCGCCACGCGCTTGATCCCCACCAGCCGCGCATCGTGCTGCGCGATGGGGTGGTCTCTTATGACGATCGCGCTATCCTTAATCACCTCAACTGGACGGTCAATCCAGGCGAGCACTGGCAGATTGTCGGCCCCAACGGCGCGGGAAAATCCACGCTGCTGAGCCTGATCACCGGCGATCATCCGCAGGGCTATAGCAACGATCTGACGCTGTTCAGTCGGCGTCGCGGCAGCGGCGAAACCATCTGGGATATCAAAAAACATATCGGCTACGTCAGCAGCAGCCTGCATCTGGATTACCGGGTCAGTACCACGGTACGCAACGTGATCCTCTCCGGGTATTTTGACTCCATCGGCATTTATCAGGCGGTGTCGGACAAACAGCACAAGCTGGCCCAGCAGTGGCTGGACATTCTGGGCATGGACAACCGGGTTGCTGACGCGCCGTTTCATAGTCTTTCGTGGGGGCAGCAGCGACTGGCGCTGATCGTTCGCGCGCTGGTGAAACACCCTACGCTGCTGATCCTCGACGAACCGCTGCAGGGACTCGACCCGTTGAACCGCCAGCTTATCCGCCGCTTTGTGGACGTGCTGATTAGCGAAGGTGAAACGCAGCTGCTGTTCGTTTCACATCATGCCGAAGATGCCCCCTCCTGCATCACCCACCGCCTGGAGTTTGTTCCGGACGGTGAGCACTATTACTATCGGCAAAGCAAAATCGATTAATCCCCGGAGGGCACCGCCCTCCGTTTTTCAGATAACCTGCACTAATACATTGCTATCCCGTTGATCTACAATGCCTCACGGTAGCTGAAAATCGGATTTTAAAAACAGTGTAAACGATTCCACTATTTTATCCCATGTCACACTTTTCGCGTCTCTGTTATGCTATGGTTATTACATACCATAAGCCCAATGGAGCGAAATATGCGAGTTCTGGTAACAGGTGGTAGCGGTTACATCGGTAGTCATACCTGCGTGCAGCTGCTGCAAAACGGCCATGACGTCATCATTCTCGATAACCTGTGCAACAGTAAGCGCAGCGTGCTGCCTGTGATTGAACGTCTTGGCGGTAAACACCCGACGTTCGTGGAAGGCGACATCCGTAACGAAGCGCTGATGACCGAGATCCTTCACGACCACGCCATTGAAGCGGTGATCCACTTCGCGGGTCTGAAAGCGGTCGGTGAATCCGTTGCTAAGCCGCTTGAGTATTACGACAACAACGTCAACGGCACCCTGCGTCTCATCTCCGCCATGCGTGCGGCCAACGTCAAAAACTTCATCTTTAGCTCTTCCGCCACCGTCTACGGCGATCAGCCTAAAATCCCTTACGTTGAAAGCTTCCCGACCGGGACGCCGCAGAGCCCGTACGGCAAAAGCAAGCTGATGGTGGAGCAGATCCTGACCGACCTGCAAAAAGCCCAGCCGGAGTGGAGCATCGCGCTGCTGCGCTACTTCAACCCGGTCGGTGCGCATCCGTCTGGCGATATGGGGGAAGATCCGCAGGGCATTCCGAACAACCTGATGCCGTATATCGCCCAGGTGGCGGTAGGCCGTCGCGAGTCGCTGGCGATTTTTGGCAATGACTACCCGACCGAAGACGGCACCGGCGTGCGCGACTATATCCACGTGATGGATCTGGCCGACGGCCACGTTGCGGCCATGCAGCAGCTGGCGGATAAACCGGGCGTGCATATTTACAACCTCGGCGCCGGCGTCGGCAGCAGCGTGCTGGACGTGGTTAACGCCTTCAGCAAAGCCTGCGGCAAGCCGGTGAACTACCACTTCGCACCGCGTCGTGAGGGCGATCTGCCTGCTTACTGGGCCGACGCCACCAAAGCCGACAAAGAGCTTAACTGGCGTGTTACGCGCACGCTTGATGAAATGGCACAGGATACCTGGCACTGGCAGTCACGCCACCCGCAAGGTTATCCGGACTAAGGATCCGTCATGACGCAATTTAATCCCGTCGATCATCCGCATCGTCGTTTTAACCCGTTAAGCGGGCAATGGATTTTAGTTTCTCCGCATCGCGCCAAGCGCCCCTGGCAGGGGGCGCAGGAGACGCCTGCAAAACAGACGCTGCCGCAGCACGACCCGGACTGCTTCCTCTGTCCGGGCAACACGCGCGTCACCGGGGATAAAAACCCGGACTACAAAGGCACCTTCGTGTTTACCAACGATTTTGCCGCCCTGATGACCGACACGCCGGACGCGCCGGAAAGCCACGATCCGCTGATGCGCTGTGAAAGCGCGCGCGGTACCAGCCGCGTGATCTGCTTCTCCCCCGATCACAGCAAAACGCTGCCGGAGCTGAGCGTTGAGGCACTGAAAGAGGTGGTCAGCACCTGGCAGGCGCAAACTGCCGAGCTGGGTCAAACTTACCCATGGGTGCAGGTGTTTGAAAATAAAGGTGCGGCCATGGGCTGCTCTAACCCGCACCCGCACGGCCAGGTCTGGGCGAACAGCTTCCTGCCTAACGAAGCCGAGCGTGAAGACCGCCTGCAACAAGCGTATTACGTGGAAAACGGCTCGCCGATGCTGGTGGATTACGCGCAGCGTGAGCTGGCCGACGGCAGCCGTACCGTGGTGGAGACCGAACACTGGCTGGCCGTCGTGCCTTACTGGGCCGCCTGGCCGTTTGAGACGCTGCTGCTGCCGAAAGCGCACGTGCAGCGCATCACCGAGCTCAGCGACGCGCAGCGCGACGACCTTGCCCTGGCGCTGAAAAAGCTGACCAGCCGTTACGACAACCTGTTCCAGTGCTCCTTCCCGTACTCCATGGGCTGGCACGGCGCACCGTTTAACGGGGAAGAGAATCAGCACTGGCAGCTGCATGCCCATTTCTATCCGCCGCTGCTGCGCTCTGCGACGGTGCGTAAATTTATGGTGGGCTACGAAATGCTGGCGGAAACCCAGCGTGACCTGACGGCGGAACAGGCGGCTGAACGTCTGCGTGCCGTTAGCGACGTCCACTATCGCGAATCAGGAGTCTAAAAGATGAGTCTGAAAGATAAAACACAATCCCTGTTTGCTGAGAAATTTGGCTACCCTGCCACCCACGTAATTCAGGCACCTGGCCGCGTCAACCTGATTGGTGAACACACCGACTACAACGACGGTTTTGTGCTGCCGTGCGCCATCGATTACCAGACGGTCATCAGCTGCGCGAAGCGCGACGACCGCCAGGTTCGCGTGATTGCGGCGGATTACGGTAATGAGACGGACGCGTTTTCCCTCGATGCCCCGATTGTGACGCACGACAGCCAGCAGTGGTCTAACTACGTGCGCGGCGTGGTGAAGCATCTGCAGAAGCGTAACAAAAACTTCGGCGGCGCCGATTTGGTCATCAGCGGCAACGTGCCGCAGGGGGCGGGCTTAAGCTCCTCTGCGTCTCTGGAGGTCGCCGTCGGCACCGTGTTCCAGCAGCTCTATCATTTGCCGCTGGATGGCGCGCAAATCGCCCTGAACGGCCAGGAAGCGGAAAACCAGTTCGTGGGCTGCAACTGCGGCATCATGGACCAGCTGATCTCCGCGCTGGGCAAAAAAGAGCACGCGCTGCTGATCGACTGCCGCTCGCTGGGCACCAAAGCCGTTCCCCTGCCAAAAGGCGCGGCTGTCGTGATCGTCAACAGCAACTTTAAGCGCACGCTGGTGGGCAGCGAGTACAACACCCGCCGCGAGCAGTGCGAAACCGGCGCCCGCTTCTTCCAGCAGCCCGCCCTGCGTGACGTGACGCTCAATGAATTTAACAAAGTGGCGCACGAGCTGGACCCGATTGTCGCCAAACGCGTTCGTCACGTGCTGACGGAAAATGCCCGTACCGTTGAAGCCGCGTCCGCGCTGGCGAAAGGTGACCTGAAACGCATGGGTGAACTGATGGCGGAATCTCACGCCTCCATGCGCGATGATTTTGAAATCACCGTGCCGCAGATCGACACCCTGGTGGAGATCGTCAAAGCGGTCATTGGCGACAAAGGCGGCGTGCGCATGACGGGCGGCGGTTTTGGCGGCTGCATCGTTGCGCTGGTGCCTGAGGAGCTGGTCCCTGCTGTACAGGACGCCGTGGCGAAGCAGTACGAAGCAAAAACAGGTATCAAAGAAACCTTCTATGTTTGCAAAGCATCACAAGGAGCCGGACAGTGCTAAACGAAACACCTACCCTCGCACCGGATGGTCTGCCGTATCGCCTGTTAACCCTGCGCAATCGCGCGGGGATGGTGGTTACGCTCATGGACTGGGGTGCAACCCTTCTTTCAGCACGCGTACCGATGCCGGACGGCAGCGTACGCGAAACCCTGCTCGGCTGCGCCTCACCCGAGCAGTATGTTAATCAGTCTGCCTATCTGGGCGCATCCGTAGGGCGCTATGCGAACCGCATCGCGAAGAGCCGTTTTGAACTCGACGGCGTGCAGTACACCCTGCTTCCAAGCCAGGGTGAGAACCAGCTGCACGGCGGCCCGGACGGGTTTGATAAACGCCGCTGGAAGATTGTTCGTCAAAACGACGGCGAAGTGCTGTTCTCGCTGGATTCGCAGGACGGCGATCAGGGCTTCCCGGGTAACCTTATCGCCTCTGCGCGCTTTACATTGACGGACGACAACCGTATTGCCATCGAATACCGTGCGACGGTCGACAAGCCGTGTCCGGTTAACCTGACCAATCACGCGTACTTTAATCTGGACGGTAACCAGTGCGACGTGCGGAACCACAAGCTTCAGATCCTGGCGGATGCGTATCTGCCGGTTGATGAGATGGGCATTCCGTACCAGGGCCTCAAAGACGTGAGCGGAACCAGCTTTGACTTCCGCAGCGCGAAATCCATCGCCCAGGATTTCCTGAGCGATGACGACCAGCGCAAGGTGAAAGGCTACGACCACGCGTTCCTGCTGCAGGCTAAAGGCGATGTGAAACAACCTGCCGCACAGGTCTGGTCCACCGATGAGAAGCTGCAGATGACGGTTTATACCACCGCTCCTGCCCTGCAGTTCTACTCAGGTAACTATCTCGGCGGCACGACGGCGCGCGAACACGAAGAGTACAGCGACTGGCAAGGCCTGGCGCTGGAGAGCGAGTTCCTGCCGGACAGCCCGAATCATCCGGAATGGCCGCAGCCGGACTGCGTGCTGCGCCCGGGTGAAGAGTACGTTAGCGTGACGGAATATCATTTTATTCCACATTAATATTCAGCCCTCCCTCCGGAGGGCTTTTTTCTGTGCGTCTTGCTGAAAATAGCGCCGATCGCAGACAAAATCATAACCCTGGATTCACAAGCATCTTACACTCAGAGACTATTTTCGCTATGGTTAGGGTTAAGCGTTGCTGCTGGCACGGCCACGGCAATATAATGAGAATTGTTATCATTCTAAAAATGCTTGAGGAGTAAGAGATGGCTATTACTAAGCTGGTTCTGGTGCGTCACGGCGAAAGCCAGTGGAACAACGAAAACCGCTTTACCGGTTGGTACGACGTTGATCTGTCCGAGAAAGGCGTAAGCGAAGCAAAAGCAGCAGGTAAACTGCTGAAGGAAGAAGGCTTCAGCTTTGATTTTGCTTACACCTCTGTGCTGAAACGTGCCATCCATACCCTGTGGAACGTGCTGGACGAACTGGACCAGGCCTGGCTGCCGGTTGAGAAATCCTGGAAACTGAACGAGCGTCACTACGGTGCGCTGCAGGGCCTGAACAAAGCGGAAACCGCTGAGAAATACGGTGACGAGCAGGTTAAACAGTGGCGTCGCGGCTTCGCGGTCACCCCACCAGAGCTGACCAAAGACGACGAGCGCTACCCGGGCCACGACCCGCGTTACGCGAAACTGACCGACGCTGAGCTGCCAACCACCGAGAGCCTGGCGCTGACCATCGACCGCGTTGTGCCTTACTGGAACGAAACCATTCTGCCACGTCTGAAAAGCGGCGAGCGCGTGATTATCGCCGCTCACGGTAACTCCCTGCGTGCGCTGGTGAAATACCTGGACAACATGGGTGAAGACGAAATTCTCGAACTGAACATCCCAACTGGCGTACCGCTGGTGTATGAGTTCGACGAAAACTTCAAGCCAATCAAACACTACTACCTGGGTAACGCGGACGAAATCGCAGCGAAAGCGGCGGCCGTTGCGAACCAGGGTAAAGCGAAGTAATTTTCGCTGACCATAAAAAAAGCGCGGAACCGTCCGCGCTTTTTTATTTGAGCCGTCAGAATTAACCGCGACGCGCTTTCACCGCATTCGCCAGCTGGCGCAGGATGGCGTCGGTATCGTCCCAGCCGATGCAGGCATCGGTCACGCTCTTGCCGTACACCAGCGGCTCGCTGCCTTCCAGGTTCTGGTTACCTTCAACCAGATGGCTTTCGATCATCACCCCAATTACCGCCTTCTCACCGCCGGCAATCTGCTGACAGACGTCTGCGCCCACTTCCATCTGCTTTTTAAACTGCTTGCTGGAGTTGGCGTGGCTGAAATCGATCATCACCTGCGGTGGCAGCCCGGCTTTTTCCAGCCCGACTTTGACTTCGGCCACATGCTTTGCGCTGTAGTTCGGCTCTTTGCCGCCGCGCAGAATGATATGGCAGTCACCGTTACCGCTGGTGTTAACGATGGCGGAGTGGCCCCATTTGGTCACGGACAGGAAGCAGTGCGGTGCGCCCGCTGCGTTGATGGCGTCGATAGCCACCTTAATGGTGCCGTCAGTGCCGTTTTTGAAGCCTACCGGACAAGAGAGACCGGACGCCAGCTCGCGGTGAACCTGAGATTCAGTAGTGCGGGCACCAATTGCCCCCCAGCTCATCAGGTCTGCCAGATACTGGGGCGTAATCATATCCAGGAACTCACCGGCCGCAGGCAGCCCGCTGTCGTTAATCTCCAGCAGCAGCTTGCGCGCAATGCGCAGACCGTCGTTGATCTGGAAGCTGTTATCCATGTGCGGATCGTTAATCAGCCCTTTCCAGCCAACGGTGGTGCGCGGTTTTTCAAAATAGACGCGCATCACGATTTCCAGCTCATCCTTCAGCTCTTCACGCAGGGTGAGCAGACGGGCTGCGTATTCTTTCGCGGCAGCAGGATCGTGGATAGAGCATGGGCCAATCACCACCAGAAGACGATCGTCATTACCTTTCAGGATCTTATGGATCGCTTTACGAGCATGAGAAACCGTGTTTGCGGCATTTTCAGTGGCGGGGAATTTCTCAAGGAGTGCTACAGGAGGTAATAACTCATTGATCTCTTTAATACGTAAATCGTCATTCTGATAATTCATCTTCGTTCCAGCTCTGCCATATCTTTAGTAATGAAAGCAATCCTTTCAATCTATCTTGTCGCTCAGGAAGTGTAAACACGGTTTTACACTTCACGCAGATAATTCCTGGAATTCGCCTAAAAATCGCCACAAAATAGCGAAAAACGAGATCTAACCTAAGCTTTTTAACTGTAACAACCATTTTTATACGCTTAAACGCGATTCCCGACTGACGTAAGTCCGTATGGCGGAATCTTTCGCCTCTGAAAAAGATGCACTGTTGGAAAAAGTTATCCAGCGTAACGACAAGAACAGGAGCACCATGATGAAAATGACAAAACTGGCAACCCTCTTCCTGACCGCCACCCTCACCCTGGCCAGCGGTAGCGTTCTTGCGGCCGAAACGGGCTCATCGGGTAACGGTGATGCAAACGCGGCTGCGTCAGCAGGCCAGGTCGCCCCTGATGCCAAACAGAACGTCGCCCCGAACAATGTCGATAATAGTCAGATCAATAATGGAAACACCAACACCGGCGGCACCATGCTGCACCCCAACGGTACCGACTCCGGTACCATGAATCATGACAGCATGAGCAAAGATGAAGTTCATAAGAACTCCATGTGTAAAGATGGCAAATGTCCCGACCCGAATGACAAAGTGGGGGATGATGCCAATACCAAAACAGATGGTACGACTCAGTAACCGGCTGTGAAATTAATGATAAAAGGAGAGCTAAGGCTCTCCTTTCTTTTTGAGTAACCTATTAAAAACGCTACACTAAAAACGATAACGAATCAGGAAAGATAACATGGCACACACACATTCCCACGCCGCCGGCGACGACAACGCTAAACGATTGCTGCTGGCCTTCGGCGTCACCGCAACCTTCATGATTATTGAGGTCATCGGCGGTCTGGTCTCCGGCTCTCTGGCGCTACTGGCTGACGCCGGGCATATGCTTACCGATGCAGCGGCGCTACTTTTCGCCCTTCTGGCCGTACAGTTTGCCCGTCGTCCCCCCAATACACGCCATACCTTCGGCTGGCTGAGGCTGACGACCCTTGCCGCCTTTGTTAACGCGATTGCCCTGGTGGTCATTACCATTCTTATCGTCTGGGAGGCCATTCAGCGCTTCAGACATCCTCAGCCGATTGCCGGGGCGACAATGATGGTGATTGCCGTGGCAGGGCTGGTGGCGAATATCCTGGCCTTCTGGATTTTGCACCGCGGCAGCGAGGAAAAGAACCTCAACGTGCGCGCGGCGGCTCTGCATGTGCTGGGGGATTTGCTCGGTTCAGTCGGGGCAATTGTCGCCGCGCTGGTGATCCTCTATACCGGCTGGACGCCTGTCGATCCGATTTTGTCCGTGCTGGTGTCGTGTCTGGTCTTGCGCAGCGCCTGGCGGCTGCTGAAGGAGAGCGTGAATGAACTGCTTGAAGGGGCTCCGGCATCCATGGACATCGACGAGCTGAAGCGCAACCTGCGCCGTACTGTTCCGGAAGTCCGTAATGTCCACCACGTGCACGTCTGGCTGGTGGGGGAGAAACCGGTCATGACGCTTCATGTCCAGGTGATCCCGCCTCACGACCACGATGCGCTGCTCGATCGCATCCAGCACTTCCTGGAACATCACTACGACATTAGCCATGCCACCGTTCAGATGGAGTATCAGCCCTGTAGCGGACCAGACTGCCACCTTAACGAGGCGCAGTCCGGTCATTCACATCATCATGACCACTAGCTGGAAAGCGCGCGAGAGCCTCGCTCACGCGCGCTGTTAATCCACATCCGGCTACCGTTCAGCGCGATGAAAGTCAGCAACAGATATTCCAGCGACATGGCATAGACGCCCTGCAGGGCGAAGATCGCCACGCTGATAACGTTGATGATGACCCACAGCAGCCAGTTCTCAACGTATTTACGGGTCATCAGAATCATCGCTGCAATCGACAGCACCATCATGCAGGAATCCCAGAACGGGAAAGCATCCGGCTGGAGTTCTGGCATCGTCACGTTCAGGCCGATGCCGGACATGACCGAAACGGCAATGCGGGTCAGGAACGCAAATACCGGATTGATGAAGACGGTCATTAAGCCAATGGCCACCACGCAGGCGACAAACCAGGCGATGGCTTTCGGCAAGGGCAGCCAGCGAATCTGCAGCTCTGCCTCCTGCTGGCTGTTCTGACGCGACCACGCATACCAGCCGTAAATATTGGCGGCGAAGAAGAACAGCTGCAAAAGCAGGCTGGCGTACAGCTGGATCTGGAAGAAAATAATCGCAAACAGCGTGACGTTAATCAGCCCGAACGCATAATTGCTGATCTTCTCAAGGCTTGCCAGCCAGATACACAATAGTCCCGCCAGCGTACCAACGGCCTCAATCCATGACAGGTCATAGCCAGCTGCACCAATCGGTATATGAACCAGAATGTTCTGTGTGCTAAAAAAATCCATCTTTTCCCCGGGGCGTAGTGAATTAAGTACGTAGTGTAGCCGCAAAATCCAGCATGCGGTTAAGCGGAATTAACGCGCCTTCACGCAGGGCAGCATCCACGTGGATTTCATGCGCCGCACCACCGGTTTCTAACCCTTCGGCAATCGCTTTCAGGCCGTTCATCGCCATCCACGGGCAATGCGCACAGCTGCGGCACGTTGCCCCCTCGCCTGCCGTAGGCGCTTCGAGAAGCTCTTTCTCCGGCACGGCCTGCTGCATCTTGTAGAAGATACCGCGATCGGTCGCCACGATGAGCTGCTTGTGAGGCAACGTTCTGGCCGCGTTAATAAGCTGGCTGGTTGAACCCACCGCATCCGCCATGTCGACAATCGACTGCGGAGATTCAGGATGCACAAGAATGGCGGCGTCAGGATAAAGCGCCTTCATGCGCGCCAGCGCCTGCGTCTTGAACTCATCATGAACGATACAGGCGCCCTGCCAGCAGAGTACGTCAGCCCCCGTCTGCTTCTGAACATAGTTGCCGAGATGGCGATCAGGCGCCCAGATAATCTTCTCACCCAGACTATCCAGATGTTCAATCAGCTCAACGGCGATGCTTGACGTGACCACCCAGTCTGCCCGCGCTTTCACTGCTGCCGACGTGTTCGCGTAAACCACCACGGTCCGGTCAGGGTGGGCATCACAGAAGGCCGTGAATTCGTCAATCGGACAGCCGAGATCCAGGGAACACTCCGCGTTAAGCGTGGGCATCAGAATGGTTTTTTCCGGGCTCAGGATCTTTGCCGTTTCGCCCATAAAACGCACGCCGGCCACCAGCAGCGTGGAAGCGGGATGCCGTGCACCGAAGCGCGCCATCTCCAGTGAGTCAGAAATGCAGCCCCCGGTTTCTTCCGCCAGCTGCTGAATTTCCGGGTCAGTGTAGTAATGGGCCACCATCACCGCGTCGCGCTCTTTAAGAAGACGTTTAATCTTCTCGCGGTAGAACTGCTTTTCGTCCTGGCTCAGTGGGACAGGCTTAGGCGGAAACGGATAGATTGCGGCTTCAGGATCAAACATCACACTCATTATGGCTTCTCGTTTTACGGGCTTAACAATATTGCCTTTCATTTGCCTGACATAGCAAAACGCGTGGCAATTGTGTTTTGTATACTAAACAAGATAGCGAATCTGGCGTGAAAAGTCACCGGGAATAGATGGGCGGAGCATTTGTTGTACCGCAGATAGCAAAAAGGCGCCTTTAGGGCGCCTTTCTACACTGGTGGGTCGTGCAGGATTCGAACCTGCGACCAATTGATTAAAAGTCAACTGCTCTACCAACTGAGCTAACGACCCCTTGCGGGATTTTTTTCTTCGAAGTGGTGGGTCGTGCAGGATTCGAACCTGCGACCAATTGATTAAAAGTCAACTGCTCTACCAACTGAGCTAACGACCCATTCGGGTGCTGACTTCGAAGATTTTTACTCGGTACCACTTTAAAGTGGTGGGTCGTGCAGGATTCGAACCTGCGACCAATTGATTAAAAGTCAACTGCTCTACCAACTGAGCTAACGACCCGAGTGGTGGGTGATGACGGGCTCGAACCGCCGACCCCCTCCGTGTAAAGGAGATGCTCTACCAACTGAGCTAATCACCCACTCTGTACTGCCGGAACTGCGTTAAGTGGTGGGTCGTGCAGGATTCGAACCTGCGACCAATTGATTAAAAGTCAACTGCTCTACCAACTGAGCTAACGACCCACTTTTATGCTGCTTTCACGTTGTTTGATATCCCGTGGCAACGGCGGCATATATTACTGATTTAAGAATTCTGCGCAACAAAAATTTCGATGAAGATCACTTAACTGCTTAGTAATCATGCTGCACGACCAGAAATAACGCGATTTCTGGTCATGCGATAATCATCCCATCGAATTCAGACGTTTTTGCGCCTGCTTAGCACCTTCGGTACCCGGGAATTTTGCGACCACTTGCTGATAAACCGCTTTGGCTTTCGCCGTGTCGCCTTTGTCCTGCATGATCACGCCAACCTTATACATCGCATCTGGCGCTTTCGGCGATTTTGGGTAATTTTTCACCACTGAGGCAAAATAAAACGCCGCATCGTCCTTTTTACCCTTGTTGTAATTCAACTGACCGAGCCAGTAATTGGCATTTGGCTGATAAGTGGAATCAGGGTATTTCTTAACAAAGCTCTGAAACGCAGCAATCGCGTCATCCTGACGAGATTGATCCTGCACCAGGGCAATGGCCGCATTGTAGTCCGTATTCGCGTCACCGCTCTGTACAGGCGCGCCTGTTGAGGCAGACGTATCAGCAGATGGCGCTGGCGTAGACGTCGCCGCACCGCTCTGATCGCCTGCGGCTGGCTGCGCTGCTGCACCACCACCGCTGCTCAGGCTATCTATCTGCAACAAGATTTGCTTCTGACGTTCAACAACCTGATTAAGCTGATACTGGCTTTCCTGAATCTGACCGCGGAGAGAGTCAATATCATTCTGGTTATCGGAAAGTTGTTGCTGGAGTTGGGTTAAAAGCTGGCTGTGAGCGTTAGAAATACGCTCGAGTTGAGTGACCCGGTCTTCTACCGAGCCTGAGCCGACACTACTGATTGGTGCCTGAGCAAAAGCGGCCCAGGGGGCCGCTATTCCAACCAGTAACGACAGACTCAACAGATGATGTCTGAAGTTACTGCTCATGCAATTCTCTTAGTAAACCAGTACGGCACGACGGTTTTTGGAGTAAGCCGCTTCGTCGTGACCCAGTACTGCAGGTTTTTCTTTACCGTAAGAAACGATGGAGATCTGGTCAGCAGAAACGCCTTTACCCTGCAGGTACATTTTAACAGCGTTAGCACGACGTTCACCCAGGGAGATGTTGTACTCTGGGGTACCACGTTCGTCCGCGTGACCTTCTACGGTGACTTTGTAAGATGGGTTGCTACGCAGGAAGTTAGCGTGCGCATCCAGCATCGCAGCGAAGTCAGAACGGATGTCGTATTTATCCAGATCGAAGTAAACGATGTTGTTCTGCTGCAGCTGCTGCATCTGAAGACGCGCCTGCTCTTCAGAAGACATGTTGCCATTGCCGTTCGCGTCCATACCGGTGCCGGCACCCATCATGCCTTCGCCGCTCTGGTCATTGCTGGCGTTCTTGTTAGAAGAACACGCTGCGATTGCCATTACAGGCAGAGCGATCATCAGCCCCTTCAGCACTTTGTTCAGTTGCATTTCTATGATTCCTTTAGTAATCAATTAATTATTATTTACAGATACGGCGACCAGGCAGGTGATTTTACCTGTCCATCAGTTGCCGGAATACGCGCTTTGAAACGCCCATCTGTAGAAACCAGATTCAGCACAGATCCCATCCCCTGAGAAGAGCTGTAGATTACCATCGTGCCGTTAGGTGCCAGACTTGGCGTTTCATCCAGGAACGTTGACGACAGAACTTGCACGCCACCCGCTACCAGATCTTGTTTGGCAATGTGCTGCTGCCCGCCGTTGGAGCTGACCATTACCATAAATTTACCGTCGCTGCTCACGTCTGAGTTCTGGTTCTGAGAACCTTCCCAGGTAATACGCTGCGGAGCACCGCCGTTGATGTTGACTTTGTAGATTTGTGGACGGCCAGCCTGGTCAGAGGTAAACGCCAGGTTTTGACTGTCCGGGAACCATGAAGGTTCGGTGTTGTTGCTGCGACCGTCGGTCACCTGACGGATCTGGCCAGAGCCAATGTCCATCACGTACAGGTTCAGGCTACCGGTTTTTGACAGCGCAAACGCCAGTTTTGAGCCGTCTGGAGAGAACGAAGGCGCACCGTTGTGACGTGGGAAAGACGCCACCTGACGAACCGCACCGTTTGCCAGCGTCTGGATAACCAGCGCAGAACGGCCGCTTTCGAAGGTGACATACGCCAGCTTAGAACCGTCCGGAGACCAGGCTGGAGACATCAGTGGCTGCGAGGAGCGTTTCACCAGGAACTGGTTGTAGCCATCGTAATCAGATACGCGCAGCTCATAAGGGAATTGACCACCGTTGGTCTGCACCACGTACGCGATACGGGTACGGAACGCGCCTTTAATGCCGGTCAGTTTTTCAAATACCGCATCGCTGGCAGCGTGTGCCGCGTAGCGCAGGTACTGCTTAGTGACCTTGTAAGAGTTCTGGGCCAGAACGGTACCTGGTGCACCGCCGGTATCCACCAGCTGCCAGGCCACGTTGTAAGAACCGTCCGGATTAGGGGTAACCTGACCCACAACCACGGCATCAATACCCAGTGCAGACCATGCTGCAGGCTGAACTTCCTGCGCGCTACCCGGCTGCTGAGGCAGGCGAGAACGATCTAACGGGTTGAATTTACCGCTGTTACGCAGGTCAGCCGCCACGATGCCACCGGCATCTTCAGGTGCAGCGCCAGGACCGGCCCACTGGAACGGAACAACACCGATTGGGCGTGCCGAGTCCACCCCCTGGGTGATCTCGATACGTACTTCTGCGTGCAGTACTGCTGCCCACAGCATTAAAAAACTAAATGCTACACGTAATGCCTGCTTCATCATATCTCCCTTATCCGGGTAACCTTACCCACGATAATTTAGCAGAATGTTAACAAACTCAAATAGACAAAACTACCCGAACCCTGTGACTAAACCTGGTCTATTTTTCCCCGTTTGCACGGGGAAAATGTAACTTAAGGTTTGAAGTCCAGCGGCGCATTTTTGAAGACTTCGTAGACTGCCTGCGAAGGCGGTTTAGGCATCTTCGCCTGACGCGCTGCAGCCAGGGCCGCAGTACATAGAGCCGGGTCGCCACCTTCAGACTTAATATCCAGCAGCATGCCATCCGGAGCCAGTTTTATACGCAACGTACACGTTTTACCGGTATAGGAAGACGCATCATAGAATCGGCTTTCAATAGCGGATTTAATCTGCGCGGCATAACCGTTGATTTCAGCCCCTGTCGCACCGTTACTCTTAGTGTTACCACTTCCGGTCGGCGCTGCGTTGTTTCCTTTCGCCCCACCGCCCGTTTTCGGCGCATTCTTACCGGAGCTCAAATCGCCGAGCAGATCGTCAACCCCTGCGGCAGCAGCGGCTTTTTCAGCGGCGGCAGCCTTTTTAGCAGCCGCTTTTTCAGCTGCTGCTTTCTTATCGGCAGCGGCCTTCTCAGCTGCAGCTTTTTTGTCAGCAGCGGCTTTTTCGGCAGCTGCCGCTTTTTCTGCCGCGGCTTTTTCTGCTGCTGCTTTCTCTGCAGCAGCCGCTTTCTTCGCGGCCTCGGCAGCAGCTTTCTTCTCTGCTTCCTGAGCGGCCTTCTTCGCGGCTTCCGCTTCTGCTTTCTTCTGAGCATCAGCTGCGGCTTTCTTCGCGGCTTCCGCTTCGGCTTTCTTCTGAGCATCAGCGGCCGCTTTCTTCGCCGCTTCGGCTTCCGCTTTCTTCTGGGCGTCTGCAGCCGCTTTCTTCGCCGCTTCTGCCGCTAATTTCGCCTGGGCATCAGCCTGTGCTTTCGCGTCCGCTGCGGCTTTTGCTGCCGCCTCTTCCGCCTGCTTTTGCTGTTCCTGTGCTTTTTTCGCGGCCTCTTCGGCTTGTTTCTGCTGCTCTGCCTGCGCTTTCGCGGCTTCCTGCGCCTGCAAACGTTCTTTTTCAAGCTGCTTCAGACGTTCCTGCTCGGCAGCCTGCTTTTCACGCAGCTCTTCCGCTTGCTGTTGCGCCTGTTTTTCACGCTGCTCTTCAGCCCGTTTTGCACTCGCCTTCTGCTGCTGTTGGCGATTATAGTTCTGTACTACCGCACCGGGATCCACCATGACGGCGTCAATGGAAGATCCTCCACCGCCGCCGGCTGATGCATCAATATGCTCGTCGAACGAACTCCAGATCAGCGCTGCAAAGAGAATAACGTGCAGCACTGCGGAGACGATTATCGCTCGCTTAAGCTTGTCGTTCTGTTCGGTTGCCTTTGACACTATCGGTTCCCAAAAACTACGCGGATGATCAAATAGGTTGGGTCATTAAGCCAACTGACTTAACACCCGCACTATGTAGCAAGTTCAGCGCTTTAATAATTTCATCGTAGGGTACGTCTTTCGCGCCACCGATTAAGAAGACCGTTTTCGGATTTGACTCCAGGCGACGCTGCGCTTCGGCAATAACCTGCTCAGGTGGCAGCTGATCCATACGATCTTTTTCTACCACGACGCTGTATTGCCCTACGCCGGAAACCTCAATGATAACCGGAGGATCGTCATTGGTGCTCACCGCCTGTGATTCTGTCGCATCCGGCAGATCCACTTCCACGCTCTGGGTAATGATTGGCGCTGTTGCCATGAAGATCAGCAGCAGTACCAGCAGGACGTCCAGCAGTGGAACGATATTGATTTCGGACTTGAGCTCGCGACGACCTCGTCCACGCGATCTGGCCATGGTTTACCCCTTGTTGCTCTCGGTGCTGGTAAACGCCTGACGGTGCAGAATCGCAGTGAACTCTTCCATAAAGTTGTCGTAGTTCAGTTCCAGTTTGTTCACGCGCTGGTTCAGACGGTTGTAAGCCATAACCGCAGGAATTGCCGCAAACAGACCGATAGCGGTCGCAATCAGTGCTTCAGCGATACCCGGTGCAACCATCTGCAACGTGGCCTGCTTCACCGCGCCCAGCGCGATAAAGGCGTGCATGATCCCCCACACGGTACCAAACAGACCGATATACGGGCTGATGGAGCCGACAGTACCGAGGAACGGAATATGCGTTTCAAGGTTTTCCAGCTCGCGGTTCATCGAAATGCGCATCGCACGCGAGGCACCTTCCACCACCGCTTCAGGCGCATGATTGTTTGCACGATGCAGACGGGCGAACTCTTTGAAACCGCTGTAGAAAATTTGTTCGGAGCCGGTCAGGTTTTCACGACGTCCCTGGCTCTCCTGGTACAGACGAGAAAGCTCAATGCCCGACCAGAACTTATCTTCAAACGCTTCAGCCTCACGGCCAGCGGCATTGAGGATACGCGTTCTCTGGATGATGATGGCCCAGGATGCGATTGAAAAACCAATCAAAATCAACATGATAAGTTTAACCAGAAGGCTTGCCTTCAGGAACAAATCAAGGATATTCATGTCAGTCACTGCTTAAACTCCGCGACAATAGACTTAGGAAGCGCACGAGGCTTCATTATGGTTGGATCAACACAAACAATCAGCACTTCAGCTGAGTTCAGTACGGTATTCTCTGCGTTGACTATCCGCTGCGTGAAAACCAGTGAGGTCCCGCGCATTGATGTAATTTCAGTTTGGACTTCGAGCATATCGTCGAGTCTGGCAGGCGCAAAATACTCAAGCGTCATCTTGCGTACCACGAAGGCAACTCGCTCAGCCAACAGCACCTGTTGACTAAAGTGATGATGGCGCAGCATCTCTGTGCGTGCCCGTTCATAAAAAGCAACGTAGCTGGCGTGGTAAACCACACCACCGGCATCGGTATCTTCGTAATAGACACGAACCGGCCATCGAAACAGCGTTGTATTCACTTTACATCCCAGTAATGCAACAAAAGTTAGAGCTTTTAAACTTCGCTACTATACGCGCGGGAAAGATGGTTTGGAATGGGGGAAAGTAAACGGAGAGTAAATTTTTATGGGCTCGGGTAAGCCCATAACGTTAACGGACATTTCTTATTCAGAGGAAGAAGAAAATCAAGCCGGCGAGTAGCACCAGATCGGCGATCGGCGGGCAAAAAATTCCCTGCCAGTGAACGGCTTTCGGACGAAAGCCCACGCCGTGGATCACACCTGCGCACACCGCCCACATGATGAGGAAGCCGTGCCAGATTTCAAGCTCGCTGGTTTTCGCTGCAAAGCGCGAAGGGTCCCAGAAGATACAGCCTGCCAGCAGTAATGCCATCACTAAAGAAAGCGCCCGTAACGGGCGCTTATCCATTACCGCGTAAAGTTTCGCGATAATATTCATCAGTGTTTTTCTTCACCCGCTTTGGTCGCTTCTACGTGCTCAAGCGCCAGGGCAGTGATGACACCAAATGCACAGGCAAGAAGCGTCCCTAAAATCCATGCGAAATACCACATATTCAGCTCCTTACTTAATACATAGAGTGGGTGTTGCTTTCGATATGTTCTTTCGTGATGCGGCCGAACATTTTCCAGTAACACCAGATGGTGTAGGCCAGAACAATCGGAACGAACACGCAAGCAACATACGTCATCAGGTTCAGCGTCATATGGCTGGACGTTGCATCCCACATGGTCAGGCTAGCATTCAGCATGGTGCTGGATGGCATGACGAATGGGAACATCGCAATACCCGACGTCAGGATGATGCATGCCAGAGTCAGTGAAGAGAACACGAACGCCAGCGCGCCTTTTTCCAGACGAGACGTCAACATGGTCAGCAGCGGCAGCAGCACGCCCAGCGCCGGGATCGCCCACAGCACAGGGGTATTGTTGAAGTTCACCAGCCATGCTCCCGCCTGACGCGCCACTTCTTTAGTCAGCGGGTTAGACGGTGCGGTGTGGTTAATGGCAGACGTCACCACGTAGCCATCAATGCCGTACACCACCCACACACCGGCCAGCGCGAAGCAGACCAGCGTAACCAGCGCAGCAACCTGAGCCGTCGCGCGGGAGCGCAGATGCAGCTCGCCTACGGTACGCATCTGCAGGTAGGTTGCGCCCTGAGTGATGATCATCGCCACGCTGACGACACCGGCCAGCAGACCAAACGGATTCAGCAGCTGGAAGAAGTTACCGGTGTAGTAAAGACGCATGTATTCGTCCAGGTGGAACGGTACGCCCTGCAGCAGGTTACCGAACGCCACGCCGATCACCAGCGGTGGAACGAAGCTACCGATGAAGATGCCCCAGTCCCACATGTTGCGCCAGCGGGTATCTTCAATCTTCGAACGGTAGTCGAAACCGACCGGACGGAAGAATAAAGAGGCCAGCACCAGAATCATCGCCACATAGAAACCGGAGAACGCAGCCGCGTAGACCATCGGCCAGGCAGCGAACAGCGCGCCGCCTGCGGTGATCAGCCACACCTGGTTACCGTCCCAGTGCGGGGCGATGGAGTTGATCATGATTCGACGCTCGGTGTCATTACGACCGAGGAAACGGGTGAGCATCCCCACCCCCATGTCGAAACCATCCGTGACGGCGAAACCGATCAGCAGAACGCCAACCAGCAGCCACCAGATAAAACGCAATACTTCATAATCGATCATTTGATGACTCCTGTCTTAGCGTGCCGGCTGAGTAGTCGCAGTGGACTGCTCGTAGTGATAGCGACCGGTTTTCAGGCTGCTTGGGCCAAGGCGCGCGAACTTGAACATCAGGAACAGTTCAGCCACCAGGAACAGGGTGTACAGACCACAAATCAGCAGCATGGAGAAGATCAGGTCGCCTGCGGTCAGGGACGAGTTCGCTACCGCCGTTGGCAGCACCTCACCGATCGCCCATGGCTGACGGCCATATTCCGCCACAAACCAGCCGGACTCAATCGCGATCCACGGCAGTGGAATACCGTACAGCGCGGTGCGCAGCAGCCATTTTTTCTCGCCGATGCGGTTGCGAATCACGGACCAGAAGGACGCCGCAATGATCAGCAGCATGATGATGCCGCAGCCCACCATGATACGGAATGCGAAGTACAGTGGCGCAACGCGTGGAATTGAGTCTTTGGTTGCCATCTGGATCTGCGCTTCCGTCGCATCAGAAACGTTCGGGGTATAACGCTTCAGCAGCAGACCGTAACCCAGATCTTTCTTCACGTCGTTAAACTGATCGCGAACGGCCTGGTCGGTAGAACCGGCACGCAGCTGTTCCAGCAGCGAGTAGGCTTTCATACCGTTACGGATACGCTCTTCGTGCTGCACCATCAGCTCTTTCAGACCCGTCACCTGCTTATCAACAGAACGGGTGGCGATGATACCCAGCGCGTAAGGGATTTGAATAGCGAAGCGGTTTTCCTGCGCGTCCTGATCGGGAATACCGAATAGCGTAAAGGCAGCAGGTGCCGGCTGGGTTTCCCATTCGGCTTCGATAGCGGCCAGTTTGGTTTTCTGCACGTCGCCCATTTCGTAACCGGATTCATCACCCAGAACAATAACAGAGAGAATCGCAGCCATACCGAAGCTTGCAGCGATAGCAAAGGAGCGCTTGGCGAACGCGAAGTCACGACCGCGGAGCATGTAGTAAGAACTGATACCCAGTACAAACATCGCGCCGCACACATAGCCAGAAGCGACGGTGTGAACGAATTTAACCTGAGCAACCGGGTTCAGGACCAGCTCGGCAAAGCTGACCATCTCCATACGCATGGTTTCGAAGTTGAAATCAGACGCGATAGGGTTCTGCATCCAGCCGTTCGCGACCAGGATCCACAGCGCGGACAGGTTCGAACCTAATGCCACCAGCCAGGTCACCGCCATATGCTGGACTTTACCCAGACGGTCCCAACCGAAGAAGAACAGACCTACAAAGGTGGATTCAAGGAAGAATGCCATCAGACCTTCAATGGCCAGCGGCGCACCGAAGATATCCCCTACATAGTGGGAATAGTAAGACCAGTTAGTCCCGAACTGGAACTCCATGGTCAGACCGGTTGCCACGCCCAGTGCGAAGTTGATACCAAACAACTTGCCCCAGAACTTGGTCATATCTTTATAAATCTGTTTGCCGGAGAGAACGTATACCGTTTCCATGATGGCCAGCAGGAACGCCATACCGAGCGTCAGTGGCACAAACAGGAAGTGGTACATCGCGGTCAAGGCAAACTGTAAGCGCGACAGTTCGACTATATCTAACATCATGACTCCTTGCTCATCGCATGAAGACTCCGAGAGTGAACCCCGTCAGAAAGAGATCCACACGCATGCCCCAATACAAATTATTCGCATCCTTGTCGTCGTTATTACCCTGAAGGAGGATAAAAACGATGACGTGAGGTTACAAATACGTTAATAAAAAACTCAAATTGATACCGCAAATATAATACGCTGCAAAACCCTTACAATAAACAGGTTTTTATTGAATCACATTTACGTTTTTCGACGGTGATCAATTTATAGCAAAATTACCACTTTTCGGCCATTTTGATCGGGAACAATTTAGCGCTTTTCAGCACCTTTTTCCAAGGATTAAACTTTGATTTAAATCAAAAACAAACCTTGATGTTAACTATGTTTAATCGTGGTGAGAATGGTAAAAACCATGTTAATGATATGTGCATGTAAAGATGTGATTGGTTATCGAAGACGAAAAAAAATATAAACAGAAGTGATTTTAATTAACGCGAAACAAAAGCCTCATTTCGATGCGCGGCAAACAATAAAGCATAGTCGGGCCGGGTTATTTTTCCATGGTATTTATGCACCCCTTCGTAATTACATTTATTTTACTTTTGTCACCCCATAACTTAACACCACGGCGTGACTATTTAATGAAAAAGGCCGCAAACAGTGCAGCCTTTTAATGATATCAGCGATTCTCAGGCAAGAAGAAGGCTAAAGGTTCGCGACTGTCCCGGTCTGAACGCCCCGACAATGCCTTCGTCTTCACCGTGGTCCATCAGCCGTTCATTCATGTCCGTTTCGCAGCACCGCTTCACCGCCGGATTGACGGATAGCGTCGCGTCACATGCGCTGGACTGTGAAGGGTTGAACAGACGAAGAATGAGCTCATCACGATCTTCCGCTTTTTTGATCGCACTGAGTACGCATCCCGTTGGCGAAAGCGCTAACAGGCTGTAACTTTCCGGCGTGGTCAACGACGCGCGATTCAGCTTCATTGCATCCCAGGGGATCTTGTTATAACACTGCACCGGCGTTAACCACGATTGAGCCTGCTGCGCGACACCCGCGTTTTCCGGCGTGCCGCTGAAGCTGAAGAGGCTAAAGCGACAGCTTAGCGGACCACGCACCTGAGCGTCCGGTACCGGCATTTTGATACCGGATGGTCTGCCGGGGCGCAGGAGCAGATCTTCTTTGCCGAGTACCCCCACGCCGCGCAGCAAGGTCAGAGCAAATGCCTTTTGTTCATCGCCCACGACTTCAAATTCACGCAGCCCCTCGGTAAATAGCGCAAGCCCGTTTCGTTTTTCCTGCAGGACGGCGTAGTTGAGTAAATTCCAGACGGGAACCGGCGCTTCTTTCCACCCCTCCTCCTGCCAGTTTTGCATCGCCGCGTCCTGCACCGGACGAGAGATCGTGCCAAACTGCGTATCCGCTAACACCTCCCGGGTCGCAAACGGCGTTGGGATGAGCACGCGAACGCGGTGGTCGTCGGCCTGATTATCCAGGCGCACCGCCACGTCAATGCGTCTGCTGTTGCGGCTTAGCGTAATTTCAAATTCAGCGTCGAGGTAGCCGTTTCGCTGGCGCGCCGCGCGTTCCGCCAGGTTCGCCGGAACGGCGATTCGATGGCGGATAACTGCCCTGCTCTGCCAGCCTTCATGCGTAACCTCAAATTCATGCTCGCCCTGCGCGGAAGTGAGTCTCCACTCTTGCCGCGAAGGCGAGTAGTCGTACTCATCGCCATCATCCGAGCTCTCTTCGATTTCCAGCACGCGGTCATAAATAAGCCCGGTTTCTTTGTCGCGCAGGCGCAGCGAACCGTCGTCATTTACGTCAATCTGCCAGAAGGCGTTTTCAAGTAGGGAGGCGGTATTTTCCCCCGGAGAGAGCACCTTCCCGGCCACGTTAGGTTCGATAAACAGCGTACGGTAGCCCATCGACGGCAATATCTGGCTGAGCTGAATATCAAACTCCATAAACGGTTCGTAATTGCCGTAGTGAACAATTTGTCGGTCAATGAGGCCAGGGTCGAGCTCGCGCGCGCTGCGGATGAAATACGGGATCACGTTGCCTTTGTCATCCAACAGACGGAACTGGCTGGCGCGCAGTCGAATCGTGGTGTTCATCACCTCTTCACGCGGCCAGGGCATCAGGTTGAACATCACCAGCTTATCGGCATCGCTTTGCGGCATGTTGTCGACAATCTTGCGCATATAGAAACGCGCCAGGTTGTCTGCCATGTCCTCAGCCAGCTCGAAGCGGGAGACAATCTCGCGATGCACCTTGTCGCTGCAGCAGCAGCCGATGCTGTCGTGAGCGTGGTTTTTGAGGATCTCTTTCCACATTTTCTCCAGCAAGCCGTGGTGGTAGTCGAAGCCCAGCGTCCAGGCAAGCGTCGCCAGCGGCTCAAGGATATTGACAATTTTGTTCTCAATACGCGCATGGGCGATTTTGATATCCATGCGCGTGGAGCCGATGGTCCGGTGCACGCGCATGTATTTCCCGTCGATAAACTCACCTTTTAACGTCGCCAGGTCATCGCGGTGCGCGTCGATGCGATCAAAGACCTCCTCAAACCGGCTCATCACAAATTGACGCTGCGGATAGATTTCACGCAGCTTCTCCATCACCGCGAAAATGTTCTGCTGCAGCGGCATCTGGTCGTGTCCGTTGGGCAGCAAAATCGCTTTGGTGACGGACGCCTTTTCCAGAACCTCGAAATAGCTGTCGAGCCGTTTTCGCAGCCCCGCTTCGTCCTCCGGTAAGTACTTACCAATCGCGTAGCCCAGCGGCAGCACCTGTGCCGTCACTTCACTGCCGTCCTGGCTCTGCCAGAGAAATTCGGTTTTATCGGTCCCGTGGCGTTCAGAACAACCGCGCCAGAACATCGTGCGGGTAATGCCAAACCCGTTATAGATATGCGGAAGCTGGCCGGACATGCCAAACGAATCCGGCAGATAGCCGATCTTCATCGGCTCGCCGAAGGCCATACAATCCCGGATGCCGTACATCAGGTTGCGGACAATCGACTCGCCGCTCACGATCGTGGTATCGGTCTGGGTATACCAGGGGCCGATAATCAGCTTTCCACGCTCGACAAGCGCCTTTACGCGAGAGCGGTTTTCGGGCACAACGGCAAAATAATCCTCCAGAACAGCCGTCTGTCCATCGAGAACATAGTATTTGTACTCATCATCCTGCTCCAGCCGGGTCAGAATCTCTTCCATATTATTGACCAGAAGAATACGCGACTCTTCGGTGGTGAAGTACCACTCACGGTCCCAGTGCATATGCGGCGTGATATGAACGCGAGATACAGCTTTCATCTTCGTTTCCTGTTTGTGCGTTTTTACGATAAGGCGTCTTCAGTGACGTAGTTGCCCTTTTTTACCGCCTGGCGTCGCCAGAGCAGCAGAACCAGGGTGGAGATAGCGGTACCCACCAGCGCCGCGCCAAACCAGCCCGCCGCGGCAACCACACCGCCCAACCCGGCATCGTGAAGTAAAAAGAGAGAGAAAATCCCGGCCCCCGGCGTAGACAACCCGATCCCCATCGCACCGACAGCCGCGCCCGTCACCATGGATCCGAGTACAAATGAGCCAATGACGCGAAGCGGATCTTCAATCGCCATCGGAATCGCCCCTTCGGTAATGCCCGCGAGGCCGAGCAGCCAGGTCGATTTACCGGTTTCAATTTCAAACGACTTAAACAGCTTCGGTGCCAGCATCGTTGACGCCGTGACGGTGAAGGCTGAGACCATTTTGACGGAAGCAAAGATCGCATAGGGACCGTATACCCCGTTCGCCATCGCCCCCAGGCAAAACGCGTAAGAGGCTTTGTTGACCGGGCCGCCCAAATCGAATGAGCACATAAACCCGAGGATTGCCCCCAGAAGCAGCGCATTCGCGCCGGAGAGACCGTTAAGCCAGACGGTGAGCGTGTTATTAAGCCAGGCCACCGGTTCGCCAATCACAAACAGCATCAGGCTGCCCGCGCCCAGCACGCCAATCACCGGATAGAGATAAAAAGTCAGAAAGCCGTTGTAGCGGCTACTGAGCCGCATGTGGTTTTTCACCCAGCGCATCAGATAGCCCGCGATCAGCCCACCGACGATAGCGCCGAGAAAACCAGAGCCGATCATGTTGGCAGCCAGACCGGCCGCAAAGCCCGGCGTCAGCGCGGGTTTATCCGCCAGCGAGTAGGCGGTGTAGGCCGACAGGACAGGCACCATCAAAATGCCGAGCATGCCGCCGCCAAGCTTGCGGTACATCCACAGCCACGAGTTTTCCTGGTCAAACAGGTGCTGCAGGCCAAGGATTTGCGCCAGCAGTACCGATACGGCCAGCACCGTACCGCCGGCGACGATCAGCGGCACCGCAAAAGAGATGCCGCTGAGAAGCGCCTGCTTGAGTTCAGTTTTAACGCGCTTTTTCGTTTCGGTATCGACCTGCGCATGGCGCGCATCGGTAGAAGGCTTTAGCGCCAGCGCGCGCTCAATCAACGCTTCAGCATGACGCAGGGGTTCCGCAACGGGCACGGAAATGGCGGGGATCCCCTGAAAGCGCTCGCTCTCTTTGATCGCCACTTCAGCGGCAAAAATACACGCTTTCGCCTCCTGCAACTGCTGGGCAGTAATGCGCCCTTCGATGCCGTTCGCCCCCTGCTTTTCAACCACCACGTTGACGCCGAGCTTACGTCCCGCTTTCTCCAGGTACTCTGCGGCCATATAGGTATGCGCGATCCCCGCCGGACAGGCGGTGACACAGACGACGGTTGGTGCATTCACCGGCGTATCAGCCTCGTCTTCCTTCGAGACACCGTTCAGCGCATCAAGCAGATCCTCAGCCGTCTCTGCAGCCATAACGCGTTCCCGGAGGACATCATCGGCCAGGCGAGACGTCAGCGCCGTCAGCACCTGGATATGCGTGGATCCCGCTTCAGCTGGCGGGATGGCAAGCAGGACGATCAGCTCTACCTGTTCAGGGCCGTCCACCCCCTCCCACTCCAGCGGTTCGCGCAGCGTAGCAACCGCAAAAGCCGCTTCGTTCACCGCGTTCGATTTACCATGCGGGACAGCCAGCCCTTCACCCAGGGCGGTTGGCCCCTGCGATTCGCGACGGTAGACCTCCGCCAAAAATGCCTCGCCATCTGTGATTTTGCCCAGCGCCACCAGCCGCATTGTAAGCTGGCGAATGGCCTCATCACGGCTGGCATAGTGCGCCTGCACGCAGACAGCACTGGTGTGGGTCAGAGTCGTCAGGTTCATAAGATCCTCACACATACGTTGTTATTGTCTGGCGGCAATTGTGACAGGCCACACAATACATTTATGTGATCATTTTCACTAACAACGAAAATTTGTATTTGAGTTGTATTATTTACAAATTTTAAGCGGGAGGCATAATTCCATGAAAAGGTATTAGAAAGGCAGATTCGATGGGTAACAAACCGATGTACCGGCAAATAGCCGATGCGCTTCGCGAAAAAATCAGTGCGGGAGAGTTAAAGCCTGGCGATGCGTTACCGACGGAATCCAGCCTTCAGGAGGCATTCAACGTGAGTCGCGTCACGGTGAGACAGGCGCTGAAGCTGCTTACGGAAGAGCAGATCGTCGAGAGCATTCAGGGCAGCGGCACCTACGTAAAAGAAGAGCGCGTCAATTACGACATTTACCAGCTCACCGGGTTTTACGAAAAACTGGCGGACCGGAACGTGGATACCCACAGTGAGGTGAGCATTTTCGAAGTGCTGAAAGCCGATGCAAAACTTGCCGAAAAGCTGAATCTCTCTCATGACGATAAAGTCTGGCACGTTAAACGCGTCCGCTTTATCAAACAAAAACCGGTAAATCTGGAAGAAACGTGGATGCCGCTGGCCCTGTTCCCCGACCTCACCTGGGAAGTGATGGAGAATTCGAAATACCACTACGTTGAGCAGATCAAAAAGCTGGTTATCGATCGCAGCGAGCAGGAGCTGGTGCCGATCATGCCGTCAGAGGAGGCGATCGCCGCGCTGTCGCTCGATCCGGCAAAGCCGATCCTGGAAAAAGTCTCCCGCGGGTTACTGAAGGACGGGCGGGTATTTGAATACAGCCGCAACGTGTTCAGTACCGATGATTACAAGTTCACGCTAGTCGCCAGACGCAGGCAATAAAAAAGGCCGCTTTACAGCGGCCAACCATGTCGAAACGGACATTTTTATACTGCAACGCCCCCCTTTCGGGGAGCAGAGAGGACTTACTTAATGATGGATTTCAGTGCTTCGCCGATATCCGCCAGGCTGCGAACGGTCTTCACGCCTGCGGCTTCCAGCGCTGCGAATTTCTCATCAGCCGTACCTTTACCACCGGCTATGATCGCGCCTGCGTGACCCATACGCTTCCCTTTCGGCGCGGTCACACCCGCGATGTAACCCACAACTGGCTTGGTCACGTGTTCTTTGATGTAAGCAGCTGCTTCTTCTTCCGCGCTACCACCGATCTCACCGATCATCACGATCGCTTCGGTCTGTGGATCTTCCTGGAACAGCTTCAGGATGTCGATAAAGTTAGAACCCGGGATTGGGTCACCGCCGATGCCCACGCAGGTGGACTGGCCGAAGCCGTAGTCGGTGGTCTGCTTAACCGCTTCATAGGTCAGGGTACCGGAACGGGACACGATGCCCACTTTACCCGGCTTGTGAATGTGGCCCGGCATGATGCCGATTTTGCATTCGCCCGGGGTGATCACGCCTGGGCAGTTCGGGCCGATCATACGCACGCCAGCTTCATCCAGCTTCACCTTCACGGTCAGCATATCCAGCGTCGGGATGCCTTCTGTGATGGTGATGATCAGTTTGATGCCTGCGTCGATCGCTTCCAGAATAGAATCTTTGCAGAACGGCGCCGGAACGTAGATCACGGTTGCGGTTGCGCCCGTCGCTTCTACGGCTTCACGCACGGTGTTGAACACCGGCAGGCCCAGGTGGGTGGTGCCGCCTTTACCTGGCGTTACGCCGCCAACCATCTGCGTGCCGTAGGCAATCGCCTGTTCGGAGTGGAAAGTCCCCTGGCTACCGGTGAAGCCCTGGCAGATAACCTTGGTATCTTTATTAATTAAAACTGACATTATTTCCCCTCCACTGCGGCAACAACCTGCTGAGCTGCATCCGTCAGACTTTTCGCTGCAATAATATTCAGGCCGCTGTCAGCCAGTTTTTTCGCGCCGAGTTCAGCGTTGTTACCTTCCAGACGCACAACCACCGGAACGTTAACACCCACTTCTTCTACCGCACCGATGATACCGTCGGCGATCAGGTCGCAACGGACGATGCCGCCGAAGATGTTAACCAGAACGGCCTTCACGTTGTCGTCGGAGAGAATGATTTTGAACGCTTCGGTTACGCGCTCTTTGGTTGCGCCACCGCCCACGTCGAGGAAGTTCGCTGGCTCACCGCCGTGCAGCTTAACGATGTCCATGGTGCCCATCGCCAGGCCCGCACCGTTAACCATGCAGCCGATGTTACCGTCCAGCGCCACGTAGTTCAGTTCCCACTGAGCAGCCTGTGCTTCACGCGGGTCTTCCTGAGACTGGTCGCGCATTTCGCGCAGATCCGGCTGGCGGAACAGCGCGTTGCCGTCAGCGCCCAGCTTGCCGTCGAGGCAGATCAGATCGCCCTGGGTCGTGATCACCAGCGGGTTGATCTCGATCAGCGCCAGATCGCGCTCCAGGAAAATGGTCGCCAGGCCCATGAAAATCTTGGTGAACTGCTGAACCAGCTTGCCTTCCAGACCCAGTTTGAACGCCAGCTCGCGACCCTGGTAGGGCATTGGGCCTGCCAGCGGATCGATAGCCACTTTGTGGATCAGGTGCGGGGTCTCTTCCGCCACTTTTTCGATTTCCACGCCGCCTTCGGTAGATGCCATGAACACCACGCGACGGGAGCTACGGTCAACCACCGCGCCCAGGTACAGCTCTTTCGCGATGTCGGTTGCCGCTTCAACCAGGATCTGGTTAACCGGCTGGCCGTTCGCGTCTGTCTGGTACGTTACCAGACGCTTGCCGAGCCAATGTTCAGCAAACGCACGAATCTCTTCTTTGCTCTTAACAACCTTCACACCGCCCGCTTTACCACGGCCACCAGCGTGAACCTGACACTTAACTACCCACGGGCCGGAACCGATTTTAGATGCGGCTTCTTCTGCTTCACGCGGGGTAGTACAGGCATAACCCACCGGAGCCGGTAAGCCATACCGGGCAAACAGCTGTTTGGCCTGATATTCATGTAAGTTCATGTGTTCTATCCATCCTTCAGGGTAATCGTTATCTTCAAACCTGTAGACCGGCGCAGCGTGTGCCGGTCTACGGGGCAGGTGATGCTAAATCGTGACTAGACGTCCAGCAGCAGACGCGTTGGATCTTCGAGCAGCTCTTTAATGGCTACCAGGAAGCCCACGGACTCGCGGCCGTCGATCAGGCGGTGGTCGTAAGAGAGCGCCAGGTACATCATCGGCAGGATCTCAACTTTACCGTCTACCGCCATAGGACGATCTTTGATGGCATGCATACCCAGGATCGCGCTCTGCGGCGGGTTAATGATCGGGGTAGACATCAGCGATCCGAAGACGCCGCCGTTGGTAATGGTGAAGTTACCGCCGGTCAGGTCGTCTACGGTCAGCTTGCCGTCGCGGCCTTTCACCGCCAGCTCTTTAATGTTTTTCTCGATGTCGGCCATACCCAGGGTATCCACATCACGCAGAACCGGGGTCACCAGGCCACGTGGGGTCGAAACCGCCATGCTGACGTCGAAGTAGTTGTGGTAAACCACGTCATCGCCATCAATGGACGCGTTCACTTCCGGGTAGCGTTTCAGCGCTTCAACCACCGCCTTCACGTAGAAGGACATAAAGCCCAGACGGATACCGTGACGTTTTTCAAACGCGTCACCGTACTGCTTACGCAGGTCCATGATTGGCTTCATGTTCACTTCGTTGAAGGTAGTCAGCATCGCGGTAGAGTTTTTCGCTTCCAGCAGACGCTCGGCCACGCGCTTACGCAGGCGAGTCATCGGCACGCGTTTTTCGCTGCGAGCGCCCAGAGCAGGCTGTGCTGCCGGTGCTGCCGCAGGGGCTTTCGCTTCCGCCTGAGCAGGCGCTTTCGCCAGATGCTTGTCGATGTCTTCACGGGTCAGACGACCGCCCACACCGGTGCCTTTAATGGCTGCCGGGTCAAGGCTGTGTTCCGCCAGCAGGCGACGGATCGCCGGGCTGAGGGCATCGTTAGACTGCTCTTCCAGAGAGGCCTGCTGGCGCTGCGCTGGCGTAGACGCTTTCTCTTCAGACTTCGCGCTGGACTCTTTGCCCGCGCTGTTGCCTTCACGCAGGCGACCCAGGATCTGACGAGAGGTGACGGTGGTGCCTTCGTCTTCCAGCACCGCGTCCAGAACGCCATCCGCCGAAGCCGGTACTTCCAGTACCACTTTGTCAGTTTCGATTTCTACCAGCACTTCATCGCGCTTAACGGCATCGCCTGGTTTTTTGTGCCAGGTAGCGACGGTCGCATCTGCTACAGATTCAGGCAGGTCGGGAACAAGAATATCTACGCTACTCATTATGTATCCTTTAATTAATCGACGTTCAGCGCGTCATTGACCAGATCTTGTTGCTGCTTCTGGTGAACGGACATATACCCTACCGCCGGAGAGGCGGAGGCCGGGCGACCTGCATAGCGCAGGGCTGACCCAAATGGAATCACTTCACGGAAATGATGCTGGCTGCAGTACCATGCGCCCTGGTTGAGCGGCTCTTCCTGGCACCAGACAAAATCATGAACGTGAGCGTACGGTTTCAGCGCTTCCTGCACCGCCTGGTGCGGGAACGGATAAAGCTGTTCGATACGCACGATGGCGACATCTTTCTGATCGTTCTTACGGCGCTGTTCCAGCAGGTCGTAATAAACCTTACCAGAACACATCACCACACGCTTCACGGCCTGTGGATCCAGCTCGTCAATTTCACCGATGGCCGGCAGGAAGGTACCGTTGGCCAGCTCTTCCAGGCTGGACACCGCCAGCGGGTGACGCAGCAGGGATTTCGGCGACATGACCACCAGCGGACGACGCATACCGCGCAGCGCCTGACGACGCAGCATGTGGTAAACCTGCGCCGGGGTCGACGGCACGCAAACCTGCATGTTCTGCTCGGCGCAGAGCTGCAGATAACGTTCCAGACGCGCGGAGGAGTGCTCCGGCCCCTGGCCTTCATAGCCGTGCGGCAGCAGCATCACCAGGCCACACATACGGCCCCATTTCTGTTCGCCGGAGGAGATGAACTGGTCGATCACCACCTGCGCACCGTTGGCGAAGTCGCCGAACTGCGCTTCCCAGATGGTCAGGGTGCGCGGTTCTGCCGTGGCGTAACCGTATTCGAAAGCCAGTACCGCTTCTTCAGACAGCACGGAGTCCCAGACCTTGAACTGGCCCTGACCGTTGTGCACGTGCTGCAGCGGGGTGTAGGTTGAACCGTTAGACTGGTTGTGAACCACCGCGTGACGGTGGAAGAAGGTGCCACGGCCCGCATCTTCACCGGACAGACGAACAGGAATGCCTTCGTCAACCAGCGTCGCGTAAGCCAGCGTTTCCGCGCCGCCCCAGTCGAACAGCTTCTCGCCTGCCGCCATGGCCTGACGGTCAGCATAAATTTTCGCCACGCGAGACTGCATCTCGATAGCGTCCGGCACGGTGCTGATGCGTTTAGCCAGCTCCTGCAGGCGCTTCATCTCCACCTTGTTCGGGTAGCTCTCATCCCACTCGTGATTGAGGTACGGCGACCAGGTAAAGGAGTGCATGTTCATCGGGCGCAGCTCTTTCACTACGCATTCACCCGCGTCCAGCGCGTCGCGGTAGAGGTTGACCATTTCGGTCGCATCTTCCAGCGTCGCCACTTTGTCGCTTTCCAGCTTGTCAGCATAGATTTTGCGCGGCGTCGGGTGTTTTTTGATTTTCTGGTACATCAGCGGCTGGGTTGCACTTGGCTCATCCGCTTCGTTGTGGCCGTGACGGCGGTAGCAGAAGAGGTCAATGAACACATCACGTTTGAAGGTATTACGGAAGTCCAGCGCCAGGCGGGTCACGAAAGCCACGGCTTCCGGGTCATCCGCGTTAACGTGGAAGATCGGCGCCTGAACCATCTTACCGATGTCGGTGCAGTACGGGGTAGAACGTGCGTCAAGCGGGTTAGAGGTGGTGAAGCCCACCTGGTTGTTGATCACGATGCGAACGGTACCGCCCACTTCATAACCACGCGCTTTGGACATGTTCAGGGTTTCCTGCACCACGCCCTGCCCTGTCACCGCCGCATCACCGTGGATGGTGATTGGCAGAACTTTGTTGCTGCTCGGCTCGTCCAGACGATCCAGACGCGCGCGCACGGAACCGATAACCACCGGGCTGACGATCTCGAGGTGCGACGGGTTAAACGCCAGCGCCAGGTGAACCAGACCGCCTTCGGTTTCGATATCTGACGAGAAGCCCATGTGGTACTTCACGTCACCGGTACCGAGATGTTCTTTATGTTTGCCCGCGAATTCGTCGAACAGGTCCTGCGGTTTTTTACCCAGCACGTTGACCAGTACGTTCAGACGACCACGGTGTGCCATGCCCAGCACCACTTCACGGGTGCCGCTCTTGCCTGCGTGACGAATCAGCTCTTTCAGCATCGGCACCAGGGCGTCACCGCCTTCCAGCGAGAAGCGTTTTGCGCCCGGGAACTTCGCGCCCAGATAGCGCTCAAGGCCTTCTGCTGCAGTCAGTTCGCTGAGGAAGCGTTTTTTCTCATCAGCCGAGAAGGTCGCGTGGCCCGCTACGGATTCGATGCGCTGCTGGATCCAGCGCTTCTCTTCGGTAGAGGTAATGTGCATGTATTCCGCGCCGATGGAGCCGCAGTAGGTTTGCTTGAGCGCGTCAATCAGATCGCCCAGCTTCATCGTGTCTTTGCCGATGGCAAAGGAACCTACGTTAAAGCTTTCCTGGAAATCGGCCTCGGTCAGATCGTGATACGCCGGATCGAGATCGGCCACACGGTCTTGTTTCCACAGTCCCAGCGGATCGAGATTCGCATGCTGGTGACCACGGAAGCGATAAGCGTTGATAAGCTGCAGGACTTTAACCTGCTTCGCATTGGTGTCAGGGTCGGAAATCGCAGAAGAGTAACGTGAGGCATCCTTCGCCAGACGACGGAAATAATCACGTGTTTTGGAATGGAATTGATCCGGTTTGACCCCTGTACCAGGCAACTGCTGGAACATGGAACGCCAGTTTGCGTCCACTGAGTCAGGATCGGTTAAGAAGTCTTCATAGAGCTGTTCTATCCAGCTCTGGTTGGCACCAGAGAGGTAAGAAGAGTCCAGCCAGGCTTTCATTGCGCCGTTCTGCATCGTGATCCCTTAAGCATTTTTATGCTTACTTTCGCCGTAGAAACTACCACGCACACCACGTGTACGTGCCGGGGTTCACCTGCGAGCTCTTTTCATTTGGCCCGCGAAGGAACCTTTAGAAACTGTCTGGACTTCAGGGTAGTACAGGGCAGTTTTTAAAGGTTTCTGCATTTTGCCCGGTGGCGCTACGCTTACCGGGCCTACAGTTTCGTAGGCCGGATAAGCGCAGCGCCATCCGGCAAAGTTACTTACGCACTGCGCTGCAGCAGCATCGACTTAATATGGCCGATGGCGCGCGTCGGGTTCAGCCCCTTCGGACACACACTGACGCAGTTCATGATGCTATGGCAGCGGAATACGCTGAAAGCGTCACTCAGTCCTTCCAGACGGCTGTCGGTTTCGGTGTCGCGGCTATCGATCAGGAAGCGATAGGCAGCCAGCAGACCGGCCGGGCCGATAAACTTGTCCGGGTTCCACCAGAACGACGGGCAGGACGTAGAACAGCATGCGCAGAGAATACACTCGTACAGACCATCGAGTTTTTCACGCTGCTCAGGAGACTGTAAGTGCTCACGAGCCGGTGGATTTTGCCCATTATTCAATAAGTAAGGCTTAATCTTCTCATATTGTGCATAGAATTGCCCCATGTCTACCACCAAATCACGCACGACCGGCAGGCCTGGCAGAGGACGGATAACAATTTTCTGACCAGGACGCTGCAACGCTGAAATTGGCGTGATGCAGGCCAGGCCATTTTTGCCGTTCATGTTCACACCGTCAGAGCCACACACCCCTTCACGGCAGGAGCGGCGGAACGACAGGGTTGGATCTTTTTCTTTCAGCTGGATTAAGGCATCCAGCAGCATCATGTCGCGACCTTCTTCCGCTTCAAGCGTGTAATCCTGCATGCGCGGAGCGTCGTCTACATCCGGGTTATAACGATAAACTGAGAATTCGAGTTTCATTATCCTGTCTCCGCATTAGTAAGTACGAATCTTCGGCGGGAACGCCGGACGCAGTTTCGGTTCCATGTTGACGCTACGACGCGTCATGGTTTCCGACTCTGGCAGATACAGGGAATGGCACAGCCAGTTTTCGTCATCACGCTCCGGGAAGTCGAAGCGGCTATGCGCGCCACGGCTTTCGGTACGGAAGTTTGCCGACATCGCGGTCGCGAACGCGGTTTCCATCAGGTTATCCAGCTCCAGGCACTCAACGCGCTGGGTGTTGAACTCGCTGGAGGTGTCGTCCAGACGGGCATTTTTCAGACGCTCGCGGATCGCTTTCAGCTGCTCAAGACCTTTGGCCATCGCGTCGCCTTCGCGGAATACCGAGAAGTTGTGCTGCATGCATTCCTGCAGCGCTTTACGGATTTCCACCGGATCTTCGCCGTTACGGTTGCCGTTCCAGCGGTTGAGGCGCTCAAGAGAGGCATCAATTTCGTCGTCGGTCGCATCACGCAGCGCGCCCTGCTCGGCAATGGATTCCTGCAGATGCAGACCCACTGCGCGACCAAACACCACCAGATCCAGCAGCGAGTTGCCGCCCAGACGGTTTGCGCCGTGTACGGATACGCAGGCAATTTCGCCCACCGCGAACAGGCCAGGAATGACCACGTCTTCGCCCTGCTCGTTCACGGTCAGCGCCTGACCGGTCACTTTGGTCGGAATACCGCCCATCATGTAGTGGCAGGTTGGGATAACCGGAATCGGCTCTTTCACCGGATCGACGTGCGCGAAGGTGCGGGACAGTTCCAGGATGCCCGGCAGACGGGACTCCAGCACTTCTTTACCCAGGTGGTCGAGCTTCAGCTTGGCGTGTGGACCCCAAGGGCCGTCACAGCCGCGGCCTTCACGAATTTCGATCATGATGGAACGCGCCACCACGTCACGACCCGCCAGGTCTTTCGCATTCGGGGCATAACGCTCCATGAAGCGCTCGCCGTGTTTATTCAGCAGGTAGCCACCTTCACCACGGCAGCCTTCTGTTACCAGCACGCCTGCACCGGCGATACCGGTTGGGTGGAACTGCCACATCTCCATATCCTGCACCGGCACGCCCGCGCGGATAGCCATACCGACACCGTCACCGGTGTTGATGTGGGCGTTGGTAGTGGACTGGTAAATACGGCCTGCACCGCCGGTCGCCAGCACGGTTGCACGGGCTTTGAAGTAGACCACTTCACCGGTTTCGATGCACAGCGCGGTACAACCAACGATGGCGCCATCGGCGTTTTTCACCAGATCCAGCGCATACCATTCGGAGAAGATGGTGGTGTGGTTTTTCAGGTTCTGCTGATACAGGGTGTGCAGCAGCGCGTGACCGGTACGGTCAGCCGCCGCCGCGGTGCGTGCCGCCTGCTCGCCGCCGAAGTTTTTCGACTGGCCGCCAAACGGACGCTGATAGATGGTGCCATTTTCCAGACGGGAGAACGGCAGACCCATGTGGTCCAGCTCCAGAATCGCTTCCGGGCCAGTTTTACACATATATTCGATGGCATCCTGGTCGCCAATGTAATCGGAACCTTTTACCGTGTCATACATGTGCCATTCCCAGTTATCTTCATGGGAGTTACCCAGCGCAACGGTAATACCGCCCTGCGCAGACACAGTATGGGAACGGGTTGGGAAGACTTTAGAGAGCAGCGCACAGCTCTGGCCACTCTGGGAAATTTGCAGTGCGGCACGCATACCTGCGCCACCGGCACCAATCACAACAGCATCAAATTCTCTGACTGGCAGTTTCATTACACACCCCACACCACAACGAATCCATAAATAACGTAAACCACCAGTGCAACCACAATGGCCAACTGCAGTGGAAGGCGAATCGCCAGCGGTTTAACGTAATCGGTCAACACCTGCCACATGCCAATCCAGGCATGAATAAGGATGGAGAAAAGGGCCAGCAGGGTGAACACTTTGGTGAAGGCGGATCCGAAGAACCCACTCCAGATTTCCCACGTCAGCGTGCCGCTGGTCGCGAAGAAACCGATCATATAGATGATGTAGAGGGTGAGAACGATGGCGGTAGCACGGACCAGAATGAAGTCATGTACGCCGTTGCGTCCTAATGCGGAGGCGTTGCTTACCATACGAGAACTCCTGCGAGAAGTGAAAGCACGACTGTAATCACAAATGAAATGTTAGCGGAGCGCTTCCCGGCTTCGAAGGTCTCTTCCAGATAGCCAAAGTCCATCAGCATATGGCGAACACCCACCACAACGTGGTACGCCAGTGCGGTCAGAATGCCCCACATGATGAATTTCACGAAGAAGGTGTTCATGATGGCAGAGGCCTGGAGGAATCCTTCAGGGGAAGAGAGGCTGGTGCCCAGTAACCACAGCAGAATACCGACCGCCACAAACGTAATCACACCAGAAACACGGTGCAGAATGGACGCTATTGCTGTTACGGGGAACCGGATCGTTTTGAGATCCAGATTGACAGGTCTTTGTTTTTTCACATTTCTTATCATGAATAACGCCCACATGCTGTTCTTATTGTTTCCTTCCTCCGGACTGCGATGCGGGTCAGACAGCGTTCCTTTTCTATAACTGCGCGTCATGCAAAACAGTGCTTCCAGATGCTTAAACGACACATTACAACGCTGGGTGGCTCGGGATTGCAGGGTGTTCCGGAGACCTGGCGGCAGTATAGGCCGTTCACAAAATCATTACAATTAACCTACATACAGTTTGTCGGGTTTTCTCTGGAACAGTGATCAGGGTCACGATAACAACATCTTTTTAATTTTTAATCATCTGATTTGACAAATGTTAAACAATATTGTTACAAACGTCATCAGAAAAGGCATATAATGCGCAAAAGTTATGAGGTCTCTCTTTCACCTGACAAATAGTTATGTAACAGTGTGATGGTATTGACCGAAGTTATCAGGACAGTTATTAGTGATATACAGGTTTGAATAATTCGGACTGCAAAAACGCTGATTTGCTGTTGTTTCACTGATATTTCATTCGTTTACCTGCAAGGCGCCATAGCTCTGTACCCTGGTTTGTCCTCGTGAGCTGAGCGGTAAGCCAAATAACAATCTGGTAACGGTGATTAACAGCTGAAAGCAAATCCGGTAAAGCGCAGTCTTAAGCATAAGGCGCTAAGGAGACCGTAAATGGCTGATACAAAGGCAACGCTCACCCTAAATGGTGACACTGCTATTGAACTGGATGTGCTAAAAGGCACGCTCGGTCAGGATGTTATTGATATCCGTACGCTGGGTTCCAAAGGGGTATTCACCTTTGACCCTGGATTTACCTCTACCGCATCTTGCGAATCCAAAATCACCTTTATCGACGGTGACGAAGGTATCCTGCTCCATCGCGGCTTCCCTATCGATCAGTTAGCCACCGAATCCAACTATCTGGAAGTGTGCTACATCCTGCTGAACGGCGAAAAACCGACGCAGGCACAGTTCGATGAATTTAAAACCACCGTGACCCGTCACACCATGATCCATGAGCAGATTACCCGTCTGTTCCATGCGTTCCGTCGTGACTCTCACCCAATGGCGGTGATGTGCGGGATTACCGGTGCGCTGGCCGCGTTCTACCACGACTCCCTTGACGTGAATAACCCGCGTCACCGTGAAATCGCCGCTTACCGTCTGCTGTCCAAAATGCCGACCATGGCGGCGATGTGTTACAAATACTCCATCGGCCAGCCGTTTGTGTATCCGCGTAACGACCTCTCCTACGCGGGCAACTTCCTGCGCATGATGTTCTCCACGCCGTGCGAAGAGTACGAAGTGAACCCGGTTCTGGAACGCGCGATGGACCGTATTCTCATCCTGCATGCTGACCACGAACAGAACGCCTCGACCTCAACCGTTCGTACCGCAGGCTCTTCAGGCGCGAACCCGTTCGCCTGTATCGCTGCGGGCATCGCCTCCCTGTGGGGACCGGCGCACGGCGGCGCGAACGAAGCGGCACTGAAGATGCTGGAAGAGATCAGCACCGTTGAGCACATTCCTGAGTTTGTGCGTCGCGCGAAAGACAAGAATGACTCCTTCCGCCTGATGGGCTTCGGTCACCGTGTTTACAAAAACTATGACCCGCGCGCCACCGTGATGCGTGAAACCTGCCACGAAGTGCTGAAAGAGCTGGGTACCAAAGATGACCTGCTGGAAGTGGCGATGGAGCTGGAACACATCGCGCTGAACGACCCGTACTTCATTGAGAAGAAACTCTACCCGAACGTCGATTTCTACTCTGGCATTATTCTGAAAGCGATGGGCATTCCGTCTTCCATGTTCACCGTGATCTTCGCCATGGCGCGTACCGTAGGCTGGATTGCGCACTGGAACGAAATGCACAGCGAAGGCATGAAGATCGCCCGTCCTCGTCAGCTGTATACCGGCTACGAGCAGCGTGATTTTAAGTCTGACCTGAAGCGCTAAAAGTTAAGCCCGGTGGCGCTAACGCTTACCGGGCCTACAAATGCGAAACGTAGGCCGGGTAAGGCGTAGCCGCCACCCGGCTTTTTTATTTTTGACAATGTGGACACCAGTAAAAGGGTCTCGAAGAGAGCATAATCCTGTCGATAATCCCGCCGCACCGCTCGCACTTCTTCCCCGCCCGATGAAACACCTTGAACCGGAACAGCGCCCCGTGGTGCTTGTTTTCATCTACGATGCCACGCGTGTTGTACGACAGCCGCGGGATGTCCAGCAGCGCGTGGGACAGCACCTCCAGCTGTTCATCGCTCAGCTGAGAAGCTTTGTGCTGCGGTGCCAGCCCGACTTCCCAGAGGATCTCCACCCGCAGGTAGTTGCCAAGCCCGGCGAGAAAGGCCTGGTCAAGGAACAGGCCGGAAAACTGCCGGTTGCGGAATGTGGGCGATAGCAGCCGGGCCTTCACATCGCTCGCCGTCAGGCGCATATCCAGCACGTCCGGCCCAACCCGCTGTAAGAACGGGTGCGTGAGCAACTGCTCAGGCGTTAACATTTCGATATCAGAAGCGCTATAGAGCAGGATCGCCTTATCCGCCGTTTGCAGCCTGACGCGCAGCACGCGGGTCGTTTGCGGCTGTTCACCCGCCTCCACCACGCGCCACACGCCGTAAAGCTGGTTGTGGCTATATAACGTCAGGTTATGGGAAAAGTGCGTGAGCAACGCTTTGCCGCGCGTTTCAATATGCGTTACCGACTGCCCCACCAGCTGCGATTCAAACGGTTTCAGTTGAGGAAAAGCAAACCAGACCTCCGTCAGCGGTTTGCCCTTTATCGCCGCCTCGAGGCTATCCGCCGCGCGGCGGATCTCCGGGCCTTCTGGCATTTTTCTGTCCTTTTATGATTAATCTGCGCTGACAAGAATGCCCTCTTCAGCGAACGCGGCCCGCAGGCGGCGCGCGAACTGGAGCGCATGCTCGCCATCGCCGTGTAAACATACCGTATCAGCCTGAACGTGCGCCGTTGTGCCATCCACGGCGGTCACTCGCCCGTAGCGCACCATCTCCAGCGTCTGCGCCAGCGCTTTCGCTTCATCGGTAATCAGCGCACCGGCTTGCGTGCGCGGAACCAGACTGCCGTCCGGCATGTATCCCCGATCGGCAAACACCTCCTGCCGCGTGGTCAGCCCCAGCCGTTCTCCGGCACGAATAAGCTCACTGCCCGCCAGGCCGACCAGAATCAGCTGCGGATTACAGTCCCGCACCGCACGGGCAATCGCCGCCGCCAGTACCGGGTCTTTTGCCGCCTGGTTATAGAGCATACCGTGCGGCTTCACGTGACGCAGTACGCCCTTCCCGGCGCGAACCATCGCCTCCAGCGCGCCAATCTGGTAGAGCACCTGCGCGTAGACCGTCTCAGGCGGCAGATCCATCGCGGTGCGGCCAAAGTTTTCCCGGTCAGGGAAGCTCGGATGAGCGCCAATCGCCACGCCATTTTTGATAGCATGACGCACGCTCTCCAGCATGGTTTGCGCATCGCCCGCGTGGAAGCCGCAGGCGATATTGACCGAGGAGACCAGCGTCATCAGCGCCGCGTCGGCGCTGCCGCCCTCGCCCAGATCGGCATTCAAATCAATCTTTACCATCTAGCCTCCACGCCAGCTGTTCGAGATAGCGCTGCTGATCCTGCCGCGCCTTTAGCGCTTCCTCCAGCGAACACTGCACGAAGTGAATCGGCTGTCCGAGGGGAATTTGCGCCAGATGGTAGCGATCGGCTTCAATAATGCAGGCAATTCGCGGATAGCCCCCCGTCGTCTGCGCGTCGTTCATTAAGACGATCGGTTGCCCGTTACCTGGAACCTGAATCACGCCGGGCAACAAACCGTGGGAGAGCAGTTCCCGGTCGGTGGTCCGGATCAGCGGCTGCCCCTGCAGACGATAGCCCATTCGGTTACTCTGCGGACTAAGCTTCCACGGCGCGCGCCAGAAAGACTCTTTTGAGGCCTCGTCGAACTCATGATATTCCGGCCCCGGTAAGGCGCGGATCTGGTTTCCCCAGAGAAGTTGTTTCACCCCCTGAGCCGTCGAGAAGTGACGCGAAGAGGGCTTAATCGCCAGGCGATCGCCGTCGCGCAACAGACGTCCTTCGTGACCGCCTATCCCGGCTTTCTGATCGGTACTGGATGAGCCCAGCACCTCAGGCACATCAATGCCGCCAGCCACCGCGAGATAGCTACGCACGCCGTGCAGAGGACGCTTTAAGGTCAGACGCTGCCCGGCTTTCGCCCGCAGACGCCAGCCGGTCCACACCGCTTTGCCGTCCAGCGTGGCATCACAGCCGGCGCCGGTGAGCGCGAACCAGGTCTCCTGACCAAACTCAATGACACACTGGCCGAGCGTAATTTCGAGCGCCGCCGTGCTGCCGGGGTTGCCCACCAGCACGTTAGCGATTTCCAGCGCAGGACGGTCCAGCGCGCCACAATAGCTCACGCCGGACTGGCGCATGCCAAAGCGCCCGGCATCCTGTACGGAGGTGTAAAGCCCGGCGCGAATAAGCGTTAACATACCCCCTCCTTCTGCGGGATAAAGCGAAGGGTGTCGCCCGGGCGCAGGAGTATTGGCGACGCCAGCGCGGGGTCAAATAACGGGGTGGAGGTATGCCCAATAAGCTGCCAACCACCGGGCGAAGCCAGCGGATAGACGCCGGTCTGCTCGCCACCAATCGCGACCGTCCCCGCCGGTACGCTCAGGCGCGGTTCAGCGCGGCGCGGCGTATGCAGCCGGGGAGATAATCCCCCCAGATACGGGAATCCGGGCTGGAATCCCAGGAACCAGACGACGTAATCCACCGAACTGTGCAGTTCAACCACCTGCTTTTCGGTGAGCCCGCAATGGTCTGCGACCACACCAAGATCCGGTCCCCCCGTACCGCCATAAACGACCGGGATCTCAATGGCACGCGATTCCGGCTCCAGCGCCTCGCTCTCTTCCCACCAGCGCTGTAAACGCTCGATGGCATCCAGCGCCAGCGTATGCGGACTACGCAGCACCACCGTGATGTTATTCATCCCCGGAATGGCTTCAACCACGTCCGGCAGATCGACCAGACGCTGGGTTAGCCGCCAGATACGCTTTTGCGTGGCAAGGGTCACCGGCGGCTCGAGCTCCAGAACCACTGCCGTTTCTCCCAGAAGATAACAACGCGCTCGCTGCACTCAGGCACCTCTCATCAGGCCGGATTAGGGATATCAATAAAGGTTACATCCAGATCGGTATTTTCCGTCAGCCACTCGCTGAGGGCCCGAATGCCGCCGCGCTCGGTGGCATGATGACCGGCCGCGTAGAAATGCAGCCCCTGTTCACGCGCCGAGTGAATGGTCTGCTCGGAAACCTCGCCGGTGATAAAGGCATCAACACCGAAGCGCGCGGCGCTGTCGATAAAGCCCTGCCCGCCCCCGGTGCACCAGGCAACGCGTTTTACCTGGTCCGCGCCCGTATCGCCGCACCACAGCGGGCGACGCCCCAGGCGCGCTTCAATCCACGAGGCCAGCTCCAGTCCGGGAACCGGCATCGCCAGCTCGCCCCACGGCACCAGCGGCTCGATTTCGCCCATTACGGTTATCCCCAACAGCTGCGCAAGCTGAACGTTGTTGCCCAGTTCCGGGTGTGCGTCCAGCGGCAGGTGGTAACCGTACAGGTTGATGTCATTTGCCAGCAACGTTTTCAGGCGGTTGCGCTTCATGCCGCGAATAATCGGTGATTCGTTTTTCCAGAAGTAGCCGTGATGGACAATCACCGCATCGGCTTCCTGACGGACAGCCTCGTCCAGCAGCGCCTGGCTTGCCGTGACGCCGGTGATAATTTTCTGCACCGTTTCGCGCCCTTCTACCTGCAGGCCATTTGGGCCGTAGTCGCTGAAGGAGGCGGTATTGAGTTTTTCGTTAATCAGGCGTTCCAGTTCACTGTTTTTCATCTTTATGCTCTCAAACTTTTCGGGCGGCTTCGTACGCCGCCAGCGTGGCGGTGCGCGCCTGTTTATGGTCAACAATCGGGCGGGGATAATCGAGCTTTACGCCCTGTTTATCCGCCCATGCCCACGGGTCGTGGATCGCTTTTGCAGGAACGTTCCTGAGCGCGGGCAACCAGCGGCGGATAAAGTCGCCGTTGGCATCAAATTTTTGCCCCTGAGTGGTCGGATTAAAAATCCTGAAATAGGGAGCCGCATCGGTGCCGGTAGAGGCCGCCCACTGCCAGCCGCCGTTATTCGCAGCGAGATCGCCGTCGATCAGCTGAGAGATAAAATAGCGCTCTCCGATACGCCAGTCGATAAGCAGATCCTTCACCAGAAAGCTGGCGGTAATCATTCGCAGGCGGTTGTGCATCCACCCGGTTTCATTCAGCTGGCGCATGGCGGCATCAACAATCGGATAGCCCGTTTCCCCTTTTTGCCAGGCCTGTAAACGTGCCGCATCGTGCTGCCATTTTACGTTGTCGGTCCAGGGGATGAACGGACGATGCTTACAAAGATCGGGATGATACGTCATCAGATGGCGATAGAATTCACGCCAGATGAGTTCGTTCAGCCACACCGAACCCGCCCCACCGTCCATCGCCTGCGGCTGCTCGGCCAGAAGACGATGTAAACACTGGCGAGGAGAGAGTACGCCCAGCGCCAGGCTTGCCGATAAGCGGCTTGTCCCTTCAATCGCCGGGAAATCCCTGCGCGCGTCGTACTCTCCCGCGCCCTGTTTGCAAAACTGGCGCAGCTTCGCAATTGCTGCCTTCTCGTTTGCGGGGAACAGAAGCTCATCGAATGTCTGTTGGGGATAGTTAAACGTTAATTCAGGCAGCGTGGTTATAGCTTCCCCTCTGGCTGCGGGTGCGGGTACGCACTCCGGCAGCGCCTCTTTCAGACGTTTAACAAAAGCATTTTTAAACGGCGTGAACACTTTATACATTTCATGGCCGCCGGTCATGACGCTGCCCGGTGCCAGCATTACGCTGTCATCAAATCCTTCACAAACCACCTCGCCCAGAATGTTCTCCAGTTGGCGATCCCGCAGCCGTTCGTTCAGCTCGTACTGGTAGTTATAAAAAAGATGCGTGACGCCGTTCTGCTGACATACCTCCCGCAACATCTTAAGCTGCGCGGCAAAGTCACTGACCTCTTTGTAGATCAGCGGGATACCTTTTTCAGCCAGTGAGTGTTGCAGATCGTTCAGATGCGATTTGAGGTAAGCCGCCTGCCGCGGGGCCATATCATGCTGCTGCCACTGTTCAGGCGTAGCGATAAACAGCGCCAGCACGCTGGCGTCATCGGAACGGCAGGCTGCCGCGAGTGCGAAGTTGTCATGTACGCGCAGGTCCGCGCGAAACCAAACCAGATGGGTGGGCATAAAACTCCAGGCAAATATCCATTATGTCCGTAAGGGCATGCCGTAAAAGGAAAAAGCATGCATTGAACTACTTTGCCATGAAGTGTAGACGGGATGAAATAAAAAAGGCCGCCCAAGGCGGCCTTACGGACTGATGACAAGGTGCATGCTGTGCATTTCGCCCGGCGGCGCTACGCTTGCAAGGGCCTACAATGAAACATGCAATGCATTGATCTCTTTGCCCTGTGTAGGCCGGGTAAGCGCAGCGTCACCCGGCAAGAAAGACGACTATTATGTGCCTGTAAACCCTGACGAGGGGCTATCGCTCCCCCGGCGTTTTTTTCTGGGTGTCGTCTTAGTATCAGTAAAAATCGCAGGTCGCTTTCTCGGCCTGATCCATCCACACCGGCTTCTCGCTGGTTTTCGCCCAGACGCGGTGCAGATAGCTATAAAAACGTGCACGATCTTTCCAGAACAGCATCACCGGCAGAGCCAGCACGCCAGCCACTACGGCGAAAGCGCGGCGCATGAACACGATATGAGCCGGAAACTCTTTATAAAGATCCATATTTTTCTCCCCTATAGTTGGCCGGAAACGTCATCCGGAAAATTCAAAATCTGTGACCTGGCTAAAATAATATCGCTTTGTTTGTAATTTTACTACTCATCCGACCACTTATTTTCGTCCGTTTAGCCAAAATTTACATTCACGCCGTAATTAAGTTACAAAAAAGTTAACGATTTACTTATCAATAGTTAAATTGTGGGCTTTGCCATTTTTATACTTTTTTTACACCCGCCCTTCTCATTTTTGCGAAATCTTTGCGCCATAAATCCTACCGTTAGCACAACAACAAAAGTCACCCGGAGGTGGATTGTGAGTGCAGGTCTTATTGCCGGCATCGTGCTGGTGTTCCTGTTATTGGGTTATCTGGTTTATGCCCTGATTAATGCGGAGGCATTCTGATGGCTGCTCAGGCGTTTTTGCTTATTGCCAGTTTCTTAGTGGTGTTGTTCGTCCTGGCAAGGCCACTGGGCTCGGGGCTGGCACGGCTGATCAATAACGTTCCCCTGCCCGGCACGGGAAGCGTTGAAAAAGGGATCTGGCGCGTACTGGGTATAGACGATCGGGAGATGAACTGGCGTGACTATCTGATCGCCATTCTGCTGCTGAACATTGTCGGACTCATTGCGCTTTTTGCCATGCTGATGTTGCAGGGTGTCCTGCCTTTGAATCCGCAGCAGTTACCGGGCCTGTCCTGGCATCTCGCGCTAAACACGGCGGTCAGTTTTGTCACCAACACCAACTGGCAGTCCTATGCCGGTGAAACCACGCTCAGCTACTTCAGCCAGATGGTCGGGTTAACCGTGCAGAACTTCCTCTCTGCCGCGAGCGGTATTGCGGTGATCTTCGCGCTAACGCGTGCGTTTGCGCGCCAGAAAGTGAGCACGCTGGGTAACGCGTGGGTGGATCTGACGCGCATTACCCTGTGGATCCTGCTGCCGATTGCGCTGCTGATCGCGCTGTTCTTCATTCAGCAGGGCAGCCTGCAAAACCTGCTGCCTTACGCACCTTATACCTCGCTGGAAGGCGCAAAACAGCTCCTGCCGATGGGGCCAGTGGCGTCGCAGGAAGCCATCAAAATGCTCGGAACGAACGGCGGCGGCTTCTTCAACGCCAACTCCTCGCATCCGTTTGAAAACCCGACCGCCCTGACCAATTTTGTGCAGATGCTGGCGATTTTCCTGATCCCCGCCGCGCTCTGCTTTGCCTTTGGCGACGTGGTCAACGATCGCCGTCAGGGGCGTACCCTGCTCTGGACCATGTCGCTGATCTTTGTGGTCTGTGTTGCGCTGGTGATGTGGGCCGAATGGCAGGGTAATCCGCACTTCCTCTCACTGGGTGCAGATAGCGCAATCAACATGGAAGGTAAAGAGAGCCGCTTTGGCATTCTCGCCAGCAGCCTGTATGCGGTGATCACCACGGCAGCGTCGTGCGGGGCCGTCAATGCCATGCATGATTCCTTTACGGCACTGGGCGGCATGATCCCGATGTGGCTGATGCAGATTGGTGAGGTGGTGTTTGGCGGCGTGGGCTCCGGTCTTTACGGCATGCTGCTGTTCGTGCTGCTGGCGGTGTTTATTGCCGGTCTGATGATTGGCCGCACCCCGGAGTATCTGGGTAAAAAGATCGACGTTCGCGAGATGAAGTTAACCGCACTGGCGATTCTGGTCACCCCGGCTCTCGTGCTGCTCGGCACCGCGCTGGCGTTGATGACCGAGGCTGGACGCAGCGGCATCTTTAACCCCGGCATTCACGGCTTTAGCGAAGTGCTGTATGCCGTCTCCTCTGCCGCCAACAACAACGGCAGCGCCTTTGCAGGCTTAAGCGCCAACTCTCCGTTCTGGAACTGTCTGCTGGCGTTCTGCATGTTTGTGGGCCGCTTCGGGATCATTGTGCCGGTTATGGCGATAGCCGGATCGCTGGTGAACAAAAAAATCCAACCGACCACCACCGGAACGTTACCGACCCACGGCGCGCTGTTTATCGGCCTGCTGACGGGCACCGTGTTGCTGGTCGGCGCCCTGACCTTTATCCCCGCCCTCGCGTTAGGCCCGGTCGCGGAATACCTCTCTTTACGCTGATTTTGCGGAGAAATTGTCATGAGTCGTAAACAACTGGCCCTGTTCGAACCGTCATTAGTTCGCCAGGCGCTCATGGATGCGGTGAAAAAGCTGAGCCCGCGCGTGCAGTGGCACAACCCGGTGATGTTTATCGTCTGGGCGGGAAGCGTCCTGACCACCGCCCTGGCGATTGCCATGGGAACGGGCCATATGCCGGGAAATGCGATGTTTACCGGCGCCATCAGCCTGTGGCTGTGGTTTACCGTGCTGTTCGCCAACTTTGCAGAAGCGCTGGCGGAAGGCCGGAGCAAAGCCCAGGCCAACAGCCTGAAAGGGGTGAAAAAGACCGCCTTCGCACGCAAGCTACGTGAGCCGAAGTACGGCGCGCAGATGGACCACGTTCCGGCAGATGAACTGCGTAAAGGCGATGTGGTGCTGGTGGAAGCCGGTGACATCATCCCTTGCGACGGCGAAGTTATTGAAGGGGGCGCATCGGTGGATGAGAGCGCTATTACCGGCGAATCCGCGCCGGTGATCCGTGAGTCCGGCGGCGATTTCGCCTCCGTGACGGGCGGGACGCGCATTCTCTCCGACTGGCTGGTGATCCAGTGCAGCGTTAACCCGGGTGAAACCTTCCTCGACCGGATGATCGCCATGGTAGAAGGCGCACAGCGCCGTAAAACGCCAAACGAGATTGCCCTGACCATCCTGCTGGTGGCCCTGACCATTGTCTTCCTGCTGGCAACCGCGACGCTGTGGCCGTTCTCCGCCTATGGCGGTACCGCGGTCACCGTCACGGTGCTGGTGGCGCTGCTGGTTTGTCTGATCCCCACCACCATCGGCGGCCTGCTGTCGGCCATCGGCGTGGCCGGCATGAGCCGTATGCTCGGTGCCAACGTCATCGCCACCAGCGGGCGTGCGGTGGAAGCCGCCGGTGACGTGGATGTCTTGCTGCTGGATAAAACCGGGACCATTACCCTCGGCAACCGTCAGGCGTCGGATTTCTTACCCGCCCCGGGCGTGGATGAAAAAACGCTGGCGGATGCCGCGCAGCTCTCATCCCTTGCCGATGAAACCCCGGAAGGCCGCAGTATCGTGATCCTCGCCAAGCAGCGCTTTAACCTGCGCCAGCGCGACGTTCAGAGCCTGCACGCCACCTTCGTGCCCTTCACGGCGCAAACCCGCATGAGCGGAATTAACATTCAGGATCGCATGATCCGTAAAGGCTCGGTTGACGCGATTCGCCGCCACATTGAGGCCAACAACGGTCATTTCCCGCCGGAAGTGGACAGCCTGGTCGAAAGCGTGGCCCGTCAGGGGGCGACGCCGCTGGTGGTGGCCGAAGGCGCGCGCGTGCTCGGGGTCATTGCCCTGAAGGACATCGTCAAAGGCGGCATCAAAGAGCGCTTTGCCCAGCTGCGTAAAATGGGGATCAAAACGGTGATGATCACCGGGGATAACCGTCTTACCGCCGCGGCGATTGCTGCCGAAGCGGGCGTGGATGATTTCCTTTCCGAAGCCACACCGGAAGCCAAGCTGGCACTGATTCGTCAGTATCAGGCGGAAGGCCGTCTGGTGGCAATGACCGGTGACGGGACCAACGATGCTCCTGCCCTCGCGCAGGCCGACGTGGCGGTGGCGATGAACTCCGGTACCCAGGCCGCAAAAGAGGCGGGCAACATGGTCGACCTCGACTCTAACCCGACCAAGCTGATTGAAGTGGTGCACATCGGCAAACAGATGCTGATGACGCGCGGTTCGCTGACCACGTTCAGTATCGCCAACGACGTGGCGAAGTATTTCGCCATCATTCCGGCCGCGTTTGCTGCGACCTATCCGCAATTAAACGCCCTGAACGTGATGCACCTGCACTCTCCGGCCTCGGCCATTCTGAGCGCAGTGATTTTTAACGCCCTGATTATTGTCTTCCTGATCCCGCTGGCGCTGAAGGGCGTGAGCTATAAGCCGCTCACGGCGGCCGCCATGCTGCGCCGCAACCTGTGGATTTACGGCCTGGGCGGGCTGGTGGTGCCCTTCGTCGGTATCAAGGTTATCGACCTGCTGTTGACGCTGTTCGGCCTGGTTTAAAAGGTGAATCAAATGACCATGTTACGCCCCGCTATACTTCTGTTTATTCTGCTGTCTCTCATTACCGGCGGGCTGTACCCGCTGGTGACCACCGCGCTGGGCCAGTGGTGGTTTAAGGATCAGGCTAACGGCTCGCTGATACTGCAAAATGGTGAAAACCGCGGCTCTCGCCTGATTGGTCAGACCTTTACGGATGCCCGCTACTTCCAGGGACGCCCTTCCGCCACTGCCGAAAGCCCGTATAATCCGATGGCATCCGGCGGCAGCAACCTGGCGGGCAGCAACCCCGAGCTGGACAAAGCCGTCGCTGAGCGCGTAACAGCCCTGCGCGCCGCGAATCCGCAGGCCAGCCGTGACGTTCCCGTGGAGCTGGTAACCGCCTCGGCCAGCGGGCTGGACTACAGCCTGACGCCGGCAGCGGTGGCCTGGCAGATCCCGCGCGTCGCCGCTGCCCGTCAGCTGACCGACGAACAGGTGAGCAGGCTTGTGGCAGAGCACACGCAAAAGCCGCTGGTCAGCTTCATCGGCACGCCCGTGGTAAATATTGTTGAGCTGAATCTGGCGCTGGACGCGCTAAGGAAAAACTAAATGACCGACGAGCCCATGCGCCCGGATCCGGACAGGCTGCTTGAACAGACGGCTGAAGCCCATCGCGGCAAACTGAAAATTTTCTTTGGCGCCTGCGCGGGCGTCGGGAAAACCTTCGCCATGCTGACGGAAGCCCAGCGGCTTCGGGCGCAGGGGCTCGATATTCTGATCGGCGTGGTTGAAACCCACGGACGCAAAGAGACGGCATCACTGCTGAAGGGGCTGGCTACCCAGCCGCCTCGCCGCATCAGCCACCGCGGTCGGTTAGTCACCGAATTCGATCTCGATGCCGCCCTCGCCCGCCGCCCCGCGCTAATCCTGATGGACGAGCTGGCGCACAGCAATGCGCCAGGCTCGCGCCACCCCAAACGCTGGCAGGACGTTGAAGAATTACTTGAAGCCGGTATCGATGTGTTCACCACGGTTAACGTTCAGCATCTCGAAAGCCTGAACGACGTGGTCAGCGGCGTGACCGGCATTCAGGTACGCGAGACGGTGCCCGATCCCTTCTTCGATTCCGCGGATGAAGTGGTGCTGGTCGACCTGCCGCCCGATGATTTGCGCCAGCGCCTGCACGAAGGCAAAGTCTATATCGCCGGCCAGGCCGAGCGCGCCATCGAACATTTCTTCCGTAAAGGCAACCTGATTGCCCTGCGCGAGCTGGCCCTGCGCCGAACCGCCGACCGGGTGGACGATCAGATGCGCGCCTGGCGCGACCTGCAGGGCCAGGAACGCGTCTGGCACACGCGGGATGCCATCCTGCTGTGCGTGGGCCACGGCAGCGGCAATGAAAAGCTTGTCCGCACCGCCGCGCGCCTGGCGGCCAAATTTGGCAGCGTCTGGCATGCGGTGTATGTTGAAACGCCGCAGCTGCACGCGCTGCCCGAAAACCAGCGTCGTGCGATCCTGAGTTCGCTGCGCCTGGCGCAGGAGCTGGGCGCGGAAACCGCCACCCTTTCCGATCCGCAGGAAGATAAAGCCATTCTGCGCTACGCGCGCGAGCATAACCTGGGGAAAATCGTCATTGGCCGTCGTCAGCATCGGCGCTGGTTTAGCCGAGAATCCTTTGCCGACAAGCTGGCCCGTCGCGCGCCGGATCTGGATCTGGTGATCGTGGCGCTGGACGACAAACCTACCCCCTTACCCAATCGCGCGCCGGACAGCCGTACCTTCAGCGATAAATGGCGTATTCAGCTTCGCGGCTGTCTTGTCGCCGTCGTGCTCTGCGCCCTGATTACCGTGATTGCCAGCCAGTGGCTGATTGCGTTTGATGCCGCCAACCTGGTGATGATCTACCTTTTGGGCGTGGTGGTGGTGGCGCTCTTCTACGGGCGCTGGCCGTCGGTCCTGGCGACGGTGATCAACGTCATCAGCTTCGATCTGTTCTTTATTGCCCCCCGCGGGACGCTGGCCGTCTCGGACGTACAGTACATCCTCACCTTTGCCGTCATGCTCACCGTCGGGCTGGTGATCGGCAATCTGACGGCGGGCGTGCGCTATCAGGCGCGCATCGCCCGCTATCGCGAACAGCGCACGCGCCATCTCTATGAGATGTCGAAATCGCTGGCGGTGGGCCGCACGCCGCTGGATATCGTGCAGACCAGCGAGCAGTTTATCCGCTCGACGTTTCATGCCAGCAACCTGATTTTACTCCCGGACGAACACGGCAAGCTGCGCCCGCTGACCTCCGCCACAGGCATGACGCCCTGGGACGAAGCCATCGCGCGCTGGAGCTTTGACAAAGGCTTACCGGCGGGCGCAGGGACCGACACCCTCCCCGGCGTGCCCTACCAAATTCTGCCCCTGCGCAGCGCCGATAAAAATCAGGGGCTGGTCATCGTGGAGCCTTCCAACCTGCGCCAGCTGATGATCCCCGAACAGCAGCGTTTACTGGAGACGTTTACGCTGCTGGTTGCCAGCGCGCTGGAACGACTGGCCCTCACCGCCAGCGAGGAACAGGCCCGGCTGGCAAGCGAGCGTGAAAGCATTCGTAACTCGCTGCTGGCGGCGCTGTCTCACGATCTGCGTACCCCGCTCACCGTCCTGTTTGGTCAGTCAGAAATTCTGACGCTGGACCTGGCGGCGGAAGGCTCGAAGCATGCCCTTCAGGCCAGCGAGATCCGCCAGCACGTGCTGAATACCACGCGCCTGGTGAATAACCTGCTCGACATGGCGCGTATCCAGTCGGGCGGTTTTAACCTCAAAAAAGAGTGGCTCACGCTTGAAGAGGTGGTGGGCAGCGCGCTGAAAATGCTCGAGCCCGGCCTGGGCGGGCGACATATTGCGCTGAACATGCCCGAACCCCTGACCTTAATTCACGTTGATGGTCCGCTGTTTGAACGGGTGCTGATCAACCTGTTGGAAAATGCCGCCAAATATGCGGGCGCCAGCGCGCAGATTGGGGTGGATGCAACGGTGGACGACGGCGCGCTTCGCCTTAACGTCTGGGATACCGGCCCGGGCATTCCTGCCGGGCAGGAGTTGGCTATTTTCGAGAAATTCGCGCGCGGCAATAAGGAGTCGGCCATTCCGGGCGTGGGGCTGGGGCTGGCCATTTGCCAGGCGATCATTGACGTGCATGGCGGCTCCATTTCCGCGGAGAATCGTCCGGAAGGCGGTGCGCGTTTTTGTGTTACACTTCCTCTGGAAACCCCGCCAGAACTTAATGAATTACCAGAGGATTTGTGATCAACGTTCTGATTGTTGAAGATGAGATCGCCATTAGCCGTTTTCTGCGCGCTGCGCTGGAAGGAGACGGTCTGCGCGTCCATGATGCAGGTACGCTTCAGCGGGGGTTAATTGAAGCCGCCACCCGCAAGCCGGACCTGGTGATCCTCGATCTGGGTCTCCCGGACGGTGACGGCATCGATTTTATTCGTGAAGTCCGTCAGTGGAGCCAGATGCCGATCCTCGTGCTCTCCGCCCGTACTGAAGAGACGGATAAAATCGCCGCGCTGGATGCCGGGGCGGATGACTACCTGATTAAACCGTTTGGCATCGGCGAGCTACAGGCTCGCCTGCGCGTGGCGCTGCGTCGCCACAGCGCCACCACGCCTGCCGATCCAACCTACACGTTTGGGGATATCCGGGTTGACCTGGCCGCGCGGCGCATTGTGCGCGGCGAAGAGGAAATTCACCTCACGCCCATCGAATTTCGCCTGCTCGCCGTGCTGCTCAACAATCACGGCAAGGTTCTCACCCAGCGCCAGCTGTTAAGTCAGGTGTGGGGGCCCAACGCCGTGGAACATAGTCACTATTTACGCATATATATGGGGCACCTTCGTCAGAAACTCGAAGTCGACCCCGCTCGCCCTCGCCATTTATTAACTGAAACCGGTATCGGTTATCGGTTTATGCTCTGAATAACTATTCAGTTTATTTTTAAATAAAATAAAAACCTCTCAGAAAATATTTCATAAATAATCCACTCGATATTTTTTGGGTTATTTATGCCCATTCAAAACATTTGCAATACATTCTGTTAACCCGATATCAACAAATCAGAATTTTGATCTGCGATATTCATCAAAAACGACTATTTATTTCTAAAATGATCGGTTAACGGTGATCTCCTTCACAGTTAATCGCGTTTTCCTGGATAAAATGACCGTGCTTTCAATTACTGAAAGGAAAATAAATCATGGAAAACAACAATCGTTTAATGCCCCATATAAGGCGGACAACACATATCATGATGTTTGCCCACCGAAACTGCTTTGACTTTCATCTCTTTAATGCCCGGTAGTCCTTCGACTTCTGGCGCATTCGCTTACAGGTTACCCTGAAACATCTTATTTTAGAGGCCATTGCCTGTGAACGCGTGCGCTCATTCATTTTGATTCAGACCCATCCGCACCGGGCGGACTGAATTTCAATCATCAAAAAGCAATGTACTGATTTTAATCAGCGGCCACCCTTTGCTTTTTTTCCGGAAAATTATCGATTTCTTTTTTGCAAGAAATCGAGGGACGCTTATTACCTAAAATAAAGAGAGAAAGATGAAAAGTTTAAAAATCGCAGCCAGCCGCGCCTGTCCGGATTGCTTTACCACCCAGCGTGAACTGGTGGATGTCCGGGCCTCGGATTATATCGACGTTGCCGCTATTGTGCTGGCGGTCAGTGATATTACCGACGGCATACTGGAAGAAATAGAAGCCACCGGATTTGGCATTCCTGTTTTTGTCGCGACGCATAAAGAAGAATTCATTCCGGCAGATTATTTATCGCGCATTCATGGCGTATTTGAGTATTCAGACACCAGCAACGACTTTTATGGACGCCAGCTGGAGGCGGCTGCCCTGAAGTATGAAACCCAGCTGCGCCCGCCGTTTTTCCGCGCCCTTGTCGACTATGTAAAACAGGGCAACAGCGCGTTTGACTGCCCGGGGCATCAGGGCGGCCAGTTCTTCCGCCGCCATCCTGCCGGTAATCAGTTCGTTGATTTCTTTGGCGAGACGCTTTTCCGCGCCGATCTGTGCAACGCCGACGTGGCAATGGGCGATCTGCTGATCCACGAGGGCGCGCCGTGCATCGCACAGCAGCATGCGGCGAAGGTCTTTAATGCCGATAAGACCTATTTCGTGCTCAACGGTACCTCGTCATCCAACAAAGTGGTGCTGAACGCCCTGCTCACCCCGGGCGACCTGGTGCTGTTCGACCGTAATAACCACAAATCCAACCATCACGGTGCCCTCCTCCAGGCAGGCGCAACGCCGGTCTATCTGGAAACCGCGCGCAACCCGTACGGCTTTATCGGCGGCATTGACGCCCACTGTTTTGAAGAAAGCTATCTTCGCGAGCTGGTGGCAGAAGTCGCACCCGGCCGTGCACGCGATGCGCGTCCGTTCCGTCTGGCGGTGATCCAGCTGGGCACCTACGATGGAACCATCTACAACGCCCGCCAGGTGGTGGATAAGATTGGGCACCTGTGTGATTACATCCTGTTTGACTCGGCCTGGGTGGGTTACGAGCAGTTTATTCCAATGATGGCCGACTGCTCGCCGCTGCTGCTGGAGCTGAACGAAAACGACCCGGGGATTTTGGTTACCCAGTCGGTGCATAAACAGCAGGCCGGCTTCTCCCAGACCTCGCAAATTCACAAGAAAGACAGCCACATCAAAGGTCAGCAGCGCTATGTCCCGCATAAGCGGCTGAATAATGCCTTTATGATGCACGCCTCCACCAGCCCGTTTTATCCGCTGTTTGCCGCGCTGGACATCAACGCCCGTATGCATGAAGGCCAGAGCGGCCGCAACATGTGGATGGACTGCGTGGTGAACGGGATTGAGGCGCGAAAATTAATCCTGGAGAACTGCCAGTATCTGCGCCCCTTCGTGCCGGAGACGGTGGATGGCCGTCCGTGGGAAAGCTGGGACACGGCGGAGATTGCGACCGATCTGCGCTTCTTCCACTTCGTACCGGGTGAAAACTGGCACGCTTTTGAAGGCTACGCCGAGCATCAGTATTTTATCGACCCGTGCAAGCTCCTGCTGACCACGCCGGGCATTAACGCCCGCACCGGGGAGTATGACGGCTTCGGCGTGCCTGCCACCATCCTCGCCAACTTCCTGCGTGAAAACGGCATCGTGCCGGAGAAATGCGATCTCAACTCGATCCTGTTCCTGCTCACGCCTGCGGAAGATATGGGCAAGCTGCAGCAGCTGGTGGCGCAGCTGGTGCGTTTCGAAAAACTGCTCGAGAGCGATGCTCCATTAAAAGAGGTGCTGCCTTCCATCTGCAGACAACATCCGGAACGTTACGCGGATTACACCCTGCGCCAGATCTGCCAGGAGATGCATGACCTGTACGCCCGTCACAACGTGAAACAGCTGCAGAAAGAGATGTTCCGCAAGTCTCACTTCCCGCGCGTGATGATGAACCCGCAGGACGCGAACTACGCCTATCTGCGCGGAGAAGTGGAACTGGTCTCCCTGCGCGACGCGGAAGGCCGCATCGCCGCGGAAGGCGCCCTCCCTTATCCACCGGGGGTATTGTGCGTGGTTCCAGGGGAGGTCTGGGGCGGCTCCGTGCTGCGCTACTTCGCCGCGCTGGAAGAAGGCATCAACCTGCTGCCGGGCTTCGCGCCGGAGCTGCAGGGTGTGTACGTCGAAGAGTGCGAGGGCCGCAAACAGGTTCGCTGTAACGTCATCAAACAACCCGCCGCTCAGCCCGCGCTGCTGAAAGGAGAGAAATTATGAGTAAGTCCAATAAGATGGGCGTGGTGCAGCTGACCATCCTCACCATGGTGAACATGATGGGCTCCGGCATCATCATGCTGCCCACCAAGCTTGCCGAAGTAGGAACCATTTCAATTATCTCCTGGCTGGTGACCGCCGTCGGCTCGATGGCGCTGGCGTGGGCATTTGCCAAGTGCGGGATGTTCAGCCGCAAGTCAGGCGGCATGGGGGGCTACGCCGAGTATGCCTTTGGCAAGTCGGGCAACTTTATGGCCAACTATACCTACGGGGTGTCACTGCTGATCGCCAACGTGGCGATTGCCATCTCCGCCGTGGGCTACGGTACGGAGCTATTTGGCGCAACGCTTAGCCCGGTACAGATTGGCCTGGCCACCATCGGCGTGCTGTGGATCTGCACCGTGGCTAACTTTGGCGGGGCGCGTATCACCGGACAGCTCTCCAGCATCACCGTCTGGGGCGTGATTATTCCGGTTGTCGGCCTGTGCATCATCGGCTGGTTCTGGTTCAGCCCGACCCTGTACGCCAACTCCTGGAACCCGCACCATGTGCCGTTCTTCAGCGCAGTCGGCTCTTCTATCGCCATGACGCTCTGGGCCTTCCTGGGCCTGGAATCCGCCTGCGCCAACGCAGAAGTGGTTGATAACCCTGAAAAGAACGTGCCGATTGCGGTCCTCGGCGGTACGCTGGGCGCCGCGGTGATCTATATCGTCTCGACAAACGTCATCGCGGGCATCGTTCCGAACATGGATCTGGCCAACTCCACGGCGCCGTTCGGGCTGGCCTTCGCGCAGATGTTCACGCCGGAAGTCGGGAAAGTGATTATGGGTCTGATGGTCATGTCATGCTGCGGTTCACTGCTTGGCTGGCAGTTCACCATCGCACAGGTATTTAAATCTTCGGCTGATGAAGGTTACTTCCCCAAAATCTTCTCCCGTGTGACCAAAGCCGATGCGCCGGTGCAGGGCATGCTGGCGATTGTTATCTTCCAGAGCGGATTGTCGCTGATGACCATTAGCCCGTCGCTGAACAGCCAGTTCAACGTGCTGGTCAACCTGGCGGTGGTGACGAACATCATTCCGTATATTCTGTCGATGGCGGCGCTGGTGATTATTCAGAAGGTTGCGAAGGTGGATCCGCGCAAGGCGCGTGCGGCCAATATCGTGGCGCTGATTGGCGCAATCTACAGCTTCTATGCGCTCTATTCCTCCGGCCAGGAAGCGATGCTGTATGGTGCGATGGTGACCTTTATGGGCTGGACGCTGTACGGTCTGGTGTCGCCGCGGTTTGAATTGAAGAATAAGCACAGTTGAAAAAAAGCCCGGTGGCGCTAGCGCTTACCGGGCCTACGATCGTTGTTGTAGGCCGGGCAAACGCAGTGCCGCCCGGCACACAAACCGCACTTACGCGTTTTTCAGCACTTCGCTGACAATCTCTACCGCTTCTTTCTCAATCTGCTGACGATGCTCAGCGCCGAGGAAGCTTTCGCAATAGATTTTATACGCATCTTCCGTACCGGATGGACGCGCAGCGAACCAGCCGTTTTCGGTCATCACTTTCAGACCACCAATAGACGCACCGTTACCCGGTGCCGCCGTCAGACGCGCGGTGATCGGATCGCCCGCCAGGGTGCTTGCACTGACCATCTCCGGAGAGAGTTTGGACAGGGCCGCTTTCTGGGCAGACGTTGCGCTGGCCTGAATACGGTTATAGCTTGGCGCACCAAAGCGTGCTGCCAGGTCGTTGTAATGTTCCTGCGGGTTTTTACCGGTGACCGCGGTGATTTCCGCCGCCAGCAGGCACATGATGATGCCGTCTTTATCGGTTGACCACGGCGTGCCGTCGAAGCGCAGGAAAGAGGCCCCCGCGCTCTCTTCACCACCGAAGCCAAAGCTGCCGTCGTGCAGACCGTCAACAAACCATTTGAAGCCCACAGGTACTTCCACCAGCTTGCGGCCCAGCGCCTCGACCACGCGGTCGATCATCGCGGAGGACACCAGCGTTTTACCGACAGCCACCTCTTTGCCCCACTGCGGACGGTGCTGGAACAGGTAGTTGATCGCAACAGCCAGATAGTGGTTCGGGTTCATCAGCCCGGCAGGAGTGACGATACCGTGACGGTCGTAATCCGGGTCGTTCGCAAACGCCAGATCGAATTTATCACGCAGCGCCAGCAGGCCCGCCATCGCGCACTCGGAGGAGCAGTCCATGCGGATCGCGCCGTCTTTGTCCAGGTGCATAAAGCGGAAGGTCTGATCGACGTGATCGTTTACGATGGTCAGATCCAGCTTGTAGTACTCGGCGATACGTTTCCAGTATTCAATACCGGAGCCGCCCAGCGGATCCACGCCCAGCTTCAGGCCGGCTTTCTGGATAGCCGCCATATCGACGATCTCCGCCAGCCCTTCCACGAACGGCTGAACCAGATCCTGCTCCGTCACGTGGCCGGACGCCATGGCCGCATCCAGAGAAATACGCTTCACGCCTTTCAGGCCGTCAGCCAGCAGGGCGTTCGCACGATCTTCCACCACTTTGGTGACGTTAGTGTCTGCCGGGCCACCGTTAGGCGGGTTGTATTTGATGCCGCCGTCTTCCGGCGGGTTGTGGGATGGCGTGATCACGATACCGTCAGCCAGCGCGCCACCTTTTTTGTTGTGCACCAGGATGGCGTTAGAGACCGCAGGCGTTGGGGTGAAGCCGTTGTTCTCCTGAACAATCACATCAACGCCGTTCGCAGTCAGAACTTCCAGCACGGAGATAAAGGCCGGTTCAGACAGCGCATGGGTATCTTTCCCCACGTAGCAAGGACCGGTAACGCCATTTTTAGCGCGCTCTTCCGCAATGGCCTGAGCAATGGCCAGAATGTGCGGTTCGTTAAAGCTGTGGCGCGCCGCGCTGCCGCGGTGACCAGATGTACCAAACTTCACTGCGTGTTCTGCGTTGCCCACGACCGGCTTCAGCACGTAATACTGCGCGGTCAGCTGAGCGACGTTAATCAAATCGCTTTGTTGTGCAGGTTGGCCTGCACGGCTGTGATTTGCCATTACCGGGTCCTTCTGATGCAAGGGTTAAATTGTACCGCAAACCTTCTCAATCAATTCCGCCGGGAACTGCATGGACTGCATGATATGTTCAATCATGCTGCACTTGCGGCCCGTATTGGTATTGGTGATCACCCAGTACGGGGTGCCAGGAACATGTTTGGGTTTGGTTTGATTGCCATTTTGCAGCAGCGTCTGCTCGTCGCCCGCGAAGTAGACGCGAGTACGACCGTGCAGCGACTCGGTCGCTTCAGCAAACGCTTTGTTATCCAGTGAATAAAGTGTAGACAGTACCAGCATAAAGCGGTTAACCGCCTTTTTTTGCTCCGCATATTCATCGGAGAGCAGCAGCTCGCGCATCGCGCGCACTTTATCTTTTGCCGGTGTCACGGCAGGTTTTGCTTGTGCAACAACGCTTGGCTGAGACACGACATCTTTGGTGACTGGGGTAGCAGGCTGTGAAGCGGCGGAAATTTTAAGCATGCGCCGTAAAATGTCGGACGCGCTCTCCCCGATATGCCGCGTCTGGCTGGCAATATACTGATAGAGTTCGTCATCAACTTCGATTGTTTTCATCTTAATCCAGTGCGATATCTTATCTGAATACAAGTCATTGGGATTATAAGGTCAAATCCCAACAGCGGATAGCGTCAAACCAGGTTGGCGGCAAAAGTCAGATTAAACTGGAACCTTGCAGCCGGGCGGCAGAATGGTCAACATGATACCCTAACCTGACATACGTAAAAAAAGAACTTTGCCATGAAATTGAATACCCGAGCGCAAACTGCACAATCGCCGAACAATAATTCTCCCATCGTACTGGTTCACGGGCTTTTTGGCAGCCTGGATAACCTGGGCGTGCTGGCGCGCGATCTGGTTACCGACCACGATATTCTTCAGGTCGATATGCGCAATCATGGTCTTTCCGGCCGTTCCGACGAGATGACCTACGCCGCGATGGCGCAGGATCTGCGGGATACGCTGGATGCCAACGACTTGCAAAAGGTGACCCTCATCGGGCATTCAATGGGCGGTAAAGCGGTGATGGCCCTGACGGCGCTGGCCCCGGAGCGTATTAACGGCCTGGTGGTGATTGATGTTGCGCCCGTGGATTACGACGTCCGCCGTCACGACGAAATTTTTGCCGCCATCAATGCGGTCACCGAAGCGGGTGTCGCGACGCGTCAGCAGGCGGCTGCCGTCATGCGTGAGCATCTTGATGAAGAAGGCGTCGTCCAGTTCCTGCTGAAGTCGTTTGTTGACGGGCAATGGCGTTTTAACGTGCCGGTGCTCTGGAACCAGTACAACAATATTGTGGGCTGGCAAACCGTACCCGCCTGGCCACACCCTACCCTCTTTATTCGCGGCGGCAATTCCCCTTACGTTACCGACGCGTACCGCGACGCCATACTGGCGCAATTCCCGCAGGCTCGTGCCCACGTCATTGCCGGAGCCGGACACTGGGTGCATGCGGAAAAACCTGACGCCGTGCTGCGCGCCATTCGCCGCTATCTTGCTGATACTGCAAATTGATTAAAAAGAGAGCGACTGGAAGGCTGCGGGCTTCCAGTCGTTGGCGCGCCGTTTTTGGTGATGTATGATGGCGCGCTTATCGCCCGGGCATTAGCAGGGCGGCGTGTTTCCCCCGAAGTCTCAGAATCATGGCCAAAGAACAAACGGACCGTACGACACTAGATCTGTTCGCGAATGAGCGTCGCCCGGGACGACCGAAGACGAATCCGCTTTCGCGCGATGAACAGCTGCGTATCAATAAACGCAATCAGCTTAAACGCGATAAAAATCGTGGGCTTAAGCGTGTCGAACTGAAGCTCAACGCCGACGCGGTCGATGCGCTTAACGAGCTGGCCGACGCGCGAAATATTAGCCGCAGCGAGCTCATTGAAGAGATGTTGATCGCCCAGCTTGAGATGCTGCGCAGCCAGGCATAAGTCTGAAAATTCCCTTAATTACCCTTTTCATGTAGCACAGAGTGCAGTCCTGCGCGATAGCTGTTTCCGCAGGGTTGCCAGTTCTGCTATTATTGCCCTTATCCGTGGCCGAATTGCGCCACCATACTATTAAGTTTCAAGAGGTTATTTTACTCATGGCAATCATCGGCATTTTCTTTGGCAGTGATACCGGCAATACCGAAAATATCGCGAAAAACATTCAAAAACAGCTCGGTAAAGACGTTGCTGATGTGCATGACATCGCCAAGAGCAGCAAAGAAGATCTCGAAGGCTATGACATTCTGCTGCTGGGTATTCCGACCTGGTACTACGGCGAAGCCCAGTGCGACTGGGATGATTTCTTCCCGACGCTGGAAGAAGTGGACTTCAACGGTAAGCTGGTTGCCCTGTTTGGCTGTGGCGACCAGGAAGACTACGCCGAGTACTTCTGTGACGCGCTGGGTACCATCCGCGACATCATTGAGCCGAATGGCGCTGTAATCGTCGGCCACTGGCCAACCGCCGGTTACCACTTCGAAGCGTCCAAAGGCCTGGCCGATGACGATCATTTCGTGGGTCTGGCCATCGACGAAGACCGTCAGCCAGAACTGACTGCAGAGCGCGTCGAGAAATGGGTTAAGCAGATCCGTGAAGAACTGCACCTGGACGATATTCTCAACGCCTGATTTTTATCGCGGCGCAACGGCGGTTGCGCCCGCGCACCAGGTCAAACCGATTAAATTAATTGCTACAATCTTTTAACTTTTTCGCCCAGACCTGTACAATGTCTCCCTGATAAAATGTGGTTTTCCACCGAGCAAGTTTGTTGGTGATACCCCATTTTTATAAGCATATTTTGCCTGAGACTTGCAGTTTTCATTTAGCCATGGCAGTTCTATAATGAGACGCATTATCCCGGGTGCATTTTCTGTCACTTCCTACAGAAGTGAATCGTTTAGCAACAGGACAGATTCCGCATGACTGACAACAATACCGCATTAAAGAAGGCTGGCCTGAAAGTTACGCTTCCTCGGTTAAAAATCCTCGAAGTGCTTCAGGGTCCAGACAATCACCATGTCAGTGCGGAAGACCTTTATAAACGTCTTATCGACATGGGTGAAGAGATTGGGCTGGCTACCGTCTATCGCGTGCTGAACCAGTTTGATGACGCGGGCATTGTCACCCGTCATAATTTCGAAGGTGGTAAATCTGTCTTCGAACTGACCCAGCAGCAGCACCACGATCACCTGATCTGCCTCGACTGTGGCAAGGTCATTGAATTTAGCGATGACTCTATCGAAGCGCGCCAGCGTGAAATCGCCGCGCGTCACGGCATCCGTCTGACCAACCACAGCCTGTACCTTTATGGTCACTGCGCTGAAGGCGATTGCCGCGAAAATGAACATGCGCATGACGCAAAATAAGTGAGTGTTCATACTCTGAGCCAGCCGTAAGGTTGGCTTTTTTTTGCCAGAAAAAAGCCCGGTGGTACTGTGCCACCGGGCGTAAAGCAACTTATTTATTGTTATTGCGTATCTCGTTCCAGATCTTATCGCAACGCTTCGCCACTTCCTGATCGTTACCGGTTTTACGTGCCTGGATACAGGCCTGGTAATCCATCACGCGGACATTCTCCTGCGTCGCGAACTGCTCGTGCGCTTTCTCTTTCTTCAGCACGTTCAGCACGCTCTGGCAGGCTTCAATTTTCTCCGGCGAACCTTCCGCTGTATTAATACAGGCGCTGTAGGCCTCCTTGAGGCGGGAGTCCTCTTTCGGTGCCTGAGTCTGGGCACACGCCACCAGCCCCGATGCCAACAGCGCGACGATTACGATTTTTTTCATCATTTGCAGTCTCCGGTCCGGCGGGATCTAACCCGCCGGACGATTCATCAGAAGATGGTGAACGGTGCGATAACCATGAATTTCACGTCACGTTCATCCTGGAAGATGTTGCCGTAACCGCCCGCGTAGCTCGGGATATCGGAGTGGTTGTCGTACTGGGTGAAGTGCAGTTTGAACATCGTGCCTTTCGCGCGGCCATCCTGCAGGGTATAGATAGCATCCAGGCTGTAGGAAGACTCTTTCAGGCGATAGTTTGGATCGTAGTAAGCATCCGGTGTTGCCATGTCGGCAGGTTTTGCATCCCAGGCGTAAGCGTAAGAAGCGCCCACGGCCCAGCCCGGCAGGTTCCAGTTTTTCAGGTCATACATCGCGCCGAAGAAGACTGCTTTCTCACCGTCGGCGTTGAAGTCGGAGCGGTTATCCCACCAGATATCAAGACGACCGTTGGAGGAAGCATAGGTCGGGGTCATACGCTGCAGGAAGTAGCCCTGCTGCCCTTCCGCTTTCACCCATGTGCCTTCCAGACGCAAATCAACCTGACCGACCTTGTAGCCGAAGGTTAACGCCTGCAGCCACGCGGTGCCGTCGTAGATATCATTGACGCCACCGTTACTGACTTTGTCGCGCGTACCGTAGAACTGGTAGCTGGTACTCAGCGGGCTACCCGCAATATCAAACTTATAGCTGGCCTTGGCAAAGTATTGATCGATATACCCTTGCGCCTGGCCGAATGCCGCTTCGAGAACCAGATCGTTTTTGAAGTCGTATTTCGCACCCAGCGAGTGGAGGTAATCGACTTTGGTTTTCTTATCGTTCTGGTAGAACTTGTCCATTTCAATGTGCCACGGTGCTTTGTACTCGTTGGTCCACATATAGGAGAAGCTCAGCGCACCTGCGTCACCGTAGTCAAAGTTAGCCCCGGCTTCTGCACCCTGATAGGTACCCGGCATAAAGCTCCAGTGTGGGGCTAACAGCGTCTGGCCGGTTGGCTGAATATAACCCCCACGCGCCCAGACCGGGCCGTATTTGAATTTCGCTGCGGCTTTGTAGAGGCTGATACCGCTCTTATCCCCGGACCAGTCTTCATCATAGGCTTTGTTGCTGGAGGAGAAGGCGATTTCGTTCGGGTGGCCGCTGTCGCCGTTTTCCGCCATTTCGATCGCGGTGAACGCGGCGATATCCAGACCGAACATATCCGCGGCGTAGCCTGACTGGAAGTCCAGGTTGGCGTTCCAGGTGGAGTGCGAGAGGTTGGTTTTGTATTTATCTTCAGTGACGTCTTTACGGTCACGCTCACGCTGCCAGTAATAAATACCGCCCGTGAGGGTAGAATCTTCGATGAAACCCGCTGCTTTTGCCTCTGGCGCAATCACCAGGCCCGACATTGCTGTCACACCGGCAATAGCCAGCGCCAGCGCACTACGTTTGCCACTGAACGTACGCATAGATTATTCCTCTTTGACGAATTAAAACGCCTGAAACGGCGTAAATAAAAAAGACCAAATGGTCAGGGGTAGTGTTAAATACCCTCGAATTAACTACCGTCTTTAGGTTATTTTTCGCGACGCGAATTATCAATGCTTTTCAGCGGGCAAAAGTCAGGATTATGACGAAGTGCACATAATTGGTAGTGCTTTGTAACATTTACAGGAAGGCGAGGAATGACGGGAAATTCTCAGCTATTTCAGTGTCCAGGCGTAAGATCGGTTTCCTTTTTTATAACCCTTTTGAATTTCGTAATGGCACAAACTTTTTTTTAAAAAATAAGTAGCACCTCATTGACCTGTTATTTTCATGACGCCACTTTAACCCCTGGCTTAATACTCTGATCGTTAAATAAAAAAACGCCGCATAATGCGGCGTTTGTTTCTCATTGACCAGAGCAGCAATATTATTCGCCGATCTTCGTCCAGGTATCACGCAGACCCACGGTACGGTTAAATACCGGTTTTTCCGCCGTGCTGTGACGGCTGTCCAGGCAGAAGTACCCTTCACGTTCGAACTGGAACGCTTTGCCTGCTTCAGCCGCTTTCAGAGAAGGCTCCGCATAACCCTGCTTGATCACCAAAGATTCCGGGTTAATGGTCGCCAGGAAGTCTTCCGCCGCACCTGGGTTAGGCACGCTGAACAGGCGATCGTACAGACGAATCTCTACCGGCAGCGCGTGGGATGCGCTCACCCAGTGGATAACGCCTTTCACCTTGCGGCCATCCGCCGGATCTTTACTCAGCGTCTCAGCGTCATAAGAACAGAAGATGGTGGTGATATTCCCTTCCGCATCTTTTTCAACGCGCTCGGCTTTGATGACGTAAGCATTACGCAGACGCACTTCTTTACCCAGCACCAGACGCTTGTACTGCTTGTTGGCTTCTTCACGGAAGTCAGCGCGGTCAATCCAGATCTCGCCGCTGAACGGCACGTCACGGCTTCCCATTTCCGGTTTGTTCGGATGGTTAGGCATGGAGACCAGCTCGCTCTCGCCCTGCGGATAGTTTTCGATAACCAGCTTCACCGGGTCGATAACGGCCATCGCGCGCGGGGCATTTTCATTGAGGTCTTCACGAATGCAGGATTCCAGAGACGCCATCTCAATGGTGTTGTCCTGCTTGGTCACGCCGATACGCTTGCAGAACTCACGGATTGACGCCGCGGTGTAGCCACGGCGGCGCAGCCCGGAGATGGTTGGCATACGCGGGTCGTCCCAGCCCTCAACGTGCTTGTCGGTGACCAGCAGGTTCAGCTTACGCTTGGACATCACGGTGTATTCCAGATTCAGACGAGAGAACTCGTACTGACGCGGATGCACAGGAATGGTGATGTTATCCAGCACCCAGTCGTACAGACGACGGTTGTCCTGGAACTCCAGCGTACACAGGGAGTGCGTAATGCCTTCCAGCGCATCGCTAATGCAGTGGGTGAAGTCGTACATCGGGTAGATGCACCACTTGTTGCCGGTCTGGTGGTGTTCCGCAAATTTAATGCGATACAGCACCGGGTCGCGCATCACGATGAACGGAGACGCCATATCGATTTTGGCACGCAGGCACGCTTTGCCCTCTTCGAAGCCACCGGCACGCATTTTTTCAAACAGCGCCAGGTTCTCTTCCACGCTGCGATCGCGGAACGGGCTGTTTTTACCCGGTGCGGTCAGCGTACCGCGGTACTCACGGATCTCATCTGCAGACAGTTCGTCTACATACGCCAGACCTTTGTTGATGAGCTCTACCGCGTAGGCATACAGCTGATCAAAATAGTCAGAGGAGTAGCAGATATCGCCAGACCAGTTGAAGCCCAGCCATTGCACGTCATTTTTGATGGACTCAACGTATTCGATGTCTTCTTTTACTGGGTTGGTGTCATCGAAACGCAGGTTGCACTGTCCCTGGTAGTCTTGCGCAATGCCAAAGTTCAGGCAGATGGACTTCGCATGCCCGATATGCAGGTAGCCATTCGGCTCCGGCGGGAAACGGGTATGAATTGTGGTGTGCTTACCACTGGCCAGATCTTCATCGATGATCTGACGAATAAAGTTACTCGGGCGGGCTTCTGCCTCACTCATCGTGGATTCCTCAAAGCGTAAACAACGTATAACGGCATATGATCTTATAAGCCGGACGTAGTGACAACCCTTAGTTACGGAAAATACGTATCAGATGAAAATAATGGGGGCATTTGCTGCAAAAAAAAGCGGCGGAGGATATCCCCCGCCGCTTAAGGCATGACTCTACTCAGGAGCGATTACTTGCCTTTAATCTCATACAGTGGGGTTTGACCCGCAACAACCTGACCTTTCGCCTGGATGACCAGACCGCTGAAGTCGTCAATGTTGCTGCAAACCACCGGGCTAATCATGGAACGCGCGTTGGCATTCAGGAAGTCCAGATCCATTTCCAGAATCGGCTGCCCGGCCACCACTTCAGCGCCCTCTTCCACCAGGCGAGTAAAGCCCTGACCATTCAGCGCAACGGTATCGATACCCATGTGGACAACGATCTCCGCGCCCTTTTCGGTTTCGAGGCAGAACGCGTGATTGGTGTTGAAGATTTTCACGATGGTACCGGCAGCAGGAGACACCACGGTTTTATCCGTTGGTTTCACCGCCACACCGTCACCGACCGCTTTGCTGGCGAACGCTTCATCAGGTACCTGCTCAAGGTCAACGACATCACCCGTTACCGGAGAGACCAGCGCGGCCACCGTCACGGCGTTAGGCACGGCCTGCGGCTTCGCTACCGGGGCAGCCGTCGACGCAGGTGCGCTGTCGGCTGATGCTGCCGCAACCGGACCGCGGGCAACCACTTTCTTCATTTCGTCACCGATGGATTCCGCTTTGGCACCCACGATAACCTGGATAGTTTGTTTGTTCAGTTTAACCACGCCCGATGCACCAAGGCGTTTACACATTGCGTCGCTGACGCGCGCAGAGTCACCTACCGTCAGACGCAGACGGGTGATACAGGCATCAATGGCTTTCAGGTTGTCAGTCCCCCCGACGGCAGCGATATAGCTGGTCGCCAGCTGGGTCAGACCCTCTTCGGTGTTGCTGTTGGCTTCGTTGGTGACCACTTCATCTTTGGTGTCTTCGCGGCCCGGCGTTTTGAGGTTAAACATACGAATAACCGCAGTGAACAGCACGAAGTAGATGACGAAGAAGACCAGACCCATTACCACCAGCATCCAGACGTTCTTGCTTGCCGCCGGCAGGTTGTACATCAACACGTAGTCGATCGCGCCTGCAGAGAAGGAGAAGCCAGCATGGATACCCAGCAGGGTCGCCACAAACAGGCTGATACCGGTCAGGACCGCATGCATGAGGTACAGCACCGGCGCCAGGAACATGAACAGGAATTCCAGCGGCTCGGTTACACCGGTCAGGAACGCGGTAATCGCAACGGACAGCAGCATGCCGCCAACCATTGGGCGACGCGCTTTTGGCGCAGCCAGGTACATTGCCAGCGCAGCGCCCGGCAGACCAAACATCATGATTGGGAAGAAGCCAGACATGAACATGCCTGCGGTGCCGTCACCCGCGTAGAAGCGGTTGATGTCGCCGTGGAATACGGTGCCCGCAGCATTGGTGAACTCACCAATCTGGAACCATGCGATAGTGTTCAGCACCTGATGCAGACCGGTTGGGATCAGCAGACGGTTGATAAAACCAAAGATACCTGAGCCAAGTGCACCCGCTGAAACAATCCACTCACCACCCGCATGGATCGCATGCTGTACCGGTGGCCAGACGTAGCCAAAGATAGCAGCCAGAACCAGACAGAAGAAACCTGTCGCGATCGGCACGAAACGTTTGCCGCCAAAGAAACTCAGGAAGTCTGGCAGCTTAATGTTTGCCCAGCGGTTGTACACAGCACCACCGACCAGACCGGTAATGATACCTGCCAGCACGCCCATGTTGATTTCTGGGTTAATGGTTACCATCGCTTTCGTCAGGATGAAATAACCGACTGCCCCTGCCAGCGCTGCGGCACCCGCGCTGTCTTTTGACCAGCTAGAGGCAACACCGATGGCGAAAATCAGCGCCAGGTTGTCAAAAATGGCACCGCCAGCCTGAGCAATAAACGGTACGTTAAGAAGATCGGGTTGCCCGAATCGCAGCAGCAGCGCTGCAACCGGTAGCACGGCGATAGGGAGCTGCAAAGCCCTACCGAGGCGCTGGAAAAAACCTAAAATATTCATCCTATTCCCCCTACGAGACCCATTTTCAGGCTCGCGCATAAACTATGTTTTTATTGTGTCACGAACGATAGATACCGTTGATAATTCACTGGCAGTCTGAGTGTGTGAAAAATTAATTCGTATCGCAAATTAAACACCTATTTTTTGTGATTTTTGTCACCAAATATCGTATTCAGCCCTCCCTTACACTGGCTAACAGTGAAAACTTATTTTATCATTCAAAAAATCAAGACGGATTGATCCGGCCTGAAAGTTTCCAGGTTACGCTTTAGTATCAGGTTCCGAAGCCATCCGCCCACTCTTCTACTTAAACTTTGAGGTGAACAATGAGACTGATTCCCCTGGCAACTGCAGAACAAGTTGGTAAATGGGCCGCTCGCCATATCGTAAACCGCATTAACGCGTTCAAACCGACCGCCGATCGTCCTTTCGTTCTGGGCCTTCCAACCGGCGGCACACCGCTGACCGCTTACAAGGCGCTGGTTGAGATGCATAAAGCAGGCCAGGTTAGCTTCAAACATGTTGTGACCTTCAATATGGATGAATACGTTGGCTTACCGAAAGACCACCCGGAAAGCTACCATAGCTTTATGCACCGCAATTTCTTTGATCACGTTGATATCCCAGCTGAAAATATTAACCTGCTGAATGGAAACGCGCCGGATATTGACGCAGAATGCCGTCAGTATGAAGAAAAAATCCGTTCCTACGGTAAAATCCACCTGTTCATGGGTGGTGTAGGTAATGATGGTCATATCGCGTTTAACGAACCGGCGTCCTCTCTGGCTTCCCGTACCCGTATTAAAACGCTGACCCATGACACGCGCGTGGCGAACTCCCGCTTCTTTGACGGTGACGTTAACCAGGTTCCAAAATACGCCCTGACCGTAGGCGTAGGCACCCTGCTGGATGCTGAAGAAGTGATGATTCTGGTGCTGGGCGGCGTGAAAGCGCAGGCGCTCCAGGCTGCTGTTGAAGGCAACGTTAACCATATGTGGACCATCAGCTGTCTGCAGCTGCATCCTAAATCCGTCATCGTCTGTGACGAACCGTCCACGATGGAGCTGAAGGTTAAAACGCTGAAATACTTCAACGAGTTAGAAGCCGAGAACATCAAAGGTCTGTAATTGAATAACCGCCTCTTTCTCAAGAGGCGGCCGCTTTTTTTAACCGGGGGTCGTTATGTACGCTTTAACCCACGGTCGGATTTATACCGGCCATGAAATTCTGGATGACCACGCGATTGTTATCGCGAATGGCCTGATTGAACGTGTTTGCCCGCTGGCAGAACTGCCGCCGGAGATTGAACAGCGCTCACTCAATGGAGCAGTAATCTCCCCCGGTTTCATCGACGTACAGCTCAACGGCTGCGGCGGTGTGCAATTCAATGATACCGCCGATGCGGTAACGGTCGAAACGCTGGAGATCATGCAGAAAGCAAACGAGAAATCGGGCTGCACCAGCTATCTGCCAACGCTCATCACCAGCAGTGATGACCTGATGAAGCAGGGTATCCGCGTGATGCGCGAATACCTGGCCAAACATCCGAATCAGGCGCTCGGTCTGCACCTGGAAGGGCCATGGCTGAACATGGTCAAGAAAGGAACGCATAACCCGGACTACGTGCGTAAACCTGATGCGGAGCTGGTTGACTACATGTGTGCCAACGCCGATGTGATCACCAAGGTGACGCTGGCACCGGAAATGACCGGCACGGACGTCATCAGCAAGCTGGCCGCCGCCGGAATTGTGGTTTCAGCGGGCCACTCAAATGCCACGCTGAAAGAAGCGAAAGCCGGTTTCCGTGCGGGCATTACCTTTGCGACGCACCTGTATAACGCCATGCCATACATCACAGGTCGTGAACCGGGTCTGGTTGGCGCGATTCTGGATGAGCCAGACGTTTACTGCGGCATTATCGCGGACGGCTTACACGTTGATTACACCAACATTCGCAACGCCAAGCGGCTGAAAGGTGACAAGCTCTGCCTGGTAACGGACGCTACCGCACCGGCAGGTGCAAATATTGAGCAGTTCATTTTTGCCGGTAAAACAATATACTACCGCAATGGACTGTGTGTGGATGAAAACGGTACGCTGAGCGGTTCCTCTTTGACCATGATTGAAGGGGTGCGTAACCTGGTTGAGCATTGCGGAATTGCGCTTGATGAAGTCCTGCGCATGGCCACCCTTTATCCTGCGCGCGCTATCGGCGTGGATAAACAGCTTGGCGGAATTGCACCAGGTATGGTTGCAAACCTGACGGCATTCACACACGATTATAAAATTATTAAGACCATCGTTAATGGTAACGAGGTCGTCACTGAGTAAGTAAAAGTATGACACCTGGCGGACAAGCTCAAATCGGTAATGTCGATCTCGTTAAACAGCTTAACAGCGCGGCGGTATATCGCCTGATTGACCAACACGGGCCAATCTCACGTATTCAGATAGCCGAACAAAGCCAGCTTGCTCCCGCCAGCGTGACAAAAATTACCCGCCAGCTCATTGAGCGCGGTTTGATCAAAGAAGTCGATCAGCAGGCCTCCACCGGGGGCCGCCGCGCTATCTCCATTATTACCGAAACCCGCAATTTTCAGGCAATTGGCGTCCGTCTGGGCCGTCATGACACCACGCTCACGCTGTACGATCTGAGCAGCAAAGCCATTGCGGAAGAGCACTATCCCCTTCCGGAACGCACCCAGGAGACGCTGGAGCATGCGCTGCTGAATACCATCGCGCAGTTTATTGAAAGCTGTCAGCGCAAGATCCGCGAACTCATCGCCATCTCGGTGATTCTGCCCGGTCTGGTCGACCCGGAAAGCGGCGTGATCCGCTATATGCCGCACATTCAGGTTGAAAACTGGGGGCTGGTCGACGCGCTGGAAAAGCGCTTTAAAGTGACCTGCTTTGTGGGCCATGACATTCGCTCTCTGGCGCTGGCAGAGCACTACTTTGGTGCGAGCCAGGACTGTGAAGACTCTATTCTGGTGCGCGTTCACCGCGGTACGGGCGCAGGCATTATCTCTAACGGCCGAATTTTTATTGGTCGCAACGGTAACGTCGGTGAGATCGGCCACATTCAGGTTGAACCGCTCGGGGAGCGCTGCCACTGCGGCAACTTTGGCTGCCTTGAAACCATTGCCGCCAACACCGCCATCGAGCAGCGCGTTCGCCATCTGCTTGAACAGGGTTACCAAAGCCGCGTGACGCTGGATGACTGCAAGATAGGCACCATCTGCAAAGCTGCTAATAAAGGCGACGCGCTGGCCTGTGAAGTGATCGAGCAGGTGGGGCGCCATCTGGGGAAAACCATCGCCATCGCCATTAACCTGTTTAACCCACAAAAAGTGGTGATCGCCGGTGAAATTGTGGAGGCGGAAAAGGTGCTGCTCCCCGCGATTGAAGGCTGTATTAACACCCAGGCGCTGAAAGCATTCCGCCAGAATCTTCCGGTGGTTCGTTCAAAGCTTGACCATCGTTCGGCGATTGGCGCGTTCGCGCTGGTCAAACGCGCCATGCTCAACGGAATTCTGCTGCAGCATTTGCTGGAAAGTTGATCGGACCTTATAGTAACGCCTTCTTTTTTTTAATGTCGGACTGTCCATGACCATTAAGAATGTAATTTGTGATATCGACGGCGTGCTGATGCACGACAACGTTGCCGTGCCGGGTGCTGCGGAGTTTCTTCACCGCATCATCGACAAGGGAATGCCTCTGGTTCTTCTCACGAACTACCCTTCTCAGACCGGTCAGGATCTGGCAAACCGCTTTGCCACGGCGGGGGTCGACGTCCCGGACAGCGTGTTTTATACCTCGGCGATGGCCACGGCGGATTTTCTGAAGCGTCAGGAAGGAAAAAAAGCCTATGTGGTCGGTGAAGGCGCGCTGATCCATGAGCTGTATAAAGCGGGCTTTACCATCACCGACGTCAACCCGGACTTTGTGATTGTAGGTGAAACGCGTTCCTACAACTGGGAGATGATGCATAAGGCATCCTTCTTTGTGGCTAACGGCGCGCGCTTTATTGCGACCAACCCGGATACCCACGGTCGCGGTTTTTATCCGGCCTGCGGCGCGCTGTGTGCCGGTATCGAGAAGATCTCCGGGCGCAAGCCGTTCTATGTCGGCAAGCCCAGCCCGTGGATCATTCGCGCCGCGCTCAACAAGATGCAGGCCCACTCTGAAGAGACCGTGATTGTCGGCGACAACCTGCGCACCGATATTCTGGCCGGTTTCCAGGCCGGTCTGGAGACGATTCTGGTGCTCTCTGGGGTCTCTCAGCTTGATGACATTGACTCAATGCCGTTCCGCCCAAGCTGGATTTATCCCTCCGTCGATGAAATTGACATCATCTGATACCGAACCACGCCTCAGGGCGTGGTTTTTTATTTTCTCACCTGCAAAACACGACCACATCTAACGAAAAAGCACTTTCATTGCATAATCTTCAATAAAAGTGGTCATGGCATACGCGTTTTTCACCGATCTGCAACCACCATTGCACTATTTCCGTTTTCGCCCGTAAAACGCTTGCGCGCCCTGCCCCTTTGCGGCATTTTCATAAGCAAGCAACATTACAAAGCAACAGGGTTAACGGAGAAGGTTATGTGTTCAATTTTTGGCGTACTGGATATTAAAACTGACGCGGGCGAACTGCGTAAAAAGGCACTCGAACTGTCCCGCCTGATGCGCCATCGCGGCCCGGACTGGTCAGGCGTTTACGCCAGTGACAAAGCAATTCTGGCTCACGAACGTCTGTCTATTGTTGACGTCAACGCCGGTGCACAGCCGCTGTATAACGAGAAAAAAACGCACGCGCTGGCTGTCAACGGTGAGATCTACAACCACCAGGCGCTGCGCGCCGAGTACGGCGACCGCTACGCGTTCCAGACCGGGTCCGACTGTGAAGTGATCCTGGCGCTGTATCAGGAGAAAGGTCCCGAGTTTCTGGACGACCTGCAGGGTATGTTTGCCTTCGCCCTGTACGACAGCGAAAAAGACGCCTACCTGATTGGCCGCGACCACATCGGTATTATCCCGCTGTACATGGGCCACGATGAACACGGCAACTTCTACGTTGCGTCTGAAATGAAAGCCCTGGTGCCGGTCTGCCGCACCATCAAAGAGTTCCCGGCAGGCAGTTACCTGTGGAGCAAAGACGGCGAGATCCGTCCGTACTACCAGCGCGACTGGTTCGACTACGACGCGGTAAAAGACAACGTGACGGACAAAGCCGAGCTGCGTCAGGCGCTGGAAGATTCCGTGAAAAGCCACCTGATGTCAGACGTACCTTACGGCGTGCTGCTCTCCGGCGGTCTGGACTCCTCCGTGATCTCTGCCATCACCAAGAAATTTGCGGCGCGTCGCGTGGAAGATCAGGAGCGCTCAGAAGCCTGGTGGCCACAGCTGCACTCCTTTGCCGTGGGCCTGGAAGGCGCGCCGGATCTGAAAGCCGCGCAGGAAGTGGCAAACCACCTCGGCACCGTGCACCATGAAATTCACTTCACCGTGCAGGAAGGCCTGGATGCGATCCGCGATGTGATCTATCACATTGAAACCTATGACGTAACGACAATTCGCGCCTCCACGCCGATGTACCTGATGTCGCGTAAGATCAAGGCGATGGGCATCAAAATGGTGCTCTCCGGTGAAGGTTCTGACGAAGTGTTTGGCGGCTACCTGTACTTCCACAAAGCGCCAAATGCCAAAGAGCTACACGAAGAGACCGTGCGTAAACTCCAGGCGCTGCATATGTTTGACTGCGCGCGTGCCAACAAAGCGATGTCGGCATGGGGTGTCGAAGCGCGTGTACCGTTCCTGGATAAGAAATTCCTCGACGTGGCGATGCGCATCAACCCGCAGGATAAAATGTGCGGCAACGGCAAGATGGAAAAACATATCCTGCGCGAATGTTTTGAATCCTACCTGCCGGCGAGCGTGGCATGGCGTCAGAAAGAGCAGTTCTCTGACGGCGTAGGCTACAGCTGGATCGACACCCTGAAAGAGGTGGCGGCGAAACAGGTTTCTGACCAACAGCTGGAAACCGCAAGCTTCCGCTTCCCGTACAACACGCCGGGCTCGAAAGAAGCGTACCTCTACCGTGAAATTTTTGAAGAACTGTTCCCGGTACCGAGCGCTGCAGAGTGTGTGCCGGGTGGTCCATCCGTCGCCTGCTCGTCTGCCAAAGCGATTGAATGGGATGAATCGTTCAAATCCATGAACGATCCGTCAGGACGTGCGGTAGGCGTTCACCAGTCAGCCTACAAATAATCACGCATTTCATCTCAGGCCCTGCGGGGCCTGATTTTTTTTGCCCCGCTTTTGCACAGCTAAAACCGATTAATAACCAATAATTGCCGAATAATCGGTCACGCTGTTCGCAACCTAACCAAACAGTCACATTCCGGCTATTTTCGTTGAAAAAGGTGTTGACGCTGCAAGGGTCTATACGCATAATGCGCCCCGCAACGCCGATAAGGTAACGCGAAAAAAAGATGGCTACGTAGCTCAGTTGGTTAGAGCACATCACTCATAATGATGGGGTCACAGGTTCGAATCCCGTCGTAGCCACCATCTTTTTTTGCGGGAGTGGCGAAATTGGTAGACGCACCAGATTTAGGTTCTGGCGCCGCAAGGTGTGCGAGTTCAAGTCTCGCCTCCCGCACCATTCCCGGGTAAGCGTTGCACGGATGGGGTATCGCCAAGCGGTAAGGCACCGGTTTTTGATACCGGCATTCCCTGGTTCGAATCCAGGTACCCCAGCCATATTTCTTCGATTTTGCGGTTCTCCGCGGTATTGGGGTATCGCCAAGCGGTAAGGCACCGGTTTTTGATACCGGCATTCCCTGGTTCGAATCCAGGTACCCCAGCCATCGAAGATTGCAGTACTGGCTACGTAGCTCAGTTGGTTAGAGCACATCACTCATAATGATGGGGTCACAGGTTCGAATCCCGTCGTAGCCACCAAATTGAGATTATCGATCGATTTCGGTAATGAGAAAAAATTGTTGGGGTATCGCCAAGCGGTAAGGCACCGGATTCTGATTCCGGCATTCCGAGGTTCGAATCCTCGTACCCCAGCCAATTTACAAAGTCGTTAAGCAGCTTGTTTAACGCAATTGGGGTGTCGCCAAGCGGTAAGGCTCTGGTTTCTGATACCAGCATTCCGGGGTTCGAATCCCTGCACCCCAGCCACTTAAAACAAACAAGCCCGCTCTGCGGGCTTTTTTGTTTTTGTACAGAATTGTGCGGCCTGATGCCCTCACCCTGGCCCTCTCCCACGGGGAGAGGGAAAAAAGTTTAGAGTCCGAGAGCGTACTTCAGGGCCTGACGCTTCAGGCCACCGGCACGTTCCGCGGCCATCAGGCCTATGTTACGCAGAATACGCACTGGCGCTACGTTATTGCTAAACCCGGCATAGAACAGATCCATCCCCGACTGCATGATGAAGTTATCCGCCATACGCCGCGTCTGATAACGCTTCAGCACCTGATGGCTGGCCCAGTTTTCCGCGTGTCCGCGGGCGTTGCCCAGCACATCCAGCAGGGCATCGACGTCACGATATCCCAGGTTCACGCCCTGCCCGGCCAGCGGATGAATGGTGTGTGCCGCATCCCCCACCAGCGCTAAGCCTGCGCGGGCATACTGCAACGCATGACGACGCGTGAGTGGGAACGCCCCGGCGGCGACCGGCGTGACGTGCCCCAGACGGCTCGGGAAGTGCAGCAGGATCTCGCGCTGCAGCTGTTCCATGTTCATCCCCTGCAGCTGACGAATGCGCGCCGGTTTGTCGTACCACACCAGCGACGCCCAGTTATCAAACAGCGGTAAAAAGGCATGCGGGCCGTTCGGCGTAAAGTGCTGCCAAGTGCTTTCGCCCGGCGCATTCTCACACTCGGCGGTAATCAGCATACAGGACTGTTCATACTGCCAGGCATGAACCCCGATCCCCGCCATCTGTCTGACCTGCGAGTTAGCGCCGTCCGCCCCGATGACCAGCTTCACGGCCAGCTCATCGCCATTGTCGAGCGTCAGTAGATAGCCACGCTCGTGAGGATGCAGCGCCTTAAGCGACGCAGGCACGCGCAGCGTCACCTTCGGATGCGCCTCCAGCGCCTGCCAGAGCGCCCGCTGGAGCACGTTGTTTTCCACCATATACCCCAGGCGCGGCAGCTTCAGCTCTGCGGCATCAAACGCGACGTGGGCATTTTCCCACTCCCAGGTTTCGAGGCGGCTGTAAGGGTGCGCGCGCATCGCCTGCACTGCCTCCCAGACGCCCAGCCCGCGCAGCAGATCGACGGATGCCGCGCTGATCGCAGAAATGCGCACGTCCGGTTTGCTGGTGGGATCGTAGGCTGGCGGAGCCGCCTGTTCGATTACCGTTACCTCAAATCCCTGCTGTGCCAGCCCCAGCGCCAGCGCGCCGCCGACCATACCGCCGCCGACAACGGCAACTTCGGTGTGTTGGAGTGTCATGGTCAATTTTCCTTATTGGAGAATCCCTTAAGTTTACCGGATTTTTGCGGTCCTGAGACACATAACCTTCATACTGGTCACAACCCCACCAAAGCATTACAATACGCGGCTTGCAATCCTGAGCTGAGCAAGTCGATGACTAAAAAACTCCATATAAAAACCTGGGGCTGTCAGATGAACGAATACGATTCATCCAAGATGGCCGATCTGCTGGATACCACCCACGGATACCAGCTGACTGAAAATGCGAAAGAAGCCGATGTGCTGCTGCTGAACACCTGTTCAATTCGTGAAAAAGCGCAGGAAAAAGTCTTTCATGTGTTAGGCCGCTGGAAACTTCTCAAACGAAAAAATCCGGACCTGATCATCGGCGTGGGCGGCTGCGTCGCGTCGCAGGAAGGCAAGCTGATCCGCCAGAGAGCCCCGTATGTGGACATCGTCTTTGGCCCTCAGACCCTGCACCGTCTGCCTGAGATGATCAATCAGGTTCGTGGCAACCGTAGCCCGGTCGTTGACGTCAGCTTCCCGGAAATCGAAAAATTTGACCGTCTGCCGGAGCCGCGAGCCGATGGCCCGACCGCCTTCGTCTCCATCATGGAAGGCTGCAACAAATACTGCACGTACTGCGTGGTGCCGTACACCCGTGGTGAAGAGGTCAGCCGCCCGGCAGATGACATTCTGTTTGAAATCGCGCAGCTTGCCGCGCAGGGTGTGCGCGAAGTGAACCTGCTGGGCCAGAACGTTAACGCCTGGCGCGGTGAGAACTACGACGGCACGACCGGCAGCTTTGCTGAGCTGCTGCGTCTGGTGGCCGCGATTGACGGCATCGACCGCATTCGCTTTACCACCAGCCATCCGATGGAATTTACCGATGACATCATTGACGTTTATCGCGATACGCCAGAGCTGGTGAGCTTCCTGCACCTGCCGATTCAGTGTGGCTCTGACCGCGTGCTGAACCTGATGGGCCACCCCCATACGGTGCTGGAGTACAAATCCACCATCCGCAAGCTGCGTGAAGCACGTCCGGATATCCAGATTAGCTCCGACTTTATCGTCGGCTTCCCTGGCGAAACCGCAGAAGACTTCGAGCGCACCATGAAGCTCATCGGCGAAGTGAACTTTGACGTCAGCTACAGCTTCATCTTCTCTGCGCGTCCAGGAACACCGGCGGCCGATATGGTTGACGATGTACCGGAAGAAGAGAAAAAGCAGCGCCTGTATATTCTGCAGGAGCGCATCAACCAGCAGGCTAACGCCTGGAGCCGCCGCATGCTCGGTACCGTACAGCGCATTCTGGTGGAAGGCACTTCCCGCAAGAGCATTATGGAACTCTCTGGTCGTACGGAAAATAACCGCGTGGTGAACTTTGAAGGCACCCCGGATATGATCGGTAAGTTTGTGGACGTCGAGATTGTCGAAGTGCTGACCAACTCGCTGCGCGCGAAAGTGGTCCGCACCGAAGACGAAATGGGCCTGCGTATCGCAGAGTCACCGGAATCCGTGATCTCGCGTACCCGCAAAGAAAACGATTCTGGCGTTGGGATTTACCAGCCATAATCCTTCAGGCCTGCCGCTTTGGCAGGCCTTGTATTTCCTCTCATCGCCCCCAATATCTTCCGCAACGCTTGCGCCTTTATTCTGTGGCGTGAATAATTTCGGTAATGACCGTTTTATTGCGCCGTGTGGCAGCGGGTCAGTTAATCAATCAAAGAGGAACAGTTTGAACATAGATACGCGTGAAATTAGCCTTGAGCCAGCAGACAACGCTCGCCTGCTGAGCCTGTGCGGGCCGTTTGATGACAACATCAAACAACTGGAGCGACGTCTGGGTATCGAAATCAATCGTCGCGATAATCATTTCAAACTCACCGGACGCCCTATCTGCGTCAACGCCGCTGCGGACATTCTGCGTAGCCTGTATGTCGACACCTCCCCCATGCGCGGCGAAATTCAGGATATCGAACCGGAGCAGATTCACCTCGCCATTAAAGAGGCGCGCGTGCTTGAGCAGAGCGCGGAGAGCGTGCCGGACTATGGCAAGGCAATCAACATTAAGACCAAGCGTGGCATCATTAAGCCGCGTACGCCAAACCAGGCGCAGTATATCGCCAATATTCTCGACCACGACATCACCTTCGGCGTGGGGCCGGCGGGTACGGGTAAAACCTATCTGGCCGTTGCCGCGGCGGCCGATGCGCTGGAGCGTCAGGAAATCCGGCGTATCCTGCTGACCCGCCCTGCCGTTGAAGCCGGTGAAAAACTGGGCTTCCTGCCTGGCGATCTGAGCCAGAAGGTCGACCCGTATCTCCGTCCTTTATACGATGCGCTGTTCGAAATGCTGGGCTTTGAGAAGGTCGAGAAGCTCATTGAGCGTAACGTGATCGAAGTGGCCCCGCTCGCCTATATGCGCGGCCGTACGCTGAACGATGCGTTCATCATTCTCGATGAGAGCCAGAACACCACCATCGAACAGATGAAAATGTTCCTGACACGTATTGGCTTTAACTCGAAAGCGGTGATTACCGGCGACGTCACGCAGATCGATCTGCCGCGCAGCACCAAATCGGGCCTGCGCCACGCCATCGAAGTGCTGGCCGAGGTCGATGAAATCAGCTTTAACTTCTTCCACAGTGAAGACGTGGTACGCCACCCGGTGGTCGCGCGTATCGTTAACGCTTATGAAGCCTGGGAAGAGGCAGATCAGAAGCGTAAGGCCGAACTGGCCGCAGAACGTAAGCGCGAAGCGCAGGAGCAAGAACAGAAATGAGTCAGGTGATCCTCGATTTACAGCTGGCCTGTGAAGACAATTCCGGCATGCCAGATGAGGCACAGTTTCAGAAATGGCTGGATGCCGTTATCCCGCAGTTTCAGGAAGAATCAGAAGTCACGATTCGCCTGGTGGATGAAGCAGAAAGCCATGAGCTTAACCTGACCTATCGCGGGAAAGATAAGCCGACCAACGTGCTCTCTTTCCCGTTCGAAGCCCCGCCGGGCATCGAGATGCCGCTGTTGGGCGATCTGATCATCTGCCGCCAGGTGGTTGAACAGGAAGCCAAAGAGCAGCAGAAACCTCTTGAAGCCCACTGGGCGCACATGGTGGTACACGGCAGCCTGCATCTGCTCGGCTACGATCATATTGAAGACGACGAAGCGGAAGAGATGGAGTCCCTCGAGACAGAGATAATGCTTGCTCTGGGCTATGAGGATCCGTACATTGCCGAGAAAGAATAGTCAGTCACCGGACTGACTCCCCTGCCGCCACGAAAGGACATCGCGTGGCGGTAAACATTGAACTAACAAGAGAACCCTTAACAAACGCCATGAGCGACGACAATTCACACAGTAGCGACACGACAACCAGTAAAAAGGGATTTTTCTCCCTCATTCTGAACCAGCTTTTCCACGGCGAACCGAAAAACCGTGATGAACTGCTGGAGCTGATTCGTGATTCCGGGCAAAACGACCTTATCGACGAAGATACGCGCGAAATGCTCGAAGGGGTTATGGACATCGCCGACCAGCGCGTTCGCGATATCATGATTCCCCGCTCGCAGATGATCACCCTGAAACGTAACCAGACGCTGGACGAGTGTCTCGATGTCATCATCGAATCCGCCCACTCGCGTTTCCCGGTCATCAGCGAAGACAAAGATCACATCGAAGGGATTTTGATGGCGAAAGATCTGCTGCCGTTTATGCGCAGCGATGCCGAAGCCTTCAGCATGGAAAAAGTGTTACGCCAGGCCGTGGTTGTGCCGGAAAGTAAACGTGTGGATCGGATGCTGAAAGAGTTTCGCTCTCAGCGTTACCACATGGCGATTGTTATTGATGAATTTGGTGGCGTCTCCGGTCTGGTCACGATCGAGGATATCCTTGAGCTGATCGTGGGCGAAATCGAAGATGAGTATGACGAAGAAGAGGATATCGACTTCCGTCAGCTCAGCCGCCACACCTGGACCGTGCGGGCGCTGGCCTCCATTGAGGACTTCAACGACGCCTTCGGGACCCACTTCAGCGATGAAGAGGTCGATACCATTGGCGGGCTGGTGATGCAGGCCTTTGGCCACCTCCCGGCGCGCGGAGAGACCGTTGACATCGACGGTTACCAGTTCAAAGTAGCCATGGCCGACAGCCGACGTATTATACAGGTTCACGTCAGAACGCCGGACGACTCACCGGTGCCAAAACTGGAAGATTAATGTAAATGGCATTTGCCCCATTGCTTGAACGCCAGCGCGTCCGTTTGCTGCTGGCGCTGTTACTCGGAGCCAGCGGTACGCTGGCTTTTTCTCCTTACGACATCTGGCCTGCGGCCATTCTCTCCCTGATGGGGCTTCAGGGTTTGACCCTGAATCGTCGTCCGGTGCAGGCTGCCGCTATCGGCTACTTCTGGGGACTGGGGCTGTTTGGCTCAGGGATTAACTGGGTCTACGTCAGCATCGCCCAGTTTGGCGGTATGCCGGGCCCGGTAAACGTCTTCCTGGTGGTACTGCTCGCCGCGTATCTCTCGCTCTATACCGGTCTGTTCGCCGGCATCCTTTCTCGCCTGTGGCCCAAAACCACCTGGCTGCGCGTTGCCATTGCCGCGCCGGTGGTCTGGCAGATCACCGAATTCCTGCGCGGCTGGGTGCTGACCGGCTTCCCGTGGCTGCAGTTCGGCTACAGTCAGATTGACGGCCCGCTGAAAGGCCTGGCGCCGGTCATGGGCGTTGAGGCCATTAACTTCCTGCTGATGGTCGTTAGCGGCCTGCTGGTATTAGCGCTGGTTTCACGATGCTGGAAACCGCTGGCTGTGGCGCTGGTGCTGTTCGCCCTGCCCTTCCCGCTGCGCTATATCCAGTGGTTCACGCCGGAGCCCGCGCGCGCCATGCAGGTCTCCATGGTGCAGGGGAATATCCCGCAGTCGATGAAGTGGGACGAGAAAGAGCTGCTGAATACGCTGAAGATCTACGCCAACGCCACCGAAGAGGTGATGGGTAAATCGCAGCTGATTATCTGGCCGGAGTCTGCTATTCCCGATCTGGAGATCAACCAGCAGCCGTTCCTCAACATGATGAACGACCTGCTGCTCTCGCGTGGCAGTACGCTGATAACCGGGATTGTCGATGCGCGTCTGAATCAGCTGAACCGCTACGACACCTACAACACCATCATTACGCTCGGCAAAGACAGCGAATACAGCTACCACTCCACCGATCGGTATAACAAGAACCACCTGGTGCCGTTTGGTGAATTTGTGCCGCTGGAGTCAATTCTTCGCCCGCTGGCCCCGTTCTTCGATCTGCCGATGTCCTCCTTCAGCCGCGGACCGTACGTTCAGCCTCAGCTGCACGCGCACGGCGCAGCCCTGACGGCGGCCATCTGCTACGAAATCATTCTCGGCGAGCAGGTGCGCGACAACTTCCGCCCGGATACGGACTATCTGCTGACCATCTCTAACGATGCCTGGTTTGGTAAATCAATCGGCCCGTGGCAGCACTTCCAGATGGCACGCATGCGCTCCCTGGAGCTGGCCCGTCCGCTGCTGCGCAGCACCAACAACGGCATCACCGCCGTGATTGGTCCGCAGGGTGAAATCCAGGCCATGATCCCGCAGTTCACCCGAGAAGTGCTGACCACCAACGTCACTCCTACCACCGGGCTGACGCCGTACGCCCGCACCGGCAACTGGCCGCTGTGGATCCTGACCGCGCTGTTCGGCTTTGGCGCGGTGCTGATGAGCCTGCGCCAGCGTCGTCGATAATCCCTCCTCTTCCTGCCGGGTGGCGCTGACGCTTACCCGGCCTACTGTTTCGCTTTTGTAGGTCGGGTAAGCGTCAGCGCCACCCGACAATTCCCTCCGGACTTCAATTCTGGCACGCCTATTGCTTTGTTTATTCAGGTAAACGCAGTTTGGCTTACTGTGCAACCTTGTCGCACCAGCGTAGATCATCGGTAGCACCGAAACGGTGCAACGGGAGATATTTGCCTCTGAATGGTGCGGCGTGCTTCGCAAAAATAAACAATAACGCAGCAAAATCTTTACATTAAGCCAGACTAAATGTTAACAAGCTTGCATAACACTGCACTCGCATTGCGCGAGATATAACAACATCACAATGGGTATCAATGCGTCGCTGGCGCTGATAAAAAAGGAGTTGGGTATGCAATTACGTAAACTGGCCACAGCAATGCTGGTTATGGGGATGTCCGCAGGCGTGGTTCACGCTGAAGACGCTCCGGCAGCAGGCAGCACTCTCGACAAGATTGCCAAAAACGGCGTTATCGTGGTCGGCCACCGTGAGTCTTCTGTCCCGTTCTCTTACTACGACAACACGCAAAAAGTCGTGGGCTATTCACAGGATTACTCCAACGCCATCGTTGAAGCTGTGAAGAAAAAGCTGAACAAACCTGACCTGCAGGTGAAGCTGATCCCCATCACTTCACAGAACCGTATTCCGCTGCTGCAAAACGGCACCTTTGACTTCGAGTGTGGCTCCACCACCAACAACCTCGAGCGTCAGAAGCAGGCTGCCTTCTCCGACACCATCTTTGTTGTGGGCACCCGCCTGCTGACGAAGAAAGGCGGTGAGATCAAAGACTTCGCTGACCTGAAAGGGAAAGCGGTCGTTGTCACCTCCGGGACCACGTCTGAAGTGCTGCTGCACAAGCTGAACGACGAGAAGAAAATGGATATGCGCATCATCAGCGCGAAAGACCATGGCGACTCCTTCCGTACCCTGGAAAGCGGTCGTGCCGTCGCGTTTATGATGGACGACGCCCTGCTGGCAGGCGAGCGTGCGAAAGCGAAGAAACCAGACAACTGGGATATCGTCGGTACCGCGCAGTCCAAAGAAGCCTACGGCTGTATGCTGCGTAAAGACGATCCGCAGTTCAAAAAGCTGATCGATGACACCATCGCCCAGGTGCAGACCTCAGGCGAAGCGGAAAAATGGTTCGACAAATGGTTCAAGAACCCGATTCCACCAAAAAACCTGAACATGAATTTTGAACTGTCAGACGACATGAAAGCGCTGTTCAAATCTCCAAATGACAAGGCTCTTAACTAATTAGAACAACAGGGGCGGGATCTCCTGCCCTCTCGATTGTCGGGAAGCATGGACAGACTATACGTTGAGTGGTCGTTCCCCACGCAGCGCGAAAAATGAGCTTCTCACCAATCTTCGAGGGTAGCGCTGCTACCCTTTTTTTTCTGGAGTTTATTATGTCAATCGACTGGAACTGGGGCATATTCCTGCAACAAGCCCCGTTCGGCAACACCACCTATCTTGGCTGGCTGTGGAGCGGCTTTCAGGTCACCGTGGCATTATCGATAACGGCGTGGATCATCGCGTTTCTTGTCGGTTCTCTGTTCGGTATTCTGCGCACCGTCCCTAACCGTTTTCTTTCAACACTCGGCACCCTGTACGTGGAACTGTTCCGTAACGTTCCGCTGATCGTGCAGTTCTTTACCTGGTATCTGGTTATCCCGGAACTGCTGCCGGAAAATATTGGCATGTGGTTCAAGTCGGAACTGGATCCGAATGTGCAGTTCTTTGTCTCCTCCATGATGTGTCTGGGGCTGTTTACCGCTGCGCGCGTTTGCGAGCAGGTGCGTGCCGCCATTCAGTCATTACCCCGCGGACAAAAAAATGCGGGTCTGGCGATGGGGTTAACCCTGCCACAGACCTACCGCTACGTGCTGCTGCCTAACGCCTACCGCGTCATCGTTCCGCCGATGACCTCCGAGATGATGAACCTGGTGAAAAACTCGGCCATCGCCTCGACCATCGGCCTGGTCGATATGGCCGCGCAGGCGGGCAAGCTGCTGGATTACTCCGCTCACGCGTGGGAATCCTTCACCGCGATCACGCTCGCCTACGTTCTGATTAACGCTTTCATCATGCTGGTGATGAACCTGGTTGAACGCAAAATTCGCCTGCCGGGCAACATGGGGGGCAAATAATGTACGAATTTGACTGGAGTTCTATCGTTCCATCCATGCCTTACCTGCTTGATGGACTGATGATTACCTTAAAAATCACCGTCATTGCCATTATCGTCGGTATCGTCTGGGGCACCCTGCTGGCCGTCATGCGCCTGTCGAGCTTTAAGCCGCTCGCCTGGTTTGCGACCGCCTACGTTAACGTGTTCCGTTCCATCCCGCTGGTAATGGTGCTGCTGTGGTTTTACCTGATCGTGCCCGGCTTCCTGCAAAACGTGCTGGGGCTGTCGCCAAAAACCGATATCCGTCTGATCTCGGCGATGGTGGCGTTCTCAATGTTTGAGGCCGCTTACTACTCGGAGATTATCCGTGCAGGCATTCAGAGTATCTCCCGCGGGCAATCCAGCGCCGCGCTGGCGCTGGGGATGACGCACTGGCAGTCCATGCAGCTCATTATTCTGCCGCAGGCGTTTCGCGCCATGGTTCCGCTCCTGCTGACCCAGGGAATTGTGCTGTTCCAGGATACGTCCCTGGTCTACGTGCTGAGCCTGGCAGACTTCTTCCGTACCGCGTCCACCATCGGTGAGCGTGATGGTACGCAGGTTGAGATGGTGCTCTTTGCGGGAGCGGTCTATTTTGTGATTAGTTTAAGCGCGTCGCTGTTGGTCAGCTGGCTGAAGAAAAGGACGGTACAATGATTTCCCTGAAAAATGTTTCTAAATGGTATGGGCACTTTCAGGTGCTGACCGACTGCTCCACCGAAGTGAAAAAAGGCGACGTGGTAGTGGTGTGCGGACCGTCCGGTTCCGGTAAATCGACGCTGATCAAAACCGTTAACGGACTGGAGCCGGTCCAGCAGGGTGAGATCGTCGTCAACGGCACCAAAGTCAACGACAAGAAAACCAATCTTGCCCAGCTTCGCTCTCACGTTGGCATGGTGTTCCAGCATTTTGAGCTTTTCCCTCACCTCTCCATTATTGAGAACCTGACCCTGGCCCAGGTGAAAGTGCTCAAGCGTGATAAAAAAGCGTCGCGCGAGAAAGGCCTGAAGCTCCTGGAACGCGTTGGCCTCTCTGCGCATGCCGATAAGTTCCCGGCGCAGCTATCCGGCGGCCAACAGCAGCGTGTGGCGATCGCCCGTGCGCTGTGCATGGATCCGGTTGCCATGCTGTTTGATGAGCCAACGTCGGCGCTCGATCCGGAGATGATCAACGAAGTGCTGGACGTAATGGTCGAGCTGGCGCACGAAGGGATGACCATGATGGTGGTGACCCACGAAATGGGCTTTGCCCGCAAGGTGGCCAACCGCGTGATCTTCATGGATGAAGGGAAAATTGTCGAAGATTCCCCGAAAGAGGAGTTCTTCGCCAACCCGAAATCCGAACGTGCGAAAGATTTCCTCGCCAAAATCCTGCACTAACCTTCTCAGTGCGCAATCTGCGGATTGCGCACTGCCTCACGCTTTCGCTCACTTCTTCTCGTCGGTGCCCCATTGCAGCGTTAACCTTGTCACAAAATAACGCTATGAATGGAGAACGCTATGGCACAACCTATAATTTTCGATTGCGACCCGGGTCATGATGACGCGATCGCGCTCGTCCTTGCACTTGCCTCCCCCGAGCTCGACGTCAAAGCCGTCACCTCTTCTGCCGGAAACCAGACGCCGGATAAAACCCTGCGTAACGTTTTGCGCATGCTGACGCTGCTCAAGCGCACGGATATTCCTGTCGCCGGCGGCGCCCTCAAGCCCCTGATGCGTGAATTAATTATTGCGGATAACGTGCATGGCGAAAGCGGGCTGGACGGTCCGGCGCTGCCGGAACCTGGCTTCACGCCGCAAAGCTGCACCGCCGTGGAGCTGATGGCAAAGGTGCTGCGCGAGAGCGCGGAACCCGTCACCCTGGTGGCAACGGGACCGCAAACCAACGTCGCGCTGCTGCTGAACAGCCATCCTGAACTGCACAGCAAAATCGCTCGTATCGTCATCATGGGCGGGGCTATGGGCCTGGGAAACTGGACGCCTTCCGCAGAGTTCAACATTTTTGTCGATCCGGAAGCAGCGGAAATCGTCTTCCAGTCGGGCCTGCCAGTTGTGATGGCAGGGCTGGATGTGACGCATCGCGCGCAGATTATGGCAGACGACATTGAGCGCTTCCGCTCCGTGGGCAATCCGGTCGCGACAACCGTGGCTGAGCTGCTCGACTTCTTTATGGAGTATCACAAAGCCGAGAAATGGGGATTCCACGGTGCGCCGCTGCACGATCCGTGCACCATTGCCTGGCTGTTAAAACCGGAGATGTTTACCACCGTCCACAGGTGGGTTGGCGTCGAAACGCAGGGGAAATACACCCAGGGGATGACGGTGGTGGACTACTACTCGCTGACGGGGAATAAACCGAATACCACGGTGATGGTGGATATTGACCGTGAGGCGTTTGTGGATTTGCTGGCGGAGAGACTGGCTTACTATAGTGCGTAGTGCGGCCTGATGCCCTCACCCCGGCCCTCTCCCACGGGGAGAGGGCGCAAACCTGCGCTTTTACCTAGGGCTCAAACGGCCGACGCTGGAACTGATCGTGGCCGCATTTCGGACACAGCGACAGGACCTCCGGCGTATACACCGCAATATGATGGTGGCAATTCTCGCACACCAGATTTCCCAGCCCGACCACTTCACCGCTGTGGTACACACCGTGGTGGTTTAAATCCTGAAAGACTTCACGCCACTCCAGCTGCGTTTTATCGGTGATATCGGCCAGCTCCTGCCACAGGCTCTCTTTGATCACCCGCATGAAAACGCTGTCCGTGACCTCCTCCTGGCTCTCCTGGTAGCTGCGCGCGAATTCTTCCAGATCGCGACGCACGGCGCGGGTCACCTCTTCCACTTCGGTTCGCGTTAACTCACCCGTTTGCGACACGCGGGCACGCGCCTGCTCCACCAGCGCGTCGATATCACGCTCGCCGTTACGCAGCCGTTCTGTCAGTGTCGCCACCAGTTCGCGGTAAAATTGAGCAACCTTGTTCATCATTTTGCCTCCCGGGTCAGTAACTATTTCTAATAATAGACCTTATTTCAGCGCCGCTTTGTCAGGTGAAGCACAGACCCGGTAAATTCCTGCAAAGCGCATTTGTGCGAAAGGCTGTTTTGACGCGGGCGTTTGGGCTATGCTATGCGGATCTGAATTACCACATCCATTGGCTACATTTGTAGCTGTATTGAACACAGGACCACTGGCTGCCATGCAAGAGCAATACCGCCCGGAAGAGATAGAATCAAAAGTCCAGCAACACTGGGACGAGAAGCGCACCTTTGAAGTAACCGAAGACGAGAGCAAAGAGAAGTATTACTGCCTGTCGATGCTTCCCTATCCTTCTGGTCGACTACACATGGGCCACGTGCGTAACTACACCATCGGTGATGTGATTGCGCGCTACCAGCGCATGCTGGGCAAAAACGTTCTGCAACCCATCGGTTGGGATGCGTTCGGTCTGCCTGCGGAAGGCGCGGCGGTCAAAAATAATACGGCGCCGGCACCGTGGACGTACGACAACATCGCGTACATGAAAAACCAGCTCAAAATGCTGGGCTTTGGCTATGACTGGAGCCGCGAGCTGGCAACCTGTACCCCGGAATATTACCGCTGGGAACAGAAATTCTTCACCGAGCTGTACAAAAAAGGCCTGGTGTACAAGAAGACCTCTGCCGTTAACTGGTGCCCGAATGACCAGACCGTTCTCGCGAACGAACAGGTTATCGATGGCTGCTGCTGGCGCTGTGATACTAAAGTAGAGCGTAAAGAGATCCCGCAGTGGTTTATTAAAATCACCGCTTACGCTGATGAGCTGCTGAACGATCTGGATAATCTGGACCACTGGCCAGATACCGTTAAGACCATGCAGCGCAACTGGATCGGCCGTTCTGAAGGCGTGGAAATTACCTTCAACGTTGAGAACTACGACCAGACCCTGACCGTCTACACCACCCGTCCGGACACCTTCATGGGCGCGACCTACCTGGCCGTGGCCGCAGGTCACCCGCTGGCGCAGAAAGCGGCAGAAAACAATCCGGAACTGGCTACCTTCATCGACGAGTGCCGCAACACGAAAGTGGCAGAAGCCGATATGGCAACGATGGAGAAAAAAGGGGTTGATACCGGCTTTAAAGCCATTCACCCGCTGACTGGCGAAGCGATCCCTGTCTGGGCCGCCAACTTCGTACTGATGGAATACGGCACAGGCGCCGTGATGGCTGTTCCAGGTCACGACCAGCGCGACTATGAATTTGCCACTAAATATGGCCTGACCATCAAGCCTGTTATTCTGACGGCTGACGGTTCTGAACCAGACCTGTCCGAACAAGCGCTGACCGAAAAAGGGACCTTGTTCAACTCCGGCGAGTTCAACGGTCTGAGCTTCGAAGAGGGCTTCAACGCTATCGCCGACAAGCTGGCCTCCCTTGGCGTGGGCGAGCGTAAAGTTAACTTCCGTCTGCGCGACTGGGGCGTTTCCCGTCAGCGTTACTGGGGTGCGCCAATTCCAATGGTGACGCTGGAAGATGGCACCGTGATGCCAACGCCGGAAGATCAGCTGCCGGTGATCCTGCCGGAAGACGTGGTCATGGACGGTATCACCAGCCCGATCAAAGCCGATCCTGAGTGGGCAAAAACCACCGTCAACGGTCAGCCCGCGCTGCGCGAAACCGACACCTTTGACACCTTTATGGAGTCGTCCTGGTACTATGCTCGCTACACCTGTCCGCAGTATCAGGACGGCATGCTGGATTCCAAAGCAGCGAACTACTGGCTGCCGGTAGATATCTACATCGGTGGTATCGAACACGCCATCATGCACCTGCTCTACTTCCGCTTCTTCCACAAGCTGATGCGCGATGCGGGCATGGTGAACTCTGACGAACCTGCAAAACAGCTGCTGTGCCAGGGCATGGTGCTGGCGGATGCCTTCTATTACGTCGGGGCGAACGGCGAGCGTAACTGGGTATCTCCGGTTGACGCGATCGTTGAGCGCGACGAGAAGGGCCGTATCGTGAAGGCGAAAGACGCTGAAGGTCACGAGCTGGTCTACACCGGCATGAGCAAAATGTCCAAGTCGAAAAACAACGGTATCGACCCGCAGGTGATGGTTGAGCGTTATGGTGCGGATACCGTGCGTCTGTTCATGATGTTTGCCTCTCCGGCAGACATGACGCTGGAATGGCAGGAGTCTGGCGTGGAAGGCGCAAACCGCTTCCTGAAACGCGTCTGGAAGCTGGTTTACGAGCACACCTCACTGGGCGATGCCCCGGCGCTGAACGCTGCTGCCCTGACTGAAGATCAGCAGGCGCTGCGTCGTGATGTTCATAAAACCATTGCAAAAGTGACCGATGATATTGGTCGTCGTCAGACCTTCAATACCGCAATTGCGGCTATTATGGAACTGATGAACAAGCTGGCGAAAGCCCCGCAGGACGGCGAGCAGGATCGTGCCTTAATGCGTGAAGCGCTGCTGGCCGTCGTTCGCATGCTGAACCCGTTCACGCCGCACGTTAGCTTTACCCTGTGGCAGGAGCTGAAAGGCGAAGGCGATATCGACAACGCGCCGTGGCCGCAGGCTGACGAAGCCGCGATGGTGGAAAACACCACGCTGGTCGTGGTCCAGGTGAACGGTAAAGTCCGCGGTAAAATTACCGTGGCGGTCGATGCAACCGAAGAACAGGTTCGCGAGCGCGCGGGCCAGGAACCACTGGTCGCTAAATATCTTGAGGGCGTTACCGTACGTAAAGTGATCTACGTACCTGGTAAACTGCTGAATCTGGTCGTTGGCTAAGCGCGGGAGGAAACGTGCGACAACTGGCAACAATACTCTTATCTCTGGCGGTGCTTGTCACCGCTGGCTGCGGCTGGCACCTGCGCAATACCACGGCGGTGCCTGCTCAGATGAAAACCATGATCTTTGATTCCGGAGATCCGAACGGTCCACTCAGCCGGGCAATTCGCAATCAGCTGCGTCTGAACGGCGTTGAGCTTGTTGAGAAACAGACGCTGCGTCAGGATGTACCGTCTCTGCGTGTGACAGGAAGTGGTCTGTCGAGAGACACTGCGTCTATCTTCCAGGATGGCCGTACCGCAGAGTATCAAATGGTGTTGACGGTCAACGCGGCAGTCCTGATCCCGGGTAAAGATATCTATCCGATCACCACGAAAGTGTACCGTTCGTTCTTCGATAACCCGCAGACGGCGCTGGCAAAAGATGCCGAACAGCAGATTATCATCAACGAAATGTATGACAAGGCGGCGGAACAGCTGATCCGTAAACTGCCAAGTATTGCAGCGTCAACCAAACAAGGATCTGACATTGTTGATAAACCGGTTGATGGCACGCTTCCTGCTGCTAACTCTCTGGGTAAATGATGATCAGGCTGTATCCTGAACAACTCCGCGCGCAGCTCAATGAAGGGCTGCGCGCGGCGTATCTGCTTCTTGGAAACGATCCGTTATTACTTCAGGAAAGCCTGGATGCCGTGCGGCATGCCGCCGCCGCGCAGGGCTTTGATGAACACCACACCGTCCAGCTGGATAACAATACCGACTGGAACGCCCTCTTCTCGCTTTGTCAGGCGATGAGCCTGTTCGCATCGCGCCAGACGATTCAGATCCTGCTGCCGGAAAACGGGCCTAACGCGGCGATGAACGAGCAGCTCGCTACGCTGGTCAGCCTCTTACACAGCGATCTGATCCTGATTGTGCGTGGCAACAAGCTGACCAAAGCGCAGGAAAACGCGGCATGGTTTACCCAACTCGCGCCCCACGCGGTGCTGGTCACCTGTCAGACGCCTGAGCAGGCGCATCTGCCTAAATGGGTCGCCGCGAGAGCGAAGCAGCACAACCTTCAGCTGGATGACGCGGCGAACCAGCTGCTCTGCTACTGCTATGAAGGTAACCTGCTGGCCCTGGCGCAGGCGCTGGACAGACTCTCCCTGCTCTGGCCGGACGGCAAGCTGACCTTGCCGCGCGTCGAGCAGGCCGTTAACGACGCGGCGCACTTCACGCCGTTCCACTGGGTGGACGCGCTGCTGTCGGCAAAAAGTAAACGCGCCCTGCATATTCTGCAGCAGCTGCGCCTCGAAGGCAGCGAACCGGTTATTCTGCTGCGAACCCTGCAGCGCGAACTGCTGCTGCTGATTACGCTCAAGCGTCAGTCTGCCCATACGCCTTTGCGTTCGCTGTTTGATAAACACCGGGTGTGGCAAAATCGCCGGGCTTTGACTTCCGAGGCCGTCAACCGCCTGAGTCATGAACAGCTTCGCCAGGCGGTACAGCTTCTGATGCGCGCCGAGCTTACGCTAAAGCAAGATTACGGCCAGTCGGTCTGGGCGGAGCTGGAAAGCCTTTCCCTGCTGCTCTGCCACAAGGCGCTGGCAGACGTTTTTATTGATGGATAGTATGCACTCTTTACAGGCCCTGTATGGCGGCACCTTCGACCCGGTACACTACGGGCATCTGAAGCCGGTTGAAATTCTGGCGAATCTGATCGGCCTTCAGCGCGTCACCATCATGCCCAATAATGTCCCGCCCCATCGTCCACAGCCTGAGGCGACCAGCGAGCAGCGAAAAGAGATGCTTGCCCTGGCCATCGCAGATAAGCCGCTCTTCCGGCTTGACGAGCGTGAGCTGCGTCGCGACACCCCCTCCTGGACCTCACAGACGCTTCAGGAGTGGCGCACAGAACAAGGTCCAGACCAGCCGCTGGCTTTTATCATCGGACAGGACTCCCTGCTGAACTTCCCCACATGGCATAAATATGAAACCATCCTGGAGAACAGCCACCTGCTCGTCTGCCGCCGTCCTGGCTATCCGCTGACCATGCGCGAAGCGCAGTACCAGCAGTGGCTGGAAGATCATCTCACCGCCAATGTTGAAGATCTTCACACTCAGCCTGCCGGGAAGATTTATCTGGCCGAAACGCCGTGGTTCGATATCTCTGCAACCCTCATTCGCGAGCGCTTACAGCAGGGTTTAGCGTGTGACGATCTGCTCCCCGCACCGGTGCTGGCCTATATCCATACGCATGGTTTGTATCAGAAAAGCGCAGATGAATAGCCGGAGGGCATAAAAAGCGGCTTATTGTTTATCCTGCCTTGACAGGGTAAGCCATACTGTTATTCTCCGCTGCCAGACTTTCCCGCCGATGATTGCTTTACAGAAATTGTTTTACAAAAATGGCGATGCAATCTCAGGCAGAGGGTGGGATGATACCCGCCTTCAAAAGCCCGACCGGAGACTTTTGTCCCGATACAGGCATGAGTTCAGGTATACTGTCTGGCTACGAATTCAACGTTTTACAATCTCATTCACCCCAGGGGGAAAACTTGCAGGGTAAAGCACTCCAGGATTTTGTTATTGACAAAATTGATGACCTGAAAGGTCAGGACATCATCGCTATCGACGTTAAGGGTAAATCCAGTATTACCGACTGCATGATCATCTGCACCGGTACGTCCACACGTCATGTTGTTTCAATTGCCGATCACGTGGTACAGGAATCACGTGCTGCAGGGCTGTTGCCGCTCGGCGTTGAAGGTGAAGCGACGGCTGACTGGGTGGTTGTCGATCTCGGCGATGTGATTGTCCACGTCATGCAGGAAGAGAGCCGTCGCCTGTATGAGCTGGAAAAACTCTGGGGTTAATGCGTGAAGTTGCAGCTGGTCGCCGTCGGCACCAAAATGCCGGACTGGGTACAAACCGGTTTTACTGAATATCTGCGTCGTTTTCCAAAAGACATGCCGTTCGAACTGGTGGAAATCCCCGCCGGTAAGCGCGGCAAGAACGCCGATATCAAACGTATTCTCGATAAAGAGGGCGAACTGATGCTGGCTGCCGCTGGCAAAAACCGCATCGTCACCCTCGATATTCCAGGAAAACCCTGGGATACGCCGCAGCTGGCGCACGAACTGGAGCGCTGGAAGCAGGATGGCCGTGACGTCAGTCTGTTGATTGGCGGACCCGAAGGGTTATCCCCTGCCTGCAAAGCGGCAGCAGAACAAAGTTGGTCCCTCTCCGCGCTGACGCTTCCCCACCCGCTCGTTCGGGTACTGGTGGCAGAAAGCCTGTATCGCGCGTGGAGCATTACTACCAACCACCCCTATCACCGCGAGTAATGACTGACCAGGGTAGATTAAGCAGCGGATGAAACTACAGAATTCTTTTCGCGACTATACGGCTGAGTCCGCGCTGTTTGTGCGCCGGGCGCTGGTCGCCTTCACCGGGATTTTGCTGCTTACCGGCGTGCTGATCGCCAACCTTTATAATCTGCAAATTGTCCGTTTTACCGACTACCAGACGCGTTCCAACGAAAACCGTATCAAGCTGGTGCCTATCGCGCCCAGCCGCGGCATTATTTACGATCGCAACGGCACCCCGCTGGCGTTAAACCGCACCATCTATCAAATCGAGATGATGCCGGAAAAAGTCGATAATGTTCAGGATACGCTGGAAGCGCTGAAAAGCGTTGTCGACCTTAACGACGACGATATCGCCGCCTTCAAAAAAGAGCGCGCCCGCTCTCACCGTTTCACCTCCATCCCGGTTAAAACCAACCTGACGGAAGTCCAGGTGGCCCGCTTTGCGGTAAACCAGTACCGTTTCCCCGGCGTGGAAGTAAAGGGCTACAAGCGTCGCTACTACCCCTACGGCTCCGCGCTGACGCATGTGATTGGCTACGTCTCCAAGATTAACGACAAAGACGTCGACCGCCTCGATAAAGACGGCAAGCTGGCGAACTACGCCGCAACGCACGACATCGGTAAGCTCGGTATTGAACGCTACTACGAAGATGTCCTGCACGGGCAAACCGGCTATGAAGAGGTTGAGGTTAACAACCGTGGCCGCGTGATTCGCCAGCTTAAAGAAGTGCCGCCTCAGGCGGGGCATGACGTCTATCTGACCCTCGACCTTAAGCTACAGCAGTATATTGAAACCCTGCTGGCGGGCAGCCGCGCAGCCGTTGTGGTCACCGATCCCCGCACCGGCGGCATCCTGGCGATGGTGTCTATGCCAAGCTATGACCCGAACCTGTTTGTTGACGGCATTTCCAGTAAAGACTACTCCGGTCTGCTGAATGACCCCAACACGCCGCTGGTGAACCGCGCGACGCAAGGGGTTTACCCGCCGGCATCCACGGTTAAACCGTACGTGGCGGTCTCTGCACTGAGTGCTGGCGTCATCAACCGCAATACCAGCCTGTTTGACCCGGGCTGGTGGCAGTTGCCCGGTTCAGAAAAGCGCTATCGCGACTGGAAAAAATGGGGCCACGGTCATCTGAACGTCACCAAATCGCTGGAGGAGTCTGCGGATACCTTCTTCTATCAGGTGGCGTATGACATGGGGATCGACCGCCTGTCTGAGTGGATGAGCAAATTCGGCTACGGACACTACACCGGCGTTGACCTTGCGGAAGAACGCTCCGGCAACATGCCGACGCGCGAATGGAAGCTGAAGCGCTTTAAAAAACCGTGGTATCAGGGCGACACCATTCCGGTGGGTATCGGTCAGGGTTACTGGACGGCAACGCCGCTTCAGATGAACAAAGCCATGATGATCCTCATCAATGACGGCGTGGTGAAAGTGCCTCACCTGCTGCAGAGTACGGTTGAAGACGGCAAAAAAGTGCCGTGGAACCAGCCGCACGAAGCGCCGGTGGGTGACATTCATTCCGGCTTCTGGGAAATCGCGAAAGACGGTATGTACGGCGTGGCAAACCGCCCCAACGGTACCGCCCACAAGTATTTCGCCGGTACGCCGTACAAAGTGGCGGCAAAGTCCGGTACTGCGCAGGTCTTTGGTCTGAAAGCCAACGAAACCTATAACGCGCACCGCATTGCCGAACGTCTGCGTGACCACAAGCTGATGACGGCGTTTGCCCCTTATGACAACCCGCAGGTCGCGGTGGCGATGATTCTGGAGAACGGCGGTGCCGGGCCTGCAGTAGGGACCATCATGCGCCAGATCCTTGACCACATTATGCTGGGTGATAACAACACCGAACTGCCGGCTGAAAACCCGGCCGCCGCTGCGGCGGAGGACCAATAATCATGACGGATAATCCAAATAAAAAATCGCTGTGGGACAAAATCCACATCGACCCAGCCATGCTGCTGATCCTGCTGGCTCTGCTGGTTTACAGCGCGCTGGTTATCTGGAGCGCCAGCGGCCAGGACATCGGGATGATGGAGCGCAAAATCGGCCAGATCGCCATGGGCCTGATTATTATGGTGGTGATGGCGCAGATCCCGCCGCGCGTCTACGAAGGCTGGGCGCCCTACCTCTACATCTTCTGTATTATTTTGCTGGTTGCGGTAGATGCCTTTGGGGCCATTTCAAAAGGGGCGCAACGCTGGCTGGATTTGGGCATTGTCCGCTTTCAGCCTTCGGAAATTGCCAAAATCGCCGTGCCCTTAATGGTGGCACGCTTTATCAACCGCGACGTCTGCCCGCCGTCGCTGAAGAATACCGCTATCGCGCTGGTGCTGATTTTCCTGCCAACGCTGCTGGTTGCGGCACAGCCTGACCTGGGTACCTCTATCCTCATCGCCCTCTCCGGCCTGTTTGTCCTGTTCCTGTCGGGCCTGAGCTGGCGCCTGATTGGTATCGCGGTAGTGCTGATTGCGGCGTTCATCCCTATTCTCTGGTTCTTCCTGATGCACGATTACCAGCGCCAGCGCGTCATGATGCTACTCGATCCGGAAACCGATCCGCTGGGCGCGGGCTATCATATTATTCAGTCCAAGATTGCGATTGGCTCCGGCGGCCTGCGCGGTAAAGGCTGGCTGCACGGCACGCAGTCGCAGCTGGAATTTTTACCGGAACGCCACACCGACTTTATCTTTGCCGTCCTGGCGGAAGAGCTGGGGCTGGTGGGCATCTTAATACTCCTGGCCCTATACGTTCTGCTGATCATGCGGGGATTGTGGATTGCAGCACGCGCGCAAACGACCTTTGGTCGCGTCATGGCTGGCGGGTTGATGCTGATTTTATTCGTTTATGTCTTCGTAAATATTGGTATGGTGAGTGGTATTCTGCCGGTGGTAGGCGTACCGCTGCCGCTGGTGAGTTACGGAGGCTCGGCACTGATCGTGTTGATGGCCGGGTTTGGTATCGTGATGTCGATCCATACCCACAGAAAAATGTTGTCAAAAAGCGTATAAAAATAAGGGGATCGGAATGCGTAAGCAGTGGCTGGGGATCTGCATTGCGGCAAGTTTACTTGCGGCCTGTACTAGTGATGATGGTCAGCAACAGGCAACCGTCGCGCCGCCGCAGCCTGCGGTGTGTAATGGCCCGATCGTAGAAATCAGCGGTGCCGATCCCGTTTATGAACCGCTGAATGCCAGTGCCAATCAGGATTACGAGCGCGACGGCAAAAGCTATAAAATTGTTCAGGATCCTTCCCGTTTCAGCCAGGCGGGCTTTGCCGCCATTTATGATGCCGAGCCTGGCAGTAACCTGACGGCCTCCGGAGAGACGTTCGACCCCATGCAGCTGACGGCGGCACATCCGACGCTGCCGATCCCGAGCTATGCTCGTATCACCAACCTGGCAAACGGCCGCATGATCGTCGTGCGTATCAACGACCGCGGCCCGTACGGTAATGACCGGGTGATCTCCCTGTCGCGCGCGTCTGCCGATCGCCTGAATACCTCGAACAACACCAAAGTCCGTATTGACCCAATTATCGTGGCGCAGGATGGCTCCCTCTCCGGGCCGGGTACCGCGTGTACGACGGTGGCGAAACAGACCTATGCCCTGCCCGACCGCCCCAATCTTGACGGGGGAATGGGCAGCGTCTCTTCTCCGGCCGAGCCTGCTCAGCCGGGGGGTGAAATACGCCCAATCAGCAACGACACGCTGCAAAGCGACGATTCAACGGGCGCACCGGTAAAGAGCAGCGGCTTTCTTGGCGCACCGACGACCTTAGCCTCGGGCGTGCTGGAAGGCAGTGAGCCTACCCCAGCCCCCGCTCCCGTTGCTGCACCAGCGCCCCAGTCGGCTCCCGTAACGGCGCCCGCGGCCACGCAAAGTGCTGCGGTGGCGGCTCAAACAGCGGCCAGCGGCAGCTATGTGGTTCAGGTCGGTGCTGTGAGCGATCAGGCCCGGGCTAAACAGTATCAGCAGCGTCTGAGCCAGCAGTTTGGCGTACCAGGACGCGTTGAGCAGAACGGTGCGGTCTGGCGCATTCAGATGGGCCCGTTTGCCAGCAAATCGCAGGCAGCTTCCCTGCAGCAGCGTCTGCAGAATGAAGCTCAGCTTCAGTCATTTATCGCTGTTGCGAAATAATTAACCGGCGGTATCCGAATTGTCAGTTTGTGTAAAACACATTCACAAACTCATGCTTAAAGTCGGATGCCTGCCTGAATAGCATTTGCTATAGTAAGGCACTTTTTTTAATTCCATCACGGATGTCGTAGTTCTGACCATGAAGACCACTTTTTCTGCTCGTTTTGTGCAGCGCATGGCGCTGACCACGGCCCTTTGCGCGGCTGCGCTCTCTGCAGCTCACGCCGATGACCTGAATATCAAGACCATGATCCCTGGCGTTCCGCAAATCGACGCGGAATCCTACATCCTGATCGATTACAACTCTGGCAAAGTGCTGGCAGAACAGAATGCCGATGCCCGCCGTGACCCGGCCAGCCTGACCAAAATGATGACCAGCTACGTTATCGGCCAGGCGATGAAGGCAGGTAAATTCAAAGAAACGGATCTGGTCACCATCGGTAACGATGCGTGGGCAACCGGGAACCCGGTCTTTAAGGGTTCCTCTCTGATGTTCCTGAAACCGGGTATGCAGGTTCCTGTTTCCCAGCTGATTCGCGGTATCAACCTGCAGTCGGGTAACGATGCCTGCGTAGCGATGGCCGATTTCGCCGCCGGTAGTCAGGATGCCTTCGTAGGCCTGATGAACAGCTACGTGAACGCGCTGGGTCTGAAAAACAGCCATTTCCAGACCGTACATGGCCTGGACGCAGACGGTCAGTACAGCTCGGCACGTGACATGGCGTTGATTGGTCAGGCGCTGATCCGCGATGTTCCTAATGAGTACTCTATCTATAAAGAGAAAGAGTTCACCTTCAACGGTATCCGTCAGACCAACCGTAACGGCCTGCTGTGGGATAACAGCCTGAACGTTGACGGCATCAAAACCGGTCACACCGACAAAGCGGGCTACAACCTGGTCGCCTCCGCCACTGAAGGCCAGATGCGTCTGATCTCTGCCGTGATGGGTGGCCGCACCTTTAAAGGCCGTGAAACAGAAAGCAAGAAGCTGCTGACCTGGGGCTTCCGTTTCTTCGAAACCGTGAATCCACTGAAAGCAGGCAAAGAGTTTGCGTCTGAACCCGTCTGGTTCGGTGACAACGACCGTGCTTCTCTCGGCGTTGATAAAGACCTCTACCTGACCATTCCGCGCGGTCGTATGAAAGATCTGAAAGCCAGCTACGTCCTGAACAGCACCGAGCTGCACGCCCCGCTGCAGAAAAATCAGGTTGTGGGCACGATCAACTTCCAGCTGGATGGCAAAACGATCGATCAGCGCCCGCTGGTGGTCCTGCAAGAAATTCCTGAAGGCAATTTCTTCGGCAAAATCATTGATTATATTAAATTGATGTTCCACCACTGGTTTGGTTAAAAATCGAACACTTGAAAGTGTGATTTTGATCCCCATATACTAAGTATCCTGATAACTCCCACCTGACGTGGGAGTTATTATTTTTTGACGTTACGCCGGAGCTGACATGAAAACCAAACTTAACGAACTGCTTGAATTCCCTACCCCATTTACCTACAAAGTAATGGGTCTGGCGAAACCTGAGCTGGTTGATCAGGTGGTTGAAGTGGTACAGCGCCATGCGCCGGGTGACTACTCTCCGTCAGTAAAACCAAGCAGCAAGGGCAACTACCACTCGGTTTCTATTACCATCACTGCGACACACATTGAGCAGGTTGAGACGCTGTACGAAGAACTCGGCAATATCGAAATCGTTCGTATGGTGCTGTAGTCCCTTTGCGGTTACCCGGTTTGCCGGGTAACCCCTCTCCCCGCTGTGATATACTCCCGCATACCTTTTGTCCCTCGTCTTCGGAGACGCAGTTTTGTATCAGGATAAAATTCTGGTCCGTCACCTCGGGCTGCAACCTTACGAGCCTGTCTCCCAGGCTATGCATGACTTCACCGATTCACGCGATGACACTACCCCCGATGAGATCTGGCTGGTCGAACACCTGCCGGTCTTTACGCAGGGTCAGGCGGGAAAAGCAGAACATTTATTAATGACGGGCGATATTCCGGTTATCCAGAGCGATCGCGGCGGTCAGGTCACGTACCATGGCCCCGGGCAGCAGGTAATGTACGTCCTGCTCAATCTGAAGCGCAGAAAGCTCGGCGTGCGTGAACTGGTTACCTTACTGGAACAGACAGTCGTCAATACGCTGGCGGAATACGGGATTGACGCGCATCCGCGGGCCGATGCGCCTGGGGTCTACGTTGGGGAAATGAAGATCTGCTCTCTGGGGCTGCGTATTCGTAAAGGCTGCTCATTCCATGGCCTGGCCTTGAATATTAATATGGATCTCGCGCCTTTCCAGCGCATAAACCCCTGCGGCTACGCCGGCATGGAAATGACGCAAATGCGCCAGTGGGTAGAAACCGCTACGCCAGACACGATTCGTCCCGTGCTTTTGAAGAACGTGTTAGCACTACTTAACAATCCCCCGCACGAATATATCCCTGCTTAATATATCGTACAACAGGGCTCGCTAATTTGACGGGCCACTGTCTATTTACCGTTTTTGCACTTTACAATAATCCATAGATTCTATATTTTCGAAGCGCCCGAATATTACCGCTACATATTATTTAGCCTCCAGCATGCACGGCAAACACGGCATAAGTAACGTGAGCAATTATCACACAAGTGTTTGCTTTTGATAAACAAATGAAACAAAACCAACACTTTACGAATCTCTACAAGCATAATAAATAAATTCAACTATCATTCATATTGTGAATGTATACGGAGTGAAAGCGTGGAGTATAATAATTTACCAGCCAAACGACTGAATGAACCTGGTGGCGAAGACAAGCCGCAAATTTTTCGGACTTTACGTAATATTGATCTCAATTTACTGACTATTTTTGAGGCAGTATATGTCCATAAGGGTATCGTTAACGCTGCGAAAATTCTTAATCTCACGCCATCTGCAATAAGCCAGTCCATCCAAAAGCTACGCGCTATATTTCCTGACCCGTTATTTATTCGTAAGGGCCAGGGGGTAACGCCGACGGCCTACGCCACACATCTTCATGAGTACATCAGCCAGGGGCTGGAGTCGATTCTGGGCGCGCTGGATTTAACCGGGAGCTACGATAAGCAGAGAACCATCACCATCGGCTGTTCCCCTTCGGTGGGTGTGCTGGTCATGCCTGCGATCTTCCAGGCCGTAAAAGAGCATGCTCCGCAGCTCCTGCTTCGCAATGTGCCTCTCCATGAACCTGACGTTCAGCTTGCCCAGTTCCAGACGGACCTGATTATTGAAAGCGGCAGCTTCAGTGCCAGAGCGCTGGGGCAAAATGTGCTCTATGCGGATAACCTGGTGCTGGTTTGCCGTCAGCAGCATCCTGCCCTCAGCGAGCCGCTGACCATCGAAAACCTGCGCAACTATGACCACTCGTCTTTCATGACCGAAGGGCAGTCCAACCATGGCCTTCGTCAGCGTATTGATGAAATTTTCCCGGAACGTCAGATCAGCTTCAGCAGTTACAATATGTTCACCACTGCATCCCTGATAGGCAGCAGCGATATGCTGTGCATCATGCCATCGCGCCTGTACAGCCTGCTCCGGAAATGCTGGCCGCTGGACAGTATCCCCCTCAGCCAGCTTAATGCGGAATCTATTGAAATTTCACTGCATTACAACAAGCTGAGCTTGCGCGATCCGGTTCTGGAAAACGTCATCCGCATTATCCGTCAGGCCTTCTGACAGGTTGAGCCAGCATAAGCCCCTGCGACAGGCAGGGCAAAAGGCACAAAACAACAACTATTTTACAAATTGGCGATCTGGCAGGCTGCTTTAACGACCGTTTCAATGATATACTGCCTGTCGTTCGTTCAAAAATAGTTGATAAATACAACATTCCCTTGAATTGAAACGCTTTCCTTCGATATTCGCAACTGGAACACGCACGCTATGAGTAAACCCATTGTGATGGAACGCGGTGTTAAATACCGCGATGCCGATAAAATGGCCCTTATCCCGGTTAAAAACGTGGCTACAGAGCGCGAGGCGCTGTTAAGAAAACCGGAATGGATGAAAATCAAACTTCCGGCCGACTCTTCGCGTATCCAGGGGATCAAAGCGGCGATGCGCAAGAATGGCCTTCACTCCGTTTGTGAAGAAGCCTCTTGTCCGAACCTTGCTGAATGTTTCAATCACGGTACCGCGACGTTTATGATTCTGGGTGCTATCTGTACCCGCCGCTGCCCGTTCTGCGATGTTGCTCATGGCCGTCCGGTCGCGCCTGATGCTAACGAACCCCAGAAGCTGGCGCAGACCATCGCCGACATGGCGCTGCGTTACGTGGTTATCACGTCCGTTGACCGTGACGATCTGCGCGACGGCGGAGCACAGCACTTCGCTGACTGTATTACGGCCATTCGCGAGAAAAGCCCAAACATCAAAATCGAGACGCTGGTGCCAGACTTCCGCGGCCGTATGGACCGTGCGCTGGATATCCTGACCGCGACGCCGCCAGATGTGTTTAACCACAACCTGGAAAACGTACCGCGTCTCTATCGTCAGGTCCGCCCGGGCGCTGACTATAACTGGTCTCTGAAACTGCTGGAACGCTTCAAAGAAGCGCATCCGCATATTCCGACCAAATCAGGTCTGATGGTAGGTCTGGGTGAAACTAACGATGAAATCATCGAGGTGATGCGCGATCTTCGCCGCCACGGTGTAACCATGCTGACTCTGGGCCAGTATCTGCAGCCAAGCCGTCACCACCTGCCGGTACAGCGCTACGTGAGCCCGGACGAGTTTGATGAAATGAAGGCCGAAGCGCTGGCGATGGGCTTTACTCACGCCGCATGCGGCCCGTTTATTCGCTCCTCCTACCATGCAGATATGCAGGCAAAAGGCGAAGAAGTTAAATAGTGCTGTAATATTCATTTACAGTAATACAAAAAAACCGGCCTCATGAGCCGGTTTTTTTTCGCAATCCCGCAGGCGTTGCTGTCACTCTTTGTGAGAAAGCTTGTCTGCCGGGACGTCATCCTCAGCGCTTTTCTTCGCGGCTGTATCATCGTCGTTCATCGCTTTCTTAAAGCCTTTGATGGCAGCCCCCAGGTCACCACCCAGCGTGCGTAACTTCTTGGTACCAAACAGCAGGACGACCAGTGCGGCAACCACCAGCAGTTTGGTAATACTAATCTCACCCATAGATACCTTCTTTACTTAAAACAGGCTGCATTCAGCGCCAAAACCTGACTGTATTAACGGTCATTTAGCGCGTGCACACAATAGCAATCTGTAACAAGGTGAATCAAGCATTGTTGAAAAAAACATCACAATAATTGCGGTGGCGCAAACCGACGATTGCGAAGAACAGGTAATTGCTGACGTGCAAGCGCAATTCTGTCTATGTTTATCTCTGCCACCAGCAAATCCGGGGCTTCCGCAGCGGCGGCAATCGTCACACCCAGCGGATCGACCACCCTGCTTTGCCCGATGTTCTTCGTTCCGCATTCTCCTGCAGCAACGACATAGCAGGTGGTATCCAGCGCGCGTGCCGCCAGCAGCGTTGCCCAGTGATGTTCTTTTAACGGCCCTTTAACCCACGCGGCAGGCAGAACCAGCACGTCCGCCCCCTGTAGCGCCAGATGGAGTGCCAGCTCCGGAAAACGCAGGTCATAGCAGGTCATCAGCCCAACCTTTAATCCGTCAATCTCCAGCAGCGGCGGAACACGGTCTCCTGGGTCGACGCGCCGTGATTCCTGAATGCTGAAGGCATCATAAAGATGGAGCTTGGCGTAACGTGCGACTATGGCTCCGCCGCGAATCGCCACCAACGTATTCACCGCCCGACCCGGCGTAGAGGGAACATGGATTGTTAAGATCGTCGTCATCGTATTGCCCACACTCTGGGCGAGCAATTGCTGTAAAAATTCACCGTCCAGCGGCTGCGCGGACTTCACGGATAAATCCGGGTCATTATCATCCCTGGCCAGCAGCGCCTCAGGAAGCACCAGCAGCGACGCGCCTTTCTGTTGGGCCTGCATCATCAGATTGACGCATTTTATCGCGTTAGCCTGCCAGTCAGGCGTGACCGCAAATTGCCCTACCGCAACATACATATTTGTCCCCTCATCATAAACGGCGTTAAACTCGCTTCTCTTACACATCAAATAGCAGGTATTTAGCGTGTTACAACTACTTTTAGCCGTTTTTATTGGTGGGGGAACGGGTAGCGTTGCGCGATGGTTTCTCAGTATGCGGTTTAACCCCCTGCATCAGGCGATTCCCATGGGGACACTGGCTGCAAACCTGATAGGTGCCTTTATCATTGGCATGGGGCTGGCCTGGTTTAACCGAATGACACACATTGACCCAATGTGGAAAGTCCTGATTACCACCGGATTCTGCGGCGGGTTAACCACCTTCTCAACCTTTTCTGCGGAAACGGTTTTTCTCTTTCAGGAAGGCCGTATCGGCTGGGCGCTGATGAATATGGCGATCAATATGCTCGGCTCCTTTGCGATGACGGGGATCGCATTTTGGCTATTTTCTTCCGCAAGCGCGCATTAACAGCCGAACCGTTAATGTTGGCTTAATTTTTCTCTGTCACTCTGGATGCAGTACTGAACGAGGGTGACAGAATGAAACAGAGTCTGATGAGCGTAGGCATGGTGTTGTTAAGCGTGCTGATCGTGGCCAGCTTCCTGAAAATGTATCTGCTTGGCTGATTCAAAACGAAAAAAACCCGCTCAGTGAGCGGGTTTTGAAATTCTTGCTGACGCGTCTGGATTACAGAGCGATTACGTTAGCAGCAGAAGGGCCTTTGGCACCGTTAGTGATTTCGAACTCTACACGCTGACCTTCAGCCAGAGTTTTGAAACCATTAGACTGGATTGCAGAGAAGTGTACGAACACGTCTTTGCTGCCATCTTCAGGAGTAATGAAACCGAATCCTTTGGACTCATTAAACCACTTAACGTTACCTTTAATCTTAGACATCAAAATTACCTTTACATTAAAAAACGACACAAATGCTGTGTCGGTTACCAGTACATCAATTGTGAGACCTTTTGTCCAGCGGATCTTTGATAAAAAGTGACTAAAGTCGCGTTAATTTTCACTGGCAGATTTTTATCGTTTATGAATCAACGGCTGCGCGTTTTATCACCAACAGGTAACGTTTTTTCAGTTAAAACTGAAAACGCATCCAGGCGAAGTAAACGTTACCGTTGTTGTACGTGCCCGGGATGTAGGTCATCTGGAACGTTGCGGGGCCGTAACCGATAGAGGCCAACGGCAGCAGCACCGGGATCGGAATGTAGTTCCAGTTGTCACGTGCGGTGACCCCCGCGGTATAGCCCAACCCGACATGGAAGTTCTCGTCGGCTAGCGGGCGCCAGGTTTTCTCCCAGCCGTAGCCCCCAATCGGCTCCCATTTATTAAAGGAGTCTTTAAAGGCCATCAGATAGATGCCATGCCAGTTTCCCTTATCATCCCAGCGCGACTGACCGAAACCAGCGCCCCACGGACGCTCGTTATATTTATCGGTTTTCTCTTTGTCGTAAGCAAAACGCGCATGCCACGTTATTGCCGGAACATAGAGATCATAATGTTCGGGCGCCGTCCAGGTCTGAGAGACATTATCCGTAAAGGTTGAGAACCACCCTTTATCCGTCGCGTTGTCCTCTGCCTGTGCAACAGAAGAAAACGTTAACTGCCCAAAAATAAACAATAAAATTGAGAAAAATGTATTACGTACGATCACAATGCAATTACCATTCTTAGTATTCGAGGCAAAGTTTACCATAAAGTAGTTGAATCAAGGCTTAACGACATCAGCGTTATTCCTAATTATTCGGCCTTTTTCCGGGAATATTCTCAATAAACTGGACCGCAAGTTTGAATAAGCACATTCAGAGTGAGCCTTTAACCTGTTTAGCCTTGTATATCAGCAACATGCTGAATTACACAAAATATTAACAATCTGTTATCATTGTAAGGACATATTGCGCTATTTCTGACGGTCAAGACTCTCATGGCGTAAATGTAAGAGCCATGGCAAAAACACGGTTGTTCTGCTCTCTAGTCGTCTGTTTATTGATTTTAATCAGCAAGAACAGGCCATTTATTCGGCACATTTTCATCCTTCTTATTTTTATTGATTTTTTGTGCTCCATTGCAGCAGAGATACAGGGGAAATCATGCTTACGTTATTCGAACTCCTTATTGGGGTCGTCGTCATTGTCGGTGTCGCACGCTACATCATTAAAGGCTATTCGGCCACGGGCGTATTATTTGTTGGCGGTTTAACGCTGCTGATTATCAGCGCCATAATGGGACATCAGGTATTACCTGCCAGTGCAACCAGTACGGGTTACACCGCCACTGATATTGTTGAATACATTAAGATATTACTCATGAGCCGCGGCGGCGACCTGGGTATGATGATCATGATGCTGTGCGGTTTTGCCGCCTACATGACCCATATCGGTGCCAACGACATGGTCGTTAAGCTTGCCTCAAAACCGCTGCAGTACATCAACTCACCCTATCTGCTGATGGTCGCCGCCTATTTTCTCGCCTGCCTGATGTCGCTGGCCGTGTCGTCGGCAACCGGACTTGGCGTACTGCTCATGGCCACGCTGTTCCCGGTCATGGTGAACGTCGGTATCAGCCGCGGCGCGGCAGCAGCCATTTGCGCGTCTCCGGCAGCCATTATTCTCTCCCCAACCTCCGGCGACGTTGTGCTGGCGGCAAAGGCTGCGGAGATGTCGCTCATCGACTTCGCCTTTAAAACCACGCTGCCAATCTCTATTGTCGCCATTGTGGGAATGGGAATCGCGCATTTCTTCTGGCAGCGCTATCTGGACAAGAAAGAAAACATCAGCCACGAGATGATGGATGTGAGTGAGATCACCACCACCGCACCCGCGTTTTATGCCATTCTGCCCTTCACGCCGATTATCGGAGTGCTGATTTTTGACGGCAAATGGGGCCCGCAGCTGCACATCATCACCATTCTGGTGATCTGCATGCTGCTGGCTGCCGTGCTGGAGTTTGTGCGCGGTTTCAACACGCAAAAGGTGTTCTCTGGTCTGGAAGTCGCCTATCGCGGAATGGCGGATGCCTTCGCTGGCGTGGTGATGCTGCTGGTGGCAGCGGGCGTTTTTGCTCAGGGTCTGAGCACCATCGGCTTTATCCAGAGCCTGATCTCTATCGCCACCTCGTTCGGCTCGGCCAGTATTATCCTGATGCTGGTCCTGGTGGTACTCACCATGCTGGCGGCCATGACCACCGGTTCCGGCAATGCGCCTTTCTACGCTTTCGTGGAGATGATCCCGAAACTGGCCCACTCCTCCGGGATTAACCCGGCCTATCTCTCCATTCCCATGCTGCAGGCGTCAAACCTGGGCCGTACCATTTCCCCGGTATCGGGCGTGGTCGTCGCCGTTGCCGGGATGGCGAAAATCTCGCCATTTGAAGTGGTAAAACGCACCTCAGTGCCCGTTATGGTTGGGCTGATTATCGTGATTATCGCCACGGAAGTGCTGGTGCCCGGCGCAGCCTAAGCTAAATTCCTGATATCCAGAAAGCGCCTGCGGGCGCTTTTTGTGCTTTAATAACCCCCAGAAATCAATCACGCTCATTCGATCAGGAAATCATATGTTCAGGAAGGATATCGTTATCCCGTCTGGGGCAATCGCGCTTGCCCTCTGTGTTTTCTCCACGCACGCAGAACCGCTCAAGGCAACCCAGTATGGCGATTTCGATCGCTATGTGCTGGCCCTGTCCTGGCAAACCGGGTTTTGCCAGAGCATGATCGAGCGCAACCGCAATGAACCTGACGAATGTCGCCTGCAAAAAGCGCGCGAAAATAAAGCCGATTTTCTGACCGTTCACGGGCTATGGCCCGGCCTGCCGAAATCCATTGCCGCACGCGGGGTGGATGAACGTCGCTGGATGCGTTTTGGCTGCGCCACGCGCCCCATTCCGAACATGCCGGAAGTGAAGGCCAGCCGCAAATGCGATGCCGCCGAAACCGGACTGTCGCTTTCCGCTGCCGCTAAGCTCAACGACGTGATGCCGGGTGCGGGCGGTAATTCCTGCCTGGAACGCTACGAATACGCCAAACATGGCGTCTGCTTTGGTTTCGATCCGGATGCCTATTTCGGCACGATGGTGCGGATGAATCAGGAAGTTAAAAACAGTGCGGTCGGTAAATTCCTTGCCAATAACTACGGGAAACCCGTCAATCGCAGCGACTTTGACAGTGCCGTAGCCAAAAGCTGGGGCAAGGAGAACGTCAAAGCGTTCAAGCTGACCTGCAACGGCAATCCGGCTTATCTGACCGAGATGCAGATTTCGATGAAGGCTGACGCCATTAACAATCCGCTCTCTGCGACCTCATTTGCCCCGCAGCCACATCCGGGTAACTGCGGTAAACAATTCGTGATTGATAAAGCCGGTTACTGATCCGCGCCCGGGCGCACCATATCAAACCGGTTTTCATCGCTGATGCCATAGTACGCCGTCGGCCCACCCGCACGCAGGATGGGCTGCGCTTTCGCCGTCTGGTATATCCCCTCTTCCAGCAGCGTTTCGGCAATATGGATACCGACCACTTCCCCCAGCACCAGCCACGTGTCCACCGGCGTACCGTCGGCTCCGGTAAGCTGAATGCACTGGGACAGTCGACATTCAAAATTCACCGGGCTTTCTGCAACGCGGGGGGCGTTAACCAGCTGGCTGGCCGCTGGCGTGAGCCCGGCAAAGCTAAATTCATCCCGATCGTGGGGAAGCATCGCGGAGGTTTGATTCATCGCCTGCGCGAGATCGCGCGTTGCCAGGTTCCAGACAAATTCCCCGGTTTCCGTAATATTACGCACGCTGTCCTTCCAGCCGTTGCTGGAAAAGCCGATGATCGGCGGGCGGTAGTTAAAGCAGTTGAAGAAACTGTACGGTGCAAGGTTCAGCTGACCGGCCTTGTCGCAAGAGGAGATCCAGCCTATCGGACGTGGACCAATAATGGCGTTCAGCGGGTCATGCGGCAGGCCGTGCCCCTGAGACGGTTGATAGAAGTACATAATTCTCTCTCGTTGATGGGCAACGCCCGGGTTCAGGACACTCAGCGTAACGTATTCCGCCAGGAATGAAGACTGAATAAATTTCAGCGAAAATTCATATGGCCCATGAATGTGACTTTCATCACTTCAAACTTGCGCGCTCAGCCAGTATCATCGGGAGAGTTAAACCCTCGCTGCCAGACGGCGAGGGTTTTCTTTTGGATCAGTTTCTGCGTTAGACGCAGCATTAACGACATGGAGTAAAAAATGTCCAGACCTACCATTATCATCAATGAGCTCGACGCAGAACGTATCGACAGGCTGCTGGAAAAAGTGGAATTTGCCTCGCTCCCCGTGGCCGACGCCCTGAATGAGGAGCTCGACCGGGCACAGATGTGCACGCCTGAGACGATACCGCATGACGTGGTCACCATGAACAGCCAGGTGAAATTTCGCAACCTGACCACCGGTGAAGAGTTGACCCGTACGCTGGTATACCCGGCTCAGATGACCGACAGCAGCACACAGCTTTCTGTTCTGGCCCCTGTGGGTGCCGCACTGCTGGGACTGCGTACGGGGGATACGATCCACTGGGAATTACCGGGTGGCGCCTCGACCCATCTGGAAGTGCTGGAGCTGCTCTACCAGCCAGAAGCCGCGGGCGATTACCTGCGTTAATCTCTTCTGAATAAGCGCCTACCCGCTTTGCACAGAGGATGCAGCCGCATCCTCTTTCCGCAAATTCACCCAATTTTCCTATACCGCGCAAAATGGCCCTAATCCACGCTTAACCTGTTTTGGTGCCGCGGGGACGGTCATGAGTGAGATAGGCGTTATCACACTTATCTTTCTGATTTTTGTGGCGATTATCGTCACGGCCGTGCTCTATCTTGAACGCCACTGGTAAGCGAACATTCTCAGGCAACCCCGCCCGGGAAGGCATTCACCAGCCCTTTAACGGTCTGCTCTGCGGCTTCGGGGGTCTCTGCGCCCGGTACCAGAATCACCTTCCGGCACTCCTCCTCCCGTTTTTCGAAAATCTTATAGGCGCGTTCCGCATCCGCAAGGGGGAGATAATGGGTTACGATCTCTTCCGGCGTAAGCAGCCCTTTTTCGATCAGCGGTAACAGTTCACCCAGCCAGGCATGGACGTGCGTCTGGCCCATCTTAAACGTCAGCCCCTTATCAAAGGCATCGCCAAACAGGAAGCCATGGATAAACCCTGCGTATACGCCGGGTACGCTGACCACCCCGCCGCGACGCACGGCAGCAATGCACTGACGCAACGCTTTGCCGCTGCTGCCTTCGATTTTAAGATTGCTGAGGATCGTTTCCGTGGTGCTGCCTTTCGCTTCAAACCCGACCGCATCAATCACGGCGTCAACGCCGCGCTGGCCCGCGGTCTGTTCGATGATTTTTTCCGCCGCGTCGTTGTCATCATCGAAGTTGATGGGGATAGCGCCATAGCGCGCCTCGGCAAATCGCAACCGGTACGGATGGTGATCGATAACAAAAATCTGCTCAGCCCCCAGCAGCCGCGCACAGGCAATGGTCAGTAGCCCCACCGGCCCGGCGCCAAAAACGGCTACGCTTGAGCCTTTTTCAATCTGCGCATTTTTTGCCGCCTGCCAGGCCGTGGGTAAAATGTCGGACAGGAACAGCGCTTTATCATCAGAAAGAAGCTGCGGGACTTTAAACGGCCCGACGTTACCCTTCGGCACGCGAACGTATTCCGCCTGCCCGCCCGGCACGCCGCCGTAGAGGTGGCTATAGCCAAACAGCGCCGCAGGCGCGGGAATTTGCTTTTTGTTCAGTGCGGCACCCTGCCCGGCGTTGGTATTCTCACAGGCCGCATACTGCTGGAGGCGACAGAAGAAACAGTCCCCGCAGGCGATAACAAAGGGGATCACCACGCGATCGCCCTTTTGCAAATTCTTCACCTCTGCGCCGCACTCGACGATTTCCCCCATAAACTCATGGCCAAAAATATCGCCGTGCTGCACCTTCGGTATCTTTCCGCGGTAGAGATGCAAATCGGAGCCGCAGATAGCCGTGGCCGTGACGCGCAGAATAATATCGTCGGGCTGTTCGATGATGGGGTCGGGGACATTCTCGACGCGAACATGGTGTGGACCGTGATACGTAAGTGCTTTCATGCGACCTCCGAAAGGTTCCGGGTAAGTGTATAAGGGTAGCTACCCCTGAAGGTCTGCCTGTGAATACGGGTCTTTTGAGATTTATCCTGGCAAGATAAGAAAACTGACGGAGCGCTTACAGAAACCATGACTATTTTGTGGTTGAATGAGTACAGCGTTTATAAACAAGGAGAAACGGGTATGTATCAGAGAATCATTATGCCGGTTGATGTTTTTGAAATGGAGCTGAGCGACAAGGCCGTACGCCACGCGGAGTTTCTGGCGCAGCAGGACGGTGTCATCCATCTGCTACACGTGCTGCCAGGCTCCGCCAGCCTGAGCCTGCACCGCTTTGCCGCCGATGTGCGTCGCTTCGAGGAACATTTGCAGCACGAGGCGGAAAATCGCCTGCAAACCATGGTCAGCCACTTCAGCATCGACCCTTCACGGATCAAAACGCACGTCAGATTCGGCAGCGTACGCGATGCGGTCAATGAGCTGGCGACCGAACTGAAGGCAGACGTGGTGGTTATCGGTTCGCGTAACCCGTCCATTACCACGCATCTGCTGGGCTCTAACGCCTCCAGCGTCATCCGCCACACCCATATACCGGTGATGGTCGTCAGATAAAAAAAAGAGGCCACCTTTCGGTGGCCTCTCGCTATTGCAGGTGTAGCCTTACTTTCTTTTCTTATGCGGTTTTGGTGCGGATCAGGTAGTCAAACGCGCTCAGAGACGCCTTCGCCCCTTCGCCCGTGGCGATAATAATCTGTTTGTACGGCACGGTGGTGCAGTCGCCGGCCGCAAACACGCCCTTCACGCTGGTTTCACACTTGGTATCGATGATGATTTCGCCCATGCGGTTGCGCTCAATCGCCCCTTCCAGCCAGGTGGTGTTTGGCAGCAGACCAATCTGCACGAAGATCCCTGAAAGCTGCACGCTGTGCACGTCGCCGCTCACGCGGTCGCGGTATTCCAGACCGGTGACCTTGCTGCCGTCGCCCTTCACTTCCGTGGTCTGCGCGTTCAGTATGATGTCGACGTTTTTCAGGCTGCGCACTTTATCCTGCAGAACCTGGTCGGCCTTCATGTCTGGCGCGAACTCCAGCAGGGTTACGTGTTCAACAATCCCCGCCAGGTCGATCGCCGCTTCCACGCCGGAGTTTCCGCCGCCGATCACCGCCACGCGCTTACCTTTAAACAGCGGGCCGTCGCAGTGCGGGCAATAGGTCACGCCTTTGGTGCGATACTGATCTTCGCCCGGCACGTTCATGTTGCGCCATTTCGCACCGGTGGCAATGATGATGCTGCGCGCTTTCAGCACCGCGCCGGAGGCGGTTTCAATCTGGTGTAACCCCCCCTCAACCGCAGCAGGTACCAGCCTGCTGGCGCTCTGGCTGTCGATCACGTCTACGTCATAGTCGCTGACGTGCGCCTTCAGCGCGCCGGCCAGCTTCTGGCCTTCGGTTTTCGGCACGGAGATATAGTTTTCAATGTCCACGGTATCCAGTACCTGGCCACCAAAACGTTCACCCATCAGGCCGGTACGGATACCTTTACGTGCGGAGTATACTGCCGCCGCCGCCCCCGCAGGGCCGGAACCGACAATCAGCACGTCGTAAGCATCACGTTTGTTCAGCGCTTCTGCGGCACGTTTTTCTGCACCGGTATCCACTTTGGCGACGATTTCCGTCAGCGTCATACGGCCCTGGCCGAATTCCTGACCGTTCAGATACACCGCCGGAACGCCCATCACGTTGCGATCGGTGATTTCATTCTGGAAGGTACCGCCATCAATTGCCGTGTGTTTGATGCGCGGGTTGAGGACCGACATCAGGTTCAGCGCCTGCACCACGTCAGGACAGTTGTGGCAGGAGAGCGAGTAATAGGTTTCAAACTCAAAATCACCGTCGATATCGCGGATCTGCTCCAGCAGCGCCTGCGCCTCTTTCGACGGATGACCGCCGGTCCACAGCAGCGCCAGCACCAGCGAGGTAAACTCGTGCCCCAGCGGCGAGCCGGCAAAACGCGGCCCCAGCTCAGAGCCTGGGTTAGTGATCAGGAAAGACGGCTTACGGACGTTAAGCGAGTTATCCTCTTTGAAGGTCACTTTTGGTGACAGTTCAGCGATCTCTGCCAGCAGTTCCTTGATCTCTGCCGATTTCGCGCTGTCGTCCAGCGTGGCAATCAGCTCAACGGGTTTGGTCAGTTTCTCAAGGTAGGCCTTGAGCTGGGTTTTCATCGTGGTGTCGAGCATGGTTCTTCCCTCTCTTAAAACGTCATCATGCAAGCTGCCTTATACGGGCGGCCTGAATGCAACTTGCATCATGGTGCTGGAATGAAATGGGCGCGGGTGCGCCCATTGATTGCCGGGTGGCACGTCGTTTACCCGGCCTACGATACTGTAGGCCTGTGCAAGCGCAGCGCCGCCAGGCTTTACAGACTTAGATCTTGCCGACCAGGTCTAAAGATGGCGCCAGCGTTGCTTCGCCTTCTTTCCATTTAGCCGGGCACACTTCGCCTGGGTGAGAAGCGACATACTGCGCTGCTTTTACTTTACGCAGCAGGTCAGACGCATCACGGCCGATACCTTCAGCGGTAACTTCGATAGCCTGGATAATGCCCTGCGGGTCAACAACGAAGGTCGCACGGTCAGCCAGGCCTTCATCTTCACGCATGTTGTCGAAGTTACGGGTCAGGGCGCCAGTCGGGTCACCGATCATCGCGTATTTGATTTTGGCGATGGTTTCAGAGCTGCTGTGCCATGCTTTGTGGGTGAAGTGGGTATCGGTAGACACAGAGTAAACGTCTACGCCCAGCTTCTGCAGTTCGTCGTAATGGTCAGCCACGTCGCCCAGTTCGGTCGGGCAAACGAAGGTGAAGTCAGCCGGATAGAAGAAGAAGACGCTCCAGCGACCTTCGGTATCTTTCTCGGTTACTTCGATGAACTCACCGTTTTTGAACGCCTGGTTTTTGAAAGGTTTAATTTTAGTGTTAATCAAAGACATCTGTACTTCCTCCGTGTTTTCGTTGAGATGTAAGGTAACCAACTTTATCCATCGGGGCTAATGCGTATGCTTTATCAAATCAATCAGCCAAACCTTACAACGCCAACAAGACAACCTTGTGAACGGAACTAACGGAAAGCCTGAACGTAAAAAGGCCGCCCTGGTGGGCGGCCCTGATACCTGAACTTTCCACAGGAACTTTCAGTGCCAGCCTGGGCTGGCGTTGCGTTGCGCTCTACATACCTTATTTCAGGCCGTAACAGCGGTTTGATTACAGCACCGGTTTTCAGTTTGGGCAATCCGTCACGCCGGCATTCCGCCCTATGGCTGTGATAGGTTTTACCGAATAGCCTCCGCGTCTGCCTGACTCAACGAGAGGCTTAATAATGAGAATGAGTTGCAATAAGTGGTCTACCTGGTGGCCAGAACGAAAGTGACAATAATGAGTCACAGCGAATGTATAACCAATAATGGTTATTTGAGAACAACGCCGCAAGTTTTAAAGATAAAAATATCTTAATAACGGCTGAAGTTCTATTTCAATAATCCAGCCTCGTGATATATTAAGCTCGTATTTAAAACAAATTAAGTAGGTTAATCACAAGGATTGTAAATGATTAACTTCGAACTATAGTTATCAGTAATGTGATGACAACAACACACTCAGGATGATCTATGGCAAATCTTTACGACCTTAAAAAATTCGATCTTAATCTGTTAGTCATTTTTGAGTGCATTTATCAGCACCTTAGCATTAGCAAGGCAGCGGAAACACTCTATATCACGCCCTCAGCAGTGAGCCAGTCCCTGCAACGCCTGCGCGCGCAACTGAATGACCCGCTTTTTATTCGTTCGGGTAAAGGCATTACCCCGACGACGGTGGGGATCAATTTGCATCACCATCTGGAAGAAAACCTTAATAGCATTGAGCAAACCATTAATATCCTGAATAACGCGCAGATCAAAAAGAGCTTTGTCATCTACTGCCCGCAGATTGTGGCCCATGGGCGCTTCGGCGGCCTGCTAAGCTCTCTGCTTGCCGAAGGGAATTACGACATAGAACATAATGATGTGGTCTTATCCCCTGAGTCAGCCGAGGATTTGCTCGCCTACCGCAAGGCCGATCTGGTGTTTAGCTTTGCTCCGGTTAACAGTCGCTCTATCGTCTGTACCCGCTTTATGAAGTTTTCAATACAGGTGGCGTGCAGCAAAGATCACCCCCGCCTCGGCGATAGCGCAACGCTCGAGGAACTCAGCCAGGAAAAATTCACGCTGATGCGCAGTCAGGAGAATGGCATAAAAGAGTTCCAGCTGCAGTCAAACATTCTCCTTCCGGAACGCAATGTCTGTTTCCGCAGTGACTCACTGCTTTCGATTATGAATATTATTGGCGTGAGTGATTTAATAGGCTTTGTACCAACAATATTGTTTGAACGATATAAAGACCATCTCAACCTGAAGAGCATTTCCTTGCCTTTTGAAACTCCGCAATTAGATGTTTATATGCTTTACAATCGCTCAGCGCTAAACAGCAGCGTGTTTTCGAAATTCATTGAAAAAATCGAAGCAGAATAATTTTCGATATTTCCTGAGGGCTTTTTAATTACATTTTGGCAACAAATTCGATAATGGAAGATCTTATTACTCCGGTTTCTCCTTAATATCTTTACTATTCATGGTTAATCAGCGTAAATAAAAGCCCCCGACAGTCATACTCAGGAAGAGATTGAACATGTCACTGTATAAATATCCCCTGCAGCTTAACGTGCTGGAGGCCGCGCAGGAGCGCATCGGCTGGACGTTCGCCACCTTTTCCCGCATCTGCGTCTCCTTCTCCGGCGGCAAAGACTCCACCGTCATGCTGCATCTCACCGCGCAAATGGCCCGGGCGCAAAAACGAAAAATCAGCGTGCTTTTTATTGACTGGGAAGCACAGTTCTCCTGCACCATTGAGCACGTTAATGCGCTGCGCGAAGGCTACCGGGACGTCATCGAGCACTTTTACTGGGTGGCGCTTCCGCTGACCACGCAAAATTCCCTTTCACAGTATCAGCCTGAATGGCAATGCTGGGCGCCGGACGTGCGCTGGGTGCGCCAGCCGCCGGAAGGCGCCATCACCGCTGCGGATTATTTTGATTTTTACCAGACGGGAATGACCTTTGAAGCCTTTGTCCGCTCGTTTTCCGACTGGTTTGCACTGCACCGTCCGGCAGCCATGCTGGTGGGCATTCGCGCCGATGAATCCTATAACCGATTTTTGACCATCGCCAACAACCGCAAGCATCGCTTCGCGGACGATAAGCCCTGGACAACCACCGCGCCCGGCGGGCACGCGTGGTACGTCTATCCTCTTTACGACTGGAAAACCGCAGACATCTGGACATGGTTTGCAAAATCCGGAAGCAGCTATAACCCGCTCTACAACCTCATGTTTCAGGCGGGCGTCCCGCCGCGCTATATGCGCATCTGCGAGCCCTTCGGCCCGGAACAGCGCCAGGGACTCTGGCTCTATCACGTTCTCGAGCCCGAGCGCTGGGCCGCCATGTGCGAGCGCGTCAGCGGCGTGCGCAGCGGCGGCTTCTACGCCGGGCAGGACAACCACTTTTATGGCCACCGGAAAATCCTCAAACCCGATCACCTCGGCTGGCGCGACTACGCCATGCTCCTGCTGAACAGCATGCCGCAAAACACGGCTGAGCATTACCGCAATAAAATCGCGATCTATCTGCACTGGTATCAGAAGAGAGGCATGCCGGATATCCCCGAGACGCAGGACGGCGATATCGGCGCCAAAGACATCCCCTCATGGCGCCGTATTTGTAAGGTTTTACTTAATAATGACTACTGGTGCAGGGCGCTGTCGTTCAGCCCGAATAAACCTAAACATTATCAGCGCTACAGCGAACGAGTGAAGGCGAAGCGCAAGGAGTGGGGCATTTTATGCGACAAAGAATAATTACCGATATCGAAACGTACCTTCAGTCACTTTGCGAGGAGGATAGGATTAACGCCATCAATGCCTTTCGCGAAGCGATCCATAAAAACAGCCCTTTTCGCGAGCAACCGATAGACTGCGTTCTCTGGATCAAACAGGACGCGATTATCGCTAACGACTACAACCCCAATAACGTTGCCCCTCCGGAAAAACGGCTGCTCAGCAAGTCGCTCGAACTCGATGGATTCACCCAACCTATTGTTGTGACGGAAAGTGAAGCCCATCACTACGAAATTGTGGATGGCTTTCATCGCCACGAAATCGGCAAAAATCGGGCGGCGTTGAAGCGTCAGCTCAGGGGATATCTCCCCGTCACCTGCCTGCGCCAGCACCGGAAGGATAAACATGACCGTATGGCCGCCACGATTCGCCACAATCGGGCGCGGGGTCGGCATCAGATCAACGCCATGTCAGATATCGTGCGCGAACTGGCACAGCTCGGCTGGAATGATGAGCGAATAGGCAAAGAGCTGGGCATGGACAGCGATGAGGTGCTGCGCCTCAAGCAAATCAACGGTCTGCTGGAGCTGTTTGCAGACCGCCGTTACTCAGAAGCGTGGACGGTGAAATAATCAGAGCGTGTTCAAACGCTCCGCCGCCGCCAGCAGCGTCGATTCCTGCTTCGCAAAGCACAGGCGGATCAGCTTGTGCGGGAAGGGATCGGCGCAGAACACCGACAATGGAATGGCGGCCACGCCGACCTCTTTCGTCAGCCACTGGCAAAAGCTGACGTCGTCCAGATCGGAAATCGCGCTGTAGTCGGCGAGCAGGAAATAGGTTCCTTCAGACGGCAAAATTTCCAGGCGGCTTTGGCTCAGCGCCGCCACAAACAGATCCCGACGTTCACGATAGAAGTGCGGCAGCTCGCGGTAATGCGTGGGTTCCGCGCGCAGCATATCCGCCAGCGCCAGCTGAGCCGGCGTGTTCACGGCAAACGTCAGGTACTGATGCACTTTGCGCAGCTCAGCGCTGATGGCCGCCGGGGCCACGCAGTACCCTACCTTCCAGCCGGTCATATGGTAGGTCTTACCAAACGAAGAGACGGCGATAGCACGCTCGCGAAGCTGCGGATGGGCCAGCACGCTGGCATGCCCTTCCTCAGCAAAGCAGATGTGCTCGTAGACTTCATCGCTCAGGACGTAAATTTCCCGTTCGGCGATAGCCTGCCACAGCGCGGCAAAATCGGCTTTTTGCCACACCGTCGCCGACGGGTTATGCGGCGTATTCAGGATCACCAGACGGGTTTTGTCACTCAGCAGCGCAGCAAACGCCTGCCAGTCAGGGCGGAAATGCGGCGGCTGGAGCGCCACGCGTTTCACCACGCCGCCGGAGAGTTCAACCGCAGGCGCATAGCTATCGTAGCTCGGGTCAAAGCAAATAACTTCATCCCCCGCGCGCACCAGTGCGGTGATGGCCGCGTACAGCGCTTCGGTCGCCCCTGCCGTCACCGTGATATCACTGTTCGCATCGGGCTTATGGCCATACAGCTCCGCCGTTTTGTCGGCAATCGCTTCCCGCAGCGCCTGCACGCCCGTCATCGGCGCATACTGATTCGCCCCCTGCGCCACGTGATACGCCAGACGCGCCTGCAGATAAGCCGGGCCGTCGAAATCCGGGAACCCCTGCGAGAGGTTAATGGCGTTGTGCTGCTGCGCCAGGGCGCTCATCTGCGTAAAGATGGTGGTACCGAGGTTGGGAAGTTTACTTTGCGGAATCAAGGCGTTAATGCTCATTGTGTTGTGCCTGCTTGTAATACTTATGTTGCTGCCACTATAACACGATGTTAGTCTTTGGCAATCAAGACGCTTAGACGTCTAAACCATATGAATATTCCTGGCCGAGAGGGTAAAAGGAAAATGACAGACAACCTGCAACTCACGCATCTGGTCGACGCCTGCCGCTGGATCGGTGCCAAAGGCTGGGCGCCCGCTACCGGCGGTAACATGTCGGTGCGTCAGGACGAACATCTCTGCTGGCTCAGCGAATCCGGCAAAGACAAAGGTAGCCTCACAACCGATGACTTTCTGCAGGTGGAGATCGCCACCAACCGCGCGCCGTCCGGTCGTAAACCGTCGGCGGAGACCGGTCTGCACACGCTGATTTATCGCCTGTTCCCGGAAGCCAACGCCGTGCTGCACGTTCACACGGTTAACGCCACGGTGCTATCGCGTCTGGTCAAAGAGGCCGAGCTCACCATCAGCGGCTTTGAGATGCAAAAATCCCTCACCGGACAAACCACGCATCTGGATACGGTGGCTATCCCGGTCTTTGATAACGACCAGGATATCGACGCCCTCGCCTCACGCATCGCTCATTACGCCCAGGAACGGCCGCTTAATTATGGTTTTCTTCTGCGCGGTCATGGCTTAACCTGCTGGGGACGCGACGTGGCCGAAGCCCGGCGTCATCTGGAAGGATTAGAGTTCTTATTTGAATGCGAAATGCGTTTACGACAACTGGAGAGAGTATGATTCGCGCGATTGTGACGGATATTGAAGGGACCACCAGCGATATTCGTTTTGTCCATGATGTTTTGTTCCCCTACGCGCGTGAGCGACTGGCGGCCTTCGTGACCGCGCAGCAGTACGCCGAGCCGGTCAAATCCATTCTGGACAACCTGCGTGATGAAATCGCTAACCCACACGCCAGCGTCAGCGAACTTATCGACGCCCTGTTTGCCTTTATGGATGAAGACCGTAAATCCACGGCGCTTAAAGCGCTGCAGGGGATCATCTGGCACGACGGCTACGTTAACGGCGACTTTACCGGCCATCTCTACCCGGACGTGCTCCCGGCGCTGGAAAAATGGAAAGCGCAAGGGATTGATCTCTATGTTTATTCCTCTGGCTCCGTCGCCGCGCAGAAACTGTTATTTGGCTACAGCGACGAAGGTGATATTACTCATCTGTTCAGCGGCTATTTCGACACCCACATCGGCGCCAAGCGCGAGGTGCAGTCTTATCAGAACATTGCGGCACAAACGGGCATCGCCCCGTCGCAGATCCTCTTCCTCTCCGATATTCATCAGGAGCTGGACGCGGCTGAACAAGCAGGTTTTCGTACCCTGCAGCTGATTCGCGGTGATGATGACGGCGCAAGCCACCACCATCAGGTCCACCAGTTTGACGAGATTAACCCGGAGCAGATCCCTTCATGAGCGCATTGACCATTTATTCCGACAAAGACGCCAGTCAACACCAGTGGCACAGCACCGACGCCGCCGAGATTGCCCAACAGCTCAACGCGAAAGGCGTGCGGTTTGAACGCTGGGCGGCGGATCGCGATTTAGGACACGATCCCGCGCCTGAAGCCGTGATCGAGGCGTATCAACATGCGATCGACAAACTGGTGGCAGAGAAGGGTTACCAGAGCTGGGACGTGATCAGCCTGCGCGCCGACAATCCGCAGAAAGACGCGCTGCGCGCGAAGTTCCTGAACGAACACACCCACGGCGAAGACGAAGTACGCTTTTTCGTGGAAGGCGCGGGCTTGTTCTGCCTGCACATCGGCGATGAGGTATATCAGGTCTTGTGCGAGAAAAATGACCTGATCTCCGTGCCCGCGGGCACGCCGCACTGGTTTGATATGGGCTCAGAGCCGAACTTTACCGCCATTCGTATTTTCGACAATCCGGAAGGCTGGGTTGCCCAGTTTACCGGTGACGCAATTGCGGATGCGTATCCACGCCTGGCCTGATCTTTTCTCCCTCTCCCTGTGGGAGAGGGTCGGGGTGAGGGCACCAGCGCGCACTAAGCGTTAAGCCCTTTCACATACGCCACCAGCTGATCCAGCACAATCCCCCACCCTTCGTGGAAGCCCATCTGCTCATGCTGCTCACGAATTTCCTTCGTGGGGTGGCGCGCTATCGCCGTATAGCGGGTTTTGCCCTCGCCCACCTCTTCCAGCAGCAGGATCGCCGTCATAAACGGCTTCTCGGCCGGTTTCCAGCCTTCGGTATAGCCGTCGGTAAAGACCAGCTTTTTCCCCGGGTCGATTTCAAGAAACACGCCCCGGTTATCCATCCGCTGACCGTCCACCTCAAACACGGTGTTGAACCGCCCGCCCACGCGCAGATCGAGATCGCAGTCGAGCACCTTATGCGGTGCAGGGATGAAGAAGTGTTTGATGTGTTCGGGCGTGGTCCAGCAGAGCCACAGGAGGTCGCGCGGTGCGTCCACCACGCGCTCCAGTTTTAAGTCTGTTTCAGGGTCGAGCGTCACGATGTTGTCCTCTTAAGGGAGCCCCTTAAAGGATAGCCGGACTCAGGCAAATTTCCTTTCCGCAACCTCTTCCGGCGTAACCACGCCCGTATCCAGCACCCAGCCGCTAATCAGCGAGGCTGGGGTCACGTCAAACGCCGGGTTGTAGACCTTCGCGTTTTCAGGTGCCCACTGCACCGCGCCAAAGCTTCCGGCGACGCCCGTCACCTCGCTGGCGGCGCGCTGCTCAATCGGGATCGCGTCGCCGTTCGGGCAGTCCGGGTCGAGGGTCGTTTGCGGGGCGGCCACGTAGAACGGAATGCCGTGGAATTTTGCCAGCACCGCCAGAGAGTAGGTGCCGATTTTGTTCGCCACGTCACCGTTGGCCGCAATGCGGTCTGCGCCCACCCACACGGCGTCCACCTGCCCTTTCGCCATCAGGCTGGCGGCCATGGAGTCGGTAATCAGCTGATACGGCACGCCCAGTTCGCCAAGTTCCCATGCGGTCAGCCTGCCTCCCTGCAGCAGCGGACGGGTTTCATCCACCCAGACGTTGCTGACGTTGCCTTCCTGGTGCGCGCGAGCAATCACCCCCAGCGCGGTGCCGACGCCCGCCGTTGCCAGCCCGCCGGTGTTGCAGTGGGTCAGCAGACGGCTGCCGGGCTTCACCAGCGCGCTGCCCGCGCTGGCAATCGCATCGCAAAGTCGTTTGTCTTCGTCAATCAGGCGCAGCGCTTCGGCCACCAGCGCCGGAACAAAATCTTCCTGCCACAGCGCCCGCTTCATGCGGTCGAGGTTGTTCATCAGGTTCACCGCCGTCGGCCGGGAGGCGCGCAGGGTTTCCAGCGCAACCGCCAGCTCGTCACGGCTTTTGCCGTTTTCGGCCAGCAGCGCCAGCAGCAGGCTTGCAGAGAGACCAATCAGCGGCGCGCCGCGCACCCGCAGGGCGTGAATATGCCCCACCAGCGCCTCTACCGTTGAGGCATCCAGCCAGCGTTTCTCCTGCGGAAGGGCCTGCTGGTCGAGAATAAAGAGCTGATTATCCGCTACCCGCAGGCTGGTCGTCTGTAATGTCTGCATGTCGTTAATTCCCTGTTGCGTTGTTGTAGCACATTGTGTCAGGATGAAATCCAGATGTATAGACGTCTACATGTCTTTATTAGCAAACCCGTGAGGAGCAGGCCATGTCGCAATACCGTACCTTTACCGCTCAGGACGCCGTGGAATATGCCAGGCAATTTGGCGGCCTTGACGATCCTTCATCGCTGGTGGAGGCGCAGGAGGTAGGCGACGGCAACCTCAATCTGGTGTTTAAAATTTTCGACAGCGCGGGCGTGAGCCGCATCATCGTCAAGCAGGCGCTGCCCTACGTGCGCTGCGTCGGCGAGTCCTGGCCGCTGACGCTGGACCGCGCCCGTCTGGAGGCGCAAACCCTGGTCGAGCATTACCGGCACAGCCCGCAGCACACCGTGAAAATCCACCACTTTGACCCGGAACTGGCGGTAATGATGATGGAAGATCTCTCCAGCCATCGCATCTGGCGCGGCGAGCTGATCAAAAATAATTATTACCCGCAGGCGGCGCGTCAGCTGGGTGAATACCTCGCGCACGCGCTGTTCCACACCAGCGATTTCTACCTGCACCCGCACGAGAAGAAAGCGCAGGTGGCGAAATTCATCAACCCGGAGATGTGCGAGATCACCGAAGATCTGTTCTTCAACGATCCGTACCAGATCCACGAACGCAACAGCTACCCGGCCGAGCTGGAAAATGACGTCGCCGCGCTACGCGACGACGCCCAGCTGAAAATGGCCGTGGCCGCCCTCAAGCACCGCTTCTTTTCTCAGGCTGAAGCCCTGCTGCACGGAGACATTCACAGCGGCTCGATTTTTGTGGCCGACGGCAGCCTGAAGGCCATCGATGCCGAGTTCGGCTATTTCGGGCCGATCGGCTTTGATGTCGGCACCGCCATCGGCAACCTGCTGCTCAACTTCTGCGGCCTGCCGGGGCACCTGGGCATTCGCGATGCCGCCGCCGCGCGCGAGCAGCGCCTGACCGATATTCAGGAGCTGTGGAACACCTTCGCGGAACGATTCCAGGCGCTGGCGCAGGAGAAAACGCGCGACGCGGCGCTCAGCGCGCCGGACTATGCCTCCGCGTTCCTGAAAAAGGTCTGGCATGACGCCATCGGCTTCTGCGGCACCGAACTCATTCGCCGCAGCGTCGGGCTTTCCCACGTCGCGGATATCGACACCATTCAGGACGAGGCGATGCGCCACGAGTGCCTGCGCCACGCGATAACGCTCGGCAAGGCGCTGATCGTGATTGCCGACCGTATCGACAGCGCGGAAGATCTGGTGGCGCGGGTGCGGCAGTACAGCTGAGAACGTTTGCCCGGTGGCGCTGCGCTTACCGGGCCTACGGGTGCAAAATGTAGGCCGGGTAAGGCAAAGCCGCCGCCCGGCAAAAACTCACCCTAAATACTCAATCACCGACAGCCCGCCGTTATAGTCCGTGCTGTAGATAATTCCCTGCGCATCCACAAACACGTCACACGACTGGATCACCTGCGGGCGATTCGGGCGGGTATCCATCATTTTCTCCGGTGCCGCAGGCACCAGCGCACCGGTTTCCACGGGCCGATACGGATTGGAGATGTCATACGCGCGCACGCCCGCATTCTGCCAGGTGGCAAAAATCAGCGTTGAACTGACAAAGCTCCCCGGCCGGTTCTCGTGCAGGTTGTGGGGGCCGAAATGCGCCCCTTTCGCCACGTAGTCGATTTCATCCGGCTGCGGGAAGGTAGAGATACTGACCGGGTTCGACGGCTCGCGGATATCAAACAGCCAGATCAGCTTCTCGCCGTCTTCCTGGTTATCGAGTACCGCTTCGTCCAGCACCACCAGCAGATCGCGGTCCGGCAGCGGCAGCGCGGTGTGCGTGCCGCCGCCAAACGGCGGACTCCAGTTGCGGTGGCTAATGAGCTTCGGCTGGGTACGATCCTTCACGTCCAGCAGCGTCAGGCCGCCGTCGCGCCAGCTGCCGTACGCCGTATCGCCGGCAATAATCGCATGGTGGAGCGCGTAGCGTTTCCCTTCCGGCCAGTTCGGCTGTTCGCCTTCGGCCTGGTTCATGCCCGGCAGCCACCAGCGCCCTGCCACCTCAGGCTTACGCGGGTCGGCCAGGTCAATCGTCAGAAAGATGTAGTCGGTAAAGCCGTCGATCAGCGCCGACACGTACGCCCAGCGGCCGCCGACGTACCAGATGCGGTGAATACCGATGCCGCTCAGCGACAGAAAGCCGATTTCGCGCGGTCTGTCCGGCGTGGAGATATCAAACACGCGAAGCCCGGCGCTCCAGCCTTTGTCCTGCACGTCGCGGACGGTCTCGCCCACCTGCCGGGTGTAGTAGACCTTCTCGTCGGCAAAGCGGGCATCGGCAAACAGATCCCGGGCGTTGATGACCAGCAGGAGATCGTCATGCGCCTGGAGGTGCACGTTCCAGGTGCCGGGCGGCGCGGGAACATAGCCCGCGGGTTTCGGGTTTTTCGGGTCGCGCACGTCCACTATCGAAAAGCCCTGCGACACCATATGGCCGATCCAGGCGAAACCGCGGTGCACCATCAGCTGCACGCCGTCCGGGCGACCGCCCTGATCGCTATGGCCAATCAGCCGCATGTTGCGGCTGTATTCGGGAGGGGGTAAATGAGTCACCTTGAGCTCCTTTCGCCGGGTGGCGGCTGCGCCTTACCCGGCCTACCAAACCGTAGACCCGGTAAGCGCAGCGCCACCGGGCATTATTTTGACCTGGCTTCCAGGGTCGCAAACCACGGCGCGATAAAATCTTCCGTCTGACCCCAGCCCGGAATGATTTTCCCCAGCGACGCCACGTTCACCGCGCCCGGCTGGGCGGTCAGCAGCGCCTGTGGAATAGCTGCCGCTTTGAAATCGTAGGTCGCAGGCGTGGCTTCCCCGGCAATCTTGTTCGCCACCAGACGCACGTTGGTCGCGCCAATCAGCTTCGGATCCACCGCCACGCTCACCTTCCACGGGCTGCCCGGCTCGCGCATCAGCTGCAGATCCTGGTTGGAGATGTCGATGCTGTAGAGTTTGATCTCGGTACGGCCGTTCTCTTTCAGCGCTTTGTACGCGCCCTGGCTGAAGGCGTCCCAGGTTCCCCAGATGGCGTCGATTTTGCCTTTCGGGTATTTCGCGAGGATCGCGCCCACCTTGTTGGCGGTGTCGCCCTGCACGTCAGAGGAGACCGCGCCGATAGACTCCAGCTCTTTGATGTCCGGATACTGCTTTTGTAGCTCTTTATACGCCGCCTGACGACGCTCCATCGGCGGGAAGCCCGCTACCCACAGCTTGACGATATTGGCCTTGCCGTTGAAATCTTTCGCCAGCTGGCCGAAGGAGAGATTAGTCAGAGAGGCATCGTCCTGTTGGGTAACGGTCACGCCCGGGATTTCGCCGTTGACGGCGGTATCAAATACCGCGACCTTAATCCCGGCGTCCACCGCCTTCTTCACCAGCGCGGTGGAGTATGGATCGCGGCCCTGAGACAGGATAATCCCGTCGTACTTCTGGCTGATGGCCTGGTTCACGAAGTCCTGGAATTTGGCGTCGTCCCCGTTGCTTAAAAAGGTGCTGACCTTAAAGCCAAGCTTCTTCCCTTCCTGAATGGCCCCGGCAATAAACTGCGTGGTGTTGTCGTCTGAGCCGAGGTTACGGATCACCGCGATGCGAATGGGGCCGTCGTGGTTGGCAATGGCCGCCGGGAGCGGTGCGGGCGTGGCCGCGAAGCCAGGCAGAGCGGTGAATAACCCTAATGCCACCAAAGAGAGTGCAATCTTTTTCATTTTTTATCCCGTTGTGTTGTCAGCGTTTTTGTATGTAGGTAATCGCCAGCGCTACCGCGAGCACCAGCCCTTTTATAATGTCCATGGCGTAATACGGCACGGAGAGCATCACCAGCCCGTTCGACAGCACGCCGAGAATCACCGCCCCCACCAACGTGCCCAGGGCATTCGGCTTGCCGGACCCGGCCAGCGAGAAGCCGATCCACGCCGCCGCCACCGCATCCATCAGATAACCGCCGCCCGCGTTCACCTGCGACGAGCCAATGCGCGAGGCCAGCAAAATCCCGCCCAGGCCCGCCAGCAGGGAGGCAATCACGTAGGCCGCCACCTTGTAGCGGGTGGTGCGAATCCCCGAGAGGCGCGCCGCTTCCGGGTTACCGCCAATGGCGTACATCCGACGACCGTGAGTGGTGAGCGACAGCCCAAGCTGCGCCAGCACCGTCACCACCAGCATGACGATCACGATAGTCGGTACCTGTCCCAACAGGCTGAACGTCGCAGGGATGGTGCCTTCCGCCATGTCGCCGCTCGGCAGCACCATGTTCTCGGTAATCGACCCGCCGTAGCTGTAGGTCATCGCCACGCCCTGAATGACAAACAGGCTGGCCAGCGTCGCGAGCATGTCCGGAATGCGCAGGATAACGATCAGAAAGGCGTTAAACAGGCCGACCAGCGTGCAGAGCGCGAGGGTGATCAGAATCGACTCGGTGGTGCCGAAGCCGTGCCAGACGAAAAGCGAAATCACCAGCGCGTTCGCCAGCGACGCGGTAGACCCCACGGAGAGATCGAACCCGCCAATGGTCAGCGATATCGACACGCCGATGGCAATCACCGTCACGATGGCAATCGAACGCAGAATATTGATGATGTTGTTTGGGTCGAGGAAGCTGTCCGACGCCAGGCCAAAGACGGCCACCAGCGCGACGACGGTTAACAGCATGCCCCACTTGTAGAGAAAATCGAAAATCTGCTGACGGCCAGACGCCGTCGCGTTTACTGAAAGGGCCTTGCTCACGACGCCGTTCCTCCGGTTGAATAATAAAGTAGTGTCTCTTCACGGGCCTCGGCCCCGGCGATCTCCGCCACGATGCGCCCGTCCCACAGCACGCAGATGCGGTCGCACAGCCCGACCAGTTCGGCAAATTCGCCCGAGGCGTAAATCACCCCTTTGCCCTCACGCGCCAGGCCGTCAATCAGCTGGAACAGATCGGTTTTGGCCTTCACGTCCACGCCTTTGGTCGGCTCGTCGAAGATCAGCACGCTCGCGTCATTGCGCAGCCATTTGCCGATGGCGATCTTCTGCTGATTGCCGCCGGAGAGACGTCGCAAAACCTGCCCGGGACCGCGGGCGCGCACGCCGACGCGGGCGATCACCTCCTCCGCCCAGCGCCACGCCTGACGATGGCCGAAAAGGCTCCAGCGCGAAAAGCTGTTATCGGCGCACACGGCAAGATTCATGCTCACCGGCTCGTCGATAAAAATGCCCTCTTTGCGCCGCTCTTCCGGCACCAGCGCCAGCCCGCGCAGCACCGAGTCCGCCGGGTCGCGCGGCTGCCAGGGCTGTTGATTCAGCTCACCGCGCGCCACGCGGCTTTTGCTGGCGCCAAACAGCGCCTTACAGAGTTCGGTTTTGCCCGCGCCCGCCAGCCCCGCAATGCCGAGAATTTCGCCCTTGCGCAGGTGCAGAGAGATATCTTTCAGCAGCGCGTCGTCGTGCAGCCCTTCTACCCGCAGCAGCGTTTCGTCGCCGTGCGGCGGCCGCGCGGGCGGGTAGATATCGCTCAGCACGTGGCCGAGCATCTTCTCGACGATCGCTTCGCCGCTCAGATCGGCCATCGGGCCGGACTCAATCAGCTTGCCGTCGCGGAGCACCGTCAGGGTGTCGCAGATGGCCTTCAGCTCGTGAATGCGGTGTGAGATAAACACCACGCCGATGCCCTGCTGCTTTAACCGTCTCACCACCGCAAACAGGCGCTCGCTCTCGTGCGCGTCCAGCGGCGCGGTGGGCTCATCAAGAATGAGAAAACGGCAGTGGTGTGACAGCGCACGCGCCAGCAAAATCTGCTGCTTTTCGGCAAGCGTGCAGCTGTCGATAGAGCGGCGAACGTCCAGAGAAACATCCAGCAGCGCCAGCGCCTGTCTCGCCTGCTGGCGGACGGCGCGCCAGCTGAAGCGATGCCCCGGCTGCGCCAGCTGGTCGAGCATGATGTTCTCGGCGATGCTTAATCCCGGGATCAGCGCCACGTCCACCTCCTGCTGCACGAGGTGGATGCCCAGCCGTTTGGCGTCCAGCGGCTCGCGGATGCTTACCGGCTGGTTATTGATGGAGATTTCGCCTTCATAGTGGTCGTGCGTCCCGCACAGCACCGCCATCAGCGTCGATTTCCCCGCGCCGTTGGCGCCGGTCAGCGCATGTACCGATCCGCCGGTTAAGGTGAAATTCACGCGCGACAGCGCCTGAAAGCCGGAAAAGGCCAGGCTGATACCGCGCATTTCAAGGCGACTGGAAACCATCCGCGTAAATCCTTCATTACTCTTCTGATTTATCGAATTTTTCACAGCTCCGGTTGACTGACAACGACGGAAAAGGCATAAGTTAAAGCGAAATATTATTAGCCATCCGGATGTCCAGACATAACATCGGGTTAGCGCTTGCTAAAAAAGGACAACACCATGAGCAACACCGATATCCGCGTCGTGCCTGGCCCGGCGAACTACTTCTCCCATCCCGGAAGCCTTGCGCGTCTGAATGACTTCTTTACCCCGGAACAGCTTTCCCGCGCGGTGTGGATTTACGGCGAGCGCGCTATCGACGGCGCGCGCCCGTTCCTGCCGGAGAGCTTTCACGCGCCGGGGGCGAAACGCCTGCTTTTTAAAGGCCACTGCAGCGAGCGCGACGTCACCCATCTGGTGGACGAATCCGGCAGTGACGCCAGCGTGGTGATTGGCGTCGGCGGCGGCGCGGTACAGGATGCCGTCAAGGCCGTGGCGCGCCGCTTAGGGGTCCCGTTCGTGGGCATCCCCACCATTGCCGCCACCTGCGCGGCGTGGACGCCACTCTCCGTCTGGTACAACGATGCCGGTCAGGCGCTGCAGTTTGAGATCTTCGATGACGCCAACTTCCTGGTGCTGGTGGAGCCGCAGATCGTTCTCAACGCCCCGGCGGAATACCTGCTGGCGGGTATCGGCGATACGCTGGCGAAGTGGTACGAAGCGGTGGTGTTGGCACCTGAGCCGGAGAACCTGCCGCTGACCGTGCGGCTTGGCCTTAACGGCGCGCTGGCGATCCGCGACGTGCTGCTGGAACACAGTGAGGAAGCGCTGGCCGACCAGCAGCGCGGCGAACAGACGCAGGCGTTCCGGGACGTGGTGGACGCGATTATCGCCGGCGGCGGGATGGTCGGCGGTCTGGGCGAGCGCTATACCCGCGTGGCGGCGGCGCATGCGGTGCACAACGGCTTAACCGTGCTGCCGCAGACGGAAAAATACCTGCACGGCACCAAGGTGGCCTACGGCATTCTGGTCCAGAGCGCCCTGCTCGGCCAGGACGACGTGCTGGCGCAGCTGGTGGCGGCGTACCGGCGCTTTAACCTGCCGACCACGCTTCGCGCGCTGGACATCGATATTCACAACCGCGACGAGCTGGATAAGGTGATAGCCCACACCCTGCGTCCGGTGGAGTCAATTCACTCTCTGCCGGTGACGTTAACGCCCGACGTTCTGCGCGCCGCGTTTGAGAAGGTGGAATCCTTCAGCCGTTAATCGCGCCGACAGGCTATACCTAATGATGATTCTCACCACTCTCGTCACGAGGTCATCATGCAGATCGATTTAACAGGTAAAAAGGCGCTGGTTACCGGCGCCAGCCGTGGATTGGGTCGGGCTATCGCGCTGTCGCTGGCACGCGCCGGTGCCGATGTGGTTATTACGTATGAAAAATCCGCCGATAAAGCCCAGGCGGTCGCCGATGAAATCAAGGCGCTTGGGCGGCACGGCGAAGCGATTCAGGCCGACAGCGCCAGCGCGCAGGCGATTCAGGATGCCGTCACCCATGCAGCGCGTTCCCTTGGCGGGCTGGACATTCTGGTCAATAACGCCGGGATCGCGCGAGGCGGCCCGCTGGAGTCCATGACCCTGGCGGACATTGACGCGCTGATCAACGTCAACATACGCGGCGTGGTGATCGCCATTCAGGAAGCGCTGGTGCACATGTCCGACGGCGGACGCATTATCAACATCGGCAGCTGTCTGGCGAACCGCGTGGCGATGCCGGGTATTGCCGTTTACTCGATGACCAAGTCTGCCCTTAACTCCCTCACCCGCGGCCTGGCGCGCGATCTGGGCCCGCGCGGCATTACCGTTAACCTGGTGCATCCCGGCCCCACCAACAGCGATATGAACCCGGAGGACGGCGAACAGGCGGAAGCCCAGCGCCAGATGATCGCGCTCGGCCACTACGGCCAGCCGGAAGACATCGCGGCGGCGGTCACCTTCCTCGCCAGCCCGGCTGCCGGGCAGATCTCCGGCACAGGGCTGGATGTCGACGGCGGGTTGAACGCCTGATCGCACCTTTTCTGCAAGCCTCTGTCGCCCGGCAGAGGCCTTGTCGAGCCGCCTCGATGTTTCGCTTTTTACCGCTTACTTCCATTTTATGTCCGCTCTACAGTACCCCATAAGAAATTCGGAATTTATCTAATAGTCTTATTATTTCCTTATAATTTGTGTGGGCGTACAGTGGAGGTACGGATGAAGATGGTCTGGTCTAATGGTGCAAAAAAGGCTTTTTCCAGAATTGACGAGCGGTATCAACGCCGCATTGAGGTAAAGCTTGCCGAACTGGATGACCACTCGGCACCCCGGCCCGATATCAAAAAAATATCGGCGACAGAAAATCATTTCCGGCTACGCGTTGGCGATTACCGCATCATCTATACGCTTCGGGACGATCCCGATAACCACTGTTATGTTTTAGCCGTCAAGCGCAGAACTTCAACGACTTACCTGCATGAGGAGAAAGCCACCTATGGCTGTTCAGCTAATTAAGGACGATAACGGTAAAACGCAGTATGTGGTTATTCCTTATCACGAATACTTCCGCATGTGCTCACAGATGGCAGAGATCGACGACGAAACCGATGACGATCTGGAGGATATTGAGGTCGAACACGATAGTCTGGATGACGTGGAATTGCCCGGAGACGTGTGCAGCATCATGACCTGGCAGAACGTCAGCCTGCAGGCCGCGTGGCGTATCCTGCGCGGGCTATCCCAGCAGGAGGTGGCGGAGAAACTGGGCATCAGCCAGTCCGCCGTGTCACAGCTGGAAGCGCTGGACTCCCGTCCGCAAAAGCGCACCCGCGAAAAGCTGGCGGCGATCTACGGCTGTAAGCAGGAGCAGATCAGCCTCTATCTCCCGAAAGAGGGTTAACAGCACTTCGCCCCGCCCTTGCCGCCGTAGCGGGCGTCCTGGCGGTCGCGGAAAAATTCTTCGTAGGTCATGGGCGTCTGGTCCGGATGGTTGACGCGCATATGCTCGACGTAGTTGTCGTAGTCCGGCACGCCAATCATCATTTTGGCGGCCTGGCCCAGGTACTTACCGGCTTTGGAAAGGGTGTCGAACATAGTTCTGATCTCACAGGGAATGTAGGCCGGGTAAGCGCTAGCGCCACCCGGCACACGGGTTAATGCGCCCCTTTGGCCTGGGTCACAATCTCTTCCAGGTTTTCAGGCATTGGCTCATACGGCGTCTCTTTCGCCGTTGGCGCGTCGACTTTCAACGCCGCCAGCGCGGTCCTGAGAGAATACAACGCCAGCACCACGACCACCACCATAAAGAAGATGGTCAGCCCGGCGTCCAGACGGTTGTTAAACACCAGCTGCGACAGCTGCGATTCGGTGTACTGCGCCGGGATCTTGCCGCTGTCGATCATCGCCTGGAACTTGTTGGCAATCGCCAGGAAGCCCACCTTGTTATCCGGGCTGAAGGCCTTCTGCCAGCCCGCCGTCAGGGTACAGACCAGCAGCCACGCGGTCGGCACCAGCGCCACCCACGCGTAACGCTGGCGCTTCATCTTGAACAGCACCACCGCGCAGAGCATCAGCGCCATGCCCGCCAGCATCTGGTTGGCGATGCCGAACAGCGGCCACAGGGTGTTGATCCCGCCCAGCGGATCGACCACGCCCTGATGCAGGAAGTAGCCCCACGCCAGCACGCACAGCGCCGTCGCCAGCAGGTTAGCCGGGAGCGAATCGGTCCGCTTCAGGTTCGGGGAGATGACGCCCAGCAGATCCTGCAGCATAAAGCGCGCCGCACGGGTTCCCGCATCCACCGCCGTCAGGATAAACAGCGCTTCAAACAGAATGGCGAAGTGATACCAGAACGACACGTCCATCAGCCCGCCCAGCGCGCCGTGGAGAATATACGCCATGCCGACCGCCAGCGTAGGCGCCCCGCCCGCGCGGGAGATAATCGACTGCTCGCCCACTTCGCTGGCGATGCTCGTCAACGTTTCAGGCGTAATCGCAAAGCCCCAGCCGCTCACCACCTGCGCGGCGGAAGCGACCACGTCAACGGTGCCCGCCGGAGCCAGGACCGCCATCGGGCTGTTCATCGCGAAATACACGCCCGGGTCGATAATACAGGCGGATACCAGCGCCATGATGGCGACGAAAGACTCCATCAGCATGCCGCCGTAGCCAATCAGGCAGGCCTGATTTTCATTCGCCAGCATCTTCGGCGTCGTCCCGGAGGCGATCAGCGCGTGGAAGCCCGACACCGCACCGCAGGCGATGGTAATAAACAGGAACGGGAACAGATTGCCGGTCCAGACCGGGCCGGTACCGTCGATAAATTTGGTTAACGCCGGCATGGTCAGCGTTGGGCGCATAATCAGAATACCGATTGCCAGCCCGACAATGGTGCCGATTTTCAGGAAGGTAGAGAGGTAGTCACGCGGGGCCAGCAGCAACCATACCGGCAGCACCGCCGCCACAAAGCCGTAGCCCACCAGCATCCAGGTCAGCTGTACGCCGGTAAAGTCGAAGAACGGCGCCCAGGTCGGGCTTTCCGCCACCCAGCCGCCGGAGATAATGGCAAACACGAGGAATACCAGGCCAATCACCGACACTTCACCAATGCGGCCCGGACGCAGGTAGCGGATGTAGATCCCCATGAACAGCGCCAGCGGAATGGTAAAGGCAACGGTATAGGTTCCCCACGGGCTGTGGGTCAGCGCTTTCACCACGATCATCGCCAGCACCGCGAGGATGATCACCATGATCATAAAGGTCGCCACCAGCGCAATCACCCCGGCAGTGGCCCCCATCTCCTCTTTCACCAGCTCACCCAGCGAACGTCCGTCGCGGCGGGTAGAGACGAACAGCACCATAAAGTCCTGCACCGCCCCCGCCAGCACCACCCCGGCGAGGATCCAGATCATACCCGGCAGGTAACCCATCTGCGCCGCCAGCACCGGCCCCACCAGCGGGCCTGCCCCGGCAATCGCCGCAAAATGGTGACCGAACAGCACTTTCTTGTCGGTCGGCACATAGTCCAGCCCGTCGTTATGGCGGACGGCAGGCGTCATGCGCGTTGCATCAACGCCCAGGACGTTCCTGGCGATATAGCGGCCATAAAAACGATAGGCGATCAGGTAAACGCAGACCGAGGCAACGACGATCCAGAGCGCGTTGATCTGCTCTCCCCGGTTGAGGGCGATATAGCCCAGGGCAAAAGCTCCCACAACGGAGAGCCCTGCCCATGTAAGGTATTTCCCTGAGTTGTTCATAGTTGTTGTCCGTTGTCGTGAAACAGTGAGATGTTACATTTTGTTTCTAGAACAACCGGAAAAATTTAACAACTTTGAAACGCAATAATGCGTGGTCAAACCAGAGATTTTCACCACAGTGTTAAGCCGATCACTTTGATCTGAGTTAGCCCAGCACCATCGTGCTTAACCGGCAGGTACAGCACCGCCGCCCCTGCTCGTCGAAGACCCCAATCTCCCAGCTCTGGCTCGAACGCCCAAGATGCAGCGGCTGACACACGCCGCGAACCTTGCCGTGGGATACCGCCCGATGATGCGTGGCGTTCAGCTCCGTGCCCACCACGCTCTGCCCGTCGCGGGTCATCAGAAATCCGGCCATTGAGCCAAGCGTTTCCGCCAGCGCCGCCGACGCCCCGCCGTGCAGCAGGCCAAACGGCTGATGGGTACGCGCATCCACCGGCATCTCCGCTTCCAGCGCGTCATCCCCGAGGCGGGTATAGACGATGCCCAGGTTCGCCACCAGGGTATTCACGCTGGTGGCGTTCAGCTCCTCAAGCGATAAATGACGTTTCCAGATCATTTACGCCCCCAGCGTGGAGCCGCCGTCCACCACGATATCCTGCAGGGTGATGTGGCTGGCGGCATCGGAGGCAAGGAACAGCACGGTCGCAGCTATCTCCTGCGGACGGGCAATTTTGCCCAGCGGGATACCGAGCTTAAACTGCTCGCCGAAGCCGCGAATGCGCTGCTGCTCCGCATCGTCGCTTTTCCACAGGGTGCGCTGCATATCGGTATCCGTTGAGCCCGGCGACACCAGGTTACAGCGCACGCCGCTGCCCGCCAGCTCCAGCCCGACGGTCAGGGCCAGGCTTTTCAGCGCCGCTTTCGATGCGCCATAGGCGCTCATGCCGATGCGCGGCGCGTGCGCCGCGTCGGACGCCACGGTAACAATCGCCCCGCCCTGCTGACGGCGGAACTGGCCCATCGTCTGCTGGAACAGGTTGAACGCACCGCCGACGTTGACCGCGAAGGTCTGCTGCCAGTCCTCCTGCGAGAGCTGGTCCGTCGCCCCCATGCGCAGAATGCCCGCCGCGTTGACCAGCACGTCAAGGCGGTCGAGCGAAGCCAGCACGCGCCCGCACACCTCATGCACCTGCCCGGCATCCGCCACGTCCAGCGTTTCGGTGGCAAACGGATAGTCATTCTGCGGGAAGGCCAAATCGAACCCGGTCACCTGCGCGCCGGCTTCGGCAAACGCCAGTGCGGTCGCGTAGCCAATCCCCTTCCCCGCGCCCGTGACCCAGACGGTTTTGCCGGTGAAATCAAATCCCATTACTTCACCTCGCGGGAGAGCAGCGCCCACCAGGCGTCGATTGTTGGATTTTTTGCCAGCATCACGAAGTCGATATCGCCGTGCACTTTGCGCCAGCGGGCGGCGAGCGCCATCATCCGTACTGAATCCAGACCGTAGTCGATCAGGTTTTCATCATCCATCGGCTCGTCGGACTCGTCCAGCAGCGGCAGGATCAGCGCGCGCAGCGCGGCCTTCGAGGCCGGAACGGACGGCAGCAGCTCGTCGGTCATCACCACGCGGCCAGAACGTCCAGCCACGTAGTTCAGCGACATCAGGTGCTCGTCGCGGGTGAAGTCCGCCAGCGCGTCGGCAATGAAGAACGGCTTAATGTCGCGCATAAAGGCGTCGGTGGCGGTGGTCATGCAGCCGATGTGGGCGTAAACGCCGGTAATCAACAGCTGGTTGCGCCCCGTCTCCTTCAGCATCTGCTCCAGCGGCGAGCGGTGGAACGCGCTGTAGCGCCACTTCACCAGCACCGTGTCCGCTTCATCCGGCGCCAGCTCGGCAACGATGCGCTGCTGCTCCGGCGAGCGGGTGAGGCCCGGCCCCCACATGTCGTTCAGCAGGGCGCGGTCTTCATCGCTCTGCTCTTTCGGCTGCGCGGTGTAGTACACCGGGATATTGTGTTCTTTGCAGTACGCGCGCAGTCTGGCGATGTTCGCTACTACCTGCTGCATCATGTCGCTATTTTCGCCCCAGAAGTTCAGGAAATACTCCTGCATATCGTGGATCAGCAGCGCGGCGCGCTCGGGCTCAAACGCCCAGTTCACCTTGCTGGTCGGCAACTCTGCGGCGGTCGGCAGCGCGTAAGCGGTTAATTTTGGAATGGCCATACTCTTTTCCTCAGCCCCGGGCGCGTTCAGCAAGCCACAGGCGCAACTGTTTCTTATCAACTTTGCCGACCGGCGTCAGCGGGAGCGCATCCACGCTCTCCACGCGGTCCGGCAGCTTAAATTCGGCGACTCCCTGCTCGCGCAGGAAGCGACGCACCTCGACCGCGCGCAGGGGCTGTTTCACCACCAGATACGCACAGCTTTTTTCGCCCAGCAGGCTGTCCTCCATGCTCACCAGTGCGGCGTGGATCACCGCTTCGTGGCGCAGCAGCAGGTTTTCGATCTCTTCGGCGGCAATCTTTTCGCCGCCGCGGTTGATCTGATCTTTCTCGCGCCCCTGCACGGTGATGTAGCCCTGCTCGTCAATGGCGATCAGATCCCCGGAGCAGTAAAAGCCGTCGGCGTCGAAGGCGCTGGCGTTGTGTTCCGGGCTGTTGAAATAGCCGCGGAAGGTGTACGGGCCGCGCGTCATCAGGCGTCCGACCTCCCCACGCGGCAGCGGGTTGCCGTGCTCGTCCGCGACCCACACTTCGTCGTCCGGGCACATCGGGCGGCCCTGGGTGTTGATGATGCGTTCCGGGGCGTCGTCGAGCGCGGTGTAGTTCACCAGCCCTTCCGCCATGCCGAACACCTGCTGCAGCTGGCAGCCAATTTCCGCCGGAATACGCGCCGCGAGCGTGGCGGAAAGGCGCGCGCCGCCCACCTGCAGCAGCTTCAGTGATTTAAGCTGCGCGCTGTCCGCCCCGTCGGCAATCGCCTGCAGCCAGAGGCTGACGGCAGGCGGCACCAGCGAGGTGACGTTAATCTGATGCTGTTCAATCAGCGGGAAGCAGAGCGTGGCGCTCGGATCGTTCGCCAGCACCACGCAGCCGCCCGCGGTAAAGACGCCTAACGACCCCGGCGAGCTCATGGCGTAGTTGTGCGCCGCAGGGAGCGCGTTCAGGTAACGCGTTTCGGCGGTAATGCCGCAGATCTCGTTGCTGCGACGAATGCTGTAGTCATAGTCGTTGTGCGTTCGCGGGATCAGCTTCGGCGTGCCGGTGCTGCCGCCGGAGAGCTGGAAAAACGCCACCTCGTCGGCGGGCGTCGGGTTGGCAATAAAATTGTCCGCCGGGCGGGTAATCGCCGCCTCCAGCGCATGCTCGCCCCCGTCACCGCGAAGCAGGATGACGCGTACCGAACGGTGTTCACCCACGAAAGCGTTGAGGAAGTCATCGCCCGCAAACAGCGCGTGGTCGCGATCGGCGATCAGCACGGCGGGTTTGATCTGCGCCGCGTAGGCGTTGAGTTCGCTTCGCTGATGGCTAAAGAGCGCGTTCACCGGCGCGACGCCGATTTGCAGCAGCGCGAAGAAGGTCATGTAGAACTCGGCCACGTTGCCAAGCTGCACCAGCGCCGTCTCGCCGCGCTGCAGCCCACGCGCCTGAAGGGCTGAGGCCAGGTTGCTTACGGCCTGATTCAGCGCGCGGTAGGTAATGTGGCGATCGCCATCGATAATCGCCATCGCATCGCTGTCCGCGTGATCCGTCAGGATGTGGGTCAACGGCAGATCCTGCCAGTAGCCTTTTTCACGGTAGCGGCGGGCAAAATCCTCAGGCCAGCGGGTAAAGGGAATGGTCATGAGTCTTCCTTAGTGCAAACCAAACACGTTAAGCATGGTGGAGAGCTTCACGCCCGTCTCGCGCCACTCGCCCACCGGGGAGGAGGCAGGCACAATGCCCGCGCCGGCAAACAGGCGAACGGTATTTTCGCGAAGACGCGCGCAGCGGATGGTCACCACCCACTCGCCGTTGCCTTCGCTGTCGCACCAGCCAACGATGCCGCCGAACAGCTCGCGGTCGAACGGCTCCAGCTCGGCAATCAGCTCTTTCGCCGCCTGATGCGGGAAGCCGCTCAGCGCCGGGGTCGGGTGCAGCAGGCAGGCCAGCGTCAGGGCGTTCTCGTTTTCACGCGCCTCGCCTTCTACCGGCGTTGCCAGATGCCACAGCGTCGGCGTGGTAATCAGTTGAGGAGAATCAGGCATGCTGAGATGGTGGCTGCGCGGTGCCAGAATGGCCTTCATCGCCTGGGTGACCAGGTCGTGCTCGTGACGGTCCTTTTCGGAGGCCAGCAGCTTGTTGCCCGCCTCGCGATCCAGCACATCGTCAGGCTGACGGCGCGCGGAGCCCGCCAGCGGAAGCGAGCTAAAGTGCGCCCCCTCTTTGCGCAGCAGCAGCTCCGGGCTGGCGCCCAGCAGCACCCCGCCGTCTTCCAGCGGCACGTGGAAGTTGAAGCTCGCCGGGTTCTGGGCGATCAGGCGCTCCATCAGAGCGCCGCTGTCCAGGCGTTTGTCGGTCGCGATATCAATCAGGCGCGACAGGACCACCTTGTTCACCTGCGGCGTGGCGGTCAGCGACGCGGCGCGAGCGACCATCTCTTCGAAGACGGGCTGCGGCGGGATCTCGGCGCGTTGTGCCACCTTCAGGGCCTGCGCGCCGGAAAAATAGCGTGCGGACTGCTGACGTGCGGGACGGGAAAAGGTCTCCCAGCGTTGCGGAATAAACAGCGACGAGGGCTTGCGGGTGTCGAACGGGATCGCCCCCACCATCACCGGGTGAGCAATACCGCTGGCTTTTGCCGTGCGGAAGGCCTGGGCTAATTTTTGCTGGAAGCGACCCGCCGGATCGTCACCGCCGACGGCGGGTTCACTGAAGCGGGCAAAGCAGCCGGACGTGGTAAAGCTGCGGTAAGGCGACATAAAGAAAAAACGGTCTGATTCCAGCGTGGTTGCGGCGTGCTGAACTTCCTCAGCCAGGGACGTATCCATATCATCCTCCTCAAAATGATAAAAGAAGCAATAATGATTATCATTTATATTTTCGTCGGCTAACCTAATCCCACATCGCTTCGCTGTCAACCGTCGGGCAAATAACTTGTGCGACAAAAGCTTGCATCCCGTTGCGGCAAATATGAAAATGAGAAGCATTATCTCCAACAAAAACAGGATCCCGTGCTGTGAAATTCCCTGCCGTTTTCCGTAATCCCCTGCTTTTATTATCACTTTTTGTTTTAGGACTTACCTCAGCCGCTGCCGCCGACTGGCCCCGTCAGGTGACCGACAGCCGTGGCGTTCACACGCTTGAGAGCAAACCGACGCGCATTGTCTCCACCAGCGTGACCTTAACCGGCTCCCTGTTGGCCATTGACGCACCGGTCGTCGCCAGCGGCGCGACCACGCCGAACAACCGCGTAGCGGATGGACAGGGTTTCCTGCGCCAGTGGGGCGATATCGCGAAGCAGCGCAAGGTTGCCCGGCTGTATATCGGCGAGCCGAGCGCTGAAGCGGTGGCCGCGCAAATGCCTGACCTGATTTTGATCAGCGCCACCGGCGGGGATTCCGCGCTGGCGCTGTACGATCAGCTTTCCGCCATTGCGCCGACGCTTATCATCAACTACGACGACAAGAGCTGGCAGGCGCTGCTGACCCAGCTGGGCGAGATCACCGGACACGAAAAGCAGGCCGCAGAGCGCATTGCCGCGTTTGATAAACAGCTCGCGCAGGTGAAACAGCAGATGACGCTGCCGCCGCAGCCGGTGAACGCCATCGTCTACACCGCCGCCGCGCATTCCGCCAACCTGTGGACCACGGAATCGGCGCAGGGCAAGCTGCTGCACCAGCTGGGCTTTACGCTGGCGGACCTGCCTGCCGGGTTGCAGACCTCAACAAGCCAGGGCAAGCGCCACGACATTATCCAGCTGGGCGGTGAAAACCTGGCGACGGGGCTGAACGGCGAAGGGCTGTTTGTGTTTGCCGGCGACGAGAAAGACGTGGCGGCGATTTACGCTAACCCGCTGCTGGCGCACCTGCCGTCGGTAAAAAACAAGCGCGTATGGGCGTTGGGAACCGAGACGTTCCGCCTGGATTATTACAGCGCGATGCTGGTGTTGCAGCGTTTGAATGCGATGTTTAAATAACAGGCACGTTCCCCGTAGGCCCGGTAAGCGCAGCGCCGCCGGGCGTTTTGTCGGGTGGCGGCTCCGCCTTACCCGACCTACAAGGTCACCACACTCTCCTGCCTGAACCGGCGCAATTCCACCAGCGCCACCAATAAGATCACACCAACCATTGCTAACACAAACCCGCTGCTGCTCGCCGACGCCGCCGGGGTCATTATTGCCCCCAGCCCGCCGAGGATCGCCGCGCCAATGGCATCGCCCGTGACGTTCTGCGCGGTCCACAGGCCGTTAATGCGCCCGAGCATTCCTTCCGGCGTCTGGGTCTGGATCAGGGTGTACTGCAGCAGCGAGCTGATGGCGCTCAGCCAGCCGAAGATCACCAGACACATCACCCCCAGCGCCCAGACCGGCATCAGGCTGAAGAAGCCAATGGCGATAAACGAGGCCAGCGTGGCAAGCAGCATAATCAACCCCGGCCGCGCGCTCTGGGCCAGGTTGCCGCTGGTGAGCGCCCCGCAGGCCGCACCGAGCGGAATGGCGGCGTAGAGAATGCCTATTTCCGAGGCGCTCATCTGCCACTCGCCCGACAGCGCCGGGTAGAGCACGCGCACCGCGCTCGCCATCGTCAGCAGGCCGCCGAGCAGCGCAATCCCGCCAATCAGCGGGTTGCTGAACAGGAAACGAATCGCGGCCATCAGGGACTTCAGCGGATGCTCGCGCGGCTGCGGCGGAGGTGGCAGCAGCGGCAGGCGCAGCAGCGTCAGCGTGGTGATAAACGTCCCCGCCGCGGCCAGGCCGTAGTTCCACGCCACGTTGCCGGTTGCCAGCAGCAGGCCGCCCACCATCGGCGAAATCACCGAGCCGAGGCGCACGGTGAGCATGGTGATCGCCCCCGCCTGCATCAGGTTCTCGCGCCCGACCAGCGCGGGCGTCGCCGCCAGCAGCGCCGTCACGCCTAACGAGGCGAAGAAGCCGTCCCACAGCCCGAGGGCATAAATGACCATCAGCGACGGCTCAGGGAGCATGGCGTTCAGACACAGCCCGATAAAGCCCACGCCGCAGGTGCCGCGCGCCAACAGGATCAGCTTTTTACGCTCGTAGCGGTCCGCCAGCACGCCGCCGACCATCAGGCCGATAAACATCGCCCCGCCGGTTAAGGTGACGGATAGCCCTACCAGCCAGCTGGAGTGGGTCATCGTCTGGATCTGTACCGGCACGGCCACACCAAGCAAACCGAGGGACAAAATGGAGATAAAGCGGGCAATAAACACGGCGCGATACGCCGGGTGCGTTTTAAGCAGGCTGAGGTTGAGCAGCCAGGATTTTTGATTCATGACAAAGCCTTGAGTGTAATTCTACCCATTCCATGGGCGCACATGCTAACATAGCCAAATAAGATAGATAACGATAATCACTATCATTATCAAATCATGGATGTTGCTATGTCGTTTTCCTCTTCTGCGGTGCGCGCCATTGCCGTGCCCGTATTATTGCTACTGCTAATCCTTGCGATTGCACTCAGCCTACTGGTCGGCGCTAAATCGCTGCCCGCGTCCGTTATTGTTGATGCTCTCTCCGGAACCTGTCAGAGCGCCGACTGCACCATCGTGCTCGACGCCCGCCTGCCCCGCACCCTTGCCGGGCTGCTGGCCGGCGGCGCGCTCGGCCTTGCCGGTGCCCTGATGCAAACCCTCACCCGCAACCCGCTGGCGGACCCCGGCATTCTCGGCGTGAACGCCGGCGCCAGCTTTGCCATCGTGCTGGGCGCGGCGCTGTTCGGCTTCACCTCTCCGTCTGAGCAGCTGGTAATGGCCTTCTGCGGCGCGCTGGCCGCCTCGCTGGTGGTCGCGTTTACCGGCAGCCAGGGCGGCGGACAGCTGAGCCCGGTACGCCTGACGCTGGCGGGCGTGGCGCTTGCCGCGGTGCTGGAAGGCTTGTCCAACGGCATCGCCCTGCTCAACCCGGACGTTTACGACCAGCTGCGCTTCTGGCAGGCCGGTTCGCTGGATATCCGCACTCTTGAAACGCTGAAAGTGGTGGCGATCCCGGTGATGATTGCCGCCGCCGTAGCGCTGTCGTTAAGCCGGGCGCTGAACAGCCTGAGCCTCGGCAGCGACACCGCCACCGCGCTCGGCAACCGCGTCGCGCGCACGCAGCTGATTGGCCTGTTGGCCATCACCGTGCTGTGCGGCAGCGCGACCGCCGTGGTCGGGCCGATCGCCTTTATCGGCCTGATGATGCCGCACATGGCGCGCTGGCTGGTGGGGGCGGATCACCGCTGGTCCCTGCCGGTGACGCTGCTGGCGACGCCTGCCCTGCTGCTGTTTGCCGACGTGCTGGGCCGCCTGCTGGTGCCGGGTGAACTGCGCGTCTCGGTGGTCAGCGCCTTTATCGGCGCGCCGGTGCTGATTTTCCTGGTGCGCCGTAAACGCGGAGGTGGCGCATGAGGGCCCCGTCCCGGCGTTTAGTCACCAGCGTCTCCCTGCTGGTCGTCGCCAGTCTGCTGCTGGCGGTCTGGAGCCTGCAAAGCGGTGCCGTAACGCTTGATTTCGCGCAGGTCTTTCACGCTCTCACCGGCAACGCGCCGCGTAACATCACCATGGTGGTCACCGAGTGGCGACTGCCGCGCGTGGCGATGGCAATCCTGGTCGGCGCGGCGCTTGGCGTCAGCGGCGCGATATTCCAGTCGCTGATGCGCAACCCGCTCGGCAGCCCGGACGTGATGGGCCTCAATACCGGGGCCTGGAGCGGCGTGCTGGTGGCGATGGTGCTGTTCGGCCAGCACCTGACGGCCATTACCTTCACGGCGATGGCGGGCGGCATTCTGACGTCGCTGGTTATCTGGCTGTTGGCCTGGCGCAACGGCATCGACACCTTCCGGCTGATCATTATCGGTATCGGCATCCGTGCGATGCTGATGGCCTTCAATACCTGGCTGCTGCTGCAGGCCTCGCTGGAAACGGCGCTTTCCGCCGGGCTGTGGTACGCAGGTTCTCTCAACGGCCTGACGTGGGGCAAAACCTGGCCCGCCGCGCCGCTGATTGTGCTGATGTTTATCGGCGCGCTGCTGCTGGTGCGACGCATGCGGCTGATGGAGATGGGCGACGACAGCGCCTGCGCGCTGGGCGTGAGCGTCGAGCGCTCGCGCCTGATGCTGATGCTGGTGGCGGTCTTGCTGACCGCAGCGTCTACCGCCATCGCCGGGCCGATCTCGTTTATCGCCCTTGTTGCGCCGCATATCGCACGACGTCTAAGCGGGACGGCGCGCTGGGGATTAACTCAGGCGGCGCTGTGCGGCGCGCTGTTACTGCTGGCCGCCGATCTCTGCGCCCAGCGGCTGTTTATGCCATACCAGCTTCCGGTGGGCGTGGTGACCGTCAGCCTCGGCGGCATTTACCTTATCGTCTTGCTCGTTCAGGAGTCACGCAAGAAATGACAGATTCAATCACCCGCTTGCGCGGCGAACATCTCACCCTCGGCTACGGCAAAAAAATCGTTGCCCGCGATTTATCCGTCGCCATTCCGGACGGCCACTTCACGGCGATTATCGGCCCGAACGGCTGCGGAAAATCGACCCTGCTGCGCACGCTGAGCCGCCTGATGACGCCGGTGGAGGGCAGTGTCTTACTGGACGGGGAGCAGATCCAGCGCTTCGCCAGCAAAGAAGTGGCCAGGCGCATCGGGCTGCTGGCGCAAAACGCCACCACGCCGGGGGACATCACGGTGCAGGAGCTGGTCTCGCGCGGGCGCTACCCGCACCAGCCGCTGTTTACCCGCTGGCGTAAAGAGGACGACGAGGCGGTGAACCGCGCGATGGAGGCGACGGGCATCACCGATCTCGCCCAGCAGAGCGTGGACACCCTCTCCGGCGGCCAGCGTCAGCGGGCGTGGATTGCGATGGTGCTGGCGCAGGAAACGTCGATCATGCTGCTGGACGAGCCGACAACCTGGCTGGACATCAGCCATCAGATTGACCTGCTGGAGCTGCTTAGCGAGCTGAACCGCACGCAGGGCTACACCCTGGCGGCGGTGCTGCACGATTTAAACCAGGCGTGCCGTTACGCCACGCACCTGATTGCCTTGCGCGACGGGGAGATTGTGGCCCAGGGCGCGCCGAAGGAGATTGTCACGCCGGAGCTGATCGCGCGGATCTACGGTATGCGCTGCATGATTATTGACGATCCGGTGGCGGGAACGCCGCTGGTGGTGCCGTTAGGTCGGCGGTAATTGCCGGGTGGCGGCTACGCCTTACCCGGCCTACACTCGGCTCCCGTAGGCCGGGTAAGGCG